>JAEUPJ010000010.1 GCA_016790285.1 Roseateles sp. | reverse complement strand
CACGGCAGCAGGGAAACCGGCACCGCAAAAGCCTTCAAAATCCACCCCAGCGTAACCCCTCGGGACGCCCGTTCCACCCACCTGTTCCTGGCTCCATTACGGCGAACATCGGTGGCTCTATTACGGCGGTCGGTGACAGCGGCCCAGGACTCTCGCCAAGAAACGATCAGCTTGGCATCGTTCCACTCGCGGCGCTTGGCGCCAAAGCCGTGTGCTTCTATCGAGCGCAGCGACAACAGGATGTGGGCGTGAGGGTTCCCCGGCTTGGTGTGGATGCACACGTCGGCAGCCATGCCAAGGCGCACGAAGTTTTCTGTGACGTACTCGCGCAGCACCCGCTCTTGCGTTGCGGGGTCGAACTCCACTGGCAGCGCGACTTCGATCTCGCGAGCCAACTGGCTGTTGATTCTCTTTTCTGCGGTCTCAGACGCGCTCCATAGCGCTGCGCGGCTCAGCACCCATGCTGGACTGTTCGCAGGCGCCTGAATCCAACTCCGGGAGACATGACGCTTTTTACGATAGTCAAAAACAAGCCCTGTTAGGTTGCACACGAGGCGTTCTGCCGCTCTGTACGCGCTGGCTTTTACCGCGTGATGCCCGGCGCTGCGGCTCAGTATTTTTGCGCTGGAATGAAATATTGCCATGTATTTTTCCCCCGGAGGGCGCACACAAACCGGAGGTTTGTATCAGTGCGCTTTCAGTATTGGTTTTGCCTTGATTATTTTGTTTTGCCATTCTATTTTGGTAATGTCAAGCGTATGGAGGTATTTATGCGAAATAAAAATTATTTGTCAGAACTTGATGCGACGGAAAAAATAGAGCGAGAAATTGCGCTATTGAATGCGAAGGCTGCAAATTTGGCTATGAAGGCACGCGTCCAAGCCAAAGAATTGACTAGGCGGCGCGATACCCACGAAAAGATCGTGTTAGGGGCTTGCATGAAAAAGGTGGGATTGGATCGCTTCAGGCGAGCGGACGCTGCGCTGTCGAATTCGAGAACGGCCGGGTTTGATGTGCCGTTGCTTTTGGGCGCATTAGCGTTTCTCAACGCTCAGTTGATCCAGGACACATCCTCTCAGTGGGAAGTGCCGACTAATGAGGAGTTGCGCGAAGAGGGCGCACGTTTGCTGGATGGCGGCCTTGATATCTAGGCGACCGACCTGTGGGAGGGGTAGGGGTGGGCACTTATCCCCAGCCGAAGCCATGTCATCTACCAACGGTTTTGCTTCGCTTGGCTTCAAGCCAAGGCGAGGCAAAACACTAATAATTCATCAGAATTTTTGTGAATTCTTTTGAATTATTTAGATAACTTTTATTGTGGAAAAATATTCATAAAAATCAATGACTTAAAACAAGTTCGCAACTTTTTTGGACGGTCATTATGGTTGAAATGAGCGTGTTTTATTGGAAATTGACGTTAGTTTATTAGGTTTCGACGCCAAGCTCCTCTTGACATTTATAGTTTTATTTGTAAATATATAAATGCATTTAACGAGGAGAAATTATGCAATCTGAATCTAGTAATGTTATTGAGAGCGGCGATGCGCGAGTTTGGGGCGTTGAATTTTCTGGCCCACGTGGCGGCGGTCTACTTAAATGTGGTGCACCACCTGAGCGCGCGCCATTGCCGACGTGGTTGGTATCAAAGAGTGAGCTGTTTACAGCGCAGCGCGCCGCTTCAAGTTCGGAACGTCGATCTTTTTATCTTGGTGCGGTAACGCTGCACGATCACAAAAGCCATGGCACTCTGGCTGAAGTGGAAATTCATTCTGCGCCAATTGACGTGAGAACTTTTGGGGTTTTTTCTGCTATTTGTCAACGCCTGGCCATGCCATCCGAGGTACACAAGATTGGTGGGAACGATGAGGCTTGCTACCTCAGTTGCCGTCACCGACTTGGTATTTCGTCCGGTGTTTTTCAAAACTATCCTATTGCGAGAGTTCACCTTGCTTGGACAGATTTGCTACGAGATTTGGGGATGACCGATACCGGTGCAAATCGAAGAGTTATTCGCAACGCAATCGAAAATTTGGAAAACGTCACGATCAGTTGGTCGTCCGGCAAAGCGCAGTCGCGACTAGTTTGTTTTCTGCCTTGCAGCCCTGGCTGCTTTAACCTTCTGGTAAGTCCACTGCTGTGGATGGCACCAGAATCCAAACGGGGTGTGGTTTGGGTCGATCTGGCGGAGCAACGGATGTTGAGGAGTGCGGCGGCAAAGCGTTTGCATGCCTGGCTCAGTTGGTGGGCTCCAAGCAGCGGCGGCAAGGGGGTGCGAATGCACCTGCTCGCGAGACACGTTTGGGGTGAACGCTTCGATGGTCTGCCGTTCGACGGCCGGGCCAAGCAGATGATTCGAGCTGCGCTGCACGAGGTTGGTTCGCTGCCTGGTTGGTTGGTTGGGGAAGGCGCGCGAGAGATGGTCTACGTGTCGCCACCTCGATACCGTGCAGCGAAGGGGAGCGGAAAGCGCCTGGAGCCTTCCGCGAATGCAGCAGTAGGTGCCGTATGAACTCCGTATCCATCAACGTTGCACCGCGAGACAACCGATGCCGCCACTGGGCGAAGTTCATCGCTGCAGGAACTGTTCTCAAACCGCCGTCGGAGGTGGACAGAGCTGCCGATCTTCCTGGGCGCTTTCTTCGCGAGGGCGAAGTGGAGCTGTCGCCCGGCGACTTCATGATCGAGGGCGAGGAAAATCATCACCGCAAGGAGCGCGGCTGGACATACCGCCTGAGCTATGTCGGGCTGGACGGTAGCCTGCAGCAGGTCGTTCCGACTACGGAGATGAAGCAGGCGATGAAGTCCGCAGGAATGGCGGCGCCGTTGCTGCGTGGCTCTGGCCAGCTTGCCGCCTGTGTACGGTTGATTGAGGGCTTGCGGTTGCACATCATGTGCGGGGTAATGCCCTTGAACACGCCGGGAGGTCCAGTGTCAAAGGGGCAGTACGCCGTCACAAAGCAGCTCAGTGAAATCTGGTTCAGGCAGTCAGAGGACGCGACGGAGCCTTGCTGGCGGGAAGTTGTCGCGACAGCCTTGGAGATGAATTGCACGCCGAGCGAGCCCGCTGAACTGGAACTTCCAGCGGAAGTGTTCGCGGACTAGCTGCCAGGCTCGCGACACGCGAGCGCGAAGTGATCCGTGGGTCTGCAAAGGTGCTCGATGCCGTCCGGGCTTCGTACGAAAACGTCCAGTGACTCGGTGTTGGAGATGGCCGTATGGTGGTTGGAGGTCGAGGCTTGGGTGACTGTCCTGGTGATCACGCTTTGAACCACCTCAGTGAAGCTCTCCAGAGCGTTGTCATCGATGTGTTCCAGCGTCAGGTGCTTGAGGGCGTCTTTGGTTTGCTCGTTGACGGACCATCTTTGCATCGGTAGTTCGGCGTTGTTGTCAGGGCCTTGCGGCCGGTGGGGGCAGAAACCTGTTGGGCAATATCTTGAGTACTCAGTTGAACCATTCCGTCGGCAGCGTCAGCTTGGTGCCCGCGTCACCGTTGCGAATAATTTCAATGGGGCGAGAGATGCGAAAGACGTAAGTGACAGGGTCAACCGACATATCTCCGAGGGCGACTTTTCGTTGAAAGAGTCCGACAATCTTTCCGCAGGTTCGAATAGCTGCCTTCTTGTCTTCGGAGGTGTACTTGAGAAGGTTCGAGATCTTGGTGTAGACGGATTCCGTGATGTATTGGCTGGCGACCGATTGAAGGATTTTTCCGCCGGATTCGGCGACGATCAGGTCCGTGGCTCCTGCATGAAGAATATTGGTTTCCAACAGGATCACGTTCGGCATTCTCCCTGCTTGCCCGAAATAGTATCCAGTCGCGTCCTTGTGCAGACCCCAGTTTTTCGAGTCCAGGCAGAAGTCGCCGTTGGTCGTTGAGGCGAGTTTCTCGTATCGGCGCTTGAACTCGTTGACAAGGATCTCTTCTGCGATATGGGGCGGCTTCGAGGAAACATTGGCAACGAACGCTCGCTCGGCCGGGTCCGTGTTGAGTTCTGCGATCCAGGCGTTGATGACCCAGTTGCAGTTTTCTCCGGGGCATCTGTTTTTGAATTCAAAACGCGGTGGTGTGTCTTTGAGGAGAATGTCGGAGAGGATGATCCGGTCGGATTTTCTATAGTCCGCGAGGACCGTGGTGCGCCCCTGGGCCAAACAAAGGCTGTTGGCGAACAAAACGATCATCGACAGAAGAATTTTTCTCACTTGGTTCCTCGTTGGGTTTGTGTTGATCGGGAGGATTCTTTCGCCCGACTTGTGCTGCCGCCGTGATCGCCGGACTATTGGGAAATCCTGCTCGGCTTCGGAATCGCGGTACCTTTGGTCGTCGCAATGCTCTTGTATTTGTCGGTGCTGGTCGCGAAGGCCCACTTCTTCTCCACGGTGCTTTGCTTACCTGTGCTGTCCTGAACCACCACGATGGCGGAGGCATCGAATGTGGTGTTCTCGGGGAGCGGCGACGTGGGCTGGAAGAAGGCGATGTTGGTGTAAACCGTGCGGTCCACACCGTAGTACAAGGGCGCGCCCACGACGGCAGCGCCTGTGGCGCGGTTGGTGAGGACGAAGGACGTGACCGATGCCACTGACTTGTCGAAGCTGATGGACAGCGCGAGGCCCTTGCCGTAGAAATCGCTGACGTAATTCACCGTGGAACCATCCACCGGAAAGACCGCCGACCAGGCCGAGTCGTAGACCAGGCTCGTCTTGGGCAACGTGAGTTCCAGATAGCAGGTGCTGGCCGTATCGCCACTCGGCACCTTGACTTGGCCGACACTGACGCCAACGCCTATGAAGTTGGCTTGAGGATGCAGAGCGGCCTGACGGTGGCCGATACTCCGCATCCAGCCGTCAACGCACCAATCGATGGCTGCGGCAGTGCTGAAGTTGGAGAAGTAGAAGCCGCCGTTCTCTAACGCCACCTGGAAATCGGTTTGTCCCGCGGCCTTGAAGCGATCCGCAGGCAGTACGCCCGTGAAGAGAGGTTTGCCCACCGTCTGCACGTGGCCCATGAGCCAGCCCGTGGCCGCATCCGTGTTGTACATGGCCGGGTCAAAGGTGCCGTCCGCGCGCACGTAGTTCGCAATGGTGTAGTTCGCCATGTTGCGGCCCGCCTTGTCCAACAGCGCATCCTGGGTCAGCGTTCCCCACTTGCCCGCCTGGCGGATTTGGTTGATGCCGCTGTAGACGCCCGCTTCTACGCTGCTGGCGGCGTAGCTGGCGGTTGCAATGGTCGTGGTGGGGGAGGGGCCGGTGGGCGCAGTGGGCGTCGTGCTGGGCGACGAGGCCGGAGTGCTGGGCGTGGAAGGAGAAGAGGTCGCGGCAGTTGTAGGCCCGCCTCCGCCTCCGCCTCCGCCACCGCCGCAGCCTGCAAGTCCTGCTGCCACGACAAGCAATGTTCCCCATGCCCAACAGGCACGCTTGATAGTCATTCTTCCTCCCGTCGAATTCGGACCCGGCCCATCACCAGGTGAGCGCCATGGGCGCATGGATGGGCTCGAATCAATAGCCTCGGCAGTCTGCTGGCTCCGATGTCCGGACGCTTGAACTGGACGGACAGATGGGTCAGGGTTTGCCCTGGCGTCGATCTCGTCGGGGCGCTGGCCTTCCTCGTCTGTTCTATGGCGAACGGCTGTCGTCGGCGGGCTGCTCGGCGGCAACTTTAACGCGATACGGGATTAATTTACCGTGGGATTTTTGGCGCTTGTTGGCGAACCTCGGAGCGATGCCAACCAAGCGGGTGCAACCTCCCAAAGGTGGACGGCCAGTCGGCGCGAAGTCCACCGATCCAGCTATCGCCACAGCGTTCGGCAGGGCCGTTGTCGCCTTGCGGCTCAGCAAGGGGCTGTCTCAAGAAGGTTTGGCGCTGAAGGCGATGGTGGATCGTTCCTTCATGGGGCGCCTAGAGCGCGGCCAGAATGTTCCCAACTTGGTCGGCGTGGTGAAGCTGGCGGCTGCGTTGAATTGCAGTGCCGCTACGTTGATTAAAAAGTTCGAAGCGGAGTTGGCTGCGCCCGACAGTGGCGCGGAGTAATCCCGACACACCTCAACCGTTACTGCTAGTAGCTTGTGGTGGCGGGCGCATCTGGGAGGGCGGTACGCCCGTCGAGCGCGTGAACGAGCGGCTGAGATGTGCAGCGTCGGCGTAGCCGACGAGATGGGCGATTTCTGTGAGGCTTGATGGGCCGACCATCAACCGGGTGGCAGCCTGAAGCATCGCCACCTCACGCAACTGAGAGGCGTTTACCCCCAGGGGACGCAGCATGCGAGCCAATTGATGCGGCATCAGTCCAAGCGACCGCCCGAGATCGACGGGCTTCAGGTCCGGCTGCCCCTCAAGGCATTCCAGCACTTCACCAAGAATGCCGCGATCCACATTGAGATAGCGGCCCAACGCAAGCAAGCTTAAAGAGCCGCGCGAGGCAATGGTCGGTTGACGAGGAATCCACTTCAATGCTGCACCGAGAAGATGGACCGTTAACTCGTGGTTGCCCCGAATGTCGGGGTAGTTGTGCTGGCCGATGCGGATGCGGCGGCTCCGGCCGTGCGCATCGACGAAGGTTCGAAATGGCAGAGGTGCATGGCGCATGAATGCCATGTTCAGGCGCGCGAACTCGGACAGACTGCGCGCTTCACGTGCGAACTGAATGAAGGGATTCACGCTAGCCGCCAGTGCCATCTGGGCCGCGCGTTCGTAGTGCCCTTCAGGAAGCGTCTCTTGCGCCGCCGCCGTCAGCATCTCCTCATAGGGACGCATGCCCTGCAAGCTGCTGCGAATCTCGTGTGCGAATCGCGCGGGGCCGTCCTGGCGCCACAGTCCGCCGGTCATGGTGATCGCGCTGGCGAAGGCGCTGGCCCGCTGCATCATGAAGTCTCTCCCTGACTCTTATGAAGTGATGCTACTTCGGGTCAGGCGGCTTGCTCCGTGTTGGTGCTGGGCTTGAATGCATCCTCCACGTTCGGCATGGACCGCACGAGTTCCAGAAACTTTCTGGCGCGCTCGCCTCCAAGCGCCGACGACAACGCGGAGACGCCCTTTTGCAGTAGTTCGGCGGAATTGATTTCCAGCTTGGATCGCAGCTCGTCGGTCGAAACCTGGAAGTAGCGCCGGTTGAGCACATCAATCGACTTGTGGCCGGTCAAGCGGCTCAATTCCATGGGGTTCGTGACCAGTTCGGACAACCGCTTCGTGGCGATCTTGCGCAGCGAGTGGAAGGTGAGCTGTTCGATGGGTGGCTCTGCCCGTTCGCATGCTTGACGAAAGGCCTTTGAGACCGTGTTCGTCGTTGTAGAGAAGATCAGCCCTCGCTTTGATGCGCTGGCGTCGAACAGCGGTCGAAGGATGGCTTCGATTTCAGTGGTCAGGGGCACCTTGCGTCCGGCTTCCTCCGTCACCGCCTTGGTGTGATCGTTCTTTTCCCTGGGAAGGGTGACCTGCTTCTTGTCCCAGTCAATGTCCTCCCAGCGAAGGCCGCCCGATTGCAGGCCGGTCTTCGAGTCCTTCGCGCCTTGGATGATTTCCCCGCGACGAAATGCCATGGCCAGCGAAAGACGCACGATGGGTTCCAGCCACGGGAAATTTTTCCGGATGGACTCCATCAGGCGGCGCTCTTCGTCCGCCATCCAGAAGCGTTGCTTGTGGTTTGCCGGTTTTGGGAGCTTGATGCCTCGGGCGTGGTTGTCTACCGGGTACAGCCAATCGTTGGCTGCGTGCTGGTAGAGCGAAGTCAGGATGGTGAAGTAGTTGCGCATGGATGAGGCGCTGTACTCCATGCCTTCCATGTCGTCCCGCAGCTTGATGAAGTCCTTGCGGTTTAGCGTCCTGAAGGGGCGGCTCGCGCCCAGCCAATCGGCGAGATGCCTGATGCGGTACCCGACCTCCTTGGCGGAGCGCTTGTCGGTGTAGTGCTGGGAGTGGAACTTCGTGAGGGCCTCTTCAACCGTCATGGTTTCGAAGTCGGCCACGAAGCCGCCGTGACGCTCCCGGTAGCTCTTGATTTCCACTTCCTGTGCGTCGGCCCAGGTTTGGGCCTCTTCGGCGGTGGAGAACGTGCTGGACCGCTTGACGATCTCGCCAGCCTTGTCCTTGAGTTTGATCTGGACCTCGAAGGCGGTTTCCAACTGCTTGAGGTGCTTGCGGGTCAGCGCCGCCGGGTCGGTGTGCCCGAAGGTCGCCAGGTATTCCAGTGCCTTGGACTTCAGCCGGAACTCCCTCGGCGGCTCGCCTTTGCGGTGTGCATTGGCGATCCAGGGCGAGCGGTTGGTGATGTTGGCCATGTGCGGGTGGCGTGTTGGGGTAGGGCCGGAAGGTTTGCCATTGGACGGTTGGCTACAATGGCGGGTTCCTCAACTCAAAGCTCGGCCTCCGGTGTGGCATAGCCAGCATAGCGAGAGCTGCTTGGAGTTTGGGAAAAAGTTTGGGAAAGTCGATGGCGCTAGATCGTTTTTTCGGCTTTCTCCTATGAAAAAGCCCTCCGTGCGGGCGTCTGTATTTCAGATTTAGGTCCTGACGCCTTCACGGGCGTGCCGGTTCGAGTCCGGCCCCGCGCACCACCACTGTCCCTTCAACTGTTCCCGAGTCCATCATGGCCGTCACCGTCGAAACCCTCGAAAAGCTGGAACGCCGCATCACCCTGCACGTGGCGGCCGCTGACATCAACAGCGAAGTCGAAGCCCGTCTGAAGAAGCTGGCCCGCACCGTCAAGGCCGACGGCTTCCGTCCCGGCAAGGTGCCGATGAACGTCGTCGCCCAGCGCTACGGCTACTCGGTCCAATACGAAGTCGTCAACGACAAGCTGGGCCAGGCCTTCAACAACGCCGCCAACGAAGCCCAGCTGCGCGTGGCCGGCATGCCCCGCATCGAGCAGAAGAACGAAGCGCCCGAAGGCCAGATGGCCTTCGACGCCACCTTCGAGGTCTACCCCGAAGTCAAGATCGGCGACCTGGCCACCGCCGAAGTCGAGCGCGTCAGCAGCGACGTGACCGACGAAGCCATCGACAAGACCGTCGAGATCCTGCGCAAGCAGCGCCGCAGCTTCGCCCAGCGCCCGGCGGCTGACGTCGCCCAGGTCGGTGACCGCGTCACGATCGACTTCGAAGGCAAGATCGACGGCGAGCCCTTCGCCGGCGGCAAGGCTGAGGGCTTCCAGTTCCTGATCGGCGAAGGCCAGATGCTGGAGCAGTTCGACGCCGCCGTGCGTGGCATGAAGGCTGGCGAAAGCAAGACCTTCCCGCTGCAGTTCCCCGAGGACTACCACGGCAAGGACGTCGCCGGCAAGGAAGCCGACTTCCTCGTCACGGTCAAG
This sequence comes from Roseateles sp., assembly GCA_016790285.1. Taxonomy (GTDB): domain Bacteria; phylum Pseudomonadota; class Gammaproteobacteria; order Burkholderiales; family Burkholderiaceae_C; genus Pelomonas. The sequence goes on along the minus strand of JAEUPJ010000010.1, from coordinate 56,809 downwards.
AAGATCGAAGCCCAGCACCTGCCCGAAGTGAACGAGGCGTTCGCCAAGTCGCTCGGCATCAAGGACGCGACGGTCGAAGGCCTGCGCGCCGACATCAAGAAGAACCTCGAGCGCGAAGTGAAGTTCCGCGTGCTGGCCCGCAACAAGGGCGCCGTGATGGACGCCCTGGTGGCCGTGTCGGAGCTCGATGTGCCCAACGCGCTGGTGCAGGGCGAAGCCGAGCGCATGGTCGCCCAGGCCCGCGAAGACCTGAAGAAGCGTGGTGTGAAGGACGCCGACAAGGCCGAGATCCCCGCCGACATCTTCAAGCCCCAAGCTGAGCGCCGCGTGCGCCTGGGCCTGGTCGTCGCTGAACTCGTGCGTGCCAACAACCTGCAGGCCAAGCCGGCCCAACTGCAGGCGCACATCGAAGAGCTGTCGCAGAGCTACGAGAAGCCCGCCGAAGTCATGCGCTGGTACCTGACGGACCGCGAGCGCATGGCCGAAGTCGAAGCCGTCGTCGTCGAGAACAACGTCACGGATTTCGTCCTGGCGTCGGCCAAGGTCACCGACAAGGCCCTGCCTTTCGATGAGCTGATGGCCCAGGGCAACTGAAAGCCCTTCGCATGACGAAGGCGCCGCGCCGCAAGGCCCGGCGCCTTTTTACTTGCATGGCCATAATCTGCCCCCATAACGGTTGCAGTTGAATTTGATTTCAAGGATCTGAATGAGCGCTCTGGACACCAGCAATCTCGGCCTCGTGCCCATGGTCATCGAACAGTCGGGCCGTGGCGAGCGCGCCTACGACATCTACTCGCGCCTGCTGCGCGAGCGCATCGTCTTCCTGGTCGGCCCCGTCAACGACGCCGTGGCCAACCTCGTCGTGGCGCAGCTGCTGTTCCTGGAAAGCGAGAACCCCGACAAGGAGATCTCGCTCTACATCAACAGCCCCGGCGGCAGCGTGTCGGCCGGCATGTCGATCTTCGACACCATGCAGTTCATCAAGCCCGAAGTCTCGACGCTGTGCATGGGCATGGCGGCGAGCATGGGCGCCTTCCTGCTGGCGGCTGGCGCCAAGGGCAAGCGTTTCTCGCTGCCGAACGCCAAGGTCATGATCCACCAGCCGCTGGGCGGCGCGCAGGGCCAGGCCACCGACATCGAGATCCACGCCCGCGAGATCCTCAAGACGCGCGAGACGCTCAACCGCATCCTTGCCGAGCGCACCGGCCAGACGCTGGAGAAGATCCAGTCCGACACCGAGCGCGACTATTTCATGTCGGCAGCCGAAGCGCAGAGCTACGGCCTGATCGACCAGGTGCTGGAACACCGGCCCTGAAGCGCCAGTTCGTGAGGGGCTGTAACCGGCCCCTGGATTCGCAGCGAAATCGGGGCCCTTATCCCCACAAGGGCCCCGTGACCGTTTGGACTATCATCATTCGAAGCGCCCCGCCTCGAATTCCCACGTTTTCATAGAGCAGTTCTCATGGCCGACAAAAAAGGCACCTCCAGCGAGAAAGTTCTGTACTGCTCCTTCTGCGGCAAGAGCCAGCACGAGGTGAAGAAGCTCATCGCCGGCCCGTCCGTCTTCATCTGCGACGAGTGCATCGAGCTGTGCAACGACATCGTCCGTGACGAAATCCCGGCACCCGCGCCTGCCGCGCGCGCCGGCAAGTCGGACCTGCCCGTGCCCAGCGAGATCAAGTCGAGCCTCGACCAGTACGTCATCGGCCAGGATGTCGCCAAGCGCACGCTGGCCGTGGCCGTCTACAACCACTACAAGCGGCTGCGCCACATGAGCACGGCCAAGGACTCGGTGGAGCTGTCCAAGAGCAACATCCTGCTCATCGGCCCCACCGGCTCCGGCAAGACGCTGCTGGCCCAGACGCTGGCGCGCCTGCTCAACGTGCCCTTCGTGATTGCCGACGCCACCACGCTGACCGAAGCCGGCTACGTGGGTGAGGACGTCGAGAACATCATCCAGAAGCTGCTGCAGAACTGCAATTACGACGTCGAGCGCGCCCAGCGCGGCATCGTCTACATCGACGAGATCGACAAGATCTCGCGCAAGGCCGACAACCCGTCCATCACCCGTGACGTCTCGGGCGAGGGTGTGCAGCAGGCCCTGCTCAAGCTCGTGGAAGGCACGATGGCCTCCGTGCCGCCGCAAGGCGGCCGCAAGCACCCGAATCAGGACTTCCTGCAGATCGACACGACCAACATCCTGTTCATCTGCGGCGGCGCCTTCGACGGCCTGGAGAAAGTCATCCAGAACCGCAGCGAGAAGTCGGGCATCGGCTTCGGTGCCACGGTGCGCAGCAAGAGCGAGAAGAAGGTCGGTGAGGTCTTCCGCGAGGTCGAGCCCGAGGACATCATCAAGTTCGGCCTTATCCCCGAGCTGGTGGGTCGCCTGCCCGTCGTCGCGACGCTGGGCGAGCTGACCGAGGACGCCCTCATCCAGATCCTCACCGAGCCCAAGAACGCGCTGGTCAAGCAGTACCAGCAGCTGTTCGAGATGGACGGCGTCGAGCTGGAGATCCGCAAGCCCGCCCTGGCCGCCATCGCCCGCAAGGCCCTGGCGCGCAAGACCGGCGCCCGCGGCCTGCGCTCCATTATGGAGCAGTCCCTCATCGACACCATGTTTGACCTGCCCACGCTCGACGGCGTGGAGAAGGTCGTCCTGGACGAGCACAACATCGAGGACGCGACCGCGCGCCCGCTGCTGGTCTACCGCGAACAAGCCAAGGCCAGCGCCTGAGCATCACGCCGTCCCATCCGCTTGCATTCGCCCCCTCAGGCCCGATATCGGTCTGAGAAAGAGAGGTCTTCATGTCCGGACACCCCATCCTCCCCGCCGACCCCATCACGCTGCCGCTGCTGCCGCTGCGTGACGTCGTCGTGTTCCCGCACATGGTCATCCCGCTGTTCGTCGGGCGCCCCAAGTCCATCAAGGCCCTGGAAGCCGCGATGGAAGCAGGCCGCCAGATCATGCTGGTCGCGCAGAAGGCCGCCGGCAAGGACGAGCCCAAGCCCGAAGACATGTTCGAGGTCGGCTGCGTCTCCAGCATCCTGCAGATGCTCAAGCTGCCTGACGGCACCGTGAAGGTGCTGGTCGAGGGGCTGCAGCGCGCCACCACCAGCTCGATCAGCGAGCCTGGCGAGCACTTCGTCGCCGAAGTCACGCCCATCCCGCCCGAGACCGAGCACGCGCCCGAAGTCGAGGCCCTGCGCCGCGCCGTGACGCAGCAGTTCGACCAGTACGTCAAGCTCAACAAGAAGATCCCGCCCGAGATCCTCACGTCCATCGGCGGCATCGATGACCCGGGGCGCCTCGCCGACACCATCGCCGCCCACCTGCCGCTCAAGCTCGACGCTAAGCAGGCCGTGCTGGACCTGGCCGACGTGGCCAAGCGCCTCGAGAAGCTGCTCGACCTCCTCGAGCACGAAGTCGACATCCTCCAGGTCGAAAAGCGTATCCGTGGCCGCGTCAAGCGCCAGATGGAGAAGAGCCAGCGCGAGTACTACCTGAACGAGCAGGTCAAGGCCATCCAGAAGGAACTCGGCGACGGTGAAGACGGCGCCGACATGGAGGAGCTAGAGAAGAAGATCCTCGCGGCCAAGATGCCCAAGGAGGCCCGCAAGAAGGCCGACGCGGAGCTCAAGAAGCTCAAGCTCATGTCGCCCATGTCCGCCGAGGCGACCGTGGTGCGCAACTACATCGACACCCTGGTCAACCTGCCCTGGAGCAAGAAGACCAAGATCAAGCACGACCTCAAGAACGCCGAGGACGTGCTCAACGAAGACCACTACGGCCTCGAGAAGGTCAAGGACCGCATCCTTGAGTATCTCGCGGTGCAGCAGCGCGTCGACAAGGTCAAGGCCCCCATCCTGTGCCTCGTGGGCCCCCCGGGCGTGGGCAAGACCTCGCTCGGCCAGAGCGTGGCGCGCGCCACCGGCCGCAAGTTCGTCCGCATGGCACTGGGCGGCGTGCGTGATGAAGCCGAGATCCGCGGCCACCGCCGCACCTACATCGGCTCCATGCCGGGCAAGGTGCTGCAGTCGCTGACCAAGGTAGGCACGCGCAACCCGCTGTTCCTGCTCGACGAGATCGACAAGCTCGGCATGGACTTCCGCGGCGACCCGTCGTCGGCCCTGCTGGAAGTGCTCGACCCCGAGCAGAACCACACCTTCGGCGACCATTACATTGAGGTCGACTTCGACCTGTCGGACGTGATGTTCGTGGCCACGTCCAACTCGATGAACATCCCGCCGGCCCTGCTGGACCGGATGGAAGTCATCCGCCTGTCGGGCTACACCGAGGATGAGAAGGTCAACATCGCCCAGACCTACCTGCTGCCCAAGCAACGCAAGAACAACGGCGTGCAGGACGAGGAATTGGACGTCACCGAATCGGCCATCCGCGGCGTGATCCGCTACTACACGCGGGAAGCCGGCGTGCGTTCGCTTGAGCGCGAGATGTCCAAGATCTGCCGCAAGGTGGTCAAGGGCATCCAGCTCAAGACCTACGACGGCAAGGTCACCGTCACCGAGGACAACCTCAACGACTTCCTCGGCGTGCGCAAGTACGACTTCGGCCGTGCCGAGAAGAAGAACCAGGTCGGCCAGGTGGTCGGCCTCGCGTGGACCGAGGTGGGCGGCGATCTGCTGACCATCGAAGCCACGGCCATGCCGGGCAAGGGCAACATCATCCGCACCGGCTCGCTGGGCGATGTGATGAAGGAATCCGTCGAAGCCGCGCGCACGGTGGTGCGTTCGCGCGCCCGGCGCCTCGGCATCAAGGACGAGGTCTTCGAGAAGCGCGACGTGCACGTGCACGTGCCCGATGGCGCCACGCCCAAGGACGGCCCGAGCGCGGGTGCTGCGATGACGACGGCCTTCGTGTCGGCGCTGACGGGCATCCCGGTGCGTGCCGACGTGGCCATGACGGGCGAGATCACGCTGCGCGGCGAGGTCACGGCGATCGGCGGCCTGAAGGAGAAGCTGCTCGCGGCCCACCGCGGCGGCATCAAGACCGTCATGATCCCGGAAGAGAACGTCAAGGACCTCCAGGACATTCCGGAGAACGTCAAGAACCAGCTCGAGATCGTGCCCGTGCGCTGGATCGAACGCGTGCTCGAAGTGGCGCTGGAATCCATGCCCGCGCCGCTGCCGGACGAGGAAGTCGCCGTCGCGGCCGCCAAGCCGGAAGAGGGCGCCGCCAAGAGCACAGTGGTTCCTCACTGAAGTAGCGCGGCTGGCTTGCAATCCGCTCGAAAATTGGATTACAATGCCAGCTTCGCTAGATCGCAAAGATTCATCGATGTGATCTAGAGAAAATTGCGAAAGCAATGCGGGTGTAGCTCAGTTGGTAGAGCGCAACCTTGCCAAGGTTGAGGTCACGAGTTCGAGCCTCGTTACCCGCTCCAGTTTTTGAGAAGGGAAGCCCCGGCTTCCCTTTTTCGTCAAAGCCGCACCAACGGCTTTGGCCAGGGTTTACGGCGGCGCGATAGCAAAGCGGTTATGCCCCGGATTGCAAATCCGGTTAGTCCGGTTCGACTCCGGATCGCGCCTCCAAAATCGCATCATGCGGGTGTAGCTCAGTTGGTAGAGCGCAACCTTGCCAAGGTTGAGGTCACGAGTTCGAGCCTCGTTACCCGCTCCAAAAAATCGGTCGCACCGATGTCCAGCCCCGGCAGGCTGAACGAAATGCGCGGGTGTAGCTCAGTTGGTAGAGCGCAACCTTGCCAAGGTTGAGGTCACGAGTTCGAGCCTCGTTACCCGCTCCAAATCACGGGAGATCCGATCAGTCGGATCTCCCGTTTTCTTTTGTGCCGCCGCCGATAATGCGGCCCGCCGCCCGGGTGGCGAAATCGGTAAACGCAGCGGACTTAAAATCCGCCGCCCTCAACAGGCGTACGGGTTCAAGTCCCGTCCCGGGCACCAGGAATCTCATCAACGCCACGTCGATGGCGATGTGCAGGGAGTGGATATGTTCGCCATGCGTGCCTCGGTCGCAATGCTGGCTCTGGGCCTTGCGGCGTGCGCGGGACCTCGCCTCGTCAATCCGGACCGCCCTTCGGCCGACCTTCGCGCCGACACGATCACCTGCGATCGCGAGGCCGAGCGCGTCGCCCGTCGCGAGCTGCTCTCCAACCTCGCCGAGGTCAACAACGATTGCCTCACCTGTCGCGTCACGCCAGGCGGCCGGGAGATGCGGGCGACGACCTTCGGCCAGTTGGCGCAGTAACGCTGCCTCGCGGCCAAAGGCTGGCGCGCGGCGTCCTGAAGCCCTGAGGCCGCCCCCTCACCGGCCGGGCGAAGACAGCGTGCTGGCGGTGTTGGTGTCCCAGCGGGCCACGCCGATACCGTGCCACCCCAGGACGCGACCCATCCAGCCCTCGAGCGCATCCGGGACGCCGCTGGTTTCAATGGACAGACTCGCGGTGTCGTCGGGCCGGGCGGACCATAGATCGGCCGCCCGTCGTGCCACGGCAGTCTCGATGCGCAGGAGTCGTACGGACGGACCGAGCGCAGCACGCCACAGAGGCTCAATGAGCGGGTAGTGCGTGCAGCCCAGCAAGGCTGTGTCCACACCTGCAGCCTGCAGCGGTGCGCAGTATTTCGAAACCAGAGCCTTCAGTTCTTCGCTCTCCAGGTCGCCAGCCTCGATGCGGTCGACCACGCCCGCACAGCCTTGCACCGTCACCAGGTGCCCGCCGGCATGCCGATCGATCAGCGCCCGCAGCCGCGCGCTGGCGGCCGTGGCTGGCGTGGCCAGCAACCCGATACGGCCATTCGCCGATGCCGCCACCGCCGGCTTGATGCCCGGCTCGGTGCCCACGAATGGCACGTCGGGCCAGTGCGCGCGCAACGCCTCGATGGCATGTGCCGTCGCCGTGTTGCAGGCGATGACGATGAGGCCGGCGCCCCGCTCGATCAGGTGCTCGGCAATGGCGAAACTGCGCGCCCGGATCTCCTCGGGGCTGCGGCTGCCGTAAGGCGCATAGGCCGCGTCAGCCAGGTAGCGCAGGCGCGCGGTGGGCAACAGTGTGCGCAGTTCGCGCAGCACCGTGAAGCCGCCGACGCCGGAGTCGAAGACGCCGATCTCGCGGCGCAGGGAAGGGTCGATCTGCATCACCGAAAGCAGTCTAGCTTCACGATTCGAGAGGCCTCTCCAATAAACCTTTCCCCGCCGGCTTCCCGCGTCTGGCTAGAATCGAACGATCGTGCTTTTTTATGCGCAGCTCCCGCGGGGAGCGCCCGTAGAATCCCCGGTTAACGTTTACGTCAATTCGAGCTGGAGTTTTCGATGAAGGTCTTGGTCCCTGTCAAACGCGTCGTGGACTACAACGTCAAGGTGCGCGTCAAGAGCGACGGCACGGGCGTCGATATCGCCAACGTCAAGATGTCCATGAACCCCTTCGACGAGATCGCCGTCGAAGAGGCCGTGCGGCTGAAGGAGAAGGGCGCCGTCACGGAAGTGATCGCTGTGTCCTGCGGCGTCACGCAGTGCCAGGAAACCCTGCGCACCGCCATGGCCATCGGCGCCGACCGCGCCATCCTGGTGGAGACGCCTGCCGACGTCGAGCTGCAGCCGCTGGCCGTCGCCAAGCTGCTCAAGGCGCTGGTGGACAAGGAAGGCCCGAGCCTCGTGATCCTGGGCAAGCAGGCCATCGATGACGACTGCAACCAGACCGGCCAGATGCTGGCCGCGCTGACCGGCATGCCCCAGGGCACCTTCGCCTCCAAGGTGGAAGTCGCGGGCGACAAGGTCAGCGTGACCCGCGAAGTGGACGGTGGCCTGGAGACCGTGTCCCTCAGCCTGCCCGCCGTCGTGACGACCGACCTGCGCCTGAACGAGCCGCGCTACGTCACGCTGCCCAACATCATGAAGGCCAAGAAGAAGCAGCTCGACGTCGTCAAGCCCGCCGACCTGGGCGTGGATGTCACGCCGCGCATCAAGACCCTGAAGGTCAGCGAGCCGCCCAAGCGCGGCGCCGGCGTCAAGGTGCCGGACGTGGCCACCCTGGTCACCAAGCTGAAGACCGAAGCCAAGGTCATCTAAGCCGTATCGAATCTGGAGACTTTGAGATGACCGCACTCGTCATTGCCGAACACGACAACGCCTCGATCAAGGGCGCCACGCTGAACACCGTCACCGCCGCCGTCGCCCTGGGTGGCGATGTGCACGTGCTGGTGGCCGGCCTCAACGCCGCTGGCGCCGCCGCTGCTGCCGCGCAGATCGCGGGCGTGGCCAAGGTGCTGCACGCCGACGCCGCCTCGCTGGGCGAGGGCCTGGCCGAGAACGTCGCTGCGCAAGTGCTCGCGCTGGCCTCGGGCTACAGCCACATCCTCTTCCCCGCCACCGCCGCCGGCAAGAACGTCGCCCCGCGCGTGGCCGCGCTGCTGGACGTGGGCCAGATCAGCGACATCACCAAGGTGATCAGCCCCGACACCTTCGAGCGCCCCATCTACGCCGGCAACGCCATCGCCACCGTGCAGAGCGGGGACGCCACCAAGGTCATCACCGTGCGCACGACCGGCTTCGACCCGGCCGCGGCCACCGGTGGCTCCGCGGCTGTCGAATCCGCCGCTGCAGCTGCCGACAGCGGCAAGAGCAGCTTCGTCGGCCGTGAGGTCACCAAGAGCGACCGCCCTGAGCTGACTGCCGCCAAGATCATCGTCTCCGGCGGCCGTGCGCTCGGCTCCAACGAGAAATTCATGGAAGTGCTGACGCCGCTGGCCGACAAGCTGGGTGCCGCGCTCGGCGCCTCGCGCGCCGCCGTGGACGCCGGCTACGCGCCCAACGACTGGCAGGTCGGCCAGACCGGCAAGATCGTCGCCCCGCAGTTGTACGTGGCCGCCGGCATCTCCGGCGCCATCCAGCACCTGGCCGGCATGAAGGACTCCAAGGTCATCGTGGCCATCAACAAGGACCCGGAAGCGCCCATCTTCTCGGTGGCCGACTACGGCCTGGAAGCCGACCTGTTCACGGCCGTGCCGGAACTCGTGGCCGCGCTGTAAGCCACGCACTGACTGCACCGGGCGCCCCCGACTCCGGTCGTTGCGGCGCCCTTTTTGTATCCGCCTGGAGGAACAAATGAGTTACCAAGCCCCCGTCAAGGACATGCTCTTCAACATCCAGCACCTCGCTGGCCTGGAGACGCTGACGCAACAGGTCCCCGCCTTCGCCGACTTCGGCCTGGACACGGCCGGCGCCGTGTTGGAGGAGTGCGCCAAGCTGACGCAGGACGTCATTGCCCCGCTGAACTGGGAAGGCGACAAGAACCCGTCGTTCTGGAAGGACGGCCAGGTCACCACCACGCCCGGCTTCAAGGACGCCTTCCGCGCCTACGCCGAGGGCGGCTGGCAGGGCCTGCAGCACCCGACCGACTTCGGCGGCCAGGGTGCGCCCAAGACCATCGCCGCGGCGTGCAACGAGATGCTGCAGGCGGCCAACATGAGCTTCGCGCTGTGCCCGCTGCTGACCGACGGTGCCGTCGAGGCGCTGCTGACGGCCGGCTCCGACGAGCAGCGCGCGCTGTTCATCCCGCCGCTGCTGGAAGGCCGCTGGACGGGCACCATGAACCTCACCGAGCCGCAGGCCGGCTCCGACCTGGCCCTGGTGCGCACCCGCGCCGAGCCGCAGCCCGACGGCACCTACAAGATCTTCGGCACCAAGATCTTCATCACCTACGGTGAACACGACATGGCCGAGAACATCGTCCACCTCGTGCTGGCCCGCGTCGTCGGGGCGCCGGAGGGCGTGAAGGGCATCAGCCTGTTCCTGGTGCCCAAGTTCCTCGTGAACGCGGACGGCAGCCTGGGCGCGCGCAACGACGCCCACTGCGTGTCCATCGAGCACAAGATGGGCATCAAGGCCAGCCCGACCGCCGTGCTGCAGTTCGGCGACCACGGCGGCGCCATCGGCACGCTCATCGGCGAGGAGAACCGCGGCCTGGAGTACATGTTCATCATGATGAACGCCGCCCGCTACGGCGTGGGCATCCAGGGCATCGGCATTGCCGACCGCGCCTACCAGAAGGCCGTGGCCTACGCGAAGGACCGCGTGCAGTCGCGCCCCGTGGACGGCTCCAAGCCCGGCAGCGCAGCCATCATCCACCACCCCGACGTGCGCCGCATGCTGATGACGATGCGCTCGCTCACCGAGGGATGCCGCGCGATGGCCAGCACGGCCGCGGCCGCCTTCGACGCTGCCCACCACCACCCCGACGCCGACGCGCGCAAGCAGAACCAGGCCTTCTACGATTTCATGGTGCCGCTCGTGAAGGGCTACAGCACGGAGATGAGCCTGGAAGTCACCAGCCTGGGCGTGCAGGTGCACGGCGGCATGGGCTTCATCGAGGAGACGGGCGCCGCGCAGTACTACCGCGACGCCAAGATCCTGACCATCTACGAAGGCACCACCGCCATCCAGGCCAACGACCTCGTCGGCCGCAAGACCTCGCGTGACGGCGGCCAGCTCGCACGCGGCATCGCGGGTCAGGTCGAAGCGACCGAAGCGGCGCTCGCCCAGCGCGACAGCGCCGCGGCGCGTGCGATGGCTCGCGCGCTGCGCGCCTCGCGCGAGGACTTCCTCGCCGTGGTCGACTTCATCGCCGGCTCGGCCAAGGGCAACCCCAATGCCGCCTACGCCGGCTCGGTGCCCTACCTGATGCTCGCGGGCAACCTGGTGGCGGGCTGGCAGCTGGCCCGCGCGCTGATGGTGGCCGAAGACGCCTTGGCGACTGACACGCCCTTCATGCAGGCCAAGATCGCCACGGCGCGCTTCTACGCCGAACACATCCTGCCGCGCACCGGCGCCCTGCGCAGCGCCGTCGTGAACGGTGCCGACAGCGTGACCGAACTGGCCCTCGAAGCCTTCTGACCGCCTTCTGACGGAGACATCCCCTTGGCATTGCCCGACATCCTGAAGAACCTGCCGCTGCCGGTCATCGGCTCGCCGCTGTTCATCATCAGCAACCCCAAGCTCGTCATCGAGCAGTGCAAGGCCGGCGTCGTCGGCTCCATGCCTGCGCTCAATGCCCGGCCTGCCGAACTGCTCGACGAGTGGCTGGCGGAGATCACCGAGACCTTGGCCGCCTACAACCGCGCCAACCCGGACAAGCCCGCCGCGCCGTTCGCCATCAACCAGATCGTGCACAAGAGCAACGAGCGCCTGGAGCACGACATGGCGGTGTGCGCCAAGTACAAGGTGCCCATCATCATCACGAGCCTCGGTGCGCGTGAAGACGTGAACCAGGCCGTGCACGCCTGGGGCGGCATCGTGCTGCACGACATCATCAACAACAAGTTCGCGAAGAAGGCCATCGAGAAGGGCGCCGACGGCCTCATCGCGGTGGCGGCCGGCGCGGGCGGCCACGCCGGTGTGAAGAGCCCCTTCGCGCTGGTGCAGGAGATCCGCGAGTGGTTCGACGGCCCGCTGGCGCTGTCGGGCTCGATGGCCACGGGCGACGCCGTGCTGGCCGCGCAGGCCATGGGCGCCGACCTCGCCTACATCGGCTCGGCCTTCATCGCCACCGAAGAGGCCCGCGCCAGCGCGGAGTACAAGCAGATGATCGTCGACAGCAACAGCGACGACATCGTCTACAGCAACCTCTTCACGGGCGTGCACGGCAACTACCTGCGCGGCTCCGTGGTGGCGGCCGGCCTGGACCCGGACAAGCTGCCGGAGAGCGACCCGAGCAAGATGAACTTCGGCGGCAGCGCGGCCAAGGCCTGGAAGGACATCTGGGGCAGCGGCCAGGGCATCGGCGCCGTGAAGCAGGTGGTGCCTGCCGCTGAACTGGTGGCGCGCCTGAAGCGCGAGTACGCCGCCGCGCGCGAGCGCCTGGCGCTGGGCTGACCGCTTCTTCGTGCTGACTCACGGCCGCCTTCGGGCGGCCGCGTGTCGTTTCAGCGCCGCAAGAGCCTCAACCCGTTGGCCACCACGAGCAGGCTCGCGCCCATGTCGGCGAAGACGGCCATCCACATCGTGGCGCTGCCGAACACGGCCAGCACGAAGAACACCGCCTTGATGCCCAGCGCCAGCGCGATGTTCTGCCACAGCACGGCATGGGTGCGGCGGGACAGGCGGATCGTCTCGGCCACCTTGCGCAGGTCGTCGTTCATGATGAGCACGTCGGCGGCCTCCTTGGCGGTGTCGGTGCCGGCAGCGCCCATCGAGAAGCCCACGGCCGCGGCGGCGAGGCTCGGCGAGTCGTTGACGCCGTCGCCCACCATGCCGACCGGGCCGCGTTGGCCGAGCGAGACCACCGCCTGCTGCTTGTCCTGAGGCAGCAACTGGGCCTGCACCTCGTCGATGCCGAGCTGGCGCGCGATGGCCTGTGCCGTGGCCGCGTTGTCGCCCGTCAGCATCACCGGTTGGACACCGAGCGTGCGCAGCTCGGCCACGGCTTCTCGGCTCGTCGCCTTGACGGCATCGGCCACCGCGAAGAGGGCCAGCACCTGGTGCTCGTCGGCCAGCAGCGACACCGTGCGGCCCTCGGCCTCCTGCGCTTGCATCAACGCCTCCAGCGCGGGCGTGCACAGGCCGCGCTCGTGCACCCAGCGGTGGTTGCCCAGGATGAGCGCGCGGCCCGCCACCCGCCCGTGCACGCCGCGGCCGATGTCCGCTGCGAAGTCGTCCACGGGCAGGGGCTCGCCTTCGAGCGCCTTGGCGATGGCCTGGGCCACCGGGTGGTCAGAGCGCGCCGCGAGGCTGCGGGCCAGGCGCAGCACGCCCTCGCGCGAGGCGTCGTCAGCGAGCAGCTGCTGCGCGACCAGCCGCGGGCGGCCTTCGGTCAGCGTGCCGGTCTTGTCCAGCGCCAGCACGCGCAGGCGGCGGGCCTGCTCGAGGTGCACGCCGCCCTTGATCAGGATGCCGCGCCGCGCTGCGGCCGCCAGGCCACTGACCACGGTCACGGGCGTGGAGATGACCAGCGCGCACGGGCAGGCGATGACGAGCAGGACGAGGGCCTTGTACAAGCCCGTGAGCCACGGCCAGCCCAGCAGCAGCGGCGTGCCCACCGCCACGGCCACCGCCAGCAGGAACACCGCCGGCGTGTAGACGGCTGCGAACCGGTCGACGAAGCGCTGGGTGGGCGCGCGCTGGGCCTGGGCCGCTTCCACCGCGTGGATGATGCCGGCGAGCACCGTGTCGCTGGCCGGTTTGGTGACCTCGAAGCTGAGCGCACCGCTCTGGTTGATGGTGCCTGCGAAGACGGCGTCGCCCGGCACCTTGTCCACCGGCAGGCTCTCACCGGTGACGGGCGACTGGTCCACGGCGCCGCGGCCTTCGGTGACGCGGCCGTCCAGCGCAAACCGTTCGCCCGGCTTGACGCGCACCGTGGCCCCCACGGGCACCGACGCGGCCGCCACGCGGGCCCAGGTGCCGTCGGGCTGGCGCACTTCGGCGGTTTCGGGCGAAAGCGCGAGCAGGCTGGTGATGGCGTTGCGGGCCCGTTCGACGGAGCGGGCCTCGATGAGCTCGGCCAGCGCGTACAGCGCCATCACCATCGCCGCCTCGGGCCATTGGCCGATGACGAAGGCGCCCGTCACGGCCACCGCCATCAGGGCGTTGATGTTGAGCTGCCCGCGCAGCAGCGACGCCAGGCCCTTGCGGAACACCGACAGGCCGGACAGCGCAATGGCCCCGGCCGCCACGGCCATGCCGGCGCCCCGCCACGCCGCGGTTTCGGGTGCGAAGTAGTGCAGCAGCTCGGCGGCCACGGCGGCCGTCAGCGCGCCCACGAGGCGGGCCAGCTCACGACGTTGGTGCTGCGCCACCTCGGCGCCGGCCGGTGGCGCGGTCAGGGCCTGGGCCTCGAAGCCGGCGCGCTGGATGGCGGCCGTCACCGCCGGCCAGGCGGCGGGCGGGGCGTCCACACGCAAGGCGCGGGCGGGCAGGTCAAAGCGCAGCCCGTGCACGTCGGCCAGGCCCTCCAGCGCGCGGCGGATCTGCCCCTCTTCGGTCGGGCAGTCCATGGCGGGGATGCGCAGCAGCAGGCCGGCGTCGCCCGTGGCCGGCGTCGGCAGGGGAAGGGCGGCCGCGGCCGCCGCGCAGGCGCTGCCGTGGGCGCATGCCGGGGCGTCGCCGCTGTCGTGATCGTGGTGGTGATCGTGAGGGTGGTCGTGGGCGTGGTCGTGCGCGGTCATGGGTGCAAGGCGTGTCGTGTGAGGGCATTGGAATCCCTGGAGCAGCTCCAGAGTCAAGTCCCTACACTGGCTGCAGACTTGCCCCTCCGGAGCGCCCCCATGAAGATCGGCGAACTCGCGACTGCCTCGTCGACTGCCATCGACACCATCCGCTACTACGAGCGCGAAGGCCTGCTCCCGGCGCCCGCGCGCACGCAGGGTGGCTTTCGGGTCTACGAGGCGCCGCACCTGGAGCGGCTGCAGTTCATCCGCTTCTGCCGGGGCCTGGACATGTCGCTGGACGAAGTGCGCGTGCTGCTGCGCGTGAAGGACGCGCCGGGCGGCGACTGCGGCGACGTGAACGCGCTGCTGGACGCGCACATCGGCCACGTGTCGCGCCGCATCAAGGAGCTGCGCTCGCTCGAGAAGCAGCTGCGCGAGCTGCGTGAGCGCTGCGGCGAGGCGCAGCGGGCCGACCAGTGCGGCATCCTCACCGGCCTGGCTGCGGCCGCGCAGGAGTCGCCAGCGCCCGCCGCCGGGGGCTCGCATCTGCGTTCGGTGCATTCGCACTGAGGCCGCACCGAGGCGCCGGGGCAGGGCAGGGATCGACCGTCCCTGAAGCAGGCGACGCGTGAAAACGCTCCGCACGGGTTTTCCATGAAACCGCTTTCTTGCCGCTCCCAGGACGATGCGGACCAATTATGAAAGCGCTTTCAAGTGGTGTCCAACTGGCATCAGGCGCCTTCGGACGGCGACCTGACCCCGGCAGCGGCTGCTTGCCGGGCTGCGCAGTAGGTCTTCTGCAGCCGCGACACCGGCCCACCTGGACGTTGTGCGTTGGGGCCCTGACACGCCAGCCGATCCCGCGGGACGAGCCGGCCGAGGAGACAACCGTGAATCTCGTATTGCGTTGCATGCGCCTGCTCGGCGCCTGCCTGCTGCTGACGCTGGGCCTCATCGGGCCGGCTGCGGCGGCCGACTATGACCAGGGCGTGGAGGTCAGCGGGACCACCGCCACGATCTGGTTCAAGTCCAATGTGTCGACCACCTGGGTCGACGTCCACTACACCGTCAACAACGGCGCGCAGCAGAACCTGCGCATGACCGCGGCCAACGGCCGCTACGAGCAGAAGCTCACCGTGGCCGCCGGCAACGTCGTCGGCTACTGGTTCACCTACAACAACGGCGCGCCGGCCTACGACACGCCGAAGTTCAGCTACACCGTCAACGGCAACACGGCCAGCGGGCCGGTGTGCTTCTATGCCGACGCCAACTATGCGGGCGCGAGCCTGTGCGTGAGCGCCGATTCCAGCTGGATCGGTGCCGCCTGGAACGACCGCATTTCCTCGGTGAAGGTCCAGGCGGGCTACCAGGTCACGCTGTTCAACGACATCAACTACGGCGGCGGCTCGCTGGTGCTCACCGGCAACGAGGCGAACCTCGTGAACCGCGGCTTCAACGACATCACTTCGTCGTTCAAGGTGGCCGCCGCCACCGGCAGCTGGAATGGCCGCACCACCTTCAACATCGTCAACCAGACGGCAGGCCGCTGGACCGATGACCAGGTGTACTGGGCCATCATTGGCCGCGACTGGTCCACGGGCAAGTTCGTGCGTGTGGACGCGGCGGGCAACCTCATCCCGATGTCCACGGCCGACAACGGCGCGCTCACGAAGAACGGCGTCACCTACACCAACTACTTCCACAAGCTCAGTGCCACGCGGTCCATCACCATCCCGGCGCTGGACTCCGCACGTGTGCTGATGTCGGTGGGCTCGCCCATGTACATCCGCGTGGTCGTGGACGGCAACGGCAACATCGGCTACGCCGGCGCCAACATCGAGAACCCGACCGACCCCAACATCGACGTCTACTTCGACTTCGGCGAGATGGCCATCATCCCGCCGGGCCGACCCGACCCCGGCATCTTCATCAACACCACGCGCGTGGACCATTTCGGCTTCCCGCTGAAGCTGCGTGTGCAGGGCCTGGGCGGTTATGACCAGACGGTCGGCGAGGCGCTCACGGAGACGCGCGACCAGCTCTTCAGCAAGTTCATCGCCGAAGTGCCCGCCGCCTTCAAGCCGCTGGCCCAGGCGCCGTACTCGCCCTACCGCATCATGGCGCCGGCCCACGCCAGCTTCAAACCCGGCCAGGCCAACGCCAACTACCTGCAGCCCTACATCGACGCCGTCTGGGCGCGCTACCGCAACGAGGACCTCGTCTTCACGCTGCAGAACCTGGGCACCTTCCGCGGCCGCGTCAGTGGCGACCGCTTCACCTTCACCGGGGGCTCGCCGGCCGGCACCTTCTACATCAACGGCAAGCCCGACACCGCCATGGTGCTGCTGGGCGCCGGCCTGCTGGCTGACGGCAGCGGCAACCCGACCAACGTCGGCACGCAGCTGCAGATCCAGGCCCAGGTCTGCGCGGCGCTGAACCGCCACGTGATGGAAACGCCCGCCAACTGGTACGTGCAGTCGGCGCATTACCCCGCGGGGCAGCTGGGCAACTGGTACGCCAAGTTCTGGCACGACCACAGCATCAACAAGAAGGCCTACGGCTTCGCCTACGACGACGTGGGCGACTTCAGCCCCTCGCTGCACACGCAGGCGCCGACGGTGGTGACCTACACCATCGGTTGGTGAGGCCAGGCTAGCGGCGGGTGCCGATGCGCCAGGCGGGCAGGGTCCAGCCCGTCCACAGCGCCAGGCCCCGCAGCAGCACCGCTGTGCCGGCTGCGGCGCTGATGGCCGCCCACTGGGGCGCCTGCAGCGCCACGGCTGCCACGAGCACCCAGCCGCCCACAAAGCTGCACAGCGCATACGGCCGGTGGTCGTGGAAGGCGGCAGGGATCTCGTTGCACACGATGTCCCGCAGCACGCCGCCGAACACGGCGGTGATGACACCCATGAGCACGGCCACGATGGCCGGCATGCCCGCGTCCAGCGCCACCAGCGTGCCGTTGGCGGTGAACAGGCCCAGCCCGAGGGCGTCGGGCCACTGGATGGCGCGTTCGGTCAGCGCCAGGTGGCGCCGCCGCATGCCGAGCATGGCCGCCAGGCACAGCCCCATCAGCACCCACAGCCAATCGGCGTGCTCCACCCAGAAGAAGGGCCGGCGGTCCAGCAGCACGTCGCGCAGCGTGCCGCCGCCGAAGGCCGACAGGCCCGCCACGACGCACAGGCCCACGACGTCCAGCTGCTTGCGCGCACCCGCGAGCAGGCCCGACAGCGCGAACGCGAGCGTGGCCGTGATCTCCACGGCCGCCTGCAGCGTCGAGAAGTTGATGACGGGAGGTTTCATGGCAGACAGGGTCAGTCGAGGAAGCCTGCCTCGCGCAGGAAGCGCGAGGGGCGGTCGGGGTCGAAGGTCAGCGTGAGGCGGTGGCGCGCGCGGGTCAGCGCCACGTAGAGCAGGTTGCGGTTCTCGGTCGTGCCGCTGCCGAATTCGCCTGCGGTGAGGTGGGGCACGATGACGTGGTCGAACTCCAGGCCCTTGGCGGCCTCGATGCTGGAAAGCACGACGCGCTCGCCGGCCCGCGCCTTGCCGCGCGCGGTGTCGAGCTGGGTCAGCATGCGAAAGGCGCCGTCCACGCCGCTGCCTTCGGCGAGCAGGAGGCGGTGCAGCTGCGTGACGTTGTCGGCCACGCGGGTGGCGTCGGCTTCGCGCACGAACACGCGGCGGGCGAGCTGCAGCGGGTCCAGCACCTTCAGGAAGCTGGCCTCGAAGGCGTCCTCGTCGCCGCCGCGCAGCAGGGCCAGCGTGGCCTCCAGGGCGCGGCGGGCTGCAGGCGCGGCGCTGCGCAGCGCGTGCGCCTCGACGAAACGCCGCGTCGCGTCGGCGTCCTGCGCGGCCTCGGCCACCGCCACGCGCTGGGCCTGTGCGCTGTCCAGGTGCCGCAGCTCGATGCTGTCGATGCGTGCGCCGGAGAACAGCAGCCAGGCGTCCAGCAGCCGCGCACGGCGCTCGGGCGTGTCGAAGCCGGTGTCGTCGCCGCGCGCGTGGGCGTGCAGGCCCCGCACGAGCAGCGTCTCCGGCCGCGCGAGGTAGGGGGCGAAGCCCGCCGTGCCGTAGGGCACGCCCAGCCTCAGCAGCTCGTGCTCGATGAGCACCGACTGCGCCGGGTGCCGCAGCAGCACGCTGAGCGTGGCCAGGCGTCGCTGTGCGTGGTGGGCCTGCGCCTGGCGTGCGATGAACTCGGCAGCGAGCCGTGGTGAGGTGCAGCGCTCCAGGTGGAGGGCCGTCGCGGCGTCTGCGCTGGCGGCATAGGGCTTGCGGGCCAAGGCGCCGGCATGGCGCGCGAGCTCGGCGCCG
The DNA here is from genome assembly GCA_016790285.1 of Roseateles sp. Lineage (GTDB taxonomy): Bacteria > Pseudomonadota > Gammaproteobacteria > Burkholderiales > Burkholderiaceae_C > Pelomonas. The sequence goes on along the minus strand of JAEUPJ010000010.1, from coordinate 38,380 downwards.
AAACGGTGGCTCGCGGTCAGGGGCAGCACCTCGGGCGATCCGATCTCGCGGCGGAAATGCTCGCCCATGAAGGCCGCCTCGGCGCCGCTCTGGGCGTGGATGACCTGATCGCGGTCGCCCACGCCCACGAAGGCCGCGCGCGGGTTGGCCGCGAGCACGGCCTTGAGCACCGTGAAAGCGGCGCGGTTCATGTCGTGCATCTCGTCTACGCAGACGAGGGACAGGCCCAGCTGCAGCCAGCTGTCTTCGGCCAGCATTTCGCCATTCAGCAGCAGCCGCGCCAGGTCGTAGACACCGTCGCCGGGGTAGCGGAAGTCGGGATGGTCCGGGTGCCCGCTGCGGCGGATGGCCTCGAAACACAGCCAGGTCCGCAGCGTGAAGTAGTCAAAGCCCAGCGCCGCGGCGGTGGCCGGGGTGAGGGCATCGTCGGCGTCCAGGTGCTCCACCACCATGCGGCCCTTGAGCACCTCGAAGGTCTGCAGCAGCCCTTCGACGAGATCGCCCGGCCGCGCGTCGGCCATGAGCTCGTCGGGGTGGCGTTCCTCGGGCAGCGTCTGCGCACGCTCGATGGCGCGGACGACGACCTCGCGCACCTGCTCCGGCGTGCTGACGATGCGAGCGAGCGTGCCCTCGGCCGCGGCGAGCACCGCGAGGCTGAAGGCCTCGAACGTCTGGATGCGCAGCTGCGCGAGCACGTCGCGCGCCACGCCGATCGACGCCAGGCGCTCTTTCAGCGCAGCCACGGCCGGCGCCGTGGTGGTGAGGGCGAGGAGGGTGGCCGGAGGCGCCCCGCGCAGGAGGGCCTGGGCGATGCGCAGGGCCAGCGTGGTGGTCTTGGCGGCGCCTGCGTTGGCCTCGACCAGCATCAGCCGCGTGCGGCGCAGCTGGATGGCGCGCTGCTCGGGGCTCGGCGTGAGGTGCTGGGGCTCGAAGACGGGGTCGCTCATCGCGCGGATTGTCCCGCGCGCGAGCAGCCCCGCCGCCGGTCCTCAGGCCGTCACTTGACCGTGGCCCACTTGGCCTGCGGCGCGTCGTTGGCGGAGTGCGGGATGCTGACGGCTGCCTTCATCGCCCACGGGCGCACCTGGTGGTGGATGGGGATGAACAGGACCTCGTCGCGCGTGCGCTTGAGGGCTTCCTGCATGAGGGCCAGCCGCTTGGGCACGTCGGTCTCGACCTTCATCTGCTGCACCAGGGCGTCGACCTTGGCGTCGCTGACGCGCGAGTAGTTGCCCTTGCCGTCGGCCCCCGACGTCTTGGTGTGCACGATGTCCTGCAGCGTGTACTGCGCGTCGAAGGTCGTCACGCCCCAGCCGTACATGTACAGCGGCAGCTCGAAGCGCTGCAGGGCGGCCGAGTGCTGCGTCATCGGCTGCGTGGTGAGCTTGGCCTTGATGCCGATGCGGGCCCACATCGAGACGACTGCCTGGCAGATCTCCTCATCGTTGACGTAGCGGTCGTTCGGGCAGGCCAGTGGCGTGTCGAAGCCGTCGGCGTAGCCGGCGTCCGTCATCAGCTGCTTGGCACGCGCGAGGTCGGGCTTGGCGACGGTGTCGAGCTCCTGCGACCAGCCGTAGGCCACCGGCGCCACCATGATGCCGGCGGGAATGGACAGGTTGCGCATCAGGCTGCGCTTGATGGCCTCGCGGTCGATGGCCAGGCTCATGGCCTCACGCACACGCTTGTCCTTGAAGGGGTTCTTGCCCTTCACGCTGCTGCCCTTGATCTCGTCGCTGCCGAGGTCCAGCGCGAAGAAGATGGTGCGGTTCTCGGGACCTTCGATGACCTTCAGCCGCGGGTCGGCCTTGAGCTTGGCGACGTCCTGCGGCGGCAGGTCGGTCAGCAGGTCCAGGTCGCCCGAGAGCAGCGCGGCCACGCGGGTCGCGTCCTGCTTGATGGGCAGGTAGGTCACCTCGCTGATGTTGCCCTTGGGCTTGTCCCACCAGTCCTTGTTGGCGACCATCGTGATCTTCTGGTCGGGCGTCCAGCTCGTGATGCGGAAGGGACCGGTGCCGTTGGCATTGCGCGAGGCGTAGGTGTCTTCCTTGGCCTTGAAGTCCTGCGGGTTCTCGCTGCGGTTCTTCTGCGCCCAGGCCTTGCTGACGATGCGCACGAAGGTGAGGTTGCGCGTCAGCACGGGGTTGGGGCCGTCGAGGATGAGGTCGACGGTGAAGTCGTCGATCTTCCTGGCCTCCTTGATGCCGGAGGAGTAGATGACCATGTTGCTGGCCGGGTGCTTGATGCGCTGCAGGCTGAAGATGACGTCGTCAGCCGTGAACGGCGTGCCGTCGTGGAACTTCACGCCGCGGCGCAGTTCAAAGCGCACCTGGGTCGGCGTGACGAAGGTCCATTTGGTGGCCAGGGCCGGCTCGACGTCGAACTTCTCGGTGTAGCGGGTCAGGCCTTCATAGGCGTAGCCCGAAATGGTCGTGGTGGCCGAGTGGTTCTGCGAGTGCGGGTCCAGCGTCTGGATGTCGTTCTGGGCAGCCCAGCGCAGGGAGTTGGCCATGGCCGGGAGGGCCGTCAGGCCCGAGGCGAGCAGCAGGGCGGCGGCGAGGGTGGAGAGCTTCTTCATTTGACGGTGGTGTAGCGTGCTTCGAAGTAGTCGTTGGAGCGGTGGATGGTGTCCACGCCCGGCTTCATCGCCCAGGGGCGAATCTGGTGGTGAATCGGAACAAACAGGGACTCGTCACGGATGCGCAGCAGGGCGTCCCGGATCAGCGCGTTGCGCTTGGGCACGTCGGGCTCGAACTTGATCTTCTGGATGAGGCCGTCGAGCGTCGCATCGCTGACCTTGCCGAAGTTGAAGTTGCCGTCGGCGCCGCTGGTGCGGGTGTGGCCCCAGGCCTGCATGCCGTACAGCGCATCGTAGGTCGAGACGCCCCAGCCGAGCATGTAGAAGGGGGATTCACCGCGCTGGAAGGTCTGGCTGTGGGTGGAGAAGGGCGCTGCGATGAGGCGCACCTTCACGCCGATCTTGGCCCACATCGACACCGCCGCCTGGCAGACCTGCTCGTCGTTCACGTAGCGGTTGTTGGGGCAGTGCAGCGGCACCTCGAAGCCCTGGGGGTAGCCGGCCTCGGCGAGCAGCTTGCGGGCACGGTCCAGGTCGGGCTTGACGGGGGCGTCGAGCGCGGCGTCGTAGCCGTTGACGCCCGGCGGGATCATCAGCGCGGCGGGCACCGACAAGCCGCGCATGATGCTGCGCTTGATGGCCTCCCGGTCCAGCGCCAGGTTCATGGCTTCGCGCACGCGCTTGTCCTTGAAGGGGTTCTTGCCCTTGACGCTGGACTCGCGCAGCTCCTCGCTGCCCTGGTCCATCACGAAGAAGATCGTGCGGATCTCGGGGCCCTCGAGCAGCTTGACCTTGCCTTCCTCCTTGAGCTTGAAGAAGTCCTGTGGCGGCAGGTCGGTGACGATGTCGACATCGCCCGAGAGCAGCGCGGCCACGCGCGTGGGCGCCGACTTGATGGGCAGGTAGCTCAGCTCGGTGACGTTGCTCGGGTTCTTGTCCCACCAGTCCTTGTTGGCCACCATCTTCACGGCCTGGTCGGGTTGCCAGCTCGCCAGCTTGTACGGGCCCGTGCCGTTGGCGTTGCGGGAGGCGAAGTTCTCTTCCTTGGCCTTGTAGTCCTGGGTGTTGGTGGTGTTGTTCTTGACCGACCACGCCTTGCTCATGATCGGGAAGCTGATGATGTTCTGCAGCAGCATCGGCGTGGGGGCTTCCAGGATCAGGTCGACCGTGTTGTCGTCGATCTTCCTGACCTCCTTGATGCCCGAGACATAGGTCTGCTTGGTGCCCTGGGGCTGGGTGATGCGCCCGAAGCTGAAGACGACGTCGTCGGCCGTGAAAGGTGAGCCGTCATGGAACTTGACGCCGCGGCGCAGTTCGAAGCGCACCTGGGTCTGGGAGAGGTAGGTCCACTTGGTGGCCAGAGACGGCTCCGGGCGGTACTCGCGGCTCAGGCGCGTCAGGCCCTCGTAGATGTGGGTGCCGATGGCGTTGGAGGTGTTGTGGTCTTGCGAATGCGGGTCCAGCGTCAGGATGTCGTTCGTGGCGGCCCAGCGCAGCGGGGCGGCGATGGCCGAGCCCAGGGCCAGCGCGGCGATCAGGGGCAGAGCCCGGAGAACAGATTTCATGCGGCTTCCTCACGAGGGCAGAAGCCGAAAAATGTAGCCCGGGACCCCGGGGTCTCCCCTAGGGCTTGCCCGCAGGTTCGAGTGAGCAATCGCAACCGGCGCCGGCGGCGATCCAGCGCCGCACGAGCCAGCCCCGCAAGCCGCCCGGTTGCGTCGTCAGCGCGCCGCAGGCGTAGCGCTGGCCGTCCCATTGCAGGGCGCTGCATGCACCACGGCGGCGCCGGCTGATCAGCACGCCCAGCGGGCAGGGTTCGGCCAGGCAACACACCCCGCACCCGTTGCAGGGGGCCTCGAGCGCTGGCTTGGGCGGCGCATCGGGGTGGATCTCGATGATGCGGTGGGCACTCATCGGCGAGTCAGTAGCCCGCGTGGGCCTGGCCCACCAACACGAAGGCCGCCCAGTCCCGGGCTGGCGCGCCTTGCGCAATCGCTTGGCGCTGGGCCTGCTGCAGCGCCGCGGCCGCGTTGTGCGGCTGCGTGGCATAGGCGGCATAGAAACGCTGCATGAAGCGGGCCGTCGCGCGGTCGTCGACCCGCCACAAGCTGGCCAGCACCTGGCGGACCCCGCGGTCCAGCAGCGTCGCGGCCAGCCCGTCGACCTCGCGGCCGTCGCCGGATGCGTCAGTCACTGCCGTTTCGCAGGCGGACAGGGTGACCAGGCGTGGTGTGCCGACGTCCATGCGGCGCAGTCGTTCCAGAGGCAGCCGGCTGCCATCGCCCAGCAGCAGCCACGATTTCGCGACGCTGCCCGGCCGCAGCACGAAATGCGTGCTGATGTGAAGCAGCTCACCCGGCCCGGCGTCCGAGCCCTGCCGTACCAGGGCGGCTTCGGTGAACTCTGCGTTGAGTCGACCCTGGCCATTGACCGGGCCGCGCCCGCGGCTGTTCTCGTTGCAGCCCTTGTTGTGGTGTTCGGCCTCCAGGCCGAACACCGGGCCGTCGACGATGTCGCACAGCTCGTCGGCCACGGCAGGCAGGGCTGGCAGACCCTGCAGCGACTGCGTCACGCCGAATGCGGCGATCCTCAAGGCCACGCCTGCCGAGGCCGCCGGGTTTGGCGCAGCCGCCGACACGCCGCCCGCCACGACCCAGCGGTAGCGGGAGGCCAACGCCTGCTTGCCGTCATGCATGAGCCCAGGCGGGAGGTAGCGCAAGGGGCCGTCCAGCCACACGGTCACCTGCGCCGCTCCGCTTCGCCGGGCTTCCCTGTCGATGAAGCGGCCTACGCGTTGGTACAGCGCTTGGGCGAGCGGCTGCACAGCGCCCGCTTCAGCCGGCGTGGCGAGCGCGTCGCGCAGCGTGGCCACCTGACGTGCCAGTTCGGCGGCGGGCAGATCGAGCTGGTGCAGCTGTGTGCGCGTGGGGCTGAGCAGCAGCACGCTCAGGCGCTGCTCGCCCGCCAGCAGGTGGGCATGCAGGTGCCCGGTTGGCGGTCGGTGCCGCGTGGCTGGTAGGGCGGGGGATGGCTTGGCGGGTAATGGCTTGCCGAGTGCGGCCAGCGAAGCGCTGAGCGCTTGCGCGCGCTTGTCGCGGCGCCCGGCTTCTTCCAGACGCATCTGGGCGAGGCGGCTGGATTCTTCGGCGGTGATGCGCTTGGCAGCCGCCCGTTCACTGAGCACCCGCAGTTCATCGGCGCTCGTGCCGGGTTGCGCCAGCAGCGCCAGTTGCTGCCATGCAGCCTGCTCGGCCCGGTTCAGGCCGACGCCCGTGGCGCCCGTCTCGGCGGCGCCTCGTTCGCTGAAGTCCGCTTGTTCCTGGACCTTGAGCAGGTGCATCACGGCCAGCGCCTCGGGGATGCGCTGGGCTTGCAAAAGCCAGTCGGCCACGCGCCGGTACAGCGGCGTCTTGTCTGCCAGGTAGCGCGCATCGGCAACGGTACCCAGCGGCAGCAGGCGCTGTCGCTGCTGCTGCAAGTGGTTCAAGGCCAGCTTGCCCACGAAGATGGCCTGCTGGCGTTGGCCGGCGTCGGCGAGGATGTCTGCCCAAAGCGCCATCGCCTGCCACTGCAGGCGAGGCTGGCCGGATGCAAGGGCTGCAGCGACGGCCAGCCGCGCGGCGGTATCTGCCCCCGCTGCATCGCCCTGGGCGCGCGCGCGGCGGGCAAGCGACATCTGCACCAGTGCATCGCCTTCCGGCGTGCTGGCAGCCTCGGTCGCGGGCGGGCAGGGGGCCGCCAGCAATTCGCACGCCTGGGTCTGGACGAAGCGCCGGTCCGGGTGGCTGGGCGGCAGTGCCTCAGACAGGGCACCGTCGGCCGACAACCAGTGCTGACGTGCCGCCTGGAGGTTGCCCTTGCGTTGGGCGAGGGTGGCCTGCAGCACGTGCAAGCGAGCGTTCTCTTCCGCGCTGCGTGGCCGGTTGTCGTGCAGCACCTGTTGCAGCGACGCGGCGGCTTCGTCCAGCTCACCCAGCTCGATCATCGTCAGCGCATACCCGAAGCGCAGCGCCAAGGCCGTGTCGGCTTCCGGCGCGCCGACGCTGCGCTCCAGCAGCTGCAGTGCACGCCGGTACGTTGCTACGCCCTGGCTCAATTCGCCAAGGGCCAGCTGTGCCTCGGCTTGGCGGCGCAGCGGGCGCGCACCGCGCGCGGTCGTGGCCTCGGGCCGCCCTGCCATGGCGGCCACGGCATCGTCAGCCACCTTCAAGGCGTCAGCCGGGCGGCCACGCGCCAACAACAACCCGGACAGCGTCTCGCGCACGGCACTCTGGTGCCCCCACAGGTCCACCGCCCCGGCGGCCTGCGAACTGCGGGCCTGCTGCAAGGCGGCCTCCAGAGCCGCCTCGGCCTCGTCGTAGCGCGCCAGATTCATCAGCAGCAGGCCCCGGTTCTGCATCGCGTTGGCGATGTTGGTCGGATCTTGGGTCAGTCGCGCCTGGCGAAGCGCAATCTCCCGTTCGGTATAGCCGAGCGCTTGCGTCAGGCGCGACTGGCGCCGTGACAGGTTCGCCAGCGCATTCAAGCCCGCAGCCGCTTCGGCGGCGAGGGTGTCGGGCTGCGCCAGCGCTTCGTCGACCAGACGCGTCAGCAGCGCCTGAGCCTCGTCGTAGCGGCGCGCCCGCGACAGGATGGCGCCGTGATTGAGCTGCAGGTGGATCCGTTCGCTGACCGTGGCTTTCGATGCGGGGCTGGCGACCCCATCCACCGCGCGCTGTGACCATTGGAGTGCTGTGTCGACCTGGCCGCGTTGCAGCCAGATCACCATCAACATGCCGGCGATCTGCGCTCGCTTGTCGATGTGTGCGTCGCCCGCTTCGGCGTAGCGCCCGTGGGCGCCACTCAGCAGCGGTTCGGCTTCATCGGAGCGGCCCAGCCAGACGAGTGACGCAGCGACCTGGGCCTGCCATTCGGTGCGCAGGAGTGCTGCACTGTCCGGATTGCGCGCCACCTGCCGCCATCCTCGGCAGGCTTCTTCCAGGCCCGCTCTCTGGGCGTTTTGAAGGGCGATGATGCGCTGCCGCAGCGACTCCAGGTCTGTCACCGCTGCCGAATCCTTCGCCACGCTGGCGCAGGCCGTGTCGACTGCGGCAGCCTCGTCAGCCGTGGCCGCGTTTGTGTCGCCGACGGCGAGCGCGAGAGCAAGGAGCCAGGCGTGGGGCTTGCACGTCCAGGCCATCATGGGCGGGGCGGCTCGGGGGCGAGGAGCTCGATCTGAAGGCTGGGTCCCGGCGGCGGCTGCAGGCCGAGCCGCTTGAGCGCTGCCGCTTGATCGCGCGGCAGCGGTACAGGCAGGCTCACGTCGATGCCCAGTCGGCCCAGGCGCTCGTAGGGCTGGGCATCGAGGCCCGCGGCACGCAGGTCTTGCAGCAGCTGGTTGCGGCGCAAGGCCGCGTCTGGCGTCGTGATCTGCTGCAACGGGGTGCCGCGCATCGCCCGGTCGTCTTCCTCCACGGTCTGCCGTGACGGCAGGCTCACGAGGACGAGGCCGCACAGCACGACGCCAGCCGCCAGTGCCTGTGGCCAGCGGTGCCGGTATGAACGTGTGGCTGGCTGGCCGGGCAGGCGGTCGTCGTTCGCGGCAGCGGGCAGCACGCCGGCTCCACGGGCGCGGGTCAGCAGGCGGCTGATGCGGTCATCGGCGTGCGTGGGCGCGCCAGGCGGCGCACTGACCCGATAGCTGAGCAGGGCGGCACGCAGCCAGGCGGCTTCCTTGCGCGTGCGCGCATCGGCATCCGGCGCGGCCCGGCCGGCCAGTAGGTCCAGCCATTGCTGGTCGTCATCGCCAGGTGGGCTCATGACGGCATGCCGGTGCGGGTCTGCGTCTGGGCAGGGCTGACCAGCGCGTACCAAGCCGAGAAGAAGGGGCGCGCCTTCTTGCGGCATTGCGAGATGAACTCGCGCGTGGCGCCCGGGCTGCGTTCCAGCAAGGCCTCGATGGCGGCGTTGTCCAGCCCGTCCTCCACCACCCAGCGCAGCACCATCGCGTGTTCGGGATGGGCAGCCGCGAACTGCTCGAAGCACCGGCGAAACACGGCTTCCACCTGGTGCTCGGCCAGCATGCCGTCCGGGGTGCAAACCTGGCTGGCAGAAAGTTCTCGCACGGCCGCTTCGACGTCCTGCGTCAACTGCCCGTCGTCGTCATGCAGCGGCGCTTCGCGTGGGGCCTGGGTTTTGCGCTGGCGCAGGGCGTCCAGCAGGGTGTGGCGCACGATCTGGTGGATCCATGCCACCGGATCACCCATGCCGCGAAACGTCGTGCAGCGCTGCCACACCTTGACCATCGCCTCCTGAACAACGTCTTCGGCAGCATGCCAACTGCGCAACGCGCCAGCCGCTTCGCGATAGAAGCGCGCGCCGTGTTCGCGGTCGACGACGCGAAGCCAGGCTTCGATCTGCCGGCCGCCTTCGCGGCATGCTTGGTGGAATGAGTTGGCGTCAAGTTCCATGCCAGGGCGGTGTTAGGGCTTCGGCGACAGCCGAGGCCGTCGCATCCTAGCCTGCATGCCCGCGGGTGGCCGGTCATGCCCGGGTGTTGGCTCCACGCCGCGATTTGCAGCCTGCCACCAGTGCCAGGCCCAGCGCCCACAGCGCGTAGCTGGCTGGCTCCGGCACGGCAGTCACGCGCAGCACGATGCTGTCGGTCGTGTAGTCGATGGCGAACTGGTTGCCGTTCAGCCCGTGCCAGCTGATGCTGTCAAACACGGAGTTGGACACCCGCTGGCTGAAGCTGGCAATCGTGTAGGCGTCGCCTACCTGCAGCGACAGGTCCGCGCCGCCCCAGATGGAAAGCTCGCCGCGCCACAAGGCGTCGCTCGTGACCACGAGCCTGTCGGCGCCGTTGCTGGTCAGGTCGATATGCAGCACCGAGCTGCCGCTCAGCGTCAGATCGCCGTCGATGGTGAGCGTGCCGGCGCTGCCGTCCTGGCCGGGGTTGATGCTGCCATTGCTCGTCAACGCCGTACCGGCGTTGAGGGTCTTCACGACGCCGTCCCCCGTGAGGGCACCGTTGCTGACGAACTGGTTGCTGTAGGTCATCAGCCGGGCACCGGAGGCCACATGGACCCGACCGGTGTTGCTGAAGCTCGCGTCGACGCTGAAGGTGCCCTGGTCGATTCGCAGCAGGCCCGCGTTGCTGAAGCCGGAGGCGTAGGTTTCGCCCAGGCCGGTACGCACGTAGGTGCCACTGTTGGTGAAGAGGCGCGAGCCGACGAGCGTCTTGTAGCTGTTGGCCGCGGCGGATCCTTCGTCCGTGAAGGTCGCGCCGGCGAGCACGTTCAGGTGGGCATCCGGGCCGGAGCTGCCGCCGGTGGAAACGGCCAGGCGACCGTCGCCCGCGGTCCAGCGGGTTGCGCCGCCGAGATTGAGGGTGTGGTTGTAGTCGACATTCAGAACGCTGCTACCGCTGAGGGTGGCCGTTCCTGTCACCGCCAATGTGCCGCCGCCCAGCGCGCCGCTGGTGCCCCCCATCTTGCCGCCGTTGAACGTGAGGCTGCCGGTGGTCAAGGTGCCTGCACCGTTGATCTGGTTGCCTTTGAGCACGAGCGAGGCGAGGGTGTGGTTGCCCTCGACCGTCATGACGCCCTGATCCATTTGCCAGGCGCCGCCGATCTGAACGCCGCTGCTCACCGTCACGTTGCCGCCGTACTGACGCACCAGCCCGTTGTTGATGACGCTGCCTTGCGTGAACGTGATGTTGGCCAGGCCGAGCGTGCTGCCGCTGGCGACGTTGATGGTGCCGCGGGACGTGTTGGCATAGTTGCCGGTGTCGAAGATGAAGTTGCCGCTGGCGATGTTCAGCGTGCCATTGACGTTGATGTTGCGCCCGTAGGTGTCGCCCACGCCGCTGCGCAGGTAGGTGCCATCGATGTTGGTTCCGCTGATGACCTTGAACCCGCTGGTGCCGGCCGCGCCCAGGTCGCTGAAAGTGGTGCCCGCCCCGATGTTGAGCACCGACGTGGCATAGCTCTGTGCCCCGGCGCTGTAGGCTGGCTCGACCGAGATGCGGCCGTTGCCCGCCAGCCAGGTGGCGTTGCCGCCGAGGTTGATGGTGCTGCTGTAGGCCACCGTTTGCACGAAGGCGCCGTTGAACACCGTGTTGCCGGTGACATTCATGATGCCGCCGGCGCCCTGTGCGATGGTGCGGCCGAAGTATCCCGATTCAAAGGTCAGCGCTCCCGCCGTCAGCGTGGAGGTGCTGGCCAGGTTGCCGTTGATGATGAGTTCCCCGACGCTGCGCAGGTCGCGCACGAGCACCTCACCGGTGCCGGTGCCCTGGACGGTGGCGGTGTCGCCGCTGCCGGGCACGCCCAGGAGCGTCCAGCGGCCGGGGTCGTCCCACACGCCGCTGCCGCCCTGCCAGATGTAGCTGGTCGCCCAGGCGGGAGCCTGCAGGAGTGCGAGTGCCATGGCGATGCCGCCAAGCTGCAGTGGCCGGCGGGCGGCTCGGTGGGGGTGCTGGGTCATGGTCGTTCTCCCTAGTGGCTAAGTGATGACAGCGAAATCACAGGCAGCGACAGGAGCCTGCCCGTTGCTTTGAAAGAATGTATTCAGTGCACGCAAAGGTGTCGTTACCTGTTTGGGCAAGACCTGGCACATCGGCTGGCTGCTCCCCCACGAACCGGGGGTGATCTGGCATGGCTGCGCTGCGCAGGATCAGCGAGACAAGCTGCGACTGCCGGTGTGTGCCGCTTTTGAGAAGGACGCGCTTGACGTGCGATTGCACGGTGTTGGCCTGCACGCCCATGTCGTGAGCCAGTTCGGTGCTGTCCATGCCTTGGGCCAGGCCTGCCGCCACCAGTGCCTCCGTGGGGGTGAGGTCGAAGAGGGCTTGCAGCAATTCGGGGTCGGGGGCCTCGAGCTCGGGATCACGCAGGGTGACGAGCACCCTGTCGAGCCCTGCTGCGGTCCAGGCTTCGGCGCGCAGCGTCAGCGGCAGCCGAGCAGGGCGGCGTAGCGCGATAGCTGCGGGAACCCCCCGCGCGGCTGACGCGAGGGCATTGTTCAGCGCGACGGCGTAGTCAATGGCGTGCAGGTGTCGCTGCTGCACGACCAGCGTGGGTGGGCTTTGTTGCAGCAGTCGTCGCGCCGCCGGGGTCGCGTGGACCACCGCCAGGCTGTCGTCCAAGAGCAGACAGGCGCCCGCTGGCATGAACCGTTCGTACATCGTCGTTCTCCCGTCGCAGTGGCGGGCCAGCCGGGCTCCCCACGGAGCTGCGGCCCGCATCTGTCAAAGGGCAAGACGAACGAACCGGCGAAATGTCAGGCGAAGCTTGGCGGCTGGCTTGACGCGTCGTGCATGCGGTGCCGACGGCGCAGAAAGCGGCGATGCAGAAGGTGGGCGCTGATCCGGCCGTCGCCGACGGCTGCAGCGCCCCCGGGGCTTCAGGCCTTGACGCCCAGCTCGCGCAGGCGCTCTTCGAGGTAGGCGCCCGCCGTGTAGCGGTCGCTCAGCACGACGTTGTCGCGCGGGTGCAGGAACAGCGGCAGCGACACCCGGCTCTTGGTGGCGCCTTCGCCCGTGGGGTTGACGACGCGGTGCTGGGTCGACGGGTAGTAGCCGGCGGAAGCTTCCTGCAGCATGTCGCCGATGTTGATGGTCAGCGTGCCGAAGTCGCAGGGCACGTCGTGCCAGGCACCGTCTTTGCCGAGCACCTGCAGGCCCGGCTCGTTGGCGGCGGGCAGGATGGTCAGCAGGTTGATGTCGCCGTGGGCCGCAGCGCGCAGCGAGCCGGCCGGCTCGTGGCCCGTCAGTGGCGGGTAGCGCAGCACGCGCAGCAGCGTCTTGGTGCTGCCCTGGATCATGTTCGACAGCGGCTCGCGGTACTTGGCCGCAATCTCGGGCGGCGTGTAGCGCTCGACCCAGCCGAGCAGCTCTTCGGCCAGCGCATTGGCTTCCCGGTAGTAGGTGAGGGCGTCTGCCTTGAGCTGCTCGGGGATGCGGCCCCAGGGGTAGACGTGGAAGTACTCCTTGATGTCCTTCTGCGTCGAGCCCTTGGCGGTCTCGGAGATCTCGGTGGAGAAGTACCCGTCCTGCGTCTCCTTGGAGAACGCGAACCCGTGCTTGGCCTCGCTGTTGAAGAAGGCCAGCCAGTCGGCGTAGATCTTCTCCACCAGCGACTGCCGGATGGGGTGGTTGGTCAGCACGCCGAAACCGGTCTCGTGCAGGGAGCGGGTGAACTTTTCTGCTGCGTCGGCAGCGCGGTAGTCAACAACCTGGACTTGCATGGGGAATCCTCTTGTCCCGTGGCGCAGCCATTCAATCGCGGGGCTGGCGCGGCGCCAAGTTTACGAGTCAGTCAACTTTTTATGACCCGGATCAGTGCACTTTGTCGCGCCCCGTGCACCTTCGCGGGCAAACCCGAAGTGCTAGAGTTCGGCCCCTGAGACGTAAAACCAGTCCTTCCCGTCCCTTTTGCTGTGGCCTCTGGCTGCGGCGAAGGTGGGTCGCAATCCGCCAATCGGTCGAGCCGTGTCGCGGAAGGTTCTTCAACCAGCCAAAGCCTTGGAAACCGGGGCAAGAGGTGAGCGAAAGATGATGCAGCAATACAGGTCCAACTCCTACCTGTTCGGCGGCAATGCGCCGTATGTGGAGGAGATGTACGAGGCTTACCTCGACAACCCCGGCTCCGTGCCTGACAACTGGCGTGCGTACTTCGACGCCCTCCAGCACGTGCCCGCCGTCGATGGCAGCGAGTCTCGTGACGTGGCCCATGCGCCGGTCGTCGAATCTTTCGCCCAACGTGCCAAGGCCAACGCCTTCGCCAACAAGGCCAGCAGCGCCGACCTCGCCGTCGCCCGCAAGCAGGTCCACGTCCAGTCCCTGATCGCGGCCTACCGCTTCCTCGGCAACCGCTGGGCCGAGCTGGACCCCCTCAAGCGCGCAGAGCGCCCCAAGATTCCCGAACTCGACCCCGCGTTCTACGACCTGACCGAGTCCGACATGGACATCTCGTTCAGCGCCGTGAACAGCTACTTCGGTGGCGAGACCATGACGCTGCGCCAGATCGTGCAGGCCCTGCGCGAGACCTACTGCGGCTCCATCGGCTCCGAGTTCATGCACGGCTCCGACCCCGGCGAAAAGCGCTGGTGGCAGGAGCGCCTGGAAAAGGCCCGCGGCAAGCCCAGCTTCACCGCTGAGGAAAAGAAGCACATCCTCGACCGCCTGACCGCGGCCGAAGGCCTGGAGCGCTACCTCCACACCAAGTACGTCGGCCAGAAGCGCTTCTCGCTGGAAGGCGGCGAGAGCTTCATCGCCGCGATGGACGAGCTGATCCAGCGTGCCGGCGAGCGTGGCGTGCAGGAAATCGTCATCGGCATGGCCCACCGCGGCCGCCTGAACGTGCTGGTCAACACGCTGGGCAAGATGCCCGCCGACCTCTTCGCCGAGTTCGAGCACAAGGCCGCGGAAGACCTGCCGGCCGGCGACGTGAAGTACCACCAGGGCTTCAGCTCCGACGTGTCCACCGCCGGCGGCCCGGTCCACCTGTCCCTCGCGTTCAACCCGTCCCACCTCGAGATCGTCAACCCGGTCGTGGAAGGCAGCGTGCGCGCCCGCCAGGACCGCCGCGGCGACAAGGCCGGCGCGCAGGTGCTGCCGGTGCTGGTGCACGGTGATGCGGCCTTCGGCGGCCAGGGCGTCGTGCAGGAAACCCTGGCGATGGCGCAGACCCGCGGCTATCGCACGGGTGGCACGGTGCACATCGTCATCAACAACCAGATCGGCTTCACCACCAGCGACCCGCGCGACCTGCGCTCGACCTGGTACTGCTCCGACGTCGTCAAGATGATCGAGGCCCCGGTGCTGCACGTGAACGGCGACGACCCCGAAGCCGTCGTCTGGGCCATGCAGCTGTGCATGGACTACCGCGCCGAGTTCAAGAAGGACGTGGTGCTGGACATCGTCTGCTTCCGCAAGCTCGGCCACAACGAGCAGGACACCCCGGCGCTGACCCAGCCGCTGATGTACAAGAAGATCGGCGCCCACCCCGGCACCCGCAAGGTCTACGCCGACAAGCTGGTCGCCCAGGGCGTGCTGACCGCCGAAGGCCCGGACGAGATGGTCAAGACCTACCGTGCCGCCATGGACGAAGGCCGCCACACCGTCGACCCGGTGCTGACCAACTTCAAGAGCAAGTTCGCCACCGACTGGTCGCCCTTCCTGGGCAAGAAGTGGACGGACAGCTGCGACACGGCCATTCCCGTCACCGAGTGGAAGCGCCTGTCCGAGAAGCTCACCACGCTGCCCAAGGACTTCGCGCCCCACAACCTCGTCGCCAAGCTCTACGCCGACCGCGCCGCCATGGGCCGCGGCGAAGTCAACATCGACTGGGGCATGGGCGAGAGCATGGCCTTCGCGTCGCTGGTGGCTTCGGGCTACCCGGTGCGCCTGTCCGGCGAGGACAGCGGCCGCGGCACCTTCACGCACCGTCACGCCGTCCTGCACGACCAGAACCGCGCCAGCTGGGACCAGGGCACCTACATCCCGCTGCAGAACGTGGCGGATGGCCAGGCACCGTTCACCGTCATCGACTCCATCCTGTCGGAAGAGGCGGTGCTGGGCTTCGAGTACGGCTACGCCGCTGCCGAACCCAACACGCTGACCATCTGGGAAGCCCAGTTCGGTGACTTCGTCAACGGCGCGCAGGTCGTCATCGACCAGTTCATCGCCTCCGGCGAAGTGAAGTGGGGCCGTGCCAACGGCCTGACGATGATGCTGCCGCACGGCTACGAAGGCCAGGGCCCCGAGCACAGCTCGGCGCGTCTGGAGCGCTTCATGCAGCTGGCCGCGGACAACAACATGCAGATCGTGCAGCCGACCACGGCCTCGCAGATCTTCCACGTGCTGCGCCGCCAGATGCTGCGCATGTTCCGCAAGCCGCTGGTCATCATGACCCCCAAGAGCCTGCTGCGCGCGAAGGATGCCACCTCGCCGCTGGCCGAGTTCACCAAGGGCGAGTTCAAGACCGTCATCGGCGAGCGCGACGAGGCCATCGTCGGCGACAAGGTCAAGCGCGTCATCGTGTGCTCGGGCAAGGTCTACTACGACCTGGTCAAGGCGCGTGCCGAGAAGAAGGCAAGCGACGTCGCGGTCATCCGCGTCGAGCAGCTCTACCCCTTCCCGCACAAGGCGTTCGCGGCCGAGCTCAAGAAGTACCCGAACGCCACCGAGATCGTGTGGTGCCAGGACGAGCCGCAAAACCAGGGCGCGTGGTTCTTCGTGCAGCACTACGTGCACGAGAACATGAGCGAAGGCCAGAAGCTCGGCTACGCCGGCCGTCCGGCCAGCGCCAGCCCCGCCTGCGGCTACGCCCACCTGCACCAGGAGCAGCAAAAGGCCCTGCTCGACCAGGCCTTTGCCAAGCTCAAGGGCTTCATCCTCACCAAATAAGAACGGCTCGCGCAGCGCCCTGAACCGGCGCTGCGTCTGCTTGCGCCTGCGCACCCCATACCCAAATACAAGACACGGAGCCTCCCACCATGGCCATCGTTGACGTCCAAGTTCCCCAGTTCTCCGAATCCGTTTCCGAGGGCACGCTGCTGACCTGGAAGAAGAAGCCCGGCGAAGCCGTCACTGTCGACGAGACGCTCGTCGAGATCGAGACCGACAAGGTCGTGCTCGAGGTCCCCGCACCCGCCTCCGGCGTGCTGGCTGAAATCGGCGTGGCCGACGGCAGCACCGTCACCAGCCAGCAGCTGCTGGCCAAGATCGACACCGAAGGCAAGGCCGGCGTTGCCGCTGCCGCCACCACCGCCTCCGTCGCAGCCTCGCCGGCCCCCGCCGCTGCCGCCGCGGCTGCTGCCAACAAGGGCGATGTGGCCATGCCCGCCGCCGCCAAGATCCTGGCCGAGAAGGGCCTGGCCGCCACTGACGTGGCCGGTTCCGGCAAGGATGGCCGCGTGACCAAGGGCGACGCCCTGGCCGCTTCCGCCAAGCCCGCCGCCGCCACGGCCCCGCTGGTCGTGCCCGCGACGCCCGCCGTCGCCAAGCCGCTGCCGGCCGTGGCCGCGCCCGTCGCGCAGAACCTGGGCGACCGCCCCGAGCAGCGCGTGCCCATGACCCGCCTGCGCGCCCGCATCGCCGAGCGCCTGCTGCAGTCCCAGGCCACCAACGCCATCCTGACCACCTTCAACGAAGTCAACATGGCCCCGGTCATGGAGATGCGCAAGAAGTTCCAGGAGAAGTTCGAGAAGGAACACGGCGTCAAGCTCGGCTTCATGAGCTTCTTCGTCAAGGCCGCTGTCGCTGCGCTCAAGAAGTACCCGGTGCTCAACGCCTCGGTCGACGGCAACGACATCGTCTACCACGGCTACTTCGACATCGGCATCGCCGTGGGCTCGCCGCGTGGCCTCGTGGTGCCCGTGCTGCGCAATGTCGACCAGATGAGCTTCGCCGACATCGAGAAGAAGATCGCCGAGTTCGGCCAGAAGGCCAAGGACGGCAAGCTGTCCATCGAAGAGCTGTCCGGCGGCACCTTCTCCATCTCCAACGGCGGCGTGTTCGGCTCCATGCTCTCCACGCCCATCATCAACCCGCCGCAATCGGCCATCCTGGGCGTGCACGCCACGAAGGACCGCGCGGTGGTGGAGAACGGCCAGGTGGTGGTGCGTCCGATCAACTACCTCGCCATGTCCTATGACCACCGCATCATCGACGGCCGCGAAGCCGTGCTGGGCCTGGTCACGATGAAGGAAGCGCTGGAAGACCCGGCCCGCCTGCTGTTCGACATCTAAGCCGAAGGACGAACCAGCATGAGCACCAAGCAATTCGACGTCGTCGTCATCGGCGGCGGCCCCGGCGGCTACATCGCGGCCATCCGTGCGGCTCAACTCGGCATGAACGTCGCCTGCGTCGACGAGTGGAAGAACGACAAGGGCGGCCCGGCCCCGGGCGGCACCTGCACGAACGTGGGCTGCATCCCGTCCAAGGCGCTGCTGCAGTCGTCGGAGCATTTCGACCACGCCGGCCATCACTTCGCCGACCACGGCATCAGCCTGGACAACCTGAAGATCGACGTCGCCAAGATGCTCGGCCGCAAGGACGCGGTCGTGAAGCAGAACAACGACGGCATCCTCTACCTGTTCAAGAAGAACAAGGTCACCTTCTTCCACGGCCGCGGCAGCTTTGTTGCCGCCAAGGATGGCGGTTATGAGGTCAAGGCCGGCGACGACACCGTGTTCGCCAAGCAGGTCATCCTGGCCACGGGCTCCAACGCCCGCCAGCTGCCCGGCGCGGAGTTCGACGAGGAGATGATCCTCTCCAACGACGGCGCGCTGCGCATCCCGTCGGTGCCGGCCAAGCTGGGCGTCATCGGCTCGGGCGTCATCGGCCTGGAGATGGGCTCGGTGTGGCGTCGCCTGGGCTCGCAGGTCACCATCCTCGAAGCCATGCCCGCTTTCCTGTCGGCCGCCGACGAAGGCGTGGCCAAGGAAGCCGCCAAGGTCTTCAAGAAGCAGGGCCTGGACATCCAGCTCAGCGTCAAGATCAGCAAGGTCACCAAGGGCAAGAAGGACGTCACCGTCGCCTACACCGACGCCAAGGGCGCGGAGCAGACGCTGGTGGTGGACAAGCTGATCGTCTCGATCGGCCGCGTGCCCAACACGATCGGTCTGAACCCTGATGCGGTCGGCCTGAAGCTCGACGAGCGCGGTGCCATCGTCGTGGACGACGAGTGCCGGACCAACCTGCCTGGCGTCTGGGCCATCGGCGACGTCGTGCGCGGCCCCATGCTCGCGCACAAGGCCGAGGAGGAGGGCGTGGCGGTGGCCGAGCGCATGGCGGGCCAGCATGGTCACGTCAACTTCAACACCATCCCCTGGGTCATCTACACCTCGCCCGAGATCGCCTGGGTCGGCAAGACCGAGCAGCAGCTCAAGGCTGAAGGCGTGGCCTACAAGGCCGGGCAGTTCCCCTTCCTGGCCAATGGCCGCGCCCGCGCGCTGGGCGACACGACCGGCTTCGTCAAGTTCCTGGCCGACGCCACGACCGACGAGATCCTGGGCGTGCACATCATCGGCCCGTTCGCATCCGAGCTGATTTCGGAAGCCGTCGTCGCCATGGAGTTCAAGGCCTCGGCCGAGGACATCGCCCGCATCTGCCACGCCCACCCGTCGCTGTCCGAAGCGACCAAGGAAGCGGCTCTCGCCGTCGACAAGCGCACGCTGAACTTCTGACCAGGAAGGCCGCAAACACAGCCACAGAGGCACGGAGGCACAGAGACATTCCGATCTCTGTGCGGCTCTGTGACTCTGTGGCTTTGTTCTTGGGCTGATGCAAGGCCATGACCTCCGTCACCGAGCTCTACCAGCAGACTCTCGCCGAGCGCGGCTTCAAGGCCGACGCGGCGCAGCTGCGTGCCATCGAGGCGCTGCAGCGCTGCCAGGACGAATGGGCGGCCTACAAGTCGCGCCGCAGCAATGCCGTGACCAAGCTGCTCGTGCGCCCGCCCATCCCGCGTGGCGTCTACATGTACGGCGGCGTGGGGCGGGGCAAGAGCTTCCTGATGGACTGCTTCTTCCAGGCCGTGCCGCTCACCCGCAAGACGCGGCTGCATTTCCACGAGTTCATGCGCGAGGTGCACCGTGAGCTGCAGGAGCTCAAGGGCATTGCCGACCCGCTGGAGGAACTCGGCAAGCGCATCGCGCGGCGCTTCCGGCTCATCTGCTTCGACGAGTTCCACGTGGCCGACGTGACCGACGCGATGATCCTGCACCGGCTGCTGGACGCGCTGTTCCGCAACCGCGTGTCCATCGTCACGACGTCCAACTTCCACCCCGACGGTCTCTACCCCAACGGCCTGCACCGCGACCGCATCCTGCCGGCCATCGAGCTGCTCAAGACCCACCTGGAGGTCATCAACGTCGACGCCGGCACCGACTACCGGCGCCGCACGCTGGAGGACATGAACCTCTATCTGACGCCGCTGAACGATGAGAACGAGGCCGCGCTGACGCGCGCCTTCGAGTCGCTCGCCGAGGCGCAGGACGAAGACCGCAAGCTGATGATCGAGCACCGGGCGCTCTGGGCGCGACGGCGCGCGGGCGGCGTGGTGTGGTTCGATTTCCAGACCCTGTGTGGCGGCCCGCGCTCGCAGAACGACTACCTGGAGCTGGCCAGCCAGTTCCACACCGTGATCCTGTCGGACGTGCCCGAGATGCCCGTGCGCCTGGCCAGCGAGGCGCGGCGCTTCACGTGGCTGGTGGACGTGCTCTACGACCGCCGCGTGAAGCTCATCATCTCGGCCGCCGTGCCCGCCGAGGAGCTCTACACCGAGGGGCCGCTTGCGCACGAGTTTCCGCGCACGGTCTCGCGCCTGCAGGAGATGCGCTCGGCCGAGTACCTGGCCCTGGCGCGCCGTGAGGTCGATACTTCCCTCACATGAAGCGAATATCACTGTGCGTCTTGCTCCTGGCCTCGGGCGCCAGCGGGGCCCAGCCTGCCACCCGCGCCGAGGTCCAGGCGCAGCGCGCCGCCATCGATCGACAGTTCGTGCGCGAGAAGGCCGAGTGCGAGCAGCGCTTCGCCGTCTCGGCCTGCCTGGAGGAGGCGCGGCAGCGCCAGCGCGCGGCCCTGGCGCCGCTCGTGGCCCGCGAGCATGAGCTGGCCGCCGAGGAGCGCAAGGCGCGGGCGGCTGCACAGGCCCAGCGTGTGAAGGAGCGCGAACAGGCGGCCAGCCAGGACGACGGCCAGCGCCGCGAAAGCCTCGTTCCGGCGGCGCCTGCGGTGCCGGCCTCCCACCCGGCGCGCCCCCGCAGCCCCGAGCAGGCCGCTCAGCAGCAGCGCCAGGCCGAGCAGAAGGCGCAAGCCGAGGCGGCGCGGCGTCGCGAGCAGGCCCGCGAGCGCGAGCTGCGCCAGCAGCAGCGCCTCGCCGAGCACGAGGCGCGGGAAAAGCGCCGCACCAAGCCGCCGGCAGCCCCGCTGCCCCTGCCTGGCGCCTCTGCCACCTCTGCCGCCTCTGCCGCCTCCCGCTGAAGCCGGCCGGGCCGCCACCAAGCGGTCAGTCCAGGTTCTCGACCTTGACGATGGCCAGCGACAGGTTGTCGCCACCCCCGCGCGCGCGCTGGCGGGCCTTGCTCACCAGCAGCTCGGCCGCTTCCCGCGGCGGCAGGCTGTAGAGCACGCTGCCGAGCTCCTGCGGGGTGAAGTAGTGCCAGAGTCCGTCGCTGCAGCACATGAGCGTGTCGCCCACTTCCAGCCCCTCGAAACGCTCGGACGTCGACGTCGGGTCCTGCACCGTGCCCAGGCACGCGGTGAGCAGATTGCTCTGCGGGTGGGAGCTGGCCTCAGCTTCGGTGAGTTGACCTTCGTCCACGAGGCGCTGCACGTAGGAATGGTCCATCGTGCGCTTGACCAGGCGCGCGCCGCGGAACCAGTAGATGCGCGAGTCGCCGGAGTGGATCCAGTGCGCGCAGCGGTCGGCCGTGACGACGAAGGCGGCGAGGGTGCTGTGCGGCTCTTCCTCTGCGGAGATGGCCGTCAGCTTGATCATGAGGTGAGATTCGGCGGCGATCTGGCTCAGCAGCTCGGCGGGCAGCTCATCCTCGGGCGAGTAGCGTTCGAAGAGCTGGCGGGCTGTCAGGATGACCTGGTCGGCGGCCTTGCGCCCGCCGCTCTTGCCGCCCATGCCATCGGCCACGATGCCCATCACGCAGCCGCCGATGCGCGGGTGCGCGATGACGGCGACCTGGTCCTGTTGATAGGAACGGTCACCGCGGTGGGTGCCGGTGGCGGCGCTGAGTCGGAAACCGACGGCTGAAGGCGGGGACATGTCGAAAACTATACTGGCCCGACTCCCTTGGACCCGCCCCGTTGCGCACGCGCCCCCCCTGGATGGATGAAGAACTTCACTCGTTGACGCGGCGGCTGATCGAGCTGCGCATCGAGCATGCCGACCTGGACGCCATGATCGACCGTTTGGTCGAGCAACCGCCCGTGGACGAGCTGGCCCTGCAGCGACTCAAGAAGCGCCGGCTGGCGCTGCGCGACATGATCGCGCGCCTGGAAGCGACCACGGAGCCCGATGACCTCGCCTGACCTGGACGACTGGCTCGACGCCCTCGATCAGGCCACCCCACCCGCTGCCCCCGCCGCCGACGAACTCGAGCAGGCGGTGCTGGCGGCTTTCGACGTGGACGGGCCGCTGGCGCGCCTGGACCCGGGCTACAAGCCCCGCGCCCCGCAGTTGCAGATGAGCCGGGCGGTCGCCCGTGCGCTCAGCCGCCGCCAGGCGCTGGTGGTGGAGGCCGGCACGGGTGTCGGCAAGACCTTCGCCTACCTGGTGCCGGCACTGCTGGCCGGCAGCCGCGCGCTCATCAGCACGGCCACCAAGAGCCTGCAGGACCAGCTCTTCCTGCGCGACCTGCCGCGCCTGGCCAAGGCGCTGAACACACCGGTGCGGCTGGCCCTGCTCAAGGGGCGCAGCAGCTACCTGTGCCTGCACCGCATGAAGGAGGCACGGGTCTCCGGCGAATTCCCCGACCGGCGCACGGCGCTGTCGCTCGCCCGCATCGAACGCTGGGCCATGGGCACGACGACGGGCGACTTCGCCGAGATCGACGGGCTGGACGACCGCTCGCCCATCATCCCCATCGTCAGCTCCAGCCGGGAGAACTGCCTGGGGCAGGAATGCCCCGACTGGAAGGCCTGCTACGTCGTCAAGGCGCGCCGCGAGGCGATGGAGGCCGACGTCGTCGTCGTGAACCACCACCTCTTCTTTGCAGACATGACGCTGCGCGACACGGGCGTTGCCGAGCTGCTGCCGAGCGTGGAGATCGCCATCTTCGACGAGGCCCATCAGCTGGCCGAGGCGGGCGTGCAGTTTCTCGGCACGATGCTGGGCACCGCGGCGCTCATCGACTTCGCGCGCGACCTGCTCGCACAGGGCCTGGCCCACGCGCGCGGTGTGCACGACTGGCAGCTCCTGCACGCCGGCGTCGAGAAGGCTGCCCGCGAGCTGCGCCTGGCAGCCGCCGGCGCCCTGGCCACGGGTGGCCGTGAGCTGCGCGGCACGCTCAAGCTGGCCTGGAAGGAGAGGGCGGCCCAGCCGGCGTTCGGTGAAGCCCTGGGCGGCGTCGAGCGCGCCACCGCGGCGGCGCTGGAGGCGCTGACCGCCGTGCGTGATGCGTCGCCGGACTTCGCCCGGCTGTGCGAGCGCGCCCAGCAGCTGCGCGACCTCGCCAAGACCTTCGCGGTGGACCCGGACCCTGGCGACGTGCGCTGGATCGACATCAGCCCCCACGCGGCCCGGCTGGTCGAGTCGCCGCTGGACATCCGCGAAGCCATGCAGCAGCAGCTCGAAGCGGCGCCCAAGGCCTGGGTGTTCACGTCGGCCACGCTCGGCGACGACGAAGGCCTGACCTGGTTCACCGAGCCCGCAGGCCTGACGGACGCTGAAGTGCTGCGCGTGGGCAGCCCTTTCGACTACCCGACACATGCACGCCTGTACGTGCCGCGCGGCTTTCCCAAGCCCAGCGAGCCGCATCACCCGGCGAGCGTGGCGCTGCTGGCCTCGCGCCTGGCGCGCGCCCTGGGCGGGCGCACCTTCGTGCTGACGACGACGCTGCGCAACCTGCAGACCGTCGCGGACGCCCTGCGCGAGCGCTTCGAGGAAGGGGGCGACGCGATCGCCGTGTTGCAGCAGGGCGCGCTGCCCAAGCGGCTGCTGCTGCAACGCTTCCTGGACAACCCGGCGGCCGTGCTCGTGGGGTCCGCGAGCTTCTGGGAGGGCATCGATGTGCCCGGGGACGCGCTGCAGTGCGTCGTCATCGACAAGTTGCCCTTCCCGCCGCCGAACGACCCCTTGGTCGAGGCCCGCGTGCAGCGACTGGAAGCCCAGGGCCGCAATGCGTTCTCGGAGTATTTCGTGGCCGAGGCCGCCATCGCGCTGAAGCAGGGGGCGGGGCGGCTCATCCGCACCGAGACCGACCGCGGCCTTCTGGTGGTGTGCGACCCCCGCATGGCCGGCATGAACTATGGACGTCGGCTGCGTGGCGCGCTGCCACCGATGACGCCCGTGGCCAACGAAGCTGAAGCGCTGGCCTGGCTGGAGCAGCTCAACGCAGAACGGGCCTGAGAAGGCCCGTTCGTTGCTTGCCGAGGTGAGCCGTCAGCTCACCAGAGCTGCCACCACGGCTTGCGCTTGCTCGCGTTGCCGCTGGCGTACTCGCTGTTCGGGAAGTTCTTGTCCAGCACGCGGCGCGCGTCGTCGCGCAGTTGCGTGAGGCCGAGCTTGTCGTAGCTCTCGGCCATGATGAACAGGCCTTCCTCGATGCCCGGCGCGTACTGGAACTCCGCCACCGCCGACTGCGCACGGTTGGCCGCGGCAACGTAGGCCTTGCGGTTGAAGTAGTAGCGCGCCACGTGGATCTCGTAGGCGGCCAGCGTGTTGGTGATGAAGTTGATGCGCGTCGTCGCTTCAGCCGAGTACTTGGAGTCAGGGAACTGCTCGACGAGCTGGCGGAACGCCAGCAGCGCTTCGCGCGAGGCCTGCTGGTCGCGCTCCGACACGTCCTGGTTGGCCAGGCGCCCGAAGAGGCCGAGGTCCTCGTTGAAGTTGACGATGCCCTTCATGTACAGGGCGTAGTCCATCGCCGGGCTGGACGGGTTGAGCTTGATGAAGCGGTCCAGCGTCGAGATGGCCTGCGCGCGCTCGCCGGTGCGGTAGTAGGCCCAGGCGACGTCCAGCGTGGCTTGCTGGCCCATGGTCGTGCCCGCGGCGCGGCCCTCGATCTTCTCCAGGGACTTGATCGCGCGGTCATAGCTGCCGGCGTTCAGGTCTTCCTTGGCGTCTGCATACAATTTGTCCAGCGCTGCCTGGGAGTTGGGGTCCTCCTTGGCTGTGGAGCCACAGCCGCTCAAGCCGAGCGCGAGCGCCATCACGACAGCGCCGGCGACAACGCGGCCGGCCTTGAAATTCTCAACAAACATGTCTGAAGTCGACGGCGATGCTGCCGGCCCGGTCACAGGAAACGATGGACGCGCAGTATAGGGTGGGGGGGCCGGACGACTTCGAGCCGGATGCCGACGAGGCCCAGGAGGCCGAACGGCGCACGGCCGAGGTCGACGCCGCGGGGCATGGCGAGCGGCTGGACCGCTGGCTGACGGGCATCGCGCCCGAGTTCTCACGCAACCACCTGCAGGCGCTCATCGAGCGCGGCTGCGTGACGGTGGACGGCCGCGCGCTGGCCAAGGCGGCGCACAAGCTGCGCGCCGGCCAGCGTGTCGAAGTGGAACTTCAGCCGACCGACGAGAGCCGCGCCTTCCGCGCCGAAGCGATGGCGCTGGACTTCGTCTACGAGGACGAGCACCTGGCCGTGGTCAACAAGCCCGCGGGGCTGGTCGTGCACCCCGCCGCGGGCAACTGGTCGGGCACGCTGATGAACGGGCTGCTCGCCCATCACGCGGCGGCGGCCACGCTGCCGCGAGGCGGCATCGTGCACCGGCTGGACAAGGACACCAGCGGCCTGATGGTCGTGGGCAAGACGCTGGAGGCCGTCACGGCACTCACGCGCCAGATCGCCGCCCGTGAGGTGCACCGCGAATACCTGGCGCTCGCCTGGGGCCGGGTGGAGGAGCCCTTCACCGTGGAGCAGGCACTGCGGCGCGACCCGGTGTCGCGGGTGAAGATGGCGGTGGCCCCGGCCAACCTCGGCAAGCCGGCGCGCACCGACGTCTACCCGCTGGGTGTGGGTGACGTGAAAGGCAGGGCGGTGAGCGCCGTGCACTGCGTGCTGCACACGGGCCGCACCCACCAGATCCGCGTGCACCTCATGCACCGCGGCCACCCGCTGCTGGCGGACGCCCTGTATGGCGGCGCGCCCGCCCTGGGCCTGTCGCGCCAGGCGCTGCATGCGGCGCGGCTGGGCTTCGTCCATCCCGTCACTGGCGAGGCGCTCACGCTGAGCGCGCCGCTGCCGCTGGACATGGCCGCGGCCTGGGCCGAGATCGGCGCCAGCGACCTGCCCGAATGACAGGGCTACAATGCACTTCGGTTGTCGTGGCAGCCAGCGCGCCGAATGAGGCGCGATCCGCGCGGTCAGCAGTTCACCCGCCCGCCGGTCAACCACCCCGCATGCGTCCCGCTGGAAGGCTGATGAGCCCCTCGATGACGCCCGGACAGACCCCGTCCGCATTGCCTGAAGGCTGCTGAGAGCGCCCAGGCCCGGACGGATTGCCAGACTTGGCTTGATTGAGGGCGCAATTGCGTTCATGAATACCCAGGATGCCAAGCGCGTCCTCGAGACCGCGCTGATCTGTGCCTCGCAGCCGCTGACGTTGCGCGAGATGCGCAGCCTGTTCGCCGACGAACTCGGTGCCGACACGCTGCGCAGCCTGCTCGACGAGCTCAGCCGTGACTGGGAAGGCAAGGGCGTCGAGCTCGTGGCGCTGGCCTCCGGCTGGCGTTTCCAGAGCCGCCCGGAGCTGCGCGAGTACCTCGACCGCCTGCACCCCGAAAAGCCGCCGCGCTACTCCCGCGCCGTGCTGGAGACGCTGGCCATCATTGCCTACCGTCAACCCGTCACGCGAGGCGACATCGAGGACATCCGCGGCGTCGTGGTGGCCAGCCAGATCATCAAGCAGCTTGAGGACCGTGGCTGGGTCGAGGCCATCGGCCACCGCGAGACCCCCGGTCGCCCGGCGCTTTACGCCACGACCAAGACCTTCCTCGACGACCTCGGCCTCGCGAGCCTGGAGCAACTGCCGGCCCTGGACGTCGGCAGCCAGCCGCCGGCCTTCGAGGCCCTGCAAGGCCAGTTGCTCGACGCCCCGGACGAGGCGCCAGCCGATACCCCGGATGAGGCGCCGCTCGACATCCCGGCTCCCGCGCCCGCCGAGGCGCCTGCCCTGGAGGCGGCCGCAGCAGCCGCTCCCGATGTGCCGGTGGCCGCCGATGCGGCCCTGGCTGACGAAGCCGCCCCGGTTACCCCGGCCGAGTTGCCGGCGCCGTCGCGAAGCCTTTTCGGCGATGACGGCACGCCCGCCCTCCCCAATCCCGATCCCAACGATCCGCCCCCGCAACCCCAGCCCGAATCCGCATGAACGACGCAGCCGATCAAGACCAGCCCCTGACTCCTGCCGCCGACGCCGACGCGCCCGCCGCGCCCAAGCGACGTCGCACGACGAAGGCCGCCGCGGCTGAGGCGACGCCCGAGGCAGCCGCCCCCGCGGAAGCCGCCGCGCCTGTGAAGCGAACGCGCCGCAAGGCCGAAGCGCCGGCCGAAGCCGCCGCCGAGGAGGCGCCGCAGGCCGTGGCCGACGTGGCCAAGACCGAAGCGGCTGCCGATGCAGCGCCGGCCCCCGCCCGCAAGCGCGCGCCACGCAAGTCGGCCGCCGCGGCCGAGGCGCCTGCGGCTGATGCCGTGGAGTCGGGTGCCCAGGCTGCGCCGGCACCGGCCGCTGTGCCCGCCCAGGCCCCCTTGTTCTCCCTGGCGCCCGAAGCGCCGGCTGCCGCCTCCGAGGGCGACGCGGGCGAGGGCGACGGCGAGGGTGATGCCGACGGCGACGAGGGCGGTGAAGGTGAAGACGGCGAACGCGGCGGCCGCAGCCGCAACCGCCGTCGCAACCGCAAGGAGCGCGCCGAGCGCCAGGCGGCTGCGCAAGGCGGCGCACAGGGTGGCGCACAGGGCCCCGGCGGCAATGAGCCGCCCGCTCCCCTGCTGGCGCCGGAACTGGTCGAGGCCGCGGGGGCGCGCTTTGCCGATGTGTTGTCGGGCACGCTGGACGCCGAATCCGAAGGCCCCGTGGGCGAGCCGCCCGTGCTGGCGCCGCAACCCGCCGAAGAGTCGGCAGACGCGGTCGAGGGCGATTCCAAGCGCGTGTTGGCGCCCGACGCCGACGCGCCCAAGCTGCAGAAGGTGCTGGCACAGGCCGGCATCGGCTCCCGCCGCGACATCGAGGACTGGATCGCCGAAGGCAAGATCGAAGTCAACGGCGAAGTGGCGCATGTCGGCCAGCGCATCTCGTTTGGCGACAAGGTGCGCGTGAACGGCAAGGAAGTGCGCGTGCGCATCTCGCCGCCCAACCCGCGCATCCTGGCCTACCACAAGCCCACGGGCGAGGTGTCGACCTTCAATGACCCCGAAGGCCGCCCCACGGTCTTCCGCACCCTGCCGCGCGTGCAGGGCCAGAAGTGGCAGTCCGTCGGCCGACTGGACATCAACACCGAAGGCCTGCTGCTGTTCACCAACTCGGGCGAACTGGCCAACCAGCTCATGCACCCGCGCTTCGGCGTCGAGCGCGAGTACGCGGCCCGCGTGCTCGGTTCGCTGTCTGACGAGCAGCGCAGCAAGCTGCTGGAGGGCGTCAACGTCGAGGGTCAGACGGCGTCCTTCAAGAGCATCGAGGACGGCGGCGGCGAAGGCGCCAACCGCTGGTACCGCGTCGTCATCACCGAAGGCCGCAACCGCGAAGTGCGCAAGCTCTTCGAGGCCGTGGGCATGGTGGTGAGCCGCCTGATCCGCATCCGCTACGGCACCGTCGTGCTGCCGCGAGGCCTCAAGCGGGGCGTGTGGGTCGAGCTCGGCGACGACGACGTGCGCGTCATCCGCCGCCTCGCCGGCCATGTGCCGGGTGGCCAGGGCCAGGGCCATGTGCCGGGTGGCCAGGGCCAGGGCCAGGGGCAGGGCCAGCAGCAGGGCAAGGGCCAGCCGCAACAGCCGCAGCAGGGCGGCAAGAACGACCGCAACAAGCGCCGCGGCGCCGACGACCGCCACAGCGGCGTGGGTCCGCGCCCGAGCCGCCCGCCGGAGCCGCAGCAGCCCCGCCCGCCCCGTGAGGAGCGCGTGCGTCGCGACGACGACGAGGAAGACGACGACTTCATCCCGCACCACGTCAACCCGCTGGAGCAGACTTTCGACCGCCGCCATGCCTCGAGCGGCAAGCGGGGCATCCCGCAGGGCTTCGGCGCCGGCGGCAGCAGCGCGTTCGGCGGCAAGGGTGGCAAGCCGGGCAACAAGGGCAACGGCCCGCGCGAGCCTGATCCCATGCAGACCTCGGTCGGCTACATCGGCGGCGACGCCTTCCTGCGCCGCAGCGGCGGTGGTGGTGGGGGCGGGCGCGGCGGCAAGGGCGGCGGCGGCGGCGGCCGCTCCGGCGGTGGCTTTGGTGGCCGCAACCGCTGACGCCAGCGGGGTGACCTGATTAGGGTCATCCCTCCCCGCTACAATCGCAGGCTTTGTCCAATACGCCCCTCCAGGAGAACACCATGGCGATCGAACGCACCCTGTCCATCATCAAGCCCGATGCCGTGGCGAAGAACGTCATCGGCCAGATCTACGCCCGCTTCGAAGGCGCTGGCCTGAAGGTCATCGCGGCCAAGATGGTCCACCTGTCGCGCGGTGAAGCCGAGCAGTTCTACGCTGTGCACAAGGCCCGCCCCTTCTTCAACGACCTGGTGAACTTCATGGTCTCCGGTCCCGTCATGATCCAGGTCCTGGAAGGCGAAGGCGCCATCCTGAAGAACCGTGACCTGATGGGCGCCACCGACCCGAAGAAGGCCGAGAAGGGCACCATCCGCGCCGACTTCGCCGACAGCATCGATGCCAACGCCGTGCACGGCTCCGACGCCGCTGAAACGGCTGCTGCCGAAGTGGCGTTCTTCTTCCCCGGCATGAACGTCTACTCGGGTCGCTGATCCCACAACGGGGTCGGTGACCCCGGCCCAGGAAGTTCCTATGGACGCGGTCAACCTGCTCGGTTTCGATCTGCCAGGCTTGGCCGCCTTCTGCGAGCAACTGGGCGAAAAAAAGTTCCGTGCGACCCAGCTCTTCCGCTGGATCCACCAAAAGGGCGCGTCGGACTTCGACCAGATGTCCGACCTCGCCAAGTCCCTGCGCGAGAAGCTCGCCGGTCGGGCCGTCATCCAGGGCCTCACCGTCATCTCCGAACACGTTTCCGCTGACGGCACCATCAAGTGGCTGTTCGACGTCGGCGCGGGCAACGCCGTCGAGGCGGTGTTCATTCCCGAAGACGACCGCGGCACGCTGTGTGTGTCCAGCCAGGCCGGCTGCGCCGTCGGCTGCCGTTTCTGCTCGACGGGCCACCAGGGCTTCAGCCGCAATCTGAGCACGGCCGAGATCGTTGCCCAGCTCTGGTTCGCCGAGCACAACCTGCGCCAGCGCCAGAACACCACCGAGCGTGTCATCTCCAACGTGGTGATGATGGGCATGGGTGAGCCACTGCAGAACTACGACCAGCTCGTGCCTGCGCTCAAGACGATGCTGGACGACCACGGCTACGGGCTGAGCCGCCGCCGCGTCACCGTCTCGACCTCGGGCGTCGTGCCCATGATCGACCGCCTGCGCGAGGACTGCCCGGTCGCCCTGGCGGTGAGCCTGCACGCACCGACCGACCCGCTGCGCGACCAGCTCGTGCCGCTGAACAAGAAATACCCCATCGACGAGCTGCTGGCGGCCTGCAACCGCTACCTCGACAAGGCCCCGCGCGACTTCATCACCTTCGAGTACTGCATGCTGCAGGAGGTGAACGACACGCCGGAGCAGGCGATGGCGCTGGTGAAGCTGCTGAAAAACAAGGTCAGCTGCAAGATCAACCTGATCCCGTTCAACCCCTTCCCGGCTTCAGGCCTCACGCGCAGCACCAACGCCCGTGTGCAGGCCTTTGCCGAGGTGCTGATCCAGGCCGGCATCGTGACGACCGTTCGCAAGACGCGCGGCGACGACATCGATGCTGCTTGCGGGCAGCTCGCCGGGGAAGTGCAGGACCGCACCCGCGCGCATATCCGCATGGTCAGGGCCCCCGTGACGGTGGCCAAATCCGAGTGATGCCCCCGATCGAGGACCTGATGAAGCGCCTGCTGCCTGCCCTGACCCTCACGCTGACTGCCCTCATGCTCACCGGCTGTGCCGGCACGGCGCCGAGTACGGACCGCGAGATCAAGACCGACTCCGACCAGACGGACGCCGACCGCCGCGCGGGCATCCGCCTCGAGCTAGCCCAGGGCTACTTCTCGCGAGGCCAGTTCTCGACGGCGCTCGACGAGCTCAAGCTCGCCCTGCAGGCCAAGCCGGACATGCGCGAGGCCGTCAACCTGCGTGGTCTCATCTACGGTGCCATGGGTGACGCGCAGCTGGCGGAGGAAGCCTTCCGCCGCGCACTGACCGTCTACCCCAATGACCCGGACACCCTGCACAACTACGGCTGGTTCATGTGCCAGCAGCAGCGCTGGCAGACGGCCGATGCGCTGTTCGACCAGGCGCTGTCGCAGTCCACCTACCGCGCGCCGGCCCGCACGCTGCTGGCCAAGGGCGTGTGCGAGGCCCGTGCGGGGCGTCTGCTCGTCGCCGAGAAGACCCTGCTGCGCGCCTTCGAGCTGGACCCGGGCAACCCGGCCATCGCGGTCAACCTGTCGGACGTGCTGTTCCGCAATGCGGAGTACGAACGGGCGCGCTTCTACGTCAAGCGTGTCAATGGGCAGCCCGAGCAGGTCAACGCGCAAAGCCTCTGGCTGCAACTGCGCATCGAGCGCAAGCTCGCCAACACGGGCGCGTTCGATGATCTGTCACTGCAGTTGCGCCGCAAGCATCCGCAGTCGCCTGAGACGCAGCTGCTGGACGCCGGCCGCTTCGACGAATAAGCCGCACCGCGGCATACAACAACAACGACCAGACGATGGAACCCATCTCCGAGGGACGTGCCCACGCCGCAGCCACCGCCGGTGCGTGGCTGCGCAATGCCCGCCAGCAGCGCGGCCTGCACATCGCGGCGCTGGCCGTCATGCTCAAGGTGCCACAGGCCAAGCTGGAAGCCCTGGAGGCAGACCGCTTCGACCTGCTGCCTGACGCCACTTTCGCCCGCGCTCTGGCCACCGCCATGTGCCGCGCCCTGAAGGTGGACCCGGCGCCTGTGTTGGCCTTGCTGCCGCGCAGCAGCGAGCAAGGCTTCGACGTGCGCCCGGGCCTGAACCAGCCCTTCCGGGAGCGCAATGCCAGCGGCAGCCCGATGGATGGCGGTGCGCTGGCCGTGGTGATGCGCCCCGTCGTCTGGGGGCCGGCGCTGCTGCTGCTGGCCGCGGCAGCCGTCTATTGGGTGCCGGCTGGCTGGATCGCCGACCGGGAGGGGGCCGCCTCCGCTCCGCCGGCGGCGGCCTCCGCGGGCGTCGTGACCGCTGCGGCGAGCGCGCCGGTGGAGTTCGTTCCGGCACCTGCGGCCTCGGTCGCGGTGAGCCCTTCCGCGTCTGCCCCGGTGGCGAGCGTGGCGCCGGTCGCACTGCCTGTGGCGTCCGCGCCGCTGCAGGTGCGCGAGGTGGCCCCGCCCCCGGCGGTGGCTTCCGCGCCCATCAAGCCGGTGATCACTGTGGTGCCCGGCAGTGCGCTGCGCGTCACGGCCACCGCCGACACCTGGGTCGAGGTCGTCGACGCCCAGGGCCAGGTGCTGATCTCGCGCGTCCTGCGCGAGGGCGAGCAGCAGGAATACAGCGGCGCGGCGCCTTACAAGGTCCGCGTCGGCAACGTGCGCGGTACGCGGCTCGAGTGGCGGGGTGCCGCCGTCGACCTCGCCGCCCGCGGCAGCAACAACGTCGCTCGACTGGAGTTGAATTGATGAGCGAGTGGATCATCCCCGAGGCGGCGCCCGCGCCGCGCAGGAGCCGCCAGGCGCGTGTCGTCTGGGGCGATCGTGTGGTGACCATCGGCGGCGATGCCCCGGTGCGTGTGCAGTCCATGACGAATACCGACACGGTGGACGCCATCGGCACGGCCATCCAGGTCAAGGAGCTGGCGATCGCGGGCTCCGAGCTGGTGCGCATCACCGTCAACACGCCCGAGGCCGCCGAGCAGGTGCCCTACATCCGCGAGCAGCTCGACCGCATGGGCATCGACGTGCCGCTGGTGGGCGACTTCCACTACAACGGCCATCGCCTGCTCACCGAATTCCCGGCGATGGCGCAGGCGCTGTCGAAGTACCGCATCAACCCGGGCAACGTCGGCAAGGGCGACAAGCGGGACCGCCAGTTCGCGATGATGGTCGAAGCGGCCATCCGCCACGACAAGGTGGTGCGCATCGGCGTCAACTGGGGCAGCCTCGACCAGGAGCTGCTGGCGGCGCTGATGGACGAGAACGCCGCTCGCGCGCAGCCGCTGGATGCCAAGCAGGTGATGTACCAGGCGCTGGTGCAGTCGGCGCTCGGCTCGGCGGCCTATGCGCGCGAGCTCGGGCTCGACGCCGACCAGATCATCATCAGCTGCAAGGTCAGCGGCGTTCAGGACCTCATCGCCGTGTACCGTGCGCTGGCTGCGCGCTGCGACTACGCGCTGCACCTGGGCCTCACCGAGGCCGGCATGGGCACCAAGGGCACGGTGGCCTCGGCCACCGCGCTGGGCGTGCTGCTGCAAGAAGGCATCGGCGACACCATCCGCGTCAGCCTCACGCCCCAGCCGGGCGAGGCGCGCACGCAGGAGGTGGTGGTGGCGCTGGAGGTGCTGCAGTCGCTGGGCCTGCGTGCCTTCAACCCCAGCGTCACCGCGTGCCCCGGCTGCGGCCGCACCACCAGCACCACGTTCCAGGAACTGGCCAAGCGGATCGACGACTTCCTGCGCGCGCAGATGCCGGTATGGAAGAGCCGCTACCCGGGCGTCGAGAACCTCAAGGTCGCGGTGATGGGCTGCATCGTCAACGGCCCGGGCGAGAGCAAGCATGCCGACATCGGCATCAGCCTGCCGGGCACCGGCGAGGCGCCTGCGGCGCCCGTCTTCATCGACGGCGAGAAGGCGCTGACGCTGCGTGGCGAAGGCATCGCCACCGAGTTCCACAAGATCGTCGAGAACTACATCGAGCGGCGCTTTGGCGCCGCCGCGGCCGCCCAGGCCGCGACTGCTTCGCATTGATACCTGCCCGGCGCGGCCGGGCAAGCACTCCGATGGCACAACCCCAAGATGCCGTGAAGGCAAGTGCTGCGTCGCCGATGCAGCAACCCACGAAGCCAGGCTCGACGCCGGCCGCCCTGCAGGCGGTGAAGGGCATGAACGACCTCTTGCCCGACGAGGCGCACCGCTGGGAGTGGGTGGAGGGCGTGATGCGCGGCGTGCTCGCGCGCTGGGGCTACCGCAACCTGCGCACGCCCATCGTCGAGCCGACGGCCCTCTTCGTGCGCGGCCTCGGCGAGGTGACCGACATCGTCGAAAAGGAGATGTTCTCCTGGACCGACGCGATGAACGGTGACGCGCTGACGCTGCGTCCCGAGGCCACGGCCGGCATCGTGCGCGCCATCAACGAGCACAACGCGCTCTACAACGGGCCGCTGCGCATCTGGCAGATGGGCCCGATGTTCCGCCACGAGCGGCCGCAGAAGGGGCGCTCGCGCCAGTTCGACCAGCTCGACGTGGAAGCGCTCGGCCACCCCGGGCCCGATGTCGACGCCGAGATCATCCTGATGCTGCGCGCGCTGTGGCGCGAGTTCGGCCTCGTCGAGGGCCGCGATATCGTGCTCGAGCTCAACAGCCTCGGCCAGCCGGAGGAGCGCCGCGCGCACCGTGACGCGCTGATCGCGCACTTCGAGGCCCACGCCGACCGGTTGGACGAAGACGCCCGCCGGCGCCTGCACAGCAACCCGCTTCGCATCCTCGACACCAAGAATCCGGCGATGGAGCCGGTGGTGGTCGGCGCGCCCAAGCTGATCGACTTCCTGGGTCCGGAGTCGATGGCGCACTTCGGCGCGCTGCGCGCCGTGCTCGACGCGGCCGGGCTCGCTTACACGGTCAATCCGCGCTTGGTGCGCGGCATGGACTACTACAACCTCACCGTGTTCGAGTGGAAGAGCCCGCACCTGGGCGCCCAGAGCACGGTGTGCGGAGGTGGCCGCTACGACCGGCTGATCGAGACGCTGGGCGGCAAGCCTGCCCCGGGCATCGGCTTCGGGCTCGGCACCGAACGATTGCTGCTCGCGCTGGCGGCCGTCGGCACGCCAGTGCCCTCGTCGGCGCCCGACGCCTACGCCGTCGTGCCCGACGCGGCGTCGCTGCCGCGCGTCATGCCCGTGCTGGCGACGCTGCGCGAGCGCGGCCTCGCGATCGTCATGCACGCCGCGTCCAAGGACGGGCAGGGCAGCATGAAGAGCCAGTTCAAGAAGGCCGACGCGAGCGGCGCGCGCTTCGCGCTCGTCTTCGGTTCCGACGAGCTCTCGCGCGGTGAGGTGGCGCTGAAGTCGCTGCGGGACGCGGCCGCGGTCCAGCGGCAGTTCCCGCTGGCCGACCTCGACGCCTTGCAGGCGGCGCTGCGCGGCCCGGTGGCCTGATCCCGGCGACCAGGACACGCAAGAGATAATCCGCCGCTTGCCCGCGCGCCGCCTGGCGGACGCGAACGAGCCAGCACGCCGCAGCCCCCGACGCCGACGACCCGCGCCCGCGACCCCACACCCCGCTCCATGGCCACCTCCCTCGACCTGCAAGAGCAGGAACAACTCGACGCCGTCAAGGCGTTCTGGAACAAGTACGGCAACCTCATCACCTGGCTGCTCGTGCTGGTGCTGGGCGGCTTCGCGGCCTGGAACGGTTGGCAGTGGTACCAGCGCGACCAGGGGAACAAGGCGGGCGCGCTGTTCGACGAGCTCGACCGTGCCGCCTCGGCGGGGGATGTCGAGAAGACCTCGCGCGCCTTCGCCGACCTGCGCCAGCGGTTCCCCGGCACCGCGTATGCCCAGCAGGGCGGCCTCATCGCGGCCAAGGTGCAGTTCGACAAGGGCAAGGCCGAGGACGCGCGCGCCTCGCTGACCTGGGTCGCCGAGCAGGCCAAGGAGTCCGAGATGCGCACCGTGGCGCGGCTGCGCCTGGCCGCGCTGCAGGCCGACGCCAAGCAGTACGACGAGGCGCTGAAGACGCTCGACGCGGCCAAGGCCGAGGGCTTCGAGGCGCTGGTCGCCGACCGGCGTGGCGACGTGCTCATGCTGCAGGGCAAGAAGGCCGAGGCACGCAACGCCTGGCAGGTGGCCTATGCCGCCATGAGCGACAAGGTGGAGTACCGGCGGCTGATCGACGCCAAGCTGACCGCCCTGGGCGCGCCTCCGGGCGCCGCATCGGCGCCGGCGGCCGGGTCGGCGGCCTCCGCCGCCCCGCCCGCGGCGGCCGCGTCCTCCACCCCGGCTGCGGCCGCTGCCGCGTCCGCGGCCGCCCGGCCCGCGGTGGCGCCGGCTGCCTCGAAATGACCGGCCGCGCTTGGGCCCGCCGCGCGCTGCTCGGCGTCGTCGCCGTGGCGGCGACCTGGCTGTCCGGCTGTGCCTCCGACAAGCCCGAGCCCAAGCCGCTCGAGGACTTCGTGCCGAAGATCGCCGGTCGCCAGGTCTGGCTCGACCAGATCGGGACGCTGCGGTTCCCGCTGGTTCCGGCGGCGCGCGACGGGATGTTCTTCGTCGCCGGCACCGACGGCACCGTGCGTGCCCTGGTCGCCGAGAACGGCCGCGAAGTCTGGCGGGCCGATGCCGGCGGCGAGGTCTCGGCCGGGGTCGGCACCGATGGCCGCTTCACGAGCGTCGTGACGCGCGCCAACGAGGTCGTGGTCTTCGATGCCAAGGGTGCCGTCCAGTGGCGCAAGCGCGTGCCCTCGGCGGTGGTGAGCCCGCCTCTGGTCGCCGGCGAGCGCGTCTTCGTGATGACCGTCGACCGCGTCGTGCATGCCTTCGATGCGCTGGACGGCCGGCGCCTTTGGGTCTACCAGAAGGCCGGCGACCCGTTGACACTGGCGCAGCCGGGCGTGCTGGCCCCCTTCAGGAACACCCTGCTGACGGGGCAGGGGCCGCGCTTGGCGGCGCTGGAGCCGACGCAGGGGTCCTTGGCCTGGGACGTCGCGCTGGCCACGCCACGCGGGACGAACGAGGTCGAGCGCCTTGCCGACCTGGTGGGCCCGCCGGTGCGGCAGGGCAGCCGCTATTGCGCGCGAGCCTTCCAGTCGGCCGTGGCCTGCGTCGATGCCGAGCGCGGGGCCCTACTGTGGACGCGCAACGTGGGGGGCTCCCGGGCCCTTGCCGGCGATGCCGAACGCGTGATCGGCGCCGATGCCAACGACCGCATCACGGCCTGGCGCGCCGACAACGGCGACGTGCTGTGGACGAACGAGAAGTTCATGCATCGGGGCCTGTCCGGCATGCTGGCCGTGGGGCCGGTGGTGGTGTTCGGCGATCTCGACGGGTACGTGCACTTCCTGAGCACGACCACCGGCGATACGCAGCTGCGCCTGGTCACCGACGGCACGCCCGTCGTGACGACGCCGGTCGTGAGCGGCACCACGGTGCTGGTCGTGACGCGCGACGGCGGGCTGTTCGCGTTCCGCCCCAACTGAAGACCGCCCGACGATGAAGCCGGTCATCGCCCTGGTCGGCCGCCCCAACGTGGGCAAGAGCACGCTCTTCAACCGCATCACGAAGACGCGCGACGCCATCGTCGCCGACTTCCCGGGCCTGACGCGCGACCGCCACTACGGCGACGCGCGCTTCGGCGACATCGAGTTCATCGTCGTCGACACCGGCGGCTTCGAGCCCGAGCGGCCGAGTGGCGTGGTGGCGGAGATGGCCAAGCAGACGCGCGCCGCGGTGGCCGAAGCGGACGTGGTCATCTTCGTGGCCGACATCCGCAGCGGCCTCTCGGCGCAGGACCAGGACATCGCGCGCTACCTCCGCACGCAGGGCAAGCGCGCCCTCCTGGCCGTGAACAAGGCCGAGGGCATGTCCGACTCGCCGGCGCTGGCCGAGTTCCACGAGCTCGGCATGGGCGAGCCGCATCCGGTGTCCGCGGCGCACGGGCAGGGCGTTCGCAGCCTGCTCGAGGCGGCGCTCGAGGGCTTCGAGGCGCCGCCCGAAGACGTGTCCGGGGGAGAGGGCGACGCCGCCGACCGGCCGATCCGCCTCGCGGTGGCCGGACGCCCCAACGCCGGCAAGAGCACGCTCATCAACGCCTGGCTGGGCGAGGAGCGGTTGATCGCCTTCGACCAGCCGGGCACGACGCGCGACGCGATCCACGTGCCCTTCGAGCGCGACGGGCGGCACTTCGAGCTCATCGACACCGCGGGCTTGCGGCGCAAGGGGCGGGTGTTCGAGGCGATCGAGAAGTTCTCGGTCGTGAAGACGCTGCAGGCGATCGCCGACGCGAACGTCGTGGTCCTGCTGATCGACGCCACGGAGGGGGTCAGCGACCAGGACGCCCACATCGCAGGCTACATCCTCGAGTCGGGCCGTGCCGTCGTCGTGGCGATCAACAAGTGGGATGCGACCGACGACTACCAGCGGCAGATGCTCGAGCGGTCGGTGGAATCTCGGCTGGCCTTCTTGAAATTCGCGCCGGTGCTCCACATCTCTGCGCTCAAGCGAACCGGACTGACCGCCCTTTGGAAATCCTTGCTGCAAGCGCACGCCTCTGCCACGGTGAAGATGCCCACCCCGGTGCTCACGCGCGTGCTGCAGGAAGCGGTGGCCCACCAGGAGCCCCGACGGGAAGGCCGGTTCCGACCGAAGATGCGCTACGCGCACCAGGGTGGGATGAATCCTCCGATCGTCGTGATCCACGGCAACTCGCTCGAGCACGTGCCGGCGTCGTACAAGCGCTACCTCGAGGGTCGATTCCGCGAGCACTTCAAGCTGGTCGGAACTCCTTTGCGCATCGAGTTGCGCTCCGGGCGCAATCCCTTCGACGACCGGGGCGGTTGAGCGCGCCGGCGGCCTCGGAACGGCGGGCCTGTGGTAAGGTGACCGCCTCTCATCCAACAACACGGAGCATATCGTGAGCAACAAAGGCCAACTTTTGCAGGACCCCTTTCTGAACCTGCTGCGCAAGGAACACGTGCCGGTGTCGATCTACCTCGTCAACGGC
>JAEUPJ010000081.1 GCA_016790285.1 Roseateles sp. | reverse complement strand
G
Organism: Roseateles sp.; assembly: GCA_016790285.1. Taxonomy (GTDB): domain Bacteria; phylum Pseudomonadota; class Gammaproteobacteria; order Burkholderiales; family Burkholderiaceae_C; genus Pelomonas. The sequence goes on along the minus strand of JAEUPJ010000081.1, from coordinate 94,488 downwards.
GGCGACCTTCTTTTTGAGCGACCAAAAAGAAGGCAAAAAGTCGCCCCCGTTCCGTCCGGCCCTTTGCTTCGCAGCGGGCTGCCCTGCGCTGCTCAGGCCTTGAGGGCTCGCGCGGAACTCGCTTCGCTACGCTGCGCTCAGACAACCGCGCGAAGTCAGATGTTGAAGCGTGCTGCGCACGCGCCCTCAAGTCCTTGCGCTGCTCGGCGGACTCCAAGGGGGAGTGAAGGAACAGCCACGACCGCAGGGTTGCGGCGTTTGGCTGTTGGCTGTTCGGCTGTTGGCTGTTTCGGCTGTTCTGGGCCTCCCCTTCTAAACCGCCGAGAAGCGCAGCAACCCGGGGGGCGTGCGCAGCACGCTTCAACATCTGACTCGCGCCCCTTTGTTTGAGCGGAGCGTAGCGAAGCGAGTTGGGCGCGCCCCCGGGTTGCGATGCACCGAGGCAGGACCGAGCGCAGTGCCTGCGCACTGCGCGACGCCTGCCGAGGGACTTGCCGCTTGCAAGCGGCAAGGCACGCAGGGGACCCCGCAGGGGCGGTTTTGCAGGGGCCGTTTTTTGCCTACTTTTTGTCGGGACAAAAAGTAGGTCGCCCGCCGGGGCGAACTCCCGGCTGAGCCTTCGCACAATGCCGCACGGCCGCAAGAGCGCCCCCACGTCCAGGCCGAATCGGCCGCGCCGCGGCCTATCCAAACACCGCCTGCCACAAGGCCATCACCGCCTCCCGATGCCCCGCCAACGGCGCCGCCGCCTCCGCATCCAGCGCCGTCGACTGCTCATCCAGCCGCGCCTTGTGCTGCACGCGGCGCAGCTCGCGGTAGGCATTGGCCGCCCCCACGCCCACGCCCGCGGGCAGCAGCCCCACGGCCTCGCAGCGCTGCAGCAGCGCGATGTTGCCCAGGTTGGGCAGCAGCTCCGGGTGGGCGGCGGCATGCGTCAGCACCAGCGTCTGCAGCGCGAACTCGGCGTCCATCATGCCGCCCTCGCTGTGCTTCACGTCGAACAGCCCGTCGCGCACCGGGCGCGCGGCGCGCACCTTCTCGCGCATGGCCTGCACCTCCTGGCGCAGGGCGTCGGCGTCACGCGGCGCGGTCAGCACCTGGCGGCGCACGCCCTCGCAGCGCTCGGCCAGGGCCGCCTCGCCCGCGCAGAAACGCGCGCGCGTGATGGCCTGGTGCTCCCAGGTCCACGCCGTGTTGCTGCCGCGGCCCGTCTGGTAGGACTCGAAGTGCGCCAGCGACGTGACGAGCAGCCCCGAGTTGCCGTTGGGCCGCAGCGCGGTGTCGATGTCGAACAGCTCGCCCGCGGCCGTGCGCAGCGTGAGCCAGGTGATGAGGCGGCGCACGAAGGCGCCGTAGATCTCGGCCGCGTTCTCGTCGTCGTCGTCGAAGACGAACACCACGTCCAGGTCGCCGCCGTAGCCGAGCTCCTTGCCGCCGAGCTTGCCGTAGGCGATGACGGCCAGGCGCGGGTCGGGGCGGTGGGCCTTGCCGAAGCGCGCCCAGGCCCACTGGATGGCGATCTGCAGCACCGCGTCGGCCAGCAGGCTGAGGTCGTCGGCGACCTGCTCGACCGTGATGCTGCCTTCCACGTCCCGCACCAGCGTGCGGAAGACCTCGGCATGGTGGGCGCGGCGCAGGGTGTCCAGCAGCGCCTCCTCGTCGGCCTCGCCGCTGCGCACCCAGCCCTGCTCGCGGTCCAGCAGGTCGGCGATGAAGGCCTCGCGGTCGAAGCGGGCGGACAGCAGCAGCGGGTCGGCGAGTTCGTCGATGACGCCCGGGTGCTGCATCAGGTAGCGCATCGGCCAGCGCGCCAGGCCCAGCAGGCGCAGCAGGCGCTGCTGCACAGCGGGGCGCTCCACCAGCAAGGCCAGATAACTCTCGCGTCTGAGCAGCGGGCCGACCCAGTCCACGAAGCGCAGGGCCGCGTCCAGCGAGCATTCCTCGGCGTCGACGGCCTGCGCCGCCCGGTGGAAGAGCTTGGCCAGGCGCTGGCGCGACTCCTCGCGCAGGCCCTGCACGCGGGGCGTCTCGGCCAGCGCGCGCACGGCGGCGGCCAGCGCGGGCGGCAGGCCGTTGAGGAAGTCCTCGCCGTCCACCGCGGGCTTCGGGCCGCCGCATTGGCCGCCCTTGCACCCGCCCTGCGGCTTGCCGCCCTCGTGCAGCAGGGCGTCAAACTCGTTGGCCACCAGCTCGCGCACCTCGCCGAGCTGTTCGAACAGCTCACACGTTTCGCGCGTGCACTGCAGCCCCATGGAGGCCGCGATCCAGGCCAGGTCGGCGTCGCTCTGCGGCAGGCAGTGGGTCTGCTGGTCGTCCAGGAACTGGATGCGGTGCTCCACCCGGCGCAGGAAGACGTAGGCGTCGCTCAGGCGCTGCGCCGTCTCGGCCTTCATCAGGCCGCCGGCGGCGAGCTGGGCCAGGGCCTTGACCGTGGAGCGGGTGCGGATCTCGGGGAACTGCCCGCCGCGCACCACCTGCAGCAGCTGCACGATGAACTCGATCTCGCGGATGCCGCCGCGCGACAGCTTCACGTCGTTGGCCCGTTCGGGCCGGCCGGCCGCGCGCGCCTTGGCCTCGCTGCGCACCTTGCCGTGCAGCTGGCGCAGGCCCTCGAACACGCCGTAGTCGAGGTAGCGGCGGTAGACGAAGGGCGTGACCAGGTTGCGCAGGGCCAGCGTGCGCGGGTCGCCGGGGGCGCCCAGGCCGGCCAGCGGCGCCACGACGCGGCTCTTGAGCCACGCAAAGCGCTCCCACTCCCGGCCCTGCACGAGGAAATACTCCTCCAGCATGCCCAGGCTCACCACGGGCGGGCCGCTCTTGCCGTTGGGGCGCAGCGCCAGGTCCACGCGGAAGACCTGGCCGTCGTCCGTCACGTCGCCGATCAGGGCGTAGAGCCGCTTGGCGACGTGGGTGAAGTACTCGTGGGCGGTGATGGGGCGGGGGCCGTGCGTGGTGCCGTCGTCTTCGTAGACGTAGATGAGGTCGATGTCCGAGGACACGTTCAGCTCGCGCGCGCCGAGCTTGCCCATGCCCAGCACCCAGAAGGCGATGTCGCCGCCCTCGGCGCAGGTGGGGGCGCCGTGCAGCGCGTCGAGCTCGGCGCGGGCGGCGGTCAGCGCCCGGTCCAGCGTCACTTCGGCCAGGTGGGTCATGGCGAGCGTGACATCGGCGACGCTGGCGCCCTGTTCCACGTCCAGTACCGCCAGGCGCTCCAGCACCAGGTGGCGGGCCACGCGCAGCGCGCTGGCCAGTGGGCGGCTGCCCAGCAGGGTGTCGATCAACGCGCCGATCGCGGCGCGGTCAGGCAGGCCGGGGCGCAGCAGGGCCAGCTCGGCCGCATAGCGGCGGCGCACCCGCTGCACATAACGGCTGTGATCGGCTGAAACGGTCAATCGCATTCCTGGTATTCCCAAGCAGCTGCCGTGGAGCCGGCTTTGCCGGGCCACTGGCGGCGCCCCGTGAGGGGCCGGCGAAGCCGGTAGGGGTGATCTTTCATGCCTGTGCTAGATTGCCTGCCGGCCGGTTCTCCACGTGCCTCAAGACACCGTGTCTGACTTCCTTTCGGCCGCCCTCCATCATTGCAACCGCGCCACGCGCTGGCCCCTGCGCCTGTGCTGGCAGGCGTTGCGCTGGGCGCTGCTGCTGCTGGCGCTGCTGTGGGGCCTGGGCGTCTTGGCGTGGTCGGTGTTGCACTGGGGCATTCTCCCGCACGCCAACGACTGGCGGCCCTGGCTGGAAAAGGAAGCCTCAAAGACTCTGGGGGTGCAGCTGCGCATCGGCCGCATCACGGTCGAGTCCGGCGGCTGGATGCCGCGCATGGAACTCGGCGACGTGCAGGTGCTCGACCCCGCGGGCCGTCCGGCCCTGCGGCTGCCGCGGGTGGCGGCGGTGCTGTCGGCGCAGTCGCTGCTGGTGCTGGAGCCGCGCTTCTCGCAGCTGCTGGTCGACGCGCCGGAGCTCATCATCCGCCGCGACGCCCAGGGCCGCATCTTCATCGCCGGCCTGAACCTCGACGAGGCCGAGAAGACCGACGCCGGCACCACCGAGGCCGGCATGGACTGGCTGTTCAGCCAGCCCGAGCTCGCCATCGTCAACGGCCGCGTGCGCTGGGTGGACGAAAAGCGCGCCGACGCCCGGCCGCTGGAGCTGTCGGGCCTGAACTTCATCATGCGCAACGGCTTGCGCCGCCATTCGCTGCGCCTGGACGCCACGCCGCCGGCCGACTGGGGCCAGCGCTTCTCGCTGCGCGGCAAGTTCACGCAAAGCCTGCTCAAGCGCCCGGGCGAGTTCCAGCACTGGAGCGGCGAGCTGTACGCCGAGCTGCCGCGGGCCGACCTGCGCCAGCTGCGCCGCCACGTGGACCTGCCCTTCCAGCTCAGCGAGGGCGACGGCGCCGTGCGCGCCTGGGGCCAGATCAAGGACGGCCAGCCCGTGGCCGCCACGCTGGACCTGGCGCTGCGCGCCGTGCGCCTGCGGCTGCTGGACAGCGCCCCCGAGCTGGACCTGGACCACATCGAGGGCCGGCTGGACCTCGCCCGCGCCAAGGACCGCCTGAGCCTGCGCGCCTACCAGCTCGGCTTCGTCAGCGGCGACGGCGTCACCTGGCCGCGCTCGGACTGGGGCGTCTCGCTGCAGCTCGGCCCCGGCGACACCGTGCTGGGCGGCGAGGTCAACGCCCAGCGGCTGGACTTCGCCCTGATGGCGCAGATCGCCCAGCGCCTGCCGCTGGGCGAACGCGCCCACCAGCTGCTGGCCGAGCTGGAGCCGCGCGGCGTGCTCACGGCCCTCAGCGGCCAGTGGGAAGGCGCGCTGGACGCGCCGCGCAGCTACCGCGTCAAGGCCCAGCTCGACGGCCTGGCCCTGGCCGCCAAGCCCAGCGAGCAGCCCGAGCACCTCGGCCGCCCCGGGCTGCGCGGCGCCAGCCTCGAGCTGGACGCGAGCGAGCGCGGCGGCTCGGCGCGGCTGTCGGTGCAGGACGGCGAGGTGGAGCTGCCGGGCCTGTTCGAGGACCCGCACCTGCCCATCACGCGCCTGTCCACGCAGCTGCTGTGGCAGCTGCCCCAGCCGGGGGGCAAGTCGGCCGGCATGGTGGAGCTCAAGTTGCGCGAGCTGCAGCTGCAGACGCCTGACCTCACCGGCGAATTCGACGTCACCTGGCGCCGCCCGGCGGGCGCTGCCACGCCTGGCTACCTGGACCTGAGCGGGCGCGTCCCGCATGTCGACGCGCCGCGGGTGGCGCGCTACATCCCGGTCCGGCTGCCCGCCACGCGCAGCTACGTGTCGCGCGCCATCCTGGGCGGCGAAGCGCGCAACACCACCGTGCGCATCAAGGGCGAACTGGCCGATTTCCCGTTCGATGCACCGCGCTCGGCCGGCATCTTCCGCGTGGCCACCCAGGCGCGCGGCGTGACGCTGGCCTACGTGCCGCCGAGCGACGTCGGCACCAACTGGCCGGCGATGGAAGGGGTGGACGCCGAACTCGTCTTCGAGCGCGCCGGCATGGCCATCAAGGACGGCCGCGCCAAGGTGCTGGGTTACGAGCTGAGCGGCGTCAACGGCGGCATCGCCGACCTGCACCGTGCCCGCGTGCTGCAGCTCGACGGCAGCGGCCGTGGCGCGGGCGTGGACCTGCTGCGCTTCGTGCGCGGCTCGCCGCTGGACGAATGGCTGGGCCACTCGCTGAGCACCACCTCGGCGCAAGGGCCGGTGGCGCTCAAGCTCGGCATCGGCATCCCGCTGGACGACACCACCCAGACCACGCTCAAGGGCCAGCTGCAGCTCGGCGGCGTGGACGTGAAGCTGCGCCCGGAGCTGCCGCCGCTCGGCGCCCTGCGCGGGCGCATCGACTTCGACCGCCGCGGCCTGCAGCTCGCCGGCGTGACGGCCCGGCTGCTCGGGGGCGATGCCGGCATCGAGGGCGGTACGCAGCGCGACGGCGGCCTGCGCTTCTCGGTGCAGGGCCAGGCCACGGCCGACGGCCTGCGCCGCGCCACCGAGCTGGGCGCCGTCACGCGGCTGGCCCAGGCGGCCAGCGGCCAGGCGGCCTACCGCTTCCAGCTCGCCATCCCGAAGGACGGGCAGAGCGAACTCAGCGTCAGCAGCAACCTGCAGGGCCTCGCGCTGGACCTGCCCGCCCCCGGCCGCAAGGAGGCCGACGCCGTGCTGCCGCTGCGCCTGCTCATGACGCCCACGGGCGCCGGCCGCGACGAGCTGCGCCTGGAGGTGGGCAGTGGCGCGAGCCCGCTGCTGCAGGCCCAGCTGCAGCGCGACGTGTCGGGCGCCAGCTCGCAGGTGCTGCGCGGCGCGCTCGCCGTGCAGGACAGGCTGCCCGCGCTGCCCGCCAGCGGCGTGCTGCTGCAGGTCAACGTCGCGGCGCTGGACCTGGACGCCTGGCAGCAGCGCCTGGGCGGTTTGGCTGGCAACGGCACCGGCACCGGCAATGGCACCAGCAGCAGCAACGAGGCCGACGACGCCGGCCTGCTGCCCAGCCAGATCGCGCTGCGCAGCCAGGCGCTGAAGGTGGCGGGGCGCCAGCTCGGCCGCGCGTCTGCGGTGGTGGCGCGTGAGGGCGCCAACTGGCGCATCAACATCGACGCGGAGCAGATCTCCGGCCGTGTCGAGCTCAAGGGCGTGCACGGCGGCCAGATCGACGCCGTGCAGGCGCGGCTGGCACGCCTGTCGCTGCCGCGCCAGGAGGCCGAGTCGGTGAGCGAGCTCATCGACCCGGGCAAGGCCGACACCGGCAGCGGCCCGCTGCCGTCGCTGGACATCGAGGTGGACGACTTCGAGCTGCGCGGCAAGCGGCTGGGCCGCCTGGAAGTGCTGGCCCAGGCGCCGGCCGCGGCCCGCGACTGGAAGCTGCAGAAGCTGCAGCTGCAGGCGCCCGAGGCCACCTTGCAGGCCAGCGGCCGCTGGGGCGGCGAGGCCGGCGGCGTGCGGCGCACCCAGCTCGACTGGAAGCTCGACATCGCTGACGGCGGCAAGCTGCTGGAGCGCCTCGGCCAGGGCCAGGTCCTGCGCGGCGGCAAGGGCGTGCTGGCCGGCCAGGTGGGCTGGAACGGCTCGCCGCTGGCGCCGCACTACCCGAGCATGGCCGGCATGCTCAATGTTCAGCTGGACACCGGCACCTTCCTGAAGGCCGAGCCCGGCGTCGGGCGGCTGCTGGGCGTGCTGAGCCTGCAGTCGCTGCCGCGCCGCCTGCTGCTGGACTTCCGCGACGTCTTCGCCGAGGGCTTCACCTTCGACGGCGTCACGGGCGACGTGAAGATCGCCGCGGGCGTGGCCCGCAGCGACAACATTCGCATCCGCGGCCTGCAGGCCGCCGTGCTGGTCGAGGGCAGCACCGACCTGGCTGCCGAGACGCAGAAGCTGCGCGTCGTCGTCGTGCCCGAGGTGTCGGCCGGCGGCGCGTCGCTCGCCTACGCCGCCATCAACCCGGCCGTGGCCCTGGGCGCCTTCCTGGCCCAGCTCATCCTGAGCCGGCCGGTGTCGGCCGCCAGCACGCGCGAGTTCCACATCACCGGCACCTGGGACGACCCCAAGGTGGAGAAGGTGGAGCCGGCGCTGCCGGGAAAGCCAGCCAGCGCAGCCAGCGCGCCTTGAAGGGGCGCGAGCTCAGGGTGCCAGCGTGTAGGCGTCGATCGCCGCTGCCGTGGCGGCCCCTTCGCGCCGCACCCAGTCGGCAAAGCGGCGCACGGCCGGCAGCGCGGTGGCGTCCTCGCGGATGACGAGCAGGTTGGTGCGCGGCGAGGGCATCACGAGCGGGTGGGCGGGCACGAGCGTGCCGGCCTGCAGGCGCGGCAGCGCGAGTGACAGCCGCGTGAACGCGATGCCCAGCCCAGCCTCGGCCGCGTCCAGCGCGATGGCGGCGTCGTTGAAAGCCGGGCCCGCGGGCGTGGTGGACACGCCGGCCTGCGCCAGCCATTGGTGGGCGTGGCCGGTCAGGTGGTCCAGCAACCGCTCGGCCGGCCAGCGCGCGGCGTCGCGCCCGAGCGCGGCGGCCAGCGTGGGTGAGGCCACCGCCAGCAGCCGGTCGCCGAAGAGCACCTCGCCGCCGTCCTCGGGCCGGCCGTGGCGCAGGGCCACCAGCGCCACACGCGGCGGCGGGCGCACGAGGGCGTAGTCGGTCTGCACCACCACGCGCACCTGCGGCGCGGCGGCGATGAAGCCGTGCAGTCGTGGCAGCAGCCACGCGCGCGCCAGCGAGCCGAGGGTGGCGATCTGCAGCGTGCTCACGGCCTCGTCGGGCGCCGGGTAGACGGCCTCGTGCAGGGCCGCGAGCGGCCCGCCCAGGCGCGCGAGCAGCTCGCGGCCTTCTGCGGTCAGGCGCATGGCGTTGCCCACGCGCTCGAACAGCGTCTGGCCGCACCAGTCCTCCAGCTGGTGCACCTGGCGGCTGATGGCGCCCGGCGTCAGGTGCAGCTCGGCAGCGGCGCGGCTGAAGTTGCCCAGGCGGGCCGCGGCCTCGAAGGCCTGCAGGGAGAACAGCGGTGGGAGACGTTCGCGCATGGTGTTGAGAAATCGGCAAAGCCGCTGTGCCAAAGCCTCGCTGGCGCGCGTGCCGCGCCAGCCCGACAGTGACGCGACGTTACCCAAAGAACCCATGAACCCGACCACCCCTGCCATCGTCCTGGACCGCTTCGGCGGCGCCGAGGTGCTGCGGCTGCAGGCGCTGCCCCTGCCGCGCGCCGACGCCGCGCACGCCGTCGTGCGCATCGCCCATGCCGGCGTCAACTTCGTCGACCTCTACCAGCGCGAGGGCCGCTACCCCGGCCTGGCGCTGCCCTGGCGGCTGGGGCTGGAGGGCGCGGGCGAGGTGGTCGAGGCGGCGCCGGGGGGCGGCTTCGCCGTGGGCGAGCGCGTCGCCTTCACGACCGGCGTGCAAGGTGCCTATGCCGCACACCTGCGCGTGCCGCTGGAGCACCTCGTGCCCGTGCCCGAGGCGCTGCCCTTGCGCGAGGCGGCGGCGGCGCTGGAGCACGGCCTCACCGCCGCCATGCTGCTGGACGACGTCGCCCGGCTGCCCGCCGGCGCGCCCGTGCTCGTGCACGCGGCGGCAGGCGGCGTCGGCGGTTGGCTGGTGCAGTGGCTGCTGGCGCGCGGCCACCCGGTCCTGGGCACCGTGTCCAGCGCCGCCAAGGCCGACTGGCTGCGCGCCCTGGGCGCCATGCCGCTGATGACCGACAGCGACTGGGCCCGGGCCGCGCAGGGCGTGGCCGTCGTCTTCGACTCGGTGGGGCGCAGCACCTTCGCCGGCAGCCTGCAGGCGCTGCGCACCGGCGGGCACCTGGTGCTGTTCGGCGCGGCCAGCGGCCAGCCGGAGCCTGTGGACGTGCTGACGCTGATGCACAAGAGCCTCACGCTCACCCGCCCCGTGCTGCCGCACTTTCTGCCGGACGCTGCACGTCGGCGCGCGCGGGCGGCCGCGGTGTTCGACGCCGTGCTCACTGGCGCGGTGCAACTGCGCATCCACGCCGAATTCCCGCTGGCCGATGCGGCCCGCGCCCATGAACTGCTCGCGTCGCGCACGACGCAGGGCAAGCTCCTCCTCACGCCATGACCACCTTGCAAGACCGGCTGGCCGCCCTCGGCCACACCCTGCCCACCCTCGGCGCGCCCGCGGCGCACTACCTGCACCACCGTGCGGGCCCGGGGCTGCTCGTCATCGCCGGCCAGATCGGCACGCCCGGGCTTGGCCCTCTGACGGCTGAGGCCGCGCGCGCCGAAGCCGAGGTGGCGGCGCTCAAGGTGCTGGCCGTGCTGGACGCGGCGGTCGGTGGCGACCTGGCCCGGGTGCGCCGCGTGCTGCGGCTGGGCGTGTTCATCGCCGCAGCCCCCGGCTTCACCGCGCACAGCGTGGTAGCCGATGGCGCCTCGGACCTCCTCGTGGCCGCCTTGGGCGAGCGCGGCGAGCATGCGCGTGCGGCAGTGGGCGTGGCCAGCCTGCCGGCGGGCGCGGCGGTGGAGGTCGAGGCGCTGGTGGAGCTGGCACCGTGATCACGCCGGCCCAGGTGGCGGCAGGCCGGGCCGCGACGCCGGGCTGGGGCGAGCGGCTGCTGCTGAACATGGCCGGTGCCTCGCCCATGTCGGCCGCCGCCCACGCGGCCCTGCAGGCCCACCTCGCGCTGGAGTCGCGATGGGGGCCCATGGAAGCCGCCGAGGCCGCGGCCCCGCGGCTGCAGGCCCTGCGTGACGACGCCGCGCGGCTGTTGAATGCAGGCAGCGACGAGGTTGCCGTGCTCGGCAGCGGCTCGGCCGCCCTCGGCGCGGTGTGGTCGGCCTGGCTGCACACGCGGCCGATGCGCCCGGGCGACCGCGTGCTGGTGGGCCGCCAGGAGTGGGGCGGCAACCTGGCCACCTATCAGCGCGCGGGCGCCTCGGTGGAGGTGCTGCCCTGCCGGCCCGACGGCAGCGTCGACGCCGAGGCCAGCGCCGCGTTCATCGACGAGCGCGTTCGCCTCATCTCGCTGACCTGGTTGCCAGCCAACGGCGGCCTCATCAACGACGCGGCGGCGCTGGGCCGCGTGGCGCGCGCCGCCGGCGTGCCCTACCTCATCGACGCCGGGCAGGCTCTGGGCCAACTGCCGGTGGATGTCCAGGCGCTCGGCTGCGACGTGCTCAAGGGCGCCGGCCGCAAGCACCTGCGCGGGCCGCGCGGCACGGCACTGCTCTATGTGCGACGCGGCTTCCTGCCGCAGCTGACGCCGCCGTGGGTGGACGTGCAGTCGGCCCCCTGGGCCGCCGGGCTGCGCGAAGACGCCCGGCGCTTCGAGACTTCGGAGCAGCCCGTGGCCCTGCGCCTGGCCCTGCAGGTGGCGCTGGCCGAGGCGCTGGAGCTGGGCGTGGACGCCATCGCGGCGCGCGTGCAGGCGCTGGCCGCCGTGCTGCGCGACCGGCTGGCCACACTCGGGCATGTGCAGCTGCACGACCTCGGCCGCGGGCCGCGCTCGGGCCTGGTGAGCTTCACGGTCGCCGGCGAGGCCCCGGTGGCGACCCGCGCGCGGCTGGCCCAGCGGGGCATCCATGTGGGTGCCAACGGCGTGCCCTACACGCCGCTGGACATGCAGGCGCGGGGCCTGGACGCCGTCGTGCGGGCGTCGCTGAGCTGGCTGCACGACGAGGAGGACATCGAGCGCTTAGCATCCGCGCTATGAAGATCGCTGCCCTCCAGATGGTGTCCGGCCCCGACGTGGCCGCCAACCTCGCCACCGCCCGCCGGCTGCTCGAAGAGGCCGCCGCCCAGGGCGCGCGGCTCGCGGCCCTGCCCGAGTACTTCTGCCTCATGGGCCAGCACGACAGCGACAAGCTGGCCCTGGCCGAGGCGGACGGCAGCGGCCCCATCCAGTCGATGCTGGCCACGGCGGCACGCGAGCTGGGCCTGTGGGTGCTGGGCGGCACGCTGCCCGTCAAGACGGCCACGGCCGACCGCGTGCGCAACACCACCCTCGTCTATGCGCCCTCCGGCGAGCGCGTGGCGCGCTACGACAAGATCCATCTCTTCGCCTTCGACAACGGCCGCGAGAGCTACGACGAGGGCCGCGTGCTGGAGGCCGGCTGCGAGCCCACGCGCTTTGACGCCGACGGCGTGCAGGTGGGGCTGTCGGTCTGCTACGACCTGCGCTTCCCGGAGCTGTTCCGCGCCTACGCGGGCTGCGACCTGCTGGCGGTGCCGGCGGCCTTCACCTACACCACCGGCGAAAAGCACTGGGAGCTGCTGCTGCGTGCGCGTGCTGTCGAGAACCAGTGTTATGTCATCGCCCCGGCCCAGGGTGGCCGGCACCCGAACGGCCGCCGCACCTGGGGGCACAGCATGGTCATCGACCCCTGGGGCGAGGTGGTGGCGGTGCTGCCCGAAGGCGAGGGCGTGGTGCTGGCCGAGCTGGACGCGGCGCGCATCGCCCAGGTGCGCCAGCAGCTGCCGGCCCTGGCCCACCGCAAGCTGCAGGCTGCGCGATGAGCGCCGCCCCGAGCGCTGCCGGGCCGCGCGTGAGCCCGCGTATCGCCTGGCTCGTCTGCGCCCTCATCGCGCTGGCCCAGTACGGCAACTTCTACGTCTACGACTCCATCGGGCCGGTGGCCGACCTGCTGCAGCAGCAGCGCGGCTTCAGCGACAGCCAGGTGGGCCTGCTCAACGCCATCTACAGCCTGCCCAACGTCGTGCTCATCCTGCTGGGTGGCGTGCTGGTGGACCGGTTCGGCGCGGCACGCACCACGCTGCTCACGGCGGGCATCTGCGCGGTCGGCGCGCTGCTCACCGCCTTCAGCCCGAACTTCGCCGGCATGGCCGCGGGCCGGCTGCTCTTCGGCATCGGGGCGGAAACCTTCAGCATCGCCACGCTGGCCGGCGTGGCGCAGTACTTCGCCGGCGGCACGGTCGCCTTCGCCATGGGGCTGACGCTGGCCATCGGGCGCCTCGGGTCCTACAGCGCGGACATGTCGCCGAGCTGGTTCACGACCGCCTATGCCGAGGGCTGGCAGCCGCCGCTGGTGATCGCCACGGCGATTGCCGCGACCTCCTTCGTCGCGTCGGCGGCCTACTGGTGGATGGACCGCGGCCAGGCCGGCCGCGCCGCTGCGGCACCCGCTGCGGAGCGCTTCGTCTGGCGCGACCTGCTGCATTTCGGCCGGGCCTACTGGTACCTGCTCGGCCTGTGCGTGCTCTGGTACTCGGTCATCCTGGCGTTTCGCAGCACCTTCTCGATCAAGTACTTCCAGCACACCCACGGGCTGGACCTCGCCGCCGCCGGCGAGATGAACAGCTATGTCTTCCTCGCCGCCGTGTTCGCCACGCCGGCCTTCGGCTGGATCTGCGACCGGCTGCAGCGTTATGCACCCTTCCTGGCGCTGGGCTCGCTGCTGCTGCCCGTGGCGCTGGCGCTGCTGGCACTCACGGCCACCGGCCTCATCCTGCCCACGGTGCTGATCGGCATCAGCTACTCGCTCGTGCCCGCCGTCATGTGGCCGCTGGCCAGCCGGCTGGTGGCGCCCGCGCGCTTCGGCACGGCCATCGGGCTGATGTGGGTGGCGCAGAACGCCGGCATCAGCGGCGCCAACCTCGTGGCTGGCTGGCTCAACGACCGGGCCGGCGCGAGTGCCGCCAACCCGGCGGGTTATGACGGCATGATGCTGTTCTTCGGCATCGCCAGCGTGGCGGGCTTTGCCTGCGGGTTGCTGCTGTGGCTGACGGCCGGGCGGCGGCACCAGGAAAAGCTGGCAGCCGCCTGAGCGTCAGGGCCGCAGCGTGACGAGGTCGCGCAGCAGCAGGTCGATGTTGGCCCGCAGCGCGCGTTCGTTGGCGATGCGCAGCCGCTCGCTGGGCGACACGATGGCCTCCGACAGCCGGGCTTCGTCCGTGTTGGCAATGCGCCGCTGGTAGACGACGCGGCCATCGGCCGCCTTGTCGACGAGCGTGTAGCGCACCGCCACGTCCACCGCCACGCCAACGGCGGGAACCAGCGGTTGGTCCAGCTGCACGAGCTCGGCCTGCAGCTCGAAGCGCGCGGGCGGCTGCGGTGACAGCGGCTTCATGCCCACGGCGTAGAAGGATTCGTCCAGCGCCTGTTGCAACGCGTCGGCGCTGACCTTGGAGCCCCACCAGCGGTTGGTGGCCTGGCCCCCCTTGACGGGCGCGATCGTGACCTGCGCCTTGAGGGCGTCGGGCACCCAGCCGCGGATCTGCAGCGCGCCCGCGGCCGTGATGGCCATGGGCAGCGGTTGCGTGGGCGCGCCGCAGCCGGCCAGCAAGGTGGCCAGCAGGGCGGCGCAGACGAGGGCGGGGCGTGACATGGGTGCCCCATGCTAGGCCGGGTGGGCCGCCGCGTGGCGCCGAAAAGCGCCGCCGCAGCGGGTCAGTTCAGCGCACGTCCAGCGTGTAGGTGACGGCCTGGGCCAGCCCCGGCAGGATGCCGCCGAAGTTCAGCGTGTAGCGGCCGGCCTTGAGCGGGCCGAGCGCCACGTAGTAGCCGTTGCCGGCAGCCGGCGCGTCGTCGTCGGGCGCCACGAGGAAGCAGCCACGCGTGGCCTGGCGGTGGGTGTCGAGCTTGGGGAAGCGCCGCCCGTTGAGCTCCAGCACCAGCGCCGTCGGCGCCTCGGTCTGCTCTTCGGCGCGCAGCATCAGCGAGGCGCAGGCCTCACGCTCGTCGTCGGGCGGGAAGGTGATCACGTTCACCAGCGGGAAGAACAGCGTCTTGCCCGCCGGCACGCGGCAGGTGCGCACCGTGCGCTGGCTGCCGAAGCTGCCGGCCAGGAACCACACCGGGCCGCTCTGGCCGCTGGCGCACAGCCGCCCGTCGGTGTCTCCCACGGGGCTGGCCTCGTCGTCGAAGGACAGCGCCCAGTGCCACCAGCGTCTGGACCACTCCTCCTGCGAGGCGCCGGCAATGGCCTTGCCCGGCGGGATGAGCTGGGCCTGGGCGGTGGCGGACAAGGCCAGCAGCAGGGCAGCGAGGGCGAGGGTGGGGCGCAAGGGTGTTCTCCAGGTCATGGGCACGGACCGGGTTCGCTGAGAGGCGATTTCCGGGGCGTGGCAGCCGGGTGCTTTGTAGGGCGCTGCCATCGCCTCAGCCGAACATCATGCGCCGGGCCAGCGCGCGTTTGAGTGGTGCCGCGGCATCCAGCCCCGCCAGCGCCAGGCCGCGCAGCGCGGGCAGGCCGGGCAGCCGCCAGGCAAAGCTGCGGGCGAGGAAATCGGTGGCGGCGATCATGGGCCAGCGGTCGGGCGCGCGGGCCCATTCGACGCGGGCGAGGGTCGCGTCCAGGCTGGCGCCCGTCTCGGTGGCGCGGCGCAGTGCATCCACCAGCGCCTGGGCGTCCCGCAGGCCCAGGTTCAGGCCCTGGCCGGCCACGGGGTGCAGCGTCTGCGCCGCGTTGCCGATGCGCAGCGTGCGCCCCTGCAGCAGCCGGGTCTCGGCATTCAGGCCGAGCGGGAAGCACTTCAGCGGCGAGATGCCGGTGAGCCGCCCCGCCGCCTCGGGCAGTTGCTGCTGCATGACGACCAGGCGCTGGGCGTCGGAGAGCGAGGCGATGTCGTCCTCGGCCTGCGGCAGGCACCACACCAGCGCCGCGCGCGGGCCCTGCGCATCGTCGGGCAGGGGCAGCAACGCCAGCGGCCCGTTGCGCGTGAAGCGCTCGATGGCCAGGCCTTGCAGGCCGGGTGGCGCCAGGCGCACGGTGCCGACCCAGGCGTTCTGGTGGTAGTCGCTGTGGATGCGCTTGCGGTCCTGCTCGGCAAAGACACCGCCCTCGGCGACGACGGCCAGGTCGAAGTGCTCCACGACCGGGCCTTCCCCGCAGTCGAGCTCGACGCCGGCCGGCTGCGGGCGGATGGCGTGCACCGGCGTGGCAAAGCGCGTGAAGAGGCGCTGCGGCGCGGTGGCGGCCAGGTCCAGCCAGCGCTGCTGCAGCGGTGCGACCAAGGCGCCGTAGGGCAGCACCGCGCCGAGCTGCGGCAGGCCCTGCTCGGCCGCGCTGATGCGCACCTCGCCCGCCACCGGCGCGGGCGGCGCCTGGCTCACGTGCACGGTCTGGATGGCCTGGGCGTGCGCGGGCACCCAAGCCGACAGGCGCTGCAGCAGCCGGATGCTGCCGAGGTTCAGCGCCAGCGTGCGGGCGTCGGTGCTGACGTCGCGGTCCAGCGGGCGGGTGTCGAAAAGGTGGATCTCGGTGCCGGTGAGCCGCTCGGCGGCGAGCAGGGCGAGGGCGAGGCCGGCGGGGCCGGCGCCGATGACGGCGAGCTTCATGGGCGGGGGAACTGCGGGGCGCTGAGTTGCGCGAGGCCGCAACGATAGTTCATCGGTAGCGGTCGAAGAGGCGCGCGAGGCTGCCGTCGGCCTGCATGGCCGCCAGCGCCGCGTCGAGCTGGGCCAGCCGCACGCTGCTGCGCGGCGACAGCGCGCAGGCGGTCTTGAAGCGGGCGATGACGAGCGGCGGGTGCAGTTCCACGGGCACGTCGCCCCGGCGCATGAGGTACTCGAAGGTCACGCGGCCGACGAGGGCGTGGTCCACCCGGCCGAGGGCGAGCTTGCGCAGCGTGGCGATGGCGTTGGGCGCGTCGTCGCGCACGAAGCCGATGCCCAGCCCGGACTCCACCTCGGGGTAGAGGAAGCCCGAGACGGTGCCGATGGGCTGGCCGCTGGCGTCTTGCAGCCGCGTGAGGGGCGGGCGGCGGGCGGCGGTGATGAGCAGGTCGGCGTCGTCCAGGTAGGCGCGGCTCCATTGCAGCGGGCCGGGCAGCCAGGCGGGCAGGTAGTTGCAGATGAGGTCGGCTTCCAGGCCCTCGGTCAGCATCGGCGCGACGCGCCGTCGCGGCACGAGGTGAAAGCTCACGCTGCGGCCCAGGCGCCGGCCGATCTCCTGTGCGAGCTGCACCTGCAGGCCGTCCACGGCCTGGCCGTCCTTGAAGAGGGCCTGGGGCATCTCGATGCTGCCGTCCACGAGGACGTGCAGCGGGGGCTCCTCGGCCACGGCCGGGGCGGCAGCGGCGAGCGCCGCCAGCAGCAGGCGACGCCGTGAGGCGGCGTGAGGTGGGCGCATGTTCTTGTCTCCCTGGGCGCAGCGGCATGACCACCGTGCGTCGGGGATTTTGGCCGCGAGGCGGCAGGTGTGTCGCGTGCCGCGTAAGCTGGCGCGCTTTCCGCACTCCAGCCGCAGGATTTCCGCCATGCAATACCGCCGTCTCGGCCGCGCCGGCCTCCAGGTCTCCGAACTCTCGCTCGGCTCCTGGGTCACGTACCACAACCAGGTCGACACCAAGTCCGCCACCGAGATGCTGGCCGCCGCCTTCGATGCCGGCGTGAACTTCTTCGACAACGCCGAGGTCTACGCCCAGGGCGAGAGCGAGGTCGTGATGGGCCAGGCCTTCAAGGCCCTGGGCTGGAACCGGCTCGACTACATCGTCTCCAGCAAGTTCTTCTGGGGCCTGCAGCGTGACGGCGTGACCGTCAACCGCAAGGACACGCTCAACCGCAAGTACCTGATGCAGGCGGTGGACGGGTCGCTGAAGCGCATGCAGCTGGAGCACCTGGACCTCATCTACTGCCACCGCCCCGACCCGAACACGCCCATCGAGGAGACCGTCTGGGCGATGAGCGACATCATCCGCCAGGGCAAGGCACTGTACTGGGGCACGAGCGAGTGGAGCGCGGCCGACATCCGCGCCGCCTGGGACATCGCCGACCGCCACCACCTGCACAAGCCCGTGGTGGAGCAGCCGCAGTACCACCTCTTTCACCGCAAGCGCGTGGAGCAGGAGTACGCGCGGCTCTACGAGGACATCGGCCTGGGCCTGACCACCTGGAGCCCGCTGGCCTCGGGCCTGCTCACGGGCAAGTATCGCCAGGGCATCCCCGAGGGCAGCCGCGGCGCGCTGGAGAACATGGCCTGGATGCGCGAACAGCTGCAGGACAAGGCGCGCAACGACGCCGTCGGTCAGCTCGCCGAGATCGCCGCCGAGCTGGGCTGCAACACCGCGCAGCTGGCCATCGCCTGGATCAACCGCAACCCGCGCGTGTCCACCGTCATCCTGGGCGCCAGCCGCATCGAGCAGCTGCACGACAACCTCGGCGCGCTGGCGGTGGTGCCGAAGCTCACGCCGGAGGTGGTGGCCCGCATCGAGGCCGTCACGGCACCGCTGGCGCGCTGAGCCTCAGCGCGAACTCGCCGGCCCGGCCACGGGCACCCACACGCGAAAGCGGGTGCCCTCGCCGGGCGCCGAGTCCACCTCGATGCGCCCGCCGTGCTTCTGCACGATGGAGAACGCCATCGACAACCCCAGCCCCGTGCCCTGGCCCACGGGCTTGGTCGTGTAGAAGGGCTCGAAGATGCGGCGCTGCACCTCGGGCGACATGCCGCAGCCGTCGTCGCCCACCTCGATCCACGCCCAGTCGCGTTCCTCAACGGCCTCGACGCCGGTGGACAGCGAGATGACGCCGCGCCGCTCCGCCGGCATGGCGTGCGCCGCATTGACGATGAGGTTCATGAACACCTGGTTGAGCTGGCCGGCCAGGCAGCGGATGGGTGGCAGCGTGCCGTAGGCGCGCTTCACGTCGGCGCGGTACTTGACCTCGTTCATGACGACGTTGAGCGTGGACTCCAGCCCCTGGTTGAGGTCGGCGTCCTGCCAGTCGGCATGGTCCACGCGCGAGAAGTCCTTGAGGTCCTGCACGATCTTGCGCACGCGCGAGAGGCCGTCCTCGCTGTCGGCCAGCAGCGAGGGCAGATCCTCGGCGATGAACTCCAGGTCGGCCGCCTGCTTGAGTGCGGCCAGCTCGGGGTCGACCGGGCCGCGCTCGCGCTGGGTGTAGGCCTGCGTCAGCGCGAGCAGTTGCTCCACATAGCGGCGCAGCGTGCCGAGGTTGGAGTTGACGAAGCCGATGGGGTTGTTGATCTCGTGCGCCACACCCGCGGCGAGCTGGCCGATGGAGGCCATCTTTTCGGACTGCAGCAGCTGGTTCTGCGCCTCCTCCAGCCGGGCATTGGTCTCCTGGATGTTGCGGTAGTTCTTGACGAGCTCTTCCTGTGCGCGCATGACCTCGCTGTGGTCCTGCAGCAGCCACCACATGCCGGGCGTGTTGCCCGCGGGGTTGGAGGCGTAGGCGATGAGTTGCACCCAGATGCGCCGCCCCGTCCAGGTCTGCAGCCACATCTCCTGCACGAGCGAGGTGCCTGCGCGCAGCGCCTTCGTGGCCAGGCGGCCGAGGTCGGAGAAGTCGGCGTCATCCAGGAAGAAGCGCCGCAGCGGCATGTCGCCCACCGGCAGTTCGGCCGGCAGCTCCAGGATCTCGGCGAACTTCTTGTTGCTGCGCGCGATGTGGAACTCGCGCGTGGCGATGATGCCGACCGAGGCGTTCTCCAGGAACGCCTCCAGCTCCTGGTGCGTCAGCCGCAGCTCGGCCGTGCGCTGCGCGACGATGGATTCCAGCTCCGCCTGGTGCTGGCGCAGCTGCTCTTCGGCCTGGTGGCGCGTCGTCACGTCCTGCAGCGTCTCGATGGCGCCCATGACCTGGCCGTCGATGCCGCGCAGCGGCGCCGCCGTCACGTAGAGCCAGCGGCCTTCGGGGCCCAGCTGCGGGAAGAAGCCTTCGTAGGCATAGCTGTCGGCCAGCAGCGGCGAGTGGTTCAGGCCCAGGCCGTAGTGCAGGGCGCCTTCGGCCTCCACGCGGCCATCGACGATGAGCTCGGCCAGCGTCGGCCGCGGCTGGTCGTGGAAGGCGCGCCAGGTCTCGTCGCCGCCGAGCATCTGGCTGGACGAGCGGCCCGTGAGCTGCGCGCAGGCGGCGTTCCAGTGCGTGACGCGGTGGTGGCTGTCGATCACGTAGCTCGCCACCGGCCCGTTCTCGACGATCTGGTACATCACGCGGCCCACTTCGAGCAGGCTGTTCTGCACGTGGCGCATGTCGCTGAGGTCCTGGCAGGTCAGCAGCACCAGCGGCGGGCCGCCTTCGCTGGCCACGCGGCGCGCGGTGATCTCCAGGTGGCGGCTGGTGCCGCTGGCGCTGACGGCCTCGATCTCGATGGTCGGCAATGCGCCGTCGCTGCCCAGGCAACGCTGGCCGTACTCGCGCAGCTGTTCCTGCTGCGACGGGGTCGCCCAGGCCTCGGGCGCCAGCTGCGGCAGCTCCTCGGGCGTGCGGCCGAGCAGGCGCAGCATCGCGTCGTTGGCAAAGGCGATGTGCTCGCCGTCGTGGACGAGCAGGGCCGCGCTCACGGCTTCCAGGCCGGCACGCAGGCCCGGGGACAGCAGCGGGGCGTCGGGCGGGGGCAGGCGTGCGTTCATGATGAGGTCTCGTCAGTAGGCGGCGGCACCCGCGGGGTCCAGCACGTAGGCGCCGTCGCTGCTCCAGCGCACCTGCGTGATGCCGGGCTCCAGCCGCTCCAGGCGCCGGCGCTCGGCCTCCTGCGGGCTCAGCTCGCCGCGGGCCAGGCGCTGCTGCTCGGCCAGCAGCTGCAGCTCCACCACGCGGCGCTGCTCCTCCAGCTGCTCGTGCACGGTGGCCAGCAGTTCGGGCTCGTTCCAGGGCTTGGACATGAATTGCGAGATGCGCGCGGAGTTGACGGCGTCGGTCAGGCCTTCGAAGTCCGCGTGCGCCGACAGGATGACGCGCCGGCAGTCCGGCTGGCACTCGCGCAGCGCGGTGAGGAACTGCGCGCCGTTCATGCCGGGCATGCGGAAGTCGCTGATGCACAGCGCGAAGGCCTGCTCGCGGGCGCGGGCCAGGGCGGCCGCCGGCTCGGTGAAGGTTTCGGTGCGCAGCGGCTGCCACAAGCCTTCGGCAACGCCGCGCCGCAAGGTGCGCACGAGGGCGTTGAGAATGGCCGGCTCGTCGTCGACGAGCAGCACGTGGGCGGGTGATGCGGTCAGGGGCGTGTGCATGGCGGGTCTTTCAGGGCGGGTCAGTGCTGCGCGGCGGCGGGTGGCAGGCGGGTGTCGCGGATGCGGAACACGATGCCCAGGCCCTCCCGGGCGACGAGGTCGCGGATGGTGTTGATGACGCCCTTGTCGAACACGAACCCGGCGGCCAGCAGCAGCGTGCCCTGGGGGCTGAGCAGGTCCTGCGCCATCACCATGCCGGGCTTGAGGTCGGCGGCGGCCAGCTCCAGGTCGCTCGGCGCGGGCGGCGGCGCCGTGCTGAGCAGGTGTTCCAGCGCCTCCACGACGGCGGGCGAAAAGCTCGTGCCGGCGGTGCCGCGGAGCACGGCGCGGGCATGTTCGGCGTCGTGGGGCCGCTCGGACAACCGCCCGGCCTTCAGGCCTTCGTAGGCGGCGGCCACGCCCACCACCTGGGCGGCCAGCGGCAGCTCGGCGCCGCTCAGGCCGTCGGGGAAGCCCAGGCCATCCACGCGCTCCTGGTGGGAGCGGATAAGGCGCGCCGCGCCGCGCAGGCCCGACAGCGGCATCAGCGCGGCCTCGCCCAGCAGCGGGTAGCGGCGGTACAGCGTCAGGTCTTCGCCGCGCATCAGCGACACCGGCTTGCGCAGCAGCGCATCCGGCAGGCCGATCTTGCCCACCTCGTGCAGCAGGCCCGCCGCGTAGCAGTCTTCCTGCTCGGTGGTCGAGAGCTTCAGCGCCGCGGCCAGCCGGCGCGCGAGCTGGCCCACGCGCTCGGAGTAGCCGGCCTGGCCGGCGTCGCGCAGCTCCATCAGGCCGGCAAAGACCTTGATCGACAGCATGAAGTTCTCGCGCAGGTCGGCAAAGGCCTGCTCCAGCATGCCGTTGACCTGCGAGAGCTCCGACGTGCGGGCCGCCACGCGGCGCTCCAGCTGCTCGTTGTGGGCCTGCGTGAGGGCCAGCAGCCGGCGGTTCTCCTGGCGCAGCCGGGCGCGCTCCAGGCCTTCGCGCACGGCCAGCAGCAGTTCCTGGTCGTCCCAGGGCTTGGCGATGTAGCGCTGGATCTCGCCCTGGTTGATGGCCTCGATGGTCGAGCTGATGTCGGCATAGCCCGTCAGCAGCAGCCGGGCCACCTCGGGCCAGCGCTGGCGCACCGTCTGCTGCAGCTGTGCGCCGTTCATGCCCGGCATGCGCATGTCCGACAGCACCAGGTCCACCGATTCCTGCTCCAGCGTCTGCAGCGCCGCGGCGCCGCTCTCGGCCAGCAGGATGCGGTAGCCCAGCGGCCGGAACAGGCGGCGCAGGGCGCTCAGGATGGCGGGCTCGTCGTCCACGAACAGCAGCGTGGCGGTGGGCTGCGCGGGCGCGGGCATCACCGGGGGGGGCGAGGTGGACGGGGCGGGCGGTGCGAGTGGGGCGAGGGGGGTATCCATGGGGAACTCCGAGGCCCTCGAGACACAGATCGATGAGAGCCTGGGCGCTAGTTTCTGCTTAAGTGATAGAAATAAGCCAATCGAAATTGATAAAAACATTCCCGCGCGATGACTAGTTCACGCTGCGCGCGGCGCCAGGCCCCGGCAAAAGCGCACGTCGGTGAGTTTTCCCCTGAGGGCTTGTGCCGGCATGCGGGCGTCATTCGGTCACCGAGAATGCGGGGGATGTGGGTGTCCATAACAAAAGGGATCACAGCCCTGTTGTTCCTGTTGGGGTGCGCGACGGCCGGGGCGGTCGTGCCGCGCTTCGAGCCCATCGGCGAGCCGGGGGCCGTGCGTGACAACGTCGTCTCCGCCCTCGCGCTGGACGCCCGGGGCCTGCTCTGGGCCGGCTCACCCGAAGGCCTGCTGCGCTTTGACGGCTACGCCTTTCGCCGCTACCCGCTGAGCGGCCCGGACGGGCAGCTGCTGCCCGAGCAGTTCGTGCGCTCCCTGCTGCCCGACCCGCGGGGCTGGATCTGGGTGGCCGCCGGCAACAGCGGCCTGGTGCGCATGGACGTCGCCACCGGCCGCTGGGACCGCTGGGCACGCGACGGCAACTCGGCCGACGACACCGCGCCCGCCGCCAACACCGTGCGCACGCTGGCCCTCGAGAAGGACGGCACGCTCTGGATCGGCGGCAGCGGCGGCCTGGACCGCTTCGACATCAAGACCCAGCGCTTCACCCACCACCGCGGCAAGGAAGACGGCCTGCCCGACACCCGCGTGCAGACCCTGCTCGTGGACCGCCAGGGCACGCTGTGGATCGGCACCTGGCGCGGCCTGGCGCGCAAGCCCGTGGACGGCCCCATCGAGGCGCTGGACGTGGGCCTGTCCGACCAGCTCATCACGCTGCTGGCCGAGGCGCTGGACGGCCGCGTCATCGTCGGCACCGCGCAGGGCCGGTTGCGGGCGCTGTCGGCCCAGGGCCAGCCGCTGCCCTTCTCGCCGGGCGCGCAGGCCGGCGCGACCTCCGGCGTGTGGCCCGTCATGGCCATGGCCCAGCCGGACGCCGATGAACTCTGGTTCGGCGACGCCTCGGGCCTGTCGCGCCGGCGCGCGACCGATGGCGCCCTGATCGAGCGGCTGCCCGCCACGGGTGCCGGCGCCGGCAGCGCCCCGCGCAGCGACGTGCGCGCACTGCTGCGCGACCCCTCCGGCACCGTCTGGGCCGGCAGTTACGGCGGCGGCCTGATGCGCCACGTGCCGCCGCTGCCGGGCTTGTCCATGGTGCGCGAGGCCATCGGCGCCGTCTCCGGCGGCCTGGACGTGCGCAGCATGCTGCAGCTGGACAACGGTGAGATCTGGCTGGGCACGCTGGCCGGCGGCATCGAGCGACGCGACCGCGACCTGCAGCCGCTGGGCCTCATCGCGCCGGGCACCGCCGGCCTGCCACCCGGGCGCATCAATGCGCTGGGCCAGAGCAAGGACGGCTCGGTGTGGGTCTCCATCGACACGCAGATGCTGCGCTTCGACGCCCAGGGCCGCTGGAAGGAAACCCTGCGCAGCGGCAACGCCGTGCCGCGGCGCTTTCACGCCACCCAGGAGGGAGCGCTGTGGATCGCCACGCTGGACGGCGTCATGCGCTGGACACCGGCCAAGCCCGTCATGCGCCCCATCCCGACGGCGGGTCTGGTGGGCGGCACGGGCGAGGTCAATGCCTTTGCCAGCATGCCCGACGGCAGCCTCTGGGCAGGCGGCGCGGCTGGCCTGCTGCGCATTGCCAAGCCCGACGCCGAGGAGCCCGTGGCCGAGTGGGTCGAGGCCAAGGGCCTGACGGGCCAGACCGTGCTCGGCATGGCGGTGGACCTGGCCGGGCGGCTCTGGGTGGACACCGGCACCGGGCTGCACCGGCTGCTGGACAGCGACGGCAAGCGCGCGCGCTTCGAGTTCGTGCGCGCGTCCGACGTGGGTGGGGCCTTCGGCGCCAACCTGCTGTTCGACAAGCAGGGCCGCATCTGGTCGCAGCGCAACGTCTACGACCCGCGCAGCGGCGAGCGGCGCGAACTGGGCGCGGCCGACGGCGCAGACCTGGGCACCGGGTGGTTCCGCAGTTATGCCAAGCTCGACGACGGCCGCATGCTGTTCGGCGGTGCGCGCGGCCTGCTCGTCATCGACCCTGAACGCTTCGCGCCCTGGACCTACAAGCCCCCGCTGGTCGTCTCGGAGCTCCGCGTGGATGGCGAGGAGCGCCCCCTGCCGGACGGTGCCCCCATCGTGCTGGCCCCGGGCGAGCGCGGCATGAGCCTGGCCTTCGCGTCGCTCGACTACAGCCAGCCCGGCCGCAACCGCTACCGCTACCGGCTCGAGGGGCTGGACGGCGGCTGGATCGACGCGGGCGTGCTGGGCCGCTCAGCCGCCTACACCAACCTCGCGCCGGGCCGCTACGTGCTGCACGTGCAGGGCAGCAACCGCGATGGCGCCTGGAGCACGCACGAGCTGAAGATTCCCGTCGAGGTGCGCGCCGCCTGGTGGCAGACGCGCTGGGCCCTGGCGGGCGCCGTGCTCGCGGTGGTGCTGCTGGTGGTGGGCATCGTGAACGGCCGCACGCGGCTGCTGCTGCGCCACCGCCGCGTGCTGGAGGCCCGCGTGCAGGAGCGCACCGAGGCGCTGGAGGCCGCCACGGCGGCACTGACAGCCAAGTCGCTGGAGCTGGAGGAGGCGAGCCTCACCGACCCGCTCACCGGCCTGCGCAACCGCCGCTTCCTGGACCGCCAGATGCCGGCCGACGTGGCGCTCACCGTGCGGCACTACGAGGGCATGCTCGGCGAGGCCGAGAGCGAGCAGGACCTGCTCTTCTTCCTCATCGACATCGACCACTTCAAGCGCATCAACGACGCGCACGGCCACATGGCCGGCGACGCGGTGCTCAAGCAGATGCGCGGGCGCCTGGAGCAGGTCTTCCGCGCCACCGACTACCTCGTGCGCTGGGGCGGCGAGGAGTTCCTCATCGTCGCCCGCGGCACACCGCGCTCGCGGGCGGCGGAGCTGGCCGAGCGCGCGCGGCTGGCCGTGGCGGCGCTGCCCTTCGACCTGGGGGCCGGCCTGCGCGTCGCGCAGACCTGCTCGGTGGGCTTCTCGGCCTTCCCGCTGTGCACGCACCTGCCGCGGGCGCTGGACTGGCACGCCGCCATCGACCTGGCCGACGCCGCGCTCTACGACGCCAAGGAAAGCGGCCGCAACGCCTGGGTGGGCCTGATGGATGCCCAGGCCGACAGCGAGAACCAGCTCCGCCAGGACATCCGCAAGCCGCTGGACCTGTGGGCGGCGGGCGGGCGCCTCACGCTGCTGCGCTCCGGCCGGGGCTGACGCCGCGGTCGAGCGCACACAGGTTTGCAGGCGCTCAACACTCAGCAACCTTTCGCTAGCGGCATGGCAATGCGGCGTCGTCAGACTCGCCGGCCATGCCCGCCGCGCGCCCCGATCGCCTCCTTCGTGCCTTGCCGCCGCCGCGTTCCGCGCTGCTCGCGGCCGTCGTCTTCCTGCTGTGGACCGTGGTGGGTGCGACCTGGTTCCTGCGCACCTACCTGGGGCCCGTCACGCTCGACCAGGTGCTCTTTCACCTGCACAACGGCGGCCTGGACTACGCAGACCCGCGCATGATCCGGCGGGCCTGCCGCTGCCTGCTGGTGGTGCTGGCGCTCACCGTGATCAGCCTCTTCCTGCTGCGCCGCATGAGGCGCTGGCACGGGCGCGCCCTGCTGGCCCTGCTGGGCACGGGGGCCGTGGTGTCGGTGAACGCGACGGTCTCCGACCCTTGCCAGCCGGAGCCCGGCGGCGGCGACTACCTGGCACGCCACTACGTGGACCCGCGCCGCGCGGGCGTGCAGCCGCCCGCCGTGAAGCCCGACGTGCTCGTCGTCTTCGTGGAGTCGCTGGACGAGGCCTACACCCGCACCCGGCGGCCCGAGGCCGCGCTGCTGCCGGCGCTCACGCAGCTGCAGGACGATTTCCAGACGCTGGGCGAGCTGCACAACCTCAGCGGCGCGAGCTGGACCGTGGGCGGCATGTTCACCGCCCTGTGCGGCGTGCCCTTGCAGCGCGTGGGGCTGATGAGCCACAACTCGCTGGAGTACAGCCGGCGCTTCTTCGCGGGCGGCCGGTGCCTGACCGACCTGATGGCCGACGCCGGCTGGGAGATCAGCTTCTACGGCGGCGCCTCGCTCCAGTTCGCCGGCAAGGGGCGCTTCCTGCAGGAGCACGGCGTGGCCCGGCGCTTCGGCGCGCAGGAGTGGCGGGCCATGGGCGTGGCGGTGCCGACGGCGGGTTGGGGCCTGCTGGACAGCGACCTCACGCAACTTGCCTGGGCCGACATGCAGCGCCCGCGAACGGGCGACGCGGCGCGCATGAGCGTGCTGCTGACCGTGGACACCCACGGGCCCTCAGGCGCCCATGACGGCGGCTGCGCCAACCCCGCGGACCTGGACGACACCGACGAGGACGACGCGCCCGCCGAGATCATGCGCGGCGCGCTGCGCTGCACGGACCGCGTCGTGGCGCAGCTGGTGCAGCGCTTCCTGGCGCAGCGCGATGGCCGGCCCAAGGTGGTGTGGGTCCAGGGCGACCACCTCAACCCCGAGCCGCTGCTGGATGCCGAGCTGCAACCCCGGCCGCAGGGCCGCACCGTCTTCCATGCGCTGGCCCGCTTCGATGCCGAAGGCCGCGTCCTGCCCGGGCCGGACCAGCAGCGCGTCTTCAGCCATGTCGACATCCTGCCGACACTGGCCGAGGCCATCGGCCTGCGCTGGACGGCGCCCGAGCACCGCCTGGGCCTGGGTGTGTCGCTGCTGGGCGGCACGGGCCCGCGCACGCTGGCAGAGCAGGTCGGCATGCGCACGCTGGACGCCCGGCTGTCCTGCCGCTCGCCGCTGTTCCAGCGGCTGTGGCTCAACGCGACCTGACACCGCGCAGCCCCCCGACTTGCGGGGGCGGCTGTCGCGCGGGCGGGCGGCGCGGCGTCTAGACGGGAGCAGCCTCCTGAAAGACGCCCATGAACTTCACCCGCACCTTGGTTGGCCTCGTTCCCGCCTTCACCCTGCTCGGCGCCCACGCCGCGCCGCTGCAGGTCAGCAGCGGCGGCAGCTTCTACAACAACTTCGGCCCGAGCCTGAGCGCGGACGGCAGCCGGCTGGCCTACTACGGCGCCGGCAACCCCACCGGCGGCAATGCGGACAACAGCTTCGAGGTCTTCGTCTACGAGCGCGCCTCCGGCCAGACCCGCCAGGTCTCCGACCAGAGCGGCGGCCAGTTCGCCGGCGGCAACCAGACGCCTTCCCTCAGCGGTGACGGCAGCCGCGTGGCCTTCCAGCACTTCACCATCAACGGGGGCTACGCCTACTTCCAGACGCAGAGCTACGACCTCAACACGAACACGCTGACCACGCTGACCCAGCCCGGCTTCGCCGAGACGTCGGCCATCAGCCGCGACGGCAAGACCATCGCGGTGGCCACGGGCAACCTCGGCCTGCGTCTGTACGACACGGCCACGCAGGCGTTCTCCGCGGTGCTGATGACGGCGCCCATGACGTTCACGATGAGCGGCGACGGCAAGCGCATTGCCTACGAAGGCTTCTCGCAGGGCGTGCGGCTGTACGACACCGTGAGCGGCACCACCACCGTCGTCTCGCCGCCGGGCAGCGGCTTCAACCAGCGCCCGGTGCTCAGCGCCGACGGCAACAGCCTCGTCTTCACGTCGAGCTACGACCCGCTGGGCCAGAACGCCGACCACAGCAGCGAGGTCTTCCGCTACGACATCGCCACGCAGACGCTGCTGCAGGTGACGCACGGCAACGGCACGACGGCGGCCGATGCCGGCCTGAGCGGCGACGGCACGCGCATCGTCTTCAGCAGCACCCAGGACATCACCGGCCACAACGCCGACGGCAACACCGAGGTCTTCGTCTATGACCTGCTGGCCGGCAGCTTCCTGCAGCTCACCGACACGCTGGGCGCCTACAGCGGCAGCGGCGTCATGAGCGAGGACGGCAGCACGGTGGCCTGGGTGTCGAACGCGAACCTCGACGGCGCCAACCCCTACGGCGCCTTCCAGGTCTTCATGGACCGCCTGCCGCCCCAGGTGCAGGCCCGCCTGCCCGAGCCGGCGTCGCTGGCCCTGGTGCTCGTGGCGCTGGGCGGGCTGGTCGCGCTGCGCCGCGCGCCGGGCTGAGTCCTCAGCTCAGACCGAGGCTCGCGTCCGCGGCGGGGTCGTCCACGGCGGGCGCGGCAATGGTGGCCAGCGCCAGCTCGGCGCTGTTGAGCGCGCCTTCGATGAAGCCCTGGTAGTCGGAGTACGCCTCGCCCACGATGTGCAGGTTGCGCGCGCCGCTGCCGAAGTCGAAGGCCTTGAAGGCCTCCATCACCTTCCACGAGCGCACGCCCGGCTGCCAGCCGTGGTTGGCGGCGCCGTAGGGCGCGCGGGCCCAGTCGCGGATGCCGTAGGTGATGATGGAGTTGCGGATGTACTGCGTCGTCTCGGCCAGGTTCAGGTCGCCGAAGATGCGCCGCGCGTGGTCGGTGAGCTTGAGGGGCGACTCCTCGCTGGAGGCCGCGCGCTTCACGTCCCGCGCGACGAAGAGCGCGAAGGCGTCGACGATGCGCGCGTTCTGGTCCACCTCCGCACGGTCGTGGCGGTCGCCGTCGATGACGTAGTGACGCCAGAACTCGGTGGACGGGCGGTCCATGTAGAGCAGCACCATGCCGTGGCCGTCCGCGTCGGCCTCGGGCGGGCGGCGGAAGTAGTGGATCTCGCGCGTGGGCATGCAGTTGGCGTACTGCTGCGGCGCCTGGCCGTAGCTCCACCACGGCGTGTTGCACACGAAAAAGACCTTGAGCATGGGGAAGCCGTTGACGCTGTCGAGCTGGCTGGCGATGTGCTCGGGCAGGTGGCGCGTGAGCTTGAGCAGCGGCAGCCGCGGCAGCGCCAGGATCAGCCGCTCGGCGCGCAGCGCCACCGGGCCGTTCTGCGAGGCCACGTCCAGCGCCAGCGCGGGCTTGCCCAGCTCCACCGGGCGCACCCCCATCAGCTTGTGGCCGCCGGCCAGCGTGACGTTGGCGTGGGCGCGCAGTCGTGCCAGCAACTGCTCCGTCAGGCGGGCGGAGCCGCCCTCGATGCTGGCGAGCTGCTGGCCCACGGTCTTGAGGGCGCGCAGCCACCAGATGATCCACTCCGCCGCGTTCAGGTTCTCGGGGATCATGTGATAGAAGGTCCCGGTGTCGCGCAGCTTCACGAGGGCCCGATGGCTCAGGATGCCCTGGGCCGAGAGCGCGTTCCAGAACCCCATGTCCCACAGCGGCTGCCCGTGCAGCTGGGCGTGGCGGCGCAGCCGCATGTAGTCGGCCTCGGTGAGCGAATCGATCCAGGCCTGGTCGTCCGGCGCACGGCCCATGATGAGCATGATCCCGCGCTTGAGCAGCTGCAGCGAGTTCAGCCCGCGCTCGGCCTGGGGCAGGTCCGCGTCGTCGTCGCCGCCGACCTGGTCGGCCGAGGGGCCGAAGAAGTCCACGAGGCCCACGCCCAGTTCCGCGCACAGTGCAGCAAAGCGAGGCTGCAGCGTCGGCTCGAAGCGCATCGGGCCGTACTCGGCGATGAAGCCGTCCATCTCCTCCGTCTCGATGCGACCGCCCCAGCGGTCGGCCGCGGCCTCCAGCACGAGGACGCGGTGGCCCGCATCTGCCAGCCGCAGCGCGCAGAAGAGGCCCGACACGCCGCCGCCGGCGATGACGATCTCATGGGGGGTCATGCGCAGTCTCCACTTGTATGTACAACCGGGCGCAAGCATATCGGAGGGGCGGTTGCGAGCGCCCTGCCCGTGGTTGACGGTCGGCAGGCGTGAGAATCCAGGCCCAGCGTGCTGGCCGCATCGTGGCGGGTTCGGCACGGAGACGACGCTTTCATCACTTGGGCATCCATGGCCGACTCCACCGAAGTGCCGGCGCACGCGCTCTGTGCCGAGCACTTTCAGCAACACCCCGTCTGGCGATTCGTCCGCCCGGGCGAGGCGTCCGACCCGGACGCTGACGAGTCGTTTGTCCTGCCGCACACGGGGGGCGTGGCTGCTGGCGACCACGCGAGCTACCTCGTGAGCGCCACCTACGCACTCCAGAGCCGGCAGCAGCTGTCAGGCTTTGTGGAGGTGGCCGCCCTCGGGCGGACGCTGGAGTTCACGCCAGGTGTCGTGTTCGCGGGTGGCAAGGCCGTTGAAGCGCTGGGCAACCAGGCTGCCGTGCGCTTGGCCCGGATCCTGAAGACGAAAGACGCCCAGCCCGTTGCCTGGGAGCTCGACGTCTGCCTCGTGGGTGAGGGCGGTCGCCGCAAGGGGAACGTGGCCAGGCCCGGGCTCGCGCAGGCCTGGGCGCTGCTGCTTCAACTGGGGCGTCTGCGGCGCATGCGCCGGCCTTGATGGCGCGGCCTGCCCCTGCGGGCCTCAACCGCGACGTCGCACAAGCCCCAGCGCCATCAGCGCCAGCATCACCAGCGGCAGCGTGGCCGGGGCGGGCAGGCGGTTCGGGCCCCCGGGTGTGACGCTGTAGTCGTCCAGGCTGATCAACGCGTAGCCGTAGTTCGTGATGGTGAAACCGTCGGGGTAAACGGTGGTGAAGCCGTAGCCGAGTTGCAGATCTTCGAGGGCCAGCGAAGAGGTGAAGAGGGCGAACAGCCCGAAGAAATCGCCGCCGCCCAGGGTGGGGCCGGTGCCGGTGAACTTGGGCTGCACCTTGGTCACCGCGTTCGGGAATCCGACGTAGGAGAACGGGTCGGCCCCCGTGAAGTTGAAGGTGTTCGCGCCGACCTGAGCCGAGCCGCTCACGGGGCCCAGGGGGTCGGAGAAGTCGTAGCTGCCGTCGCTCCAGGTTTCGTTGAAGTGCAGCGTCAGGTCGACGTTCGTGCCCACGGTCAGGCCGGCGGCGGTGCCGAGGTCGATGAAGTTGTAGCCGGTGATGTGCCCGTTCAGGCGCAGGGTGACCGGTGCGGCCGCGGCGGCAGCGGTGGCGAGCGCCAGCACGGCCGTGGTGGCCAGGCGCAGCAGGGGGGTCCAGACGTTCATCGAGCGCTCCTTCATCGCGGCAGGCGTCACCGCGTGGCTGACTCTAGGGAGCGCCGGATGCGCGCGATAGCGTCGTTTGCAGGTCGGCAACCCCCCGGGGGCGCGGGGCAAAGGCATGTCCGGTTCTCGCGCGCTGTCCCTGGTGCGGGGCCAGGCGGGCCCGCGTGGCGCCATCCCCAGAACGGGTTGGTGCTGGCGGCGCCAACCTGCCCGCCCTGCAATGCCACGCAACGGCGTGCCGACCCACGCCGCACGGGGGCATTGCATGGAGATGGCGCCTCGCGTCACGACCGTCGCTCGCTGCTGCAGGAGGGCGCGATGAACTTCGACTGGGATCCCGCGCTCAATGCGGCGGACCCCGGCTCGCGTCATGAGCCGATCGTGGACTGGATCCGCGCCCGCGTGAACAGTGGCCTGCTCCAGCCCGGCCAGCCCGTGCCCTCGGTGCGTGACCTGGCGCAGCTGATCTCGGCCTCGCCCATCGCGGTGTCCAAGGCCTACGCGGTGCTGGAGCGGGAAGGGCTGCTCAAGCGCCGCGGCGGCCTGCCCATGACGGTGGCCGACCAGGTGTCTGCGCAGGAGGACGGCAAGCCGCGCCTGCTCGGGTTGCAGCTCGAGCTGATGCGCCCCATCCTGGCGCAGGCCGTTCAGCAGGCGCGGGCGCTGGACCTGCCCGACGGCGACGTGCTGCGGCTGTTCGAGAGCATGCTGCGCAACAGCGGCGGGCCGCAGATCAGCTGGTTCCCGGTGCCTGAGCGTTGACCCCACCCGGGCCGCGGCGCTCAGGCCACCGCACGCACCAGCAGCCAGGCCGGCATGCCCGCGTACAGGGCGAACTGGCCCATTCGCTCCAGCATCGACCGCGCTGCCGGTGCCCCGGCGGGGTCCACGGCGGCGGCGGTGATCGCGGCGGCTTCGATGCCCACCCGCACCACGGCTGCGCTGGCGGCCACGCCCGCCATCCAGGCCCCCCACCACAGCGCAAACGCGCCGAGATAGGCCGCCAGGCCGAAGCTGTAGAACTCGCCGAGCGGGCTGCCGTAGGCGATGTTCTGGTGCAGCGTGAAGGCCGG
Organism: Roseateles sp.; assembly: GCA_016790285.1. Classification (GTDB taxonomy): domain Bacteria; phylum Pseudomonadota; class Gammaproteobacteria; order Burkholderiales; family Burkholderiaceae_C; genus Pelomonas. The sequence goes on along the minus strand of JAEUPJ010000081.1, from coordinate 62,579 downwards.
CAGGGCCAGCAGCAAGGGCAGCAGCAGGCACTTGACGGGCGGGTGGTCGAGCCGGCCGGGGCGGTGGCGGGCGCGGGCCTGGAGCCAGGCACCCAGGCGTGCGGGCGCCACGCTCACGGGCACCCCGAGGGCTGCCGCCAGCGCCCAGGCGTCGCGCAGCGCGAGGTGGGTCGTCGTGCCGCCTGCGCTGGCGATCGACACGCCGGCCGCCGGCAAGGCGAGCCGCCAGGGGGTCACGGCGGTGATGCCGCTCAGGCTGCTCTCCTGCCCGCCCTTGGTCAGGTGCAGCTCCCCGCCGGCCACGCGCAGCTGCGCCCTGCTGCTGCGCATCAGCAGCCAGGCCGCGGCTTCAGGCACCACGCACAGCGCGGTGAACATGCGCAGCAGCGCCAGCGTGCTGCCGGTGAGGCTGCCGTCGCCCCAGAGCCAGGCCGCGGCGATGGCCAGCGCGCCGCCGCGCGACACGGCCCGCAGCAGCCCCGCGACCGTGCGTGCGGCGGGTGGCAGCACGGCCACTTCGCCGGGCAGCTCGGTCGCGGTCGCGGCCACCGCGCTGCGAGACCACCGCCGCGTGGCGGCCATCAACACGAGGCCCGCCAACAGCACGGCGGCCGCGCGCCCGACCCAGTCGCCCCAGCGCACCATCAGCGTGGGCGCCGGCTCCCGCGCCGGCAGCTCGCCCATGACGAGGGCCTGCTCGCCCATGCGCGTCGTGGCCAGCAGCTCGCCGCGCGAGCCGATGACGGCGCTCAGGCCGTTGGTCGTCACGCGGAACTGCGGCAGGCCGGTCTCGATGCTGCGAAACGCCGCGACCGCCTGGTGCAGCGCGGCGCCCTGCGGGTGCCGGGTGAACCACTCGTCGTTGGACATCGTCAGGATGAGCTGGGCGCCGAGCCGCGCGCCGTCGAGGGCCAGGCGCGGGTCGGTGTCGTCCAGGCAGATCAGCGGCAGCACCGGTACCTCGCGGCCACCGCTCAGGCGCAGCGGGAACACGCGGGCGCCGCTGCCCGGCCGCCACTGGCCGGCAGCGGGCAGTGCCGCGCGCACGGCGGGCGTGTCCAGCCACGCGGGCAGGGCCTCGGTGAACGGAAAGAGCCGCGTCTTGCGGTACAGGCCCACGAGGCCGGCACCGGGCTGCACGATGGCCGCCGCGTTGTACTCGCCCTCGCCGTCGCGGTCATAGGTGCCGAAGACGAAGGGCACGCCGGCCGCATCGATCGTGGCGTGGATCTCGGCGTCCAGCGCCGCGCCGGCCTCGCTCTTGGGCTGGCCGAAGGTGGTGGGGTAGACCGTCTCCGACCACAGCACTGCGTCTGCGCGGCGCCGCTCCACGGCGTCGTAGCTCATGGCGAAGTGCGTGTCGAGCACCTCGCGCACGACCGCGCCAGCCCCCTGCTCGCGGCGGCGGCGCTCGTAGCCGGTGATGTTGGCCTGCACCAGGCCCAGGCGCACGGTGGGCGTGCCGGGCGGTGCCGCCTGCGGCGCCGCGGCCCACCCGGCCAGGGCCAGCAGCAGCGGGGCCGCCGCGGCCAGTGCCAGCGCCGGTGCGGCCGCGCGCCAGCCGCCCGCGCGGCGGGCGAGCGCCGCGGATACGGCCTCGTTGGCCAGCAGCAGCACGGCGGTCAGGCCCGCAGCACCCGCGATCGCCGCAGCTTGGCGAAGCCACGGCGCCGGGTGCAGGCCGTGGCCAAGGGTGTCGCCCAGCAGGTGCGGCCAGGCCCATTCGGTGGCGAGCCAGGCGGCCGCGGCGGCCAGCGCCGCGAAGCCCCGGCCGTGCCTGTGGCGCGCCAGGTGCCGCACGAGGGCGAACGCGATGAACTGCGGCTGCAGCAGCGGTGCCGCCGCGAGCAGCAGCGCCAGCCCCGCGCCGGCGCCGACCTGCGTGTAGTCGCCCAGCGCGGCGCCGAACCAGTAGAAGACCGTTGCTGTGTAGGCCACCGCCATGGCCCACGCACTGAGCAGCGCGCGGCCGAGGGTGGTCTCGCGGTCCAGCACGCGCAGCCAGGGCACGAGGGCGAAGAACCCCAGCATCCAGCCCGGCCCGCCCTGCACGCCGTGCGCGTACAGGCCGCACAGGGCCGCGGCCCCGGCGATGCCGACCCACCGGCTGCGCGCGAGCCGGGCGAGCGAGGCGGCGGCGCTCAACGCGGGCCGTCCACCGGCGCGGGCACGACGATGCGGCGCAGGGGCAGCCCCGGCGGGGCGAGTGCCGGTGTCACCACGCGGTCGGCCGGCACGGTGACGGTGCGGCCGTTGATGACGATCGTGGGCGTGTCGGGCGCGAACATCAGGATGGGCTCGATGCGCTGGCCGTCGTCGGTCGCCTGGTGGTGGCGCACATAACCCGGTGGCAGCTCGAAGCTCTCGGGCACGGCCAGGCCGATCAGTGGCGGGCGCGTGCCCGGCGGGTTGAAGGCGCCCAGGCCCGTGCGCACGCCGGCCGCGTGCAATCGCTGGATCACTTCAGCCATGGTCGGGCGCTCGCCGGGGTTGACGTAGTCGGCCAGGTCGGGGGTGGTGTCGCCGCCTTCGCGCAGCCGTGGGATCTGCGGCGTAGCCGGCGTCGGCGCCGCAGACGGTGTCACGGCCGCCACGACGACGGGCGAGCTGGCCGCCGTGCCCACCGGCGGGGCCGGCAAGGGCAGCGGCGCCACGGCCCGGGCGGTGGCCACGGGCGCCGTCGGTGGCTCCGCGGCCGGCCACCACCAGGCGATGCCGCCCGCGACCGCCGCGAGCGCGAGCGCCATCGCCCAGGGCGAGGGCCCCCAGGCCTGGCGGGGTCGTGGCGCGCGCGGGGTCATGCGACGGCTCGCTCAGCCCTGGCTCAGGGTGCTGCCGGGTTGGAGACCGAGATCGCCCAGCCCATGCGCTCGTGCCCGTACTGGTTCCAGATCGGGCTCTTGCCGTTGGTGAAGCTCGTGTAGCGAGCCGCGCCCGAGCCCGTGGTGCCGCCGAAGAGGCCGGCCGACACCGTGCCGCCGCTGTAGGTCGGGTGGGTGTCGTCGGACTGGATGTAGTCGAAGCTGCTGCTGGCCGACACGAACTTGGCGTTGGCGTCGCGGATGGTGCTCTTGAGCGTGCCGGTGATGCGCGCCACATAGCTCGCCTCGCTCTCGCCGGCCACGTAGCGCAGGCCGTCGGAGTCGATGACGCCGTCGCCGTTGCTGTCGTAGTCGGCGCCCATGTACTGCGCGAAGTTGTCGGCGCAGACGAAGCCCTTCTGCCGCGCGTACTCGCACATCCAGTAGTTCATCTGCGCGAGCTTCGGGAGGAAGCGGTCGCGCAGGTTGACGGTGGCACCCGTGCTCGCGTCCTTGCAGCTGCTTTGCGTGTTGTCGGCGTTGTAGCCGGGGTAGTGCAGGTTGGAGATGACCTTGAGCTTCACGCCGGAGTAGGCGTTGGCGTTGATGAAGTCCATGGCCGAGGCGACGTAGGTCTTGCAGCTGGCCACGGCCGCGTCCATGCCGGCGTAGTTGCAGGTGCCCGACTGGCTCTTGAAGGCCGAGCGCGCCTGCAGGCCGTCGTTGCCGCACATCTCGAACGTGACGACGCGCGTGGACGCGGCCTGCATGTAGGACTTCTCGGCCACGATCTTGTTGTTGTAGACGTCGGACGCCACGGCGCCGGACTTGGCGCGGCGCACGCTCTCGATGCTGGCGTTCCACTTGGCGGCCAGGTACTCGGCGTCCACCGTCGGGGCCGAGTACTTGGCGGCGCTGGTGACCGAGCCGTTGTAGCCGGCGTAGATGGAGTCGCCGTAGGCCACGACGCGGTACTTGGCGGTGGTGCCGGTGCGGTTGATCGTCCAGGACACGTTCTGGGTGAGCGTGCTGGCCGCGGCCGGGGCGGCCAGGCAGACGGCCAGGACGGCCAGGGTGGCGCGGCCCAGGGCCGGGCGGAGGAACGTTCTCATCGATGTCTCCTTGTGGGGTCTTCTTGGCGGAACGAACAGCTGGCCCCGGGTACGGCAAGGGCGGGCCGCGAACGCTGCATCACGCTAGCACCCGGGTTGCGCGGGGTGCTGCGGAGATTCCCTCTGTGTGCGCTGCAGCATGTTGCTGCCTGCCATCAGTACAGCCGGATGGCCGAGTCGAAATGCCAGGTGCGGCGGATCTCGATGACGTCGTACTCGCGCGCCAGGGCCGGCGGGAAGGCCGGGTAGTTGGCCTGGGCCTCGATGATGCGGCGCACCGCGTCGTCGATGGCCGGCACGCCGCTGGAGCGGTAGAAGCTGACGGACTCCACCGTGCCGTCGGCGCGGATGGCCACGGTCACGAGCGGGTCGGTGTGCGGCTGGCGCACCAGCTCGCGGACGGCGTCCATCGTCGGGTTGAGCTGGATCTTGCGCGCCCAGGCTTCGGCGTACAGCACCATCTCGGCGTTGGCATCGGTGCGGCCAAACAAACGGCCGCGGCGGGCGCTGCTCCACGACGAGGGCAGGTTGGATGCGGCCTGCCGGGCGGCTTCGCGCTTGGCGGCTTCTTCGTTGAGCTGCTGGCCGATGGCGCGCAGCCGCGCCTCGCGCTGCTCTTGCGCCGCCTTGGCCTCGGCTAGCTTTGCGGCCTGGGCCTGGGCCTGGGCTTGGGCTTGGGCTTGGGCTTGGGCTTGGGCTTGGGCTTGGGCTTGCGCCCGGGCCGCGTCCTGGCGCGCAGCTTCCTGGCGGGCGGCTTCGGCCCGGGCGGATTCCTGCTGTGCGGCTTCGCGCCGCGCCGCGTCCTGTTGTGCGGCCAGGCGGCGGGCGGCTTCCTGCTGTTCGGCTTCCAGCCGCGCGGCTTGGGCGCGGGCTGCCTCCTGGCGGGCTGCTTCCTGGCGCGCCGCGACTTGACGCTCCGCCTCCAGTCGTGCCGCTTCGGCCCGCGCCGCGGCCTGCCGCTCGGCCTCGGCGCGCGTGGCTTCCAGCCGTTCGGCCTGCTGGGCGAGCTGCTGCGCTTCGCCGCGGGCGCGATCCAGCTGGGCCAGGTCCGTGGCGCGCCCGCTGCCGTCCCGCGCCAGGGCCGTGTCGCGCTCCGCGCGCAGCCGGGTCAGCTCCCCCGCGGGGCTGGACGCGGCCTCGAACGCGGCGATGACGGGCGCCGAGGCGGGCAGCGCTGCGGGCACGGTCCAGCGCGGGTCGGCAGCCTTCTCCACGGCGATCAAGGCGGGCGCTGCCACGGCGGCGGGCGCGGCGAGCAGCGGCGGCGGGGGCGCGTCGTCGGGTGCTTCCTTGGGCGCATCCTTGAGGGGGGCGTCGACGGTGGCGGGCGGCGGCGGCGGCGAAGCGAGGGCCTCCGGCATGGGCGCTTCCGGCATGGGCGCCGCGGGCACCGGCGCGCCAGCCGGCTGCACCAGCACCACCCGCAGGTCGGGCACCTCGGCGCGGCGTGCCTGCCAGGGCAGGGCCAGCCCGGGCAGGCCCAGACCCTCCCCGCCGAAGGTCAGGCTCAGCAGCAGGCCGTGCGCGGCCAGCGACACCAGCAGCGCGCGCGCCGGGCCACGCTGGCGGCGCGCGGCGCGCGGCGGCGGCGTGCGCCCCGGGTCGGTGGACCAGCGGCTCAAGCCGGCCCGGCCATCGCCACGCCGCGGCCCCGGCGGGGCCGGTTCAGCGGAGGCAGGGGCGTCGATCGCATGCGCGCATTGTCGTCAGCCCCGGTGGCGGCCCGGATCGGGGTTGGCCGCAGGGCGCTTGTCGCAATCCGGCCGCGGATGTCGTCTATTCAGGAACGCCCCGCTTCGGAGGACCCCATGAAGCCCCAGCCCACCCCCCGCCGCCTGCTGACCCTGAACGCCCTGTTCGCCCGCCGCCGGCCGCTGCCTGAGCGCCACGAACCCGACCTGGACACCCGCCTGCCCGACGACGCCCAGGCAGCCGTGCACCCGCGCAGCGCCCTGCCGCCGACGCGCCGCGACCTGGAGCGCGCGCTCGACGAGGGCACCCGCCGCCAGTACCCCATGCGCGGCGAGGCCGAGGTGCTGGAGCGCCACTGAGGCCTCAGACCGGCGTGGGCAGCGGCTCGCCGCGCTCCAGCGCGTCCACGTTGGCGATGAAGTTCTCCACCGTCGCCCGGATGGCCTGCGGTGACCAGCCCGCCACGTGGGGCGTCAGGATGACGTTGTCCAGGCCGAGCAGGGCCTCGGGCGGGCGGGGCTCGCTCTCGTAGACGTCCAGCGCCGCCCCGGCGATCTGCCCGCTGCGCAGCGCAGCCGCCAGGGCCGCGGTGTCCACACAGCTGCCGCGGGCGATGTTCACCACATGGCCGCCGGGGCCGAGGGCGGCCAGCACGTCGGCGTTGACGATGTGCCTGGTGCTGGCGCCGCCCGGCGTGGCCACGACGAGGTCGTCGGCCCAGGTGGCCAGGGCGGTGGGGCTGTCGAACCAGGCCAGGCCGGCGGCATCCTCGCGCGGGCGGCGGTTGTGATAGCCGACGACCATGCCGAAGGCCGCCGCCCGCGCGGCGATCTTGCGGCCGATGCCGCCCAGGCCGATGACGCCCAGGCGGCGACCCGTGAACTGTGGGTAGAGCGGCAGGGCGTCGCGCCACACGCCGGCGCGCACGGCCGCGCCGTGCTGGGGCAGGGCGCGCACGCTGGCCAGCAGCAGGGCCAGCGTGTGGTCGGCCACGCAGTCCTCGTTGGTGCCGGCGCCGTTGCACACCGGCACGCCGCGCGCGCGGGCGGCGGCCACGTCCAGGTTCTCGTAGCCGGCGCCCTGGGCGGCCAGCAGCTTGAGCCGCGGCAGGGCGGCGATCTCGTCGGCCCGAAAGCCGGTGGCGCCGTTGGTCAGCACCAGCTCGATCTCGTCGGCATGGGTGGCGATGGCCGCGGCGCGGCGCGCGGCGTCGGGGGCGTCGATGACGCGAAAGCGTGCGTGCAACAGGGCCTTGTGGTCGTCGGCGATGGCGACGAGCAGGAGCAGGGTGGTCATGGGGGTGTCGAGCCGCGGAGTCCGTCCAGAATCCGCACATCATGGCCGAACCCGTCTACTTCGCCTCGCCCGCCGAGTTCCGCGACTGGCTGTCCCAGCACGCCGCCACCGCCCCGGAGCTGGTCGTGGGCTATCACAAGGTCGGCTCCGGCGTGCCGAGCATGACCTGGCCGGAGTCGGTCGACGAAGCCCTGTGCGTGGGCTGGATCGACGGCGTGCGCAAGCGGGTGGACGAGCTGCGCTACCAGATCCGCTTCACGCCCCGCCGGCCCACGTCCATCTGGAGCCGCATCAACATCGAGCGTGTGGCCGTGCTGACAGCCGAAGGTCGCATGACGCCGGCCGGGCTGGCCGCCTTCGACAAGCGCACAGAGCGGCGCAGCATCGTCTACAGCTATGAGCACGCGGGCGACGTGGCGCTGCCGGCCGATATGGAGAAGCGCTTTCGCCGCCAGCGTGCCGCCTGGGCCTGGTTCGAGGCCCAGCCGCCGGGCTGGAAGCGCCAGATGCTGCGCTGGGTCATGAGCGCCAAGCAGGACGAGACGCGAGAGCGGCGCCTGGCGCAGCTGATGGCCGGCGCTGCCGAGGGCCGCCGCATCCGCTGACGAATGGCTCGCCCGCCCAGGCCCCTGACAATCCCCGCACTGCATCTCCTTCGACACCCATGAAACGACTGCTGCTCCCGGCGCTGCTGGCCGCCACCCTGGCCCACGCTTCCGGTTCCTCACCGCAGGAAGCCCCGCTCGACGCCCTGCCCTACACCCCGAGCCTGGACCTCACGGCCATGGACCGCACGGCGGACCCCTGCGAGGACCTCTACCGCTTCGCCTGCGGCGCGTGGACGAAGGCCAACCCCATCCCGGCCGACCAGTCGCGCTGGTCGGTCTACGCCAAGATGGCCAACGAGAACCAGCGCTACCTCTGGGGCGTGCTGAACACGTTGGCCGCACCGGCAGCAGCGGGCGCCGAGCGCTCGGTCAACCAGGCCAAGCTGGGCGACTACTTCGCCAGCTGCATGGACGAGAGCGCCGTGCAGGCCGCCGGCCTCAAGCCCCTGCAGCCGCTGCTGGATCGCATCGCCGCCTTGAAGGACAAGCGCGAGCTGCCCGCGCTGCTGGCCGAGCTGCAGCTGGCCGCGGGCGGCGAGCGGCTGTTCTTCGGGTTCAGCGCCGGTCAGGATTTCGCCGACGCGACGCGCCAGATCGCCTTCGCCTACGCCGGGGGCCTGGGCCTGCCCGACCGCGACTACTACCTTAAGCGCGACGCCAAGACGCTCAAGATCCGCACCGCCTACGAGGCCCACGTGGCCCGCACCTTCGAGCTGCTGGGCGAGTCGCCCGCGGCGGCCAAGGCCTCGGCGCGCAGCGTGCTGGCCACCGAGACGCTGCTGGCCCGCGCCTCGCTGTCCAAGGTCGACAAGCGAGACCCGTACAAGACCTTCCATGTCGTCGATGCGCGCGGCCTGCAGGCGCTGATGCCGGGCTTTGACTGGGCGGCCTACCAGACAGCACTCGGCACCCCGCCCGGCCAGCCTCGCTACAACGTGACGGAGCCGGCCTTCTTCAAGGCGCTCGGCGCCCGCCTGAAGGCCGTGCCGCTGGCCGAGCTGCAGACCTACCTGCGCTGGCAGCTCACCAGCAGCCTGAGCGCCGCGCTGGACAACGCCTTCGTGCAGTCCAACTTCGACTTCTATGGCCAGGCGCTCACCGGCACGCCGCAGCTCAAGGCGCGCTGGAAGCGCTGCGTCGCGCTCGTCGACATGCAGCTCGGCGAGGCCCTCGGCCAGGAGTTCGTGTCGCGCAACTTCACGCCCGACCTCAAGGCGGCCACCGTGCAGATGACCGACGAGATCGAGGCCGCCATGGCGCGCAGCATCGACAGCCTCACGTGGATGAGCGCCACCACCAAGGCCCGCGCCCACGAGAAGCTCAAGGCCATCGTCAACAAGGTGGGCTACCCCGAGCGCTGGCGCGACTACGGCGCCTTCGCCGTGCAGCGCGGCGACTTCCTGGGCAATGTCATGCGCGGCAATGCCTTCGAGGCGCGGCGCCGCCTGGCCAAGATCGGCCAGCCGGTGGACCGTGGCGAGTGGAGCATGACCCCGCAGACGGTCAACGCCTACTACGACGCGCAGATGAACGACATCAACTTCCCCGCCGCCGTGCTGCTGCCCCCGCTGTACGACCCGCGCATGGACGAAGCCCCCAACTACGGCAACACCGGCGGCACCATCGGGCACGAGCTCACGCACGGCTTCGACGACGAAGGCCGCCAGTTCGACGCGCAGGGCAACCTCAAGAACTGGTGGACGAAGAAGGACGGCCAGGAGTTCGAGAAGCGCGCCGCCTGCGTGGCCGACCAGTACGCGACCTACACGGTGGTGGACGACATCAAGATCAACGCCAAGCTGACGCTGGGTGAAGACCTGGCCGACCTCGGCGGCCTCGTGCTCGCCTGGGAGGCCTGGAAGGCGCACATGAAGGGCCGCACGCTCGAGAACCGCGATGGCATGACGCCCGAGCAGCGCTTCTTCGTGGGCTTCGCGCAGTGGGACTGCGCCGACGCCCGCCCCGAGGCGCTGCGCGTGCAGGCCCGCATCGACCCGCATTCGCCGCCGCGGTGGCGCATCAACGGCGTGGTCGTGAACATGCCGGAGTTCGAGAAGGCCTTCGCGTGCAAGCCCGGCGCCAAGCTCGTCAAGCCGGCCGGGCAGCACTGCAAGGTCTGGTGACGCCGCGCGCCCGCGGCGGCTTGCGTCAGCGGGGCGCCTGCCGCGGGCACTGCGGGTGCTCGGGCGCGGCCTCGCACAGCCGCGCGTAGGCGGCGCGCACGTCCAGTGTCGCGCTGGCCGCCGTGGCCGGGGCCGACACCTGGATGGTGTCGATGGGGGCCTCCGACACCAGCACCACGGCGAGCTGGCGGCGTGCCACGCGCACGAGGCCGCTGCCTTCGCTGGCATTGAGCACGGCATCCGGCACGACGGTCGTGGCCACCACGCGACCGCCTGACAGGCCGGTCACGGTGACCACGTCGGCGTCTTCGCGCGCGGTGCGCGCCTGGCGGCGCGGCACGCGCGCGGCAACGGCCGCTTCGAGCCGCACGCTGGCGCCGTCGATGGTGAGGCTCAGCGCCAGGCCGTTGGCCGTCTCGGCCAGCACGCGCGCGTTGACCGGGTCTTCGGACTCGGCCAGCTGCCGGGGCTCGATGAGCACGGCCTTGCCGCCGTCCGAGGCGGCGGGGCCGTTGTCGGCCGCGACGGACTGAGCCCGAACTCCCGCGGCCAGCGCCATCAGCGAGGCCGTCATCACAAGCAGGTGGGTTCGCATGATGACTTCCTTCAGTAGCAGGCGCCGCTGGCGCAGCGGCTGATGCGGGTGCTCATCGCGCGGCCGGCCAGGGTGCGCCAGTCGCTCGTGAGCGTGCGGTCTTCCATCGTGGTGGCCAGGCCGTCGTCATTGCGCCAGGTGCCGGTGCTGCCGATCTGCTGGCACTGGGCGATGGGCAGGCTGTTGGAGGTGGACGCCGACTCGCAGGCCGCCTTGGTCGGGAAGACGTTCTTCGGTGTGGAGATGGACGCGTTGCCGCCGCCGTCGTATTCGTCGCCCAGGCCGAACAGGAAGTGGCCGGCCTCGTGCAGCATCACCCAGGTGGCGTCACCGAGGTTGGTCTGCACGGTGCCCGAGCCGCCACCCAGCGAGATGGAGGCGCAGTCGCGGAAGTCGTTGCGGTGCAGGATCTGAGTCCCGTCGAACACGGCGCTCACGGTCGATGCGGCGCCGCCGAAGCTGCGGCTGCAGCCCTCGCCGTCGGCGCCCGCGGGCCCGGCCCACACGTTGAACAGGCCGCGCCAGAAGCGCGTCCACTGGCTGAAGCTGTTGGTGTCGGTGTAGAAGAGCGCGAGCACCATGGGCTGCAGGTCGTCGGTGAAGGCGCGGTAGGTCGGCATGTCGGCGTCGGGCACCAGGCCCCAGTCGATCTTGTCGCCACGGTCGGTGGCCAGCGACGGTGTGTCCGTGCGCCAGATGATGGGCCTGGCCGTCTCCCACGGCTGGGTGATGGTGGCGAAAGGCAGCCGCACCGTGGCCTGCGTCAGCGGCGCGCCGCCCGCGTAGGTGATGGCGGGCGCTGAGCTGGTGATGTTGCGCCCGCTGCGTGCGGTGGCGGAGTAGGTCACCAGGCGCCGCGGCGTGATGGCGATCGGCAGGCTGCAGCTCACCTCGGTCTTGACGTTGGCGAAGTTGCACACCGCGCCCACCGACATCGCGCTGGTGCGGCACGGGATGAGGCTCGGGAACGAGAAGACGCCCGTCGGGCAGGCCGTCAGCTCGCCGACCACCGCGTTGATGCGGATCTCGGCGATGCCGTCGCGCGGCTCGGTGGCGCGCACGGTGATGGTGGAGGTGTGGTTTTCCGCCCGGTAGAGCGGGTTGTGCAGGGCTTTGACCACCGGGGTGCCCGCACAGCCGGCGAGCAGGGGCGGCACAAGGCCAAGCAGCAGCAGTTGGCGCAGCATCTGGATCTCCCTGGCGCGTGAATGAAAGTCGCGCTTGAAGGAAGACTAGGCGGCGCCGGCCGCGCTTTCGCGGCCCAAGCTAGGGGGCGACGTCCTGCAACGGGAGGATGGCGCGCGAGGGTCCTAGGGGGGCCCCGCTCACAGCGGTTGCCGATAGGCCTGGCCCTTGAATCGCAGCACCAGCTCGCGCGGGCGGATCTGCTCCAGCACCAGCTCGTTGCCCAGCCGCGCGCCTTCGTGCAGCACCTCGCCGTTGATGACGACGAGGCGGCTGCGCGGGTCGTCGGAGTAGACCGAGCCGCCCAGCGCCAGGCGGGGCAGTTCGCGCCGCGTGGCCTCGGGCAGTTCAGACAGCAGCGGGACGCGCGCCGGAGCCGCGGGCTCGGCCGCGGGTGTGGCGCGGGGAGCGGGGGCCGGCGCCAGGGCCGGCGGGGCGGGCGGCGGCACGGGCGGCAGGTAGGGCGAGGCGGACGCGGCCGGCGCGGGCGCGATGGCCGGCGCCGGTGCAGGCACAGGAGCAAGCACAGGAGCAGAAGCAGGAGCGGCCACAGGCGCCGGTGGCGGCGGCGCCACGATCGTGCTGGGCGTCGGGGCCGGTGCAGCCGCAGGTGGCATGGCCTCGCGGGCGCTGCCGGCCCACCAGCTGCCCGCGCCGATGCCCGCCACGAGCAGCAGGCCGCCCCCGGCCCAGGGCAGCCAGCGGCGCGCCGGCCGGGTCTGCGCAGACGCGCCGTCAGGCAGCGGCTGCGCGTTCAGGCCCGGCACGTGGCCGCGGTCGCGTTCGCGGTCGGCTTCGGCGCGGCGCAGGGCATCGAGGATGTAGGACATGGTGGGGCAGCCTCAGGGGGCCGGGTCCAGCCGCGGCTCGGGGATGCCGGCGGCCTGGTTGATCAGCATGAGGGTCACGGGGCCGACGCGGCCGTCGGGCTGCAGGCCCTGGCTGGCCTGGAAAGCCTGGATCTGGCGGCTCAGCTCGGGCCAACTGGGTGGCACGCCGCTGGCGCCCGACGCAGCGCCTGCGGGCTGCTGCAGCTCGGCGAGCCGGGCGCCCAGCCACTCGCGCAGCGGCACGATGTTGCTGGCGCGGCCCGCATAGCCCGGCGGCGGGCGCCAGAAGGTGGCGAACTCGCCGCGCCAGGTGCTGGCCAGGTCGGCCAGGGCGACGCGGCGCGGCTGGCCCTGCACCACCAGCGTGGCGTGCTGGCCGTCCAGCGCCACGAGGGCGGCCAGGGCCGCGGGTTGGCCGGGGCGCTGCAGGGTCAGCAGCACGGGGCGGTCGATGAGGCGGATGAGCGACAGGCTGCCCGTGCCGCTGCGGTAGCACTGCAGCCCGCGCTGCTGGGCCACGGTGCAGGCGTCGGCCTTCGCCGGCAGGGGCAGGCCCCAGCGGTCGGCGAGGGCGGCCCAGGCGGCCGCGTCGTCGGCTTGCCAGTCGGCCAGCCGCAGCGGCGCAGGGGCCGGCGGCGCCGCACTGGCCGCAGGAGCCGGCGCCGAGGCCGCTGCCGCCGTGGCACTGGCCGCGGGTGCCGCGCTGGCGGGCAGCGCTGCCGTCCTCGCGGGCGCGGCCTCCCGTGCGCTGCGGCTGGCCTGCCAGGGCTGCTGCAGCGCCCAGGTGAGGCCGGCCCCGGCCAGCACGGCGGCGAGCACCACGAGGGCCAGGCCCACCGGGTCGCGGCGGCGGCGCCCCCGTGAGCGCGCCCGCGTGCTGCGGGGCTGGTCGAAGACCTCGGCCGCGGCCTTGCGCACGATGTCAGGCGTCACCGTCGTCAGCCCACCCGCATAGCCGCCGAGCAGGGCGCGGTCGCACAGCAGGTTGATGCGCCGCGGCACGCCGCGCGTGATCTCGTGGATCACCTTCAGCGCCGGGCGGTCAAAGGGCAGCGGGCCCGTGAGGCCGGCCACCTTCATGCGGTGGAAGATGTACTTGGCCGTCTCGCCTTCGGACAGCGCGCCGAGGTGAAAGCGCGCGATCACCCGCTGCGCCAGCTGCTCCAGCTCGGGGCGGGCCAGCATGTCGCGCAGCTCGGGCTGGCCGATGAGCACCACCTGCAGCAGCTTGCGCTCGCTGGTTTCGAGGTTGGTCAGCAGGCGCAGCTGCTCCAGCACGTCGGCCGAGAGGTTCTGGGCCTCGTCGATGATGAGGACGTTGTTGCGCCCGGCCGCGTGCTGGGCCAGCAGGAAGGCGTTCAGCGGGTCGACGTAGGCCTTGACGGTCTGGGCCCCCGCGGGCACGGCCACGTGGAACTCGTCGCAGATGGACTGCAGCAGCTCGGTGGCCGTGAGCCGGGGGTTGAAGACGTAGGCGACGTTGCAGTTCGCCGGGATCTGCTCCAGGAAGCAGCGGCACACGGTGGTCTTGCCCGCGCCGATCTCGCCGGTGAGCAGCACGAAGCCGCCGCCGCCGTCCAGGCCGTACAGCAGGTGGGCGAGCGCCTCGCGGTGGCGCTCGCTCATGAACAGGTAGTGCGGGTCGGGCGCGATGGAGAACGGCGCCTGCCGCAAGCCGTAAAAAGGCGCGTACATGGCGCGGCAGGATAACCACCCCGGCGCCCCGCCCCGGAACTGGCGCGCTAGGACAGCAACCGGAACAGCATGTTCGGGTGGATGGGCCAGTCGGCCAGGCCGGCCGCGCCCATCAGCACGCCGAAGAAGGTCGGCACCATGGCCACGACGTACAACGGCCAGAGCTTGGTGAGCGCCGTCACCGCCAGCAGCGCGATGGCGATGGCCAGCAGCGCGTCGGACAGGTCGAACTGGTCGTCCCGCCGGTTCAGGGTCTCGTAGGTGGACTGCGCCTGCTCGGCCAACGCGCGCAGCTCGTCGCGCTTCCTGATCTGGTCGGCGGCCTTGGTGCGGTAGCCGGCAATCGCCTGGTCGTAGGCCGCGGCCTGCGCGGCGGGGGCGCCACCCTTGGCGAGCTCCAGCTGCGTGGCGGTCGTCTCGGCCACGTCGGCGCGGATGTTGCGGGCCTGGTAGTAGGCCCAGTAGTCGAGCTTGTTGACCTGGGCCTGCTGCATGCCCTGCACGATGTTGTCGTCCTTGACCTTGCAGATGCCCATGAAGGTGGCGAGCGCGGCCACCGTGATGGCCACGGTGGCGTTGAGCCGGGCCGCCCTGGCTTCGGCGGCTTCAGTGGCTTCGGCGGCCTGTTCGATGAGGTCCTTGGGATCGAGGTCCATGGTGGCGTGCAAGTGCAGACGCCATGAGTGACGCCGCCGGGGCGTTCGGTTCCCGTCGGGCTGCCGATCAGGCCTGCACGACGTTGCGGCCCTGCCCCTTGGCGCGGTAGAGCGCCGCGTCGGCGCGGGCGAGCACGGTCGTGCCCCAGGTGTCGCCGCGCTCGGCCTCGGCGATGCCGAAGCTCGCGGAGAGCGGCCAGTCCTGCTCCAGCCAGCGCAGCGGGGCGGCGTCCACCAGCATGCGCATGCGCTCGGCCACGAGGGCAGCACCGGCGAGGTCGGTGTCGGGCAGCAGCACGCAGAACTCCTCGCCGCCCAGCCGGCCAAAGCGGTCGACGTCGCGCACGCAGGGGCGCAGCTCCTGCACCATCTGCCGCAGGGCCGCGTCGCCCGCCGCGTGGCCGAGGGTGTCGTTGAGCTGCTTGAAGCGGTCCATGTCGATCATCACCAGGGCGTAGCCGCGGCCCAGCAGGAAGGCCGCGTGCGCGTCCTCCAGCGCCTTGTCGAAGGCGCGGCGGTTGAGCGTGCCGGTGAGCGGGTCGTGCTGCAGCAGCCTCTCGATGCGCAGGATGAGCCGCATCATCACGAGGAAGGCCAGCGTGGCGTTCTGCAGCAGCGTCAGCACGAGTGCGCCCCACAGGAACACGAGGTTGAACTCGGTGGGCACGCGCATGTCGGGCGTGTGGCCCGGGTTCACGAGCGTCTCCACGGCGCGTGCGCCGAGCAGCACCGCGATGAGGAAGAGCGGCAGCGTCAGCGGCAGGGGCGACAGCCGCCCGTCCCCGCGACCGCTGAGTGCCTGGCGCGCCTGCAGGCCGGCCATCATCATGAGCCCGGCGCTGGCCAGGCCGACGATGCGCGAGTGCCAGCGCAGGTCGCCCTCGTAGGGCAGGCCAAAGAGCAGCACGGCAGACACGGCCACGGTCGCCGCGCCGGCCCGCCAGGCCAGCTGCCGGGCGGTGATGTCCGACACCGCAGCCGCCAGCAGCGCAAAGGACGCGACGGCCAGCACGTCGCCGGGCCAGTAGGTGACGGCGTCGGGCAGCGCGCCGCGCAGCGAGTGCAGCGTGAGGGCCGCAGCCGCGGCGGCGTTGGCGCAGGCCATCGCCAGCGACGCCCGCGGGGCGATGCGCGCGACCAGCGCCATGGCCAGCCACACGACGGTGCCCACCGTCGCCACGAGGGTGACGGCCGCCAGCAGCGTCTGGGTCTGGGCGGGCGTGACGGTCATGCGGCCGCCGGCACCAGGTGCGTCGCCACGCAGACGCGGTTGCGGCCCTCGGCCTTGGCGCGGTAGAGCTCGGCATCGGCACGCACCAGGGCCACTTCGCCGCCCGCGTCTTCCTGCGCCGGCAGGGCGACGCCGAAACTCGCCGTCAGCACGAGCTCGATGCTGCCCCAGCGCAAGGGCGTGGCGGCCAGCTGGCTGCGCAGCCGTTCGGCGACGGCCGCGGCCGTCGTCAGGTCGCCGGGCGTGGCCAGCGGCAGCAGCGCGCAGAACTCCTCGCCGCCGAGCCGGCCCAGGCGGTCGAACTCGCGCAGGTTGGCCTGCCACAGCGCCACGCAGTGCAGCAGCGCCGCGTCGCCGGCGGCGTGGCCGTGCTGGTCGTTGATGCGCTTGAAGTGGTCGATGTCGATCATCACCAAGGCAAAGCCGCGCCCGCGGGCGAGCTGCGCCTGCGCCTCGGCCAGGGCCTGCTCGAACGCGCGCCGGTTCAGCGCACCCGTCAGCGGGTCGCGGTGGGTGAGGTGCTGGATGCGCATGACCAGCCGCCAGATCATCAGCGCGATCAGGGTCAGGCTGATGCCCACGGTGACGACGAGCCCGATCAGCGCGCGCCACGGCCCGGGCAGCGGGCTGGCCAGCAGCCGCTCGCCCCAGCCGTGCACGGTCAGCAGCATCGCCGCCTGTATCAGGCTCAGCAGGGACAGCAAGGCGAAGGGGAGCGCCGTGCAGACCGTGATGGCGCGTGAGAGCCTGTCGCCGACGCCGCGCGAGATCTCGCGCACGGCCAGGCCGGCCAGCAGCGCGATGCTCAGCATGTTGGCCAGCTGCGGCGCCGTGGCCGAGCCGCTGACCGCGCCGGCCACGACGCTCACGGCACCCACGCCACTGATCCACGCGATGTGGCGCGGGCGCACGCGGCTGCCCAGCATGCGGCGCAGCGCCAGCAGCAGCAGCACGATGCTGGACATCAGCAGCAGCTCGGGGATGACCAGGCGCACGGCCACGGGGGCTGTGGCCATGCAGTCGCCGCAGCTCAGGTGCGGCACGCGCACCAGGTGGCTGGCCACCATCAGCCAGCTCGCACGCGGCGCGATGCGGAAGGCCTTGGCAAGCACGAGCCAGGCCAGCGCGGCGATCACGTTGAAAGTGGCGCTGACCTGCAGCAGGGTCGGGACGTCGAGGAAATTCATGGGCAGGTCTTGCATCTTCTCCGACAACGCCACAATGCCGGGCATGCCGGACTGGATATTGATCACGGGAAGTTCACGCGGTATCGGTGCCGCCACCGCCTGGCGTTGCGCGCAGGCGGGCTGGGACGTGGCCCTGAACTTCGCGCGCGACGCCGCTGCCGCCCAGGCGCTGGCTGCGCGCATCGAGCAGCTCGGCCGGCGTGCCCTCGTGCTGCAGGCCGACGTGGCCGACGAGGCGCAGGTGGCCGCGATGTTCGAGCGCCTGGACGCCGCCGGCGGGCGTCTGGCGGGGCTGGTCAACAACGCCGGCATCGTGGCCCCGGCCGGGCGGCTGGAGACGATGACCACCGCGCGCTGGCGCCGTGTCTTCGACGTCAACGTGATCGGCACGCTGCTGTGCTGCCAGCACGCGGCGCGCCGCATGAGCACCCGCCACGGCGGCGCGGGAGGCGCCATCGTCAACCTGAGTTCGCGCGCGGCCGAGTTCGGCTCGGCCGGCATCTACGTGGACTACGCCGCCAGCAAGGGCGCCGTGGACACGCTGACCAAGGGCCTCGCGCGTGAGCTCATCGGCGAAGGCATCCGCGTCAACGGCGTGCGCCCCGGCATCATCGAGACCGACATCCACGCCGACAGCGGCCTGGACCTGCACGACGCCGCATCCACCATTCCCATCCAGCGCCTGGGCCGGCCGGAGGAGATCGCCGAGGCCATCGCCTGGCTGCTCAGCGATGCGGCCAGCTACACGGTGGGCGCCATGCTGGACGTGGCCGGCGGGCGCTAGCGCTTCTCCACCAGCGTGGCGTCCAGCCGGCTGTCGTCGCGCAGCCGCGCGGCGGTGGCACGGGCCTCGTCGGCGCTCGGGAAGGGGCCGGCCCGCAGGCGGTGCAGGCCGGCCTCGCGCACGATGGTGAGCAGGGGCAGCAGTGTGAGGTCGGCCTCGGCCACGCGCTGGCGCAGCGCCTCGGCGCCGTCGAGCTTGCCGAAGGCGCCGAACTGCAGCCAGTAGGTGCTGCCGCCGCCCGGCGTCGTCTCGCGCTCGGGGCCGCCCTGCGGCGCGGCCGGCACATAGACCGGGGCGGGCTCGGCGGTGGCGGGGGAGGGCGTGGCCAGGCCCGCGCGGATCTCGGCGTAGGTGATGCGGCGCACCTCCACGGGCGCCACGCCGCGCAGCAGGTCGAGCTTCAGGGCCGCCGTGTAGCTCAGGTCGATGAGGCGCCCCTTGTGGAAGGGCCCGCGGTCGTTGATGCGCACGATGACCTCGCGCCCGTTGGCCGGGTTGCGCACGCGGGCATAGCTCGGGATGGGCAGCGTGGGGTGGGCCGCCGTCATGGCGTACATGTTGTAGACCTCACCGCTGGCGGTGGGGCGGCCGTGGAACTTGCGCCCGTACCAGGACGCCAGGCCGCGGTCGGCATAGGGCGCGTCGCCCGCGATGGGCTCGTAGCGCTCGCCGAGCACCTCGTAGGGCTTGTTGGGGCCGCCGAAGCGGATGGGCTCCAGGCGGGGCACGGCGTCGGGCACGCGGGCGAGGTCGGCGGGCGGGTTGGGCAGCGGGCCGTCGCGGTCGGCCGGGAACGATGACGGCGCCGGGGCGGTGCCAGGCGCCGGTGCCCGCGTGGCGCAGCCGGTCATGAGCGCCAGCGTGGCCAGGGCCAACGCCAGCCCAGTATGCTGCGCGCTGTCCTTGCATCGTCCAAGCCATGCCATGAGCAATTTCGTCTTCCCTCCGGCCGAGATTCCCAGCGCCGCCGTCCGTGGCACGGACGCGCGCTACGCGGTGCGCCGCATCTTCTGCGTCGGCCGCAACTATGCCGATCATGCCCGCGAGATGGGCGCCGACCCGACGCGCGAGCCGCCGTTTTACTTCACGAAACCAGCTCATGCGCTGACCCCGTCGGGCGCCACTGTGCCCTACCCGACCGAGACCCAGAACTACCACTACGAGATGGAGCTGGTGCTGGCCATCGGCGCGCCGGTGTTCAAGGTCACGCCCGAGGCGGCCGTGGCGGCCGTGTGGGGCTATGCCGCGGGCCTGGACATGACCCGCCGCGACCTGCAGGCCGCCGCCAAGGCCGCCGGCAAGCCCTGGGACACGGCCAAGGGCTTCGACCAGTCCGCCATCCTCGGCGAGATCGTGCGCGTGGGTGACGTGGGTCGCCTGGACAAGGGCGCCATCACGCTGTCGGTCAATGGCGTGGAGAAGCAGCACGGTGACCTGGCCGACATGATCTGGAACCAGGCCGAGATCGTCTCCAACCTCAGCCATCTCTACCACCTGCACCCGGGCGACCTGATCTACACCGGCACGCCGGCGGGCGTGGGTGCCGTGGTGCCGGGCGACGTGCTCGTGGGCCGCATCGAGGGCCTGGGCGAGATCACGCTGACGGTGGGGCAGCCCGAGTGATGTTTGCCGAGGAGACGCTGGCCGAAGCGCGCGCACGCAACATCCGCGAGGCGCTGGCCGAAGACATCGGCCGCTGCGACTGGACGGCCCAGCTCGTGCCCGCCGGCCGGCGCGTGGCCGCGCGGGTCTTGGTGCGCGAAGCGGCGGTGCTGTGCGGGCGTGACTGGTTCGACGGCGTGTTCGCCACACTCGACACCAGCGCTCGCATCGACTGGCTCTACGACGAAGGCGCGTCCATGACGGCCGACAGCGAGGTCTGCCGCATCGAGGCCGATGGCCGGGCGCTGCTGAGCGCGGAGCGGCCAGCGCTGAATTTCCTGCAGCTGCTGTCGGGCACCGCCACGATCACCCGCGCCCATGTGGACGCGGTGGCGGGCGCCAGCCCCAACCCGCGCGGCTGCGCCATCCTGGACACGCGCAAGACGATTCCGGGCCTGCGCCTGGCGCAGAAGTACGCCGTGCGCGTGGGTGGCGGCCAGAACCAGCGCCTGGCGCTGTATGCCGGCATCCTGATCAAGGAAAACCACATCGCCGCCGCCGGTGGCGTGGGCGCGGCCTTGCGCGCGGCCCAGGCGCTGAACGCGGGCGTGGACATCCAGGTCGAGGTCGAGACGCTCGACCAGCTGCGCGAGGCGCTGGCCTCGGGCGCGGTCAGCGTGCTGCTGGACAACTTCACCGAGCCGCAGATGCGCGAGGCCGTGGCCGTCAATGCGGGCCGCGCGCTGCTGGAGGTGTCGGGCGGCGTGGCGCTGGACCAGCTGCGCTGGATCGCGGCCACGGGCGTGGACCGCATCTCCATCGGCCGGCTGACCAAGGACGTGCGCGCGGTGGACTACTCCATGCGCGTGCTGGGCCCCGTCACGGGCTGAGCTGCTCGGCCTTCAGCCCAGCAGGTGGGCGCGCACCCGCGCGGCGGCGTCGGCCGGGTCTTGCTGCATGAAGCAGTGGCCGCCGGCCGTGACCTGCACGTGCACGTGGGACGGGTTGTGCCGCGCCGCGCGTGCGCAGCCCGCCTGCACGAAAGGCATGGTCTCGCGGCCATGGACCAGCAGCGTGGGCACGGGGATGCGCCGGAGCCGGCTCCACAGCTGGGCGGGCATGGT
Organism: Roseateles sp.; assembly: GCA_016790285.1. Lineage (GTDB taxonomy): Bacteria > Pseudomonadota > Gammaproteobacteria > Burkholderiales > Burkholderiaceae_C > Pelomonas. Next base: position 42,058 of record JAEUPJ010000081.1, on the reverse strand, counting down.
GCTGAAGATCGTGGCTTCGAGCTCGGGCGCGCACTTGAGCTCGACGCTGCCAGCGGGCGTGTCGCGCAGGGCGTGCGTGACGAAGGCGTTGAGCGCGGCTTCCGTCCAGCCGCGGTAGGTGCCGCGCCCGCGCAGGCGCTCGCGGGCCTCGTCGCGGCTCGGCCATTCGCGGCGGCGGCGGCGCGAGGCGCGCGCGAGCGGGTTGGCGAGGCCGCTGCCCACGCGGCCGATCAGTTGCGCCGTCAGCAGCATGGGCGGCGGGAACAGCACCGGGTCCAGCAGCACCGCTCGGGAGAAGGGCTGCTTCGGCTCGGCCAGCAGCAGGCCCGTCTGCACGCCGCCGAAGCTGTGGCCCACGGCGAAGCAGGGCACGTCGCCATACGCCCCGCGCCCCGCCTGGAAGGCCTCCAGCGCGGCATTGGCGCAGGCATTCCAGCCGGGGAAGCGCGCGGCTGCCTCGCTGTCGCCGTGGCCGGGGGCGTCGCACAGCCAGAGGTCGAAGTCGGCGGCCAGCGCCTGCAGCATGGGCTCGTACACCCGGCCGCAGAATCCGTTGCCGTGCAGGAAGTGCAGCAGCGGCTTGCCACTGGGCACGCTGCGCCAACTGCGAAGCACGGTGCCGGTGATGGGGGACGTGTGCTCCCAGCGTTCGAGGCGATCGACGGTCACGCGTCGAACCACGGCTCGTTGGGCAGGTCGTCGAAGACCTTCTTGAGCCCCTGGCTCCAGCCATCGCGCAGCGCCAGGAAGTAGGGGTCGTCGCGCCCCACGCGGTGCGGCGGCTTCATGGCTTGCTCGAACTGGTTGGCGCGCAGCATCAGGATGTCGATGGGCAGGCCGACCGACAGGTTGGAGCGGATGGTGGAGTCGAAGCTCACGAGGGTGCACTTGGCGGCTTCGTCCAACGGCGTGGTCTCGTAGTGGATGACGCGGTCGATGATGGGCTTGCCGTACTTGCTCTCGCCGATCTGGAAGTAGGGCGTGTCCTCGGTGGCCTCGATGAAGTTGCCCTGCGGGTAGACGTGGAACAGGCGCGGGCCCTCGCCCTTGATCTGGCCGCCGAGCAGGAAGTTGGCGCCGAAGTCCACGCCCTGGCGCTGGGCGCCGCCTTCGGCGTCGCGCGCGACGACTTCCTTGAGCGTGCGACCCAGCAGCACGGCGGCGTCGTACAGGCTCGGCACGTTGAGCAGGTGCTCGCCTTCACCGGCGAGCCGCGCATTGAGCAGCGACAGCACCGACTGCGTCGTGGCGAGGTTGCCCGCCGTCAGGATCACGATCTCGCGCTGGTGCGGGATCTGGAACTGGTACATCTTGCGAAAGCTCGCGATGTGGTCGACGCCCGCGTTGGTGCGGGTGTCGGAGGCGAACAGCAAGCCTGAGCGCAGGCGCATCGCAACGCAGTAGGTCATGGGAATGGGGCGCGAAGTGGCTCGGCGGATTATCGCGAGTCACTTCATGGCCCGTGTCGCGCAGGGGCCAGCTCACACTTCGAACCAGGGCTCGTCGGGCAGTTCGTCAAAGACCTTGCGCAGCCCGGCGCTCCAGCCGTTGCGCAGCGCGAGGAAGTAGGGGTCGTCGCGCTCCACGCGGTGCGGCGGCTTCATGGCCTGCTCGAACTGGTTGGCGCGCAGCATCAGGATGTCGATGGGCAGGCCGACCGACAGGTTGGAGCGGATGGTGGAGTCGAAGCTCACGAGCGTGCACTTGGCGGCTTCGTCCAGCGGCGTGGTCTCGTAGTGCACGACCCGGTCGATGATGGGCTTGCCGTACTTGCTCTCGCCGATCTGGAAGTAGGGCGTGTCCTCGGTGGCCTCGATGAAGTTGCCCTGCGGGTAGACGTGGAACAGGCGCGGGCCTTCGCCTTTGATCTGGCCGCCGAGCAGGAAGTTGGCGCCGAAGTCCACGTGGCGGCGGTCGTGGTGGTCCTGGTCGCGCTCGATGACCTCGCGCACCGTGCGGCCCAGCAGCACGGCGCCGTCGTACAGGCTGGGCACGTTGAGCAGGTGCTCGGCGTCGCCCTTCAGGCGCTGGTTGAGCAGCGAGATGACGGATTGCGTCGTCGCCAGGTTGCCCGCCGTGAGCACCACGATCTCGCGCTGGTGCGGGATCTGGAACTGGTGCATCTTGCGGAACGTGGCGATCTGGTCGACCCCGGCATTGGTTCGGGTGTCGGACGCAAACAGCAGGCCGGCGCGCAGGCGCATCGCAACGCAGTAGGTCATGGGCGTGAGGGGTGAAGTGGCGTCGAGGGGCGCGCGCCGGCCACCTCGTGCACCGCGGCGGGCAGGCAGCCCAGGCCTTGCAGGGCCGCCTCCACCGCCTCGTCCAGCGGGGTGTGGGGTTCGCGACCCAGCACCGTGGCAAGCCGCGTGCCCGCCAGGCGCACCGGGCGCTGCCAGAGGTAGCGCATTTCGCGCATGTCCCGGAAGGTCTTCACGAAGGGCGAAGCCAGCGTGAGCAGCCACCACGGAAAGCCCGCGATGCGCGGCGTGCGGCCTGTGCGCCGGGCCACGACGCGCTGGATGGCCTCGGCCATCTCGCGGCCGGTAGCGTCCCAGTGGCCGGTCATGTGGAGGTTGTTGAAGGCCGGCAGGGTGTGGCGCACGCCGAGCAGCTCCACCATCGCCTGCGCCACGTCGGGCAGGTAGCTCCACTGGTGGCCCACGCCCGCTGCCGGCGGGTTGGCGATGGTCTTCACCGCCTGGCCGGGCTTGACCATGCCTTGCGAGAACCAGCTGTTGCGCGCCTGCGGGCCGAAGAAGTCTCCCGCCCGCACGATGATGACGCGCAGCGCCGCGCCGCTGGCTGCGCGCAGCCGGGCCTCCATCTCCGCGCGGATGGCGCCCTTGCGGGTGACCGGGCGCTGAGCGGCGTCTTCGGCCAGCAGCGGGAAGGCGTCGGGGCCGTAGTTGTAGACCGTGCCCGGCAGCACGAGCGTGGCGCCCTCGGCCTGCGCGGCGGCGATGCTGTGGTCGAGCATGGGCAGCACGACGCGGTCCCAGTCGCGGTAGCCGGGCGGGTTCACGGCGTGCACGATGACGCCGCAGCCGCGCGCGGCGGCCCGCACGTCGGCCGCGTTCAGCGCGTCGCCACGCTGCCAGTGCAGGCCGTCGCGCACCTCATGCGCCGCAGGCAGGCCGCGGCGCAGCGCCACCACCCGCCAGCCGGCGTCCCGCAGGCGGCGCGCCACCTCGCCGCCGATGCCACCACTCGCGCCCAGCACCAGGGCCGTCCTGTCCTTGCCTTGCATCACTGCTCTCCAGTCGTTGTCGATGGAAGGCATTCTGGAAACCGGCGGGTTCGTTGGGAATTGATGAAGGTGATCGTGCGGCTATACATTTGTGTATGACCTCCACCGTCCCTTGGGCCTTGCTCCACACCTTTCTCGGCGTGCTGCGCGAGGGGTCGCTCTCGGGCGCGGCCCGCGCGCTGGGCCTGACGCAGCCCACCGTCGGGCGGCACGTGGCGGCCCTGGAGCAGGCGCTGGGACAGCCGCTCTTCACCCGCTCGCCCACGGGCCTGCTGGCCACCGAGGCCGCGCTGGCGCTGCGCGGCCATGCCGAACAGATGGAAGCCGCCGCTGCGGCGCTGCAGCGCGCCGCGACGTCGCGCGCCGACACGGTGGCCGGCACGGTGCGCGTGACGGCCAGCGAGATCATCGGCGTGGAGGTGTTGGCGGGTGTGTTTGCCGAGCTGCGCGAGCGGCACCCCGGCGTGGTCCTGGAGCTGGCGCTGAGCAACCAGCTGCAGGACCTGCTGCGCCGCGAGGCGGACATCGCCGTGCGCATGACGCCGCCCGAGCAGGGTCAGCTGATCGCGCGGCGCATCGGCAACATCGAACTTGGGTTCTTCGCCCGGCCCGACTACCTGGACCGCCACGGCCGCCCGGCGACGCTGGCGGAGTTGCGCGGCCACACGCTGGTGGGCTTCGACACGGTCACGAGCTTCATCCGCGCCGGTGCCAAGCGGCTGGGCGGCATCACGCGCGAGGCTTTCAACGTGCGCTGCGACTCCGACCTCGCCCAACTTGCCCTCGTGCGCGCGGGCGCCGGCATTGGCGTGTGCCAGCTCCCGGTGGCCCAGCGCGGGCCTGTGCTGGAGCGCGTGCTGGCAGATCATTTCAGCTGGCCGCTGGACACCTGGGTCGCCATGCACGAGGACCTGCGGCAGAACGCGGCCTGCCGCGTGGTGTTCGAGGCGCTGGTGGCGGGCTTGTCGCGCCACGTGGGCGCGGCCTGAGGGGCGTCAGGGCTTGGCCGCCGCCGCCGGGAGGGCCTTGGCCATCTCGAGGTGGTGCTTCAGGCCCGGCAGCGTCTTGGCGGCCCAGGCCTTGACCTCAGGGTCCTTGGCCTCGCGCGAGGCTTCCTCGAAGAGCTTGATGGTGTCTTCGTGGGCCTTCACGCCGAAGTTGCGCGCGTAGCGCTCGTCGAACTTGTCGTTGTCGCCCGCGTCGATCAGCTTGATCTCGGCCTTCTGCTTCATGGACGGCTCGTCGGGCAGCTTCACCTTCTTGGTGGCGGCCAGCGCCTTCAGCTCGTCGGCCACCTTGGTGTGGTCGGCAATCATCGCGTCGGCGAAGGCCTTCACGTCGGCGTTCTTCGCCTTGGTCTGCGCGAGCTTGCTGGCCTGGATCTCGGCGGCCCCCGCGTGGGCTGCCTCCTTCATGAACGACGCATCGGAGCGCGCGTGGGCATGGCTGGCGAGCGCAGCGCCGGCAAGCAGCACGGTGAGACTGAGGCAACGGTGGGCAGCACGCATGGGCAGGACTCCGGGATGAGGATGAAAAGTGGTGGGCGTGCGCGAAGGACGCAGGCCCCACTGACGCTGAATCTAGGCGGCAGCCAGGCGGTGCGGCGTCAGCGCCGGACGATGCGGCTGTAGGAGAGCTGGTGGGTTTGAAATGACTGCCGTCCGACGACGACCATCGTCTAAAGTGCCGGCGGCCAACAGAACGACGTTGGCGCCAGGGATGAATACTGACAACAGCCAAAGATGGCTCGGAGCGTTGAGATACGTCGCTGCCACGGGCCTGTGGGCACTGGGCTGGGCTGGGCGTCACGCGCTGATCGGCGTCCTGCCCGCGCAGGGCTTTCCTTTCCTCACCTTCTTCCCCGCGGTCATGCTGGCCGCCTACTTCTTCGGGCTGGGGCCGGGCCTGCTGTGCGCGGGCTTGAGCGTGGTGGCGGCCTATGTGTCTTTCATCCCGCACACGGATGCCGGCGTGCTCGGGCTGGCGCGTGGCGAACTGATCGCCCTGATCTTTTTCAGCTCCATCCTGGTGGTGGACTGCCTCATCCTGCACCTGCTGTCGCGCTCGCGCCGGTTGGTGGCCGAGCGCGAGCATGACCTGCGTGAGCTCACGCAGAACTCGCCGGACGTGCTCACGCGCTTCGACCGGCAGTACCGCCACCTGTTCGTGAGCGGTGCCATCGAGCGCCTGACGGGCAGGCCAGTGGCCGACTTCGTGGGGCGCACCAACCGCGAACTGGGCATGCCGGCCGGGCTGTGCGACCAGTGGGAAGCGGCGCTGGCCTCGGTGTTCCGCGAGGGGCGCCCCGTGTCGCTGCGCTTCGGATTCGACGGCAAGGTGTTTGCAGCCACGCTGGTGCCGGAGTTCGCCCCCGGCTCAGGGACGGTCAAGTCGGTCCTGGGCGTCACGCGCGACGTCACCGAGATCGACCGCCATGAGCAGGCCCTGCAGGCCCATGACCAGCTCAAGGATCAGATGCTGGCCACGGTCGCCCACGAACTGCGCAACCCGCTGACCACTTTCTCGGCGGGAGTGGACCTGCTCGAGCGCCTGCCCGAGCCATCCGACGCCGTGCGGCGGACCACCGCGGCGATGCGGCGCCAGACGATCCAGATGTCGCGCCTGGTCAGCGACCTCATGGACCTGACCCGCATCCGCGCCAACCTGATTGACCTGAACCGGTCCGCCGTCGACCTGGGCGCCGTCATCCAGTCTGCCGTGGAAGCCTCGCAGCAACTCAGCGACCGCAAGTCGGTCCGCATCGAGTTGGACCTGCCTGCCGAGCAGGGCCTCGTCGACGGCGACGCCGGGCGGCTGATCCAGGTCTTCACCAACCTGCTGACCAACGCCGTCAAGTTCAGCCAGGACGGCGGCGTGGTCAACGTTCGGGCACGCTGGTTGCCCGGCAGGCATGAAGTCTCCGTGATCGACCACGGGACGGGCATCGAGGCCCACATGCTGGACACCGTGTTTGAACCTTTCGTGCAATCGCCCGCCGGCCGGTCGCTGCAGACCGGACTGGGCATCGGGTTGGCCCTCGTGAAACAACTCGTGCGCCTGCACGGAGGCGAGGTGCGGGCGCGCAGCGAAGGCCTGGGTCAGGGCGCCACCTTCACCGTGGAGCTGCCCGCGCAGCCGCAGGCGGGCGAATGCCTCACCGCTGCAAGACCCGACGCACTCCGATAGATTGGCGACCCATGAGTACCGAGAAGCCTGAACTTTCCGGGCGGTCCCCGCGCATTGACGACGGCATCAGCGGCTCAGCTGGCATGAAGCACGAGCATGACGACATGTTCTTTGCCGCCATGCAGACGACGCGCATGCCCATGCTCGTCACGGACCCCCATCAGCCCGACAACCCCATCGTCTTCGCCAACCGGGCGTTCATCCAGATGTCGGGTTACGGGGAGGGCGAGATCATCGGCCGCAACTGCCGCTTCCTGCAGGGCGAGGGCACCGACCGTGAAACCGTGCGGGCCATCCGGGAGGCCGTGCAGGCCCGCCACGACATCACCGTCGAGATCCTGAACTACCGCAAGGACGGCACCAGCTTCTGGAACGCGCTCTACATCTCGCCGGTCTTCAACAAGACAGGGGACCTGGTGTATTTCTTCGCCTCCCAGCTGGACGTGAGCCGGCGCCGCGACGCCGAGGAAGCCCTGCACCAGACGCAGAAGATGGAGGCGCTGGGCCAGCTGACCGGGGGCATTGCCCACGACTTCAACAACCTGCTGCAGGTCATGGGCGGGCACATTGACCTGCTGACGCTCAAGGCGCGGCTGGGCAAGCTCGCCGCGGCCGATGCCATCACTTCGGCCGAGAAGCTGCGCGGGGCCGTCGACAAGGCGGCAACGCTCACGTCGCAGCTGCTGTCCTTCAGCCGCCGCCAGCAGCTGCAGGGGCGCGTGGTCAACATCAACCAGCTCGTCGAGTCTCTGGCCGTGCTGCTGGACCGCACCCTCGGGCCTGACGTCGTCATCAAGCGGGACCTGCATGCCGACCTGGACAACTGCCGCGTCGACAGCACGCAGTTCGAGGTGGCGCTGCTCAACATCGTCATGAACGCCCGTGATGCGATGCCCGCGGGCGGCGTGGTCAGCCTGTCGACCGGCAATGTCGCCATCCAGCCCGACGACCGCGAAGTGGCCGGCGCGCTGCAGCCCGGGCGCTACGCCGTGATCACCGTGTCCGACGCCGGCTCCGGCATTCCGGCCCACCTGCTGTCGCGCGTCATCGACCCCTTCTTCACGACCAAGGAAGAGGGCAAGGGCACGGGCCTGGGCCTGTCGATGGCCTTCGGTTTCGCCAAGCAGTCGGGCGGGGCCTTGACGTTGTACTCGGAAGAAGGCGTGGGCACGACGGTGCGGATGTACTTCCCCTCGGTGACGGAGGCGGCACCCGCCGAGCGGCTGGACGGCGCGGCGCGGTACCGGGGCGGTACGGAGCACGTCCTCGTGGTGGACGACCGTGCCGAAGTGGCCGAGACCACCGCCCAGATGCTCGAATCGCTGGGCTACCGCGTGACGGTGGCCGGCGGTGGCGCGCAGGCGCTGGAGGCGGTGGAGCTCATGCGCCCGGCCCAGCGACCCGACCTGCTGTTCTCCGACGTCATCATGCCCGGCGGCATCAATGGCTATGTGCTGGCGCGCAAGCTGCAAGGCACGGTGCCCGGCCTGAAGATCCTGCTGACCACGGGCTACGCGGGCGAGCTCGGCGGCCGGCTGGAAGCGGGCAGCACCAACGAGTTCGACGTCATTCGCAAGCCCTTCGTCATGAAGGACCTCGCACGGCGCGTTCGCATGGTGCTGGACAACGGCCCGCCTCGCGCGTCGGACGGCGACAGCCCGGCGAGGTAGCGCCGGGCGGGCAAGAAAAAAGCACCTGGCTGCAAAGTCAGGTGCTTGATCTGTCTGGCGCGCCCGGTTGGGATCGAACCAACAACCCCTGCCTTCGGAGGGCAGTACTCTATCCATTGAGCTACGGGCGCGAAGCCACGCATTCTAGCAGTCGGGGTCTGCACCGGGCAGAAGGTGGTGGGGGCCTGCCTATAATTCGGCGGTTTTTCGTGCTGCACCTCGTGTGGGCATGAAGCCGAGTCCAGACCGATCCGCCCGTCCATCCAGCCCGACTGGGGAGCCAAGAGGAATCCATGAGCGCCAGCCACGATCACGACCACGACGACGCCCACACCGGCCCGATCAAGACGCCCAAGCAGCTGGCCTGGGCCGTGTTCTTCGCCTTCGTGGTGCCGGTGGTGGTCATCATCCTGCTGGCCAACTACGTGACCACCGCCGCCAAGCCGGCCGCCGGTACCGCGGCCTTCGACGCGCAGGCGGTGGCCGAGCGCATCGCGCCAGTGGGTCATGTCGAGGTGAAGGATGCCAATGACGCTGCCGCCATGAAGACCGGCGAGCAGGTGTACCAGGCCCAGTGCTCGGCCTGCCACGCCACCGGTGCTGCCGGTGCGCCCAAGTTCGGCGACGCCGCCGCCTGGGCCCCGCGCATCAAGTCGGGCCTGGACACGCTGGTTCAATCCGCGCTGAAGGGCAAGGGCAACATGGGCCCGCAGGGCGGCGGCGATTTCAGCGACTTCGAGATCTCCCGTGCCGTGGTCTACATGGCCAACGGCGGCGGCGCGAAGTTCGACGAGCCGAAGATGCCCGCCGCGGCGGCATCGGCCGCGCAGTAAGCGTCGGCGTATCACCTGCAAGGGCTGCTTCGGCAGCCCTTGTCGTTTCTGGCCCTCGTTCCCGGCCCTCGTTTCCGGCTTGGGATCAGGCGGTGGGCTGCGGCGGCATGGGCTGGCGCACGAAGCCGAAGCGCTGCGGGAGGTCTTCGGCTTGCAGCTCGCCGGGCGTCCAGCGACCCTGCTCGACGGCGTCGGCGGCTAGGCCCATGTCGGCCGTGTGCACGAGGCCGGCGCCCAGGTCGGTCGTGAGGTAGAGCCGCCCGGCTTCGTCCAGCCAGCTCGCCTGCACGGTGGCCGGCAGGCCGGTGTGGCTCAGCACGCGGCCATCGGGCTGCAGCCGCCACACCCAGGGTGTGGCTTCCAGCGCCACGTAGACGCGTTGCGGGCCGTTCTGGAAGAACCAGCAGCCGGCGTCGTCATGCGCGTAGTTGCGGCCGATGAAGGCAAGCAGCTTGTCGTGCTCGATGCGGCTGCCCTTGACCTGCGGGAAGGGCCCCGCGTGCTGGATGCGCTCGTCGCGCATGTACCAGTCGCCGCGCGCGTCCAGCGCGAGCCAGCCGTAGCAGTGCGGCACATTGGGCCACTTCTTGAGGGCAGCGGCGACGATGGCGTCCATGGCAGGCCTAGCGTTGGGCGCGGAGCCAGTCGCAGACCTGCTCCGGCATGGTCAGCAGATGGCCGGGCAGCCGCCCGGCCGGGAAGCCCACGTGGCCGCCGTGTCCCGGCTGCCAGAGGGTGACGCAGGGCCCGACCTCGGCCGCATGCGGCAGGCTGTGGCCCGGCACGAAGGGGTCGTTGCGCGCGTTGAGCACGAGCGCGGGGATGCGGATGCGGTGCAGGTGGGGCTTGGCCGCGGCGCGGGTCCAGTAGTCCTCGGTGTCACGGAAGCCGTGCAGCGGGGCGGTGAAGAGGTTGTCGAACTCGTAGATGGTGGTGGCGTGACGCAGCCGCTCGCCGTCGAACAGGCCCGGGTGCTGCTGCAGCTTGCGCAGGGCCTTGGGGATCATGGTGCGCAGGAAGCGGCGCGCGTAGACGGCCTTGTTGAAGCCGCGGTCGATGGCCGCGCCGGCGGCGGCCAGGTCGATGGGCGAGCAGATGGAGCACACCGCCTGCGCCACGCCGGCGGCGGTGTGGCCGGCCTCTTCGGCCCAGCGCATCAGCGCGTTGCCGCCCAGCGAGACGCCCGCCACGAGCAGCGGGGCGCCGTGGCGCTCGCGCAGTCGCTGCAGGATCCAGCCCACTTCTTCGTAGTCGCCCGAGTGGTAGGCCCGCGGGGCGCGGTTGAGCTCGCCCGAGCAGCCGCGGAAGTGCGGCAGCGCCATGGCCCAGCCGCGCTCACGGGCGGCGCTCGCGAAGGCGACGCTGGAGTGGCTGGTGCGGTCGCCCTCCAGGCCGTGGAAAAGCACGAACAGCGGTGCGCCGGGCGGCGTGTCGGCGAGGAAGTCGACGTCGATGAAGTCGCCGTCGGGCGTGTCCCAGCGCTCGCGCGTCCAGCGTGGCGCGGGCCCGTCGTGCTGGCGGCTGAAGAGGGCCGGCCAGATGGTCTGGGCGTGGCCGCCGGGGAGCCAGCGGGGGGCGCGGTACTGCATGCGCTTGATGGGGCGGGGCCTAGTGCAGGATGCCGGCGTCGGCCACGAGTTCCTGCACGTCGCCTGCGCTGCCGGGGCTGGCGTGGTGCAGCACGAGTCGCCAGCCGAGGGCCGTCTTCAGGTAGACGTTGGTGGCGATGACCCAGGCGGTCGGGGCGGTGGTCTTGTCCTCGCCGTGCAGCTGCACGCGCTCGAGCACGTGGTGGATGGCGCAGTCGCCGCTGTGCAGGCGCCGCACGCGCTCGGGGTGCACATTGACGGCACCGCGCTCGAACACCGCCTCGAAGGCCGCGCGGATGGCCACCATGCCGACGATGCGCGGCCCCCCGGGGTGCACGCAGGCGATCTCCTCGTCATCGGCCCACAGGGCCATGAGGTGGTCGAGGTCGGCGTGCTGCAGCGCCTCGTAGAACTGGGCCTCGGTGTCGTCGGGCGAGGCCTGCAGGGCAGCCTGCTGCGCGGGGTTGCGGCGCATGGGGGCTCAGTGGTGGCCGCCCACGACCTCGCCGGCCTTGAGCTTGTAGGCGGTGCCGCAGTACGGGCACTGGCCCTGGCCGCCGTGGGTCAGGTCGATGAAGACGCGCGGGTGGTTGCTCCACAGCGCCATCTTGGGGTTGGGGCAGAAGACGGTGCCGTTGTCGTTGCAGTCCTTGGCGGTGACTTCGACGGTGGCGGCGGGGGCTTGGGTCGTGCTCATGGTGGTGTTCTTCTCAGACGGCGGTCAGCCATTCTGCGTACTTGGGGTTGCGGCCATTGACGATGTCGAAGAAGGCCGACTGGATCTTCTCGGTGATGGGGCCGCGCGAACCCGCGCCAATCTCGATGCGGTCGAGCTCGCGGATAGGGGTCACTTCCGCCGCGGTGCCGGTGAAGAAGGCCTCGTCGCAGATGTAGACCTCGTCACGGGTGATGCGCTTCTCCACGAGTTTCAGGCCCAGGTCCTGGCAGATCGCGAAGATGGTGTTGCGGGTGATGCCGTTGAGCGCGCCGGCCGACAGGTCGGGCGTGTAGACGACGCCGTTCTTGATGACGAAGAGGTTCTCGCCCGCGCCTTCGCTGACGAAGCCCGAGGCGTCCAGCAGCAGGGCCTCGTCGTAGCCGTCGTCGGTGGCTTCCATGTTGGCCAGGATGGAGTTGGTGTAGTTGGACACCGTCTTGGCCTGCGTCATCGTGATGTTGACGTGGTGGCGCGTGTAGGAGCTGGTCTTGACGCGGATGCCGCGGCGCATGCCCTCCTCGCCCAGGTAGGCGCCCCAGCTCCAGGCGGCCACCATCAGGTGCACCGTGTTGCCCTTGGGGCTGACGCCGAGCTTCTCGGAGCCGATCCAGATCAGCGGGCGGATGTAGGCGCTCTTGAGGTTGTTGGCCTTGACCACCGCGCGCTGGGCCTCGTTGACCTCCTCCATCGAGAAGGGCAGCTTCATGCGCAGGATCTTGCCGCTGTTGAAGAGGCGCTGCGTGTGCTCCTGCAGCCGGAAGATGGCCGTGCCGTTGACCGTGTCGTAGGCGCGCACGCCCTCGAAGGCGCCGCAGCCGTAGTGCAGGGTGTGGGTCAGCACATGGATCTTGGCGTCGCGCCAGTCGACGAGCTCGCCGTCCATCCAGATCTTGCCGTCGCGGTCGTGCAGGGGGGCGGGAACCATCGTGACTCCAGGGTGCAGGTGAAAACCGGCGATTTTACGAAGAGGCCGTGTCGGCGTCTGCGCGCACCAGCCGCCATTCGGCGAGCTTGCCTTTGCGCAGCACCACGTCCACCGCGTCGCCGCCGGCGTCGCACCAGCGGTAGGTCTCGGGCGCCTGCTTGAGCCCGAGGCTGCCGGTCAGCGTGATCAGGTCCACCAGCTTCATGCCGGCGTGCAGCTTGGCCGACATCATGACCGCATTGGCCACCGACCCCATCGGCGCGGCGCCGGCGGTCTTCATGACCCGCATCAGCCGCGAGATCTGCAGCAGCAGCCAGAACACGATGCCGGTCGTTGCGAACATGACGCCCTGCCAGCCCAGCAGCGCGCCGCCCCCCAGCAGGGCGATGAGGGCCAGGCCCACGCCGATCCAGGGGTTCATGGGCGGCGGGCCTGCGGGCGCAGGCGGGACACGGAGACGTCGGGCGGGCAAGGCAGGGCGCGCATGGCAGTTGGGCAGCAGTGGGCCGGGAAACCGCGCATCCTGCCACGGCTCAGAGCCGGGTGATCTCCACGCTCTCGGCCGAGCGCCGCGTCGGCCCGTGGTAGACGGCCTCGATGTTGTTGCCGTCCGGGTCCAGCACAAAGGCGCCGTAGTAGCCGGCGTGGTATTGCCGCGGGCCAGGTGCGCCGTTGTCTCGGCCACCGGCCGCCAGCGTCATCGCATGAAAGCGTTGCACGTCCTGCGGGCTGCGGGCCTGGAAGGCCAGGTGCACGCGCGATACCGGGGCGCCGGGGTCGGCGGCGTCCACGTAGAGCTCGTCGGCGAAGAAGCAGCCGGGCGCTTCGCCAAAGCTGTCCAGCCGGCCGATCGCTTCCAGCGCGGCGCGATAGAACTGCCGGCTCACCGCCAGGTCGCGCACCCGCAGATGGATGTGGTCGACCAGGCGGCCGACGTGGTCCATGTCAGCCAGGCACCTTGAGCAGCACGCAACGCACCCAGTGGCCGTTGTCCAGCTCCATCTGGTGGCCCTTCAGGAACTGCTCGGCCGTGGAGTTGCGGGCGGTGAAGCTCATGCCGTGCAGGATGCCCATGCGCGGCACGGGGCGGGACCACTTGCGCTCCACGACGCCGTTGAACCACGACACCTGCTCGTCCTCGTCGTCGACGTCGGCGCGGCCCAGCAGCAGCACGACCTCGTACTTGGCTTCGGTCAGCGGCTCGGTGGCGCTGGTGAGCACCTGCAGGCCACCATCGCTCATGTTCAGCACCAGCCCTGCAGGCCCCTGGCTGAACTGCACGGGCTTGAACACCCAGCCGGGCAGGGATTCGGCGTCGTGCTGGGCGGCGAGGAAGTCGACGCGTGCGTGTTGCCTGAGGTCTTCTGGGTTGGCCATGGGCGCTCCTCCTGAGTGAGGCCTGATCCTAAGCAGACTTTGGCCTCGCGTGCATGGCGGAAACCTGTTGTCCCACTTCTTCGCGTCTCAATGCAGCCCGCGCAACACCTCGATGGCCTGCTCCACGCGCTCGATGGCGTGGATGGTCAGCCCCTCGATGGGCTTCTTGGGCGCATTGGCCTTGGGCACCACGGCCACGCTGAAACCCAGCTTGGCGGCCTCCTTGAGCCGCTCCTGGCCGCGTGGCGCCGGGCGCACCTCGCCGGCCAGGCCGATCTCGCCGAAGGCAATGAAGCCCTTGGGCAGGGCGCGGCCGCGCAGCGAGCTCTGGATGGCCAGCAGCACGGCCAGGTCGGCCGCCGGCTCGGTGATGCGCACGCCGCCCACGGCGTTGATGAAGACGTCCTGGTCTCCCGTGGCCACGCCCGCATGGCGGTGCAGCACGGCCAGCAGCATGGCCAGGCGGTCGCGGTCCAGGCCGACGGACAGGCGCCGCGGGCTCACGCCGCCGCTGTCCACCAGCGCCTGCAGCTCCACGAGCAGCGGCCGGGTGCCCTCCAGCGTCACGAGCACGCAGCTGCCGGGCACGGGCTCGGCGTGGGTGGACAGGAAGATGGCGCTCGGGTTGGCCACGCCTTTCAGGCCTTTCTCGGTCATCGCGAAGACGCCGATCTCGTTGACCGCGCCGAAGCGGTTCTTGATGGCCCGCACGAGGCGGAAGCTGCTGTGCGTGTCGCCCTCGAAGTACAGCACGGTGTCGACGATGTGCTCCAGCACGCGCGGGCCGGCCAGCGCCCCTTCCTTCGTGACGTGGCCCACCAGCACCATCGCGCAGCCGCGCGCCTTGGCCGTGCGCGTGAGCTGCGCGGCGCACTCGCGCACCTGGGCCACCGACCCCGGCGCCGAGGACAGCTGCTCGGAGTACAGCGTCTGGATGGAGTCGATGACGCAGAAGTCGGGCGCCTCGACCTCGATGGTGGCCAGGATCTTCTCCAGGCTGATCTCGGCCAGCACCCGCACCTTGTCGCCGGCCAGGCCGAGCCGGCGCGAGCGCATGGCAACCTGGGCGCCGCTTTCCTCGCCGGTCACGTAGAGCACCTTCACGGTCTGCGAGAGCGACTCCACGGCCTGCAGCAGCAGCGTGGACTTGCCGATGCCCGGGTCGCCGCCGATGAGCACCACGCCGCCGGAGACGATGCCGCCGCCGAGCACGCGGTCGAGTTCGTCCTGCCCGGTGGGCGTGCGGTCGTAGTCGCTCGCCTCGATCTCCGAGAGCGTGGCCACCGGCTGGCTCTTGGCCAGGGCCTGGTAGCGGTTCTTGCCGGCGCCGGGCGCCTCGGCCGCGGTTTCGGTCAGCGTGTTCCAGGCGCCGCAGTGCGGGCATTTGCCCAGCCATTTGGCGTTGGTGCCGCCGCACTCGGTACAGGTGTAGATGCTTTTGCTGGTGGCCATCCGGCCATTGTCGGGGCCGGGCGTACCCCCGCGTGACAGCAGCTCCCCCGTGCATGCGAAGCCGGGCACTGCGTGGGAAACTCGCGCCCTTGCAGTCAGGTGGGCGAGGCGGTCATGAGTTTCTCGGTGTGGTTGGCGTTCTTCGCGGCGTCGTGGGCGATCAGCCTGTCGCCCGGCGCGGGTGCGGTGGCGGCGATGAGTGCGGGCCTGAGCCACGGGTTCCGGCGCGGCTACTTCATGACCTTCGGCCTCATCCTGGGCATCCTCACGCAGGTGGTGCTCGTGAGCGCGGGCCTCGGCGCGCTGATTGCGGCGTCGTCGCTCGGTTTTGCCATCGTCAAATGGGCCGGTGTGGCCTACCTCATCTACCTGGGCGTGCAGCAGTGGCGCGCGCCGGCCCGGCCCCTGGCGGCGGCCGACGAAGGCGCGGTGCTGGCCACGCGCCGCCAGCTCGTGTTGCGCGGCTGGGGCATCAATGCCGTCAACCCCAAGGGCACGGTCTTCCTGTTGGCCGTGGTGCCGCAGTTCCTGGACCTGCATGCACCGCTGGCGCCGCAATACCTCGTCATCGGCGGCACGTTGGCCTTCACGGACCTGGTCGTCATGGCCGGCTACACGGCCCTGGCCGCGCGCGTGCTGGCCGCGTTGAAGAGTGAAAGCCACATCAAGGCCCTGAACCGCGTCTTCGGCACGCTCTTCGTCGCGGCGGGTGCGCTGCTGGCGACCTTCAAGCGCGCCGCCTGATGCCCGGCGCGCAGACGAGCGGCCGACTTCCCACCTGGTTCCTGTTCCTGGCCCCGGTGGCGATCTGGGCCAGCACCTGGCATGTCATCCTCTACCAGCTGGCCTCCACCGTCCCGGCGCTGACCTCGGTCGGCTGGCGCTTCCTGATCTCGGCGGTCATGCTGGCCGCGTTCGCGCGCTGGCAGGGCCTGTCCCTGCGGATGCCGCGCTATGCCCACGGCTATGCGCTGGCCACGGGCGTCATCCAGTACGCGGGCAACTACTGGTGTGTCTACGAGGCCGAGCGGTTCATTCCGAGCGGGCTGGTGGCCGTGCTGTTCTGCCTGCTGGTGTTCATGAACGCCGGGGTGGCCTGGATGCTCTGGCGCCAGTCGGTGAGCCGCCGTTTCATCGGCGCTTCCAGCGGCGCCGTGCTCGGCGTGGCCCTCATCTTCTGGCCCGAGATCGCCGCCACGGGCGCGCGCCCGCATGCGGCGCTCGGCCTGGGCCTGAGTTTCGCCGCGGTGGTGCTGGCCTGCATCGGCGGCTTCTTCACGCTGGTGCTCACGCGCCGCGGCCTGCCGCTGGTGCCGGTGCTGGCCTGGAGCATGGGCTACGGGGCGGCGTTCCTGCTGGCCATGTCGGTGGGCATGGGGCACGGCCTGCCGTTCGACGGCGGCTGGACGTATGTGGCGAGCCTCGTCTACCTGGCCGCCTTCGGCTCCGTCGTCGCCTTCACGCTGTACTACCAGCTCGCCCAACGCCGCGGTGCGGCGCAAGCCGCGCTCGTGGGTGTGCTGGTGCCGGTCATCGCGCTGATGGTGTCGGCGGCGCTGGAAGGCTGGCAGGCCACGCCGCTGGCGGTGGGGGGCATGGGGCTGTGCCTCGTGAGCCTGTTCGTGGCGACGCGGCCGAAGATGTAGTCGGCAACGTCGTGGCGCTCAGCGGGGTGCGCCCCGCGCCGCCAAAGGCGCCCAGGCCTGCGTCGATGCCGACTGGAGGTGCAGGTCGATCTGGTGGGGCGGGAACTGCCGATGCCGGCGCGCTCCAGACGCCATCCTATTTGCGTGATGCGAGGTCACAAGCAATGCGTTGTTGATGGAGTTCCTCCAGTTCAGCGCGCTGCTGGGCCTGCTCCTCACGTGTGGGGTTCGGGCGCGAGTACTTGCGAAGGACCTCATCGGTCTTGGCGCTATTTTTCGCAAGGCAGCTCTCGAGCGTCTTGCGGCGTTCCGAGCTCATGGGCGGGGTGCTCTCGCGCTCACAGGCTTCGGCCTGTTTCCCTGCCGCATTGAGGGCGGCGTGCATGTTGTTCGCCCATCGCTCGAAGGCAACCTTGTCGCTCTTCGGAGGGCGGTCGCGGGCGAAGTCGCGCTCGATTCTCAATTGCTCTGCTTGAAGCTGCGCGGCACAACGCGGATTGGCGAGCACCTCTGACGACTGCACGAGCGCTGCGGCGAAGAGAAGGAAGGCGATCTGAGTACGCATCGATCAGTCCTCTTGAGAAACGCCCCCTGGCCATGCCGTTCTGATCCAGCGGATGTGCATGTGGATGGCGCGGCGACAGCAGGGTGAGGTCGTAGCCCATCTGAGGGGCACGTCGAGTCAAGTTTTGTACCACGCAGCCAACTCGCGACGTGAGACGGCGCAGCGGCCCGGGCCGGCTCAGAAATCCCCGCCCCCGCGCCGCCCCGCCTTGATCCCGCTGCGCTTGGCCTTGCCTTCCAGGCGCCGCTGCTGCGAGCCGTAGGTGGGCTTGGTCGCGCGGCGCGCCTTGGGCACGTGCGCGGCGGCCTGCACGAGCTCGATCAGGCGGGCGACGGCGTCCGCCCGGTTGCGCTCCAGGCTGCGCGCGTCCTGGGCCTTGATGACGACGATGCCGTCGCTGCTGATGCGCTGGTCGGGCCAGCCCAGCAGCCGCGTCTTCACGGCCTCGGGCAGGCTGGAGGCGCGGATGTCGAAGCGCAGGTGGACGGCGTTGCTGACCTTGTTGACGTTCTGGCCACCGGGGCCGCTGGCGCGGATCGCGTCGAAGGTGATCTCGCCGGGCTGGGGCGACCAGCGCAGTTCAGCCATTGCGCACCGGCACGCGCGGCGCCACGGCGCACATCAGCTCGTAGCCGATGGTGCCCGCCGCCTGCGCGACCTCGTCGATGGGCAGGCGCGAGCCCTTGCCGCTGATGACGGGCCCCTCGCCCCAGAGCGTGACTTCGCTGCCCCAGCCGCTGGCGGGCAGGTGGGTCAGGTCCACCGCCAGCATGTCCATGGACACGCGGCCGAGCGTGCGCGTGCGCGCGCCGTCCACGAGGATGGGCGTGCCCGTGGGCGCGTGGCGCGGGTAGCCGTCCGCGTAGCCGCAGGCGACGATGCCGATGCGCATGGCCTGCTCCGCCGTGAAGGCGCTGCCGTAGCCCACCGTGTCGCCGGGCTGCAGCTGCTGCACGCCGATGACCTTGGAGCGCAGGGTCATCGCGGGGCGCAGGTCCCAGTGGGCGGCGTCGTGCTCGGGGAAGTCGGGCACGCCGCCGTAGCTCATGATCCCGGCGCGCACCCAGTCGCTGGCGGTGCGCGTGGCGTGGCGCAGGGTGGCCGCGCTGTTGGCAATGGTGCGCTCGCCAGCCAGGCCGTCGGCGGCCGCGTCGAAGGCGGCGAGCTGGTGGGCGATGCCGTCCTGGCCCCGGCGCAGCGCGTCGGCGTCGGAGAAATGCGTCATGAGCCCGATCTCGTCGACCTGGGGCAGGGCGTCCAGCCGCGCATAGGCGGCGCGGAAGGCCGCGGGCGTGAAGCCCAGGCGGTTCATGCCGGAGTTGAGCTTGAGGAACACGCGGTGCGGCTCGTGCGTCTTGTGCATGGCCAGCCAGTCGATCTGCTGCTCGCAGTGCACCGCGTGCCAGAGCTTCAGGCGCGAGCACAGCTCCAGGTCGCGCGGCTCGAACACGCCTTCCAGCAGCAGGATGGGGCCGCGCCAGTCCAGCGCGCGCAGCCGCTCGGCCTCGGCCAGGTCCAGCAGGGCAAAGCCGTCGGCGGCGCGCAGGCCGTCGAAGGCGCGCTCGATGCCGTGGCCGTAGGCGTTGGCCTTCACCACCGCCCAGACGCGGGCGTTGGGGGCCAGGGCGCGGGCGCGGGCGAGGTTGTGCGCGAGGGCGTCAGTGTGGATGAGGGCTTCGATCGGGCGGGGCATGCCGTCATTTTGCGCGTGCCGGCGCCCCGGGCGCGGCGACAGGTGCGCGTGCTATAAACCCGCGCCGCACCGGCCTAATACGAAGAGACAGTTCAGGATTGCGCCTCGCCCGATGAAACGCGGCTTCTACACCATCATGTCGGCGCAGTTCTTCAGCTCGCTGGCTGATAACGCCCTCTTCGTTGCCGCGGTCGAGCTCTTGCGCTCGTCCGGCGCAGCCGAGTGGCAACGCGCCGCCCTGGTGCCCATGTTCGCCTTGTTCTATGTGGTGCTCGCACCCTTCGTGGGGGCCTTCGCCGACGCGGTACCCAAGGGCAAGGTGATGTTCTTCTCGAACAGCATCAAGGTGGTCGGCTGCCTGATGATGCTGTTCGGCACGCATCCGCTCGCTGCCTACGCCATCGTCGGCCTGGGGGCCGCGGCCTACTCGCCGGCCAAGTACGGCATCCTCACCGAGCTGCTGCCGGCGTCGCAGCTGGTGAAGGCCAACGGCTGGATCGAGGGCCTGACCATCGCCTCCATCATCCTGGGCGTGCTGCTGGGCGGGCAGCTGGTGGGGCAGAAGCTGGCGGCCGTGCTGCTGGGCGTCGACCTGCCGATGCTCGACACCGGCATCGACACAGCGCCCGAGGCGGCGATCGCGGTGCTGGTGTTCGTGTACGTTCTGGCGGCGGTGTTCAACCTGTACATCCCGCGCACCGAAGCGCCGCTGATCCCGTTCAGCTTCAAGCTGGTGGGGCTGGTGCGCGAGTTCGCCGACTGCAATTCGCGCCTGTGGCACGACAAGCTCGGGCAGATCTCGCTGGCCACCACCACCCTGTTCTGGGGCGTGGCCGGCAACCTGCGCTACATCGTGCTGGCCTGGGCGGCGGCGGCGCTGACCTACGACACCACGCAGGCCTCGCGGCTGGTGGGTGTGGTGGCCATCGGCACCGCAGTGGGCGCGGTGGTGGCCACGGTGATGATGAAGCTCGACCGGGCGACCTCGGTCATCCCGCTGGGCATCGGCATGGGCCTGCTGGTGATCCTGATGGTGTTCATCGACAACGTGTGGGTGGCCGCGCCGTTCCTCACGCTGCTGGGTGCGCTCGGCGGCTTCCTGGTGGTGCCGATGAACGCGCTGCTGCAGCACCGCGGCCACAACCTGATGGGCGCGGGGCGTTCGATTGCGGTGCAGAACTTCAACGAACAGGCCTGCATCCTGGGCCTGGGGGCGTTCTACGCGGCGATGACGAAGTTCGGGCTCTCGGCGTTCGGCGCCATTGCCATCTTCGGCATCGTGGTGGCCGGCACGATGGAACTCATCCGCCGCTGGCATGCCGGCAACCTGGTGCGCCACCGCGCCGAGGTGGACCACCTGCTGGCGATCGCCCGCACGGATGGTCACTGACCTGACCGGCACTGACGGGCACTGACGGGCACCGCGCGGATCGATGGGCACCGAGAGCCCGGCCCCGCCCGGCGTTGCGGCGCACGCCCCGGCGGCGGGCGCCGCGCTCCCTTTGCGAGCCGTGCCGCGGGCGGCGATTGGCGCGCTGCTGTTCAACGCCTTCGCCTGGGGCCTGTCGTGGTGGCCCTTCCGGGAGCTGGAAGCGCGCGGCCTGCACGCACTGTGGGCCACGGTCATCGTCTACGCCGTCGGCGTGTTAGTGCTCACGGTGTGGCGGCCGGCGGCCTGGGGGGTGCTCGTCCGCTCGCCCGCGCTGTGGGCACTGGCGCTGGCCTCGGGTGCGACAAACGCCACCTTCAACTGGGGCGTGACGATCGGCGACGTGGTGCGCGTGGTGCTGCTGTTCTACCTGATGCCGCTGTGGGCGGTGCTGCTGGCGCGCCTGCTGCTGGGCGAGGCCCTGACCCCCCGCGCACTGCTGCGGCTGGCGATGGCGCTGGCCGGTGCAGCGATCGTTCTCTGGCCGTCTTCTTCGGCTGTCGGAGCACATGGCGGCGTCGGCGGCGCTGCGTCCTGGTTGCCCTGGCCGCGCTCGCTGGCCGAGTGGCTGGGCGTGGCCGGCGGCTTCGCCTTCGCGATGACCAATGTGCTGCTGCGCCGCGAGGCCGCCACCTCCGAGAGCGCCCGCGCGCTGGCGATGTTCGCCGGCGGCGTGGGGGTGGCCGGCGCGCTCGCGCTGTCGCTGTCGGGCCACGGCGCGGTGCCGTGGCCGGCCGCGCCTTCCGGGTGGGTGGCCGGGGTCGGCCTGCTGGCGCTGTGGTTCCTGGCCGCCAACCTGGCGCTCCAGTACGGCGCAGCGCGCGTGCGCGCCAATGTCACGGCGGTGGTGATGGTCAGTGAGGTGCTGTTCGCCAGTGTCTCGGCGGTGGCACTGGGTGCCAGCGAGGTCACGCCGGGGCTGGCCGCGGGGGCCATGCTGATCGTCGGTGCCGCGCTGCTGGCCGCCTGGGACCCGGAGGCGGCGCGCGAGCCGGGTTGAAGGCGCCGGCGCATCGTCGACAGGCGGGCTCGAAGGCGACGGCCCGCCTCGCGCAGGTGGCCTCGGGCCGCCCTTGCGGCAGGCCGGTCAGGTCAGGTCAGGAGGGCACGCACCCTGCGTTGGCCGCCGGCCGCACACCGAAGCGCGCCAGGTACAACGCGAGCTCCTGCTCGTCCAGCGGCTTGCCGAGGAAGCCGTCGCAGCCGGCCAGCGCGCCGCGCACGCGGTCCAGTTCGGTGTGGTGGGCGGTGACCATCACCACGTTCGCATCGGTCGCCGCGCGTTTGATGCGCTGGCACAGGCCCAGGCCGTCCAGCGCGCTGCGCTCACCCAGCTCCATGTCCAGGAAGATGAAGTCGTAGCGCCGCTCGGCCAGCCGCTGCACCGCCGCGTCGCTGTGCGATACGCACTCGGTGACCAGGCCGTAGGGCGCCAACTTCTTCTCGAGGAAACGCAAGGCAAGCTCGCTGTCGTCGACGAGCAAGGCCGTGCTGGGCACCGGCCGGCCGGCCCCACGCGGCGACACCGGGCGCGGCGCGGCGACGCGGGCCGCCTGCGCCGGCACGTTGGCCGCGGCACGGGCCGCCGCTGCGGGCGCGACGGCCTGCGCCGGCGCCGCATCGGCGGCCGGCGCGGCGACCATCGGCGGCAGATGCGCGCAAGCAAGGGTCGGGGCGGGCGCCCCGCGCGGCGCGACGGAAGTTGGCGGCGATGGCGGCACCGGTGCCATGGGTGCCACTGCTGCCACCGCTGCCACCGCTGCCATTGGCGAGGTCGGTGCGATCGGTGCGCTTGGTACCCGAGGCCTTACTTCCGCCACAGCCGCAGCGGCAATCGACGAGATGGAAAGCGGCCGCGGGCGCTGCAGCACCATCGGCGGCGACTCGAGCGGCGGCGGCGGCTGTGCCGTTGCGGCGGCAAAGTCGGGCAGCGGGAAGTCGATCGCGTCGGGGGCCGCTGCGCGCAGCAGCTCGGCCGCAGGCTCGGGCCGCGCCGGGCGCACGGGCTGGATGACAGTGCGCCGCCGGGCCGCGTCGGCCGCGGCCACCCCGCGCCCGCCGGGCCGCGCCGCCGAGGGCTGCGACATGCGGCGCGCCGCCAGCACGTCCAGTTCGCGCAGCACGCGCATCGGGTCGATCGGCCGCGCCAGCCACGAAACCGCGCCGGCAGGCGAAGCGCTGCCGACGAACACGGTCTCGGGCATGCGCTCCACCGCCGTCACCAGCTTCACCGAGGGCTCGTGGTCGGCGTCGGCGACGATGAAGTCGGCCTCGGGCAGCATCTGCACCTGCTCGTAGCGCGGGTTTCGCGTGCCGGCGAGGCGGAAATACGATGCCAGCGTGGAACGCTCGAAGGCGCTGAAGCCGAGCAGGGCGATGCGGTGCAGGGTCGTCATGGTCCTGGGCGCGGAAACGCGGTTGGGCGGGGAGAGGCTGGCGGCGCGGGTGGCGTGGTGACAGAGGAGGCCGGCGCCCGAGGCGCGCGCATGGGCTTGCCGTGCCTCCCGGGCATCCTGCGGCGCGGACCGCGCGGCTGTCAATCGCCACGCAGGTGGATGGGCGTGGAGTCGGGCCGTTGGGCCGAGGGTCCGATGTGCCGATATGCCGATCGGCCGCCGTGCCGGGGGACCCGCGGTCGAGCGGGGCAGCGCCCGCAGCGGGCAGTCGCGCCGGCCGCCGGCGGTCTGGCGTACCGCAGCGTGCTGCATCCCCGCGCCCGCGCCGCTACGATGGGGCAGCGGCGCGCCCGAGGCCCGCGGCAACGCCTGCACGCAAGGAGACTCCCCATGCCCGGCACCATCTACGACTTCCAGTCCGACTCGATCGCGGGCAAGCCCGCGCACTTCTCCACCCAGCGCGGCAAGGTGCTGCTGGTGGTGAACACCGCCAGCAAGTGCGGCTTCACCCCGCAGTTCAAGGGCCTGGAGCAGCTTTGGCGCGACTACAGCGGGCGGGGCCTCGTGGTGGTGGGCTTTCCGAGCAACGAGTTCGGGGCGCAGGACCCGGGCAGCAACGATGAGATTTCGTCGTTCTGCGAGATGAACTACGGCGTCAGCTTCCCGATGATGGCCAAGGCGCAGGTCAACGGCGCCCAGGCGCACCCGCTGTGGCAATGGCTGCGGGCCGAGGCCCCCGGCCTGATGGGCAGCGAGGGCATCAAGTGGAACTTCACCAAGTTCCTGGTCGGCCGCGACGGCAAGGTGGTCCGGCGCTACGCGCCCAACGAGTCGCCCGACGCCATGCGCAGCGACATCGAAGCGGCGCTGGCCGTGCCGGTGCCGGCCTGAAATCGGCTGGGGTCAGCGGGGAGGCCGCGCTCCCCGCGACAATGCGGGGGTTCAACTGCCCAGGCCCGCCACCCATGTTCCAGCACCTCGAGCCGTACGCCGGCGACCCGATCCTCAGCCTGAACGAAGCGTTCCAGAAGGACGCGCGCCGCGACAAGGTCAACCTGTCGATCGGCATCTACTTCGACAACGACGGGCGCATCCCGGTGCTGCAGTGCGTGCGCGACGCCGAGGCGAAAATGCTGGCCGAGGGCGGCGCGAAGCCCTACCTGCCCATCGAGGGCGCAGGCGCCATGCGCACCGCGGTGCAGCACCTGCTGTTCGGCGCCGAGCACCCGGCGGTGAAGGCCGGGCGCATCACCACGCTGCAGACGGTGGGCTCCAGCGGCGGGCTGAAGGTCGGCGCCGACTTCATCAAGCGCTGGCTGCCGGGCAGCGGGGTCTGGATCAGCGACCCGAGCTGGGACAACCACCGCGCCATGTTCGAGGGCTCCGGCGTCGCCGTGCAGACCTACCCTTACTACGACCCCGCCACCGGCGGCGTGCGCTTCGACGCGATGCGCGAGGCGATCGACAAGCTCCCGCCGCGCAGCGTGGTGCTGCTGCACGCCTGCTGCCACAACCCCACCGGCGTCGACCTCTCGCCCGCCCAGTGGCGCGAGCTGGTGCCGCTGCTGCGCCAGCGCGAACTGCTGCCGTACCTGGACCTCGCCTATCAGGGCTACGGCGACGGCATCGCCGAAGACGCCTACGCGGTGCGCCTGCTGGCCGACAACGGGCTCACGTTCTTCGTGGCCAACTCGTTCTCCAAGAGCATGAGCGTGTACGGCGAGCGCGCCGGCGCGCTTTCGGTGGTGTGCAGCAGCGCCGCCGAGGCCGAACTCGTGCTCGGCCAGCTGAAGGCCACCGTGCGCCGCAACTACTCCAGCCCGGCGATCCACGCCGCGGGCATCGTCAGCCGCGTGCTGGGCGAGGCCGGCCTGCGCTCGGCCTGGGAGGCCGACGTGGCTGCGATGCGCGCGCGCATCCTCGCCATGCGAAGCAGCCTGCACGCCACGCTCGCTGCCAAGAAGCCGGGGCGCGATTTCGGCTACTTCCTCAGCCAGCGCGGCATGTTCAGCTACACCGGCCTGAGTGCCGCGCAGGTGGACCGGCTGCGCGAGGAATTCGGCGTCTATCTGATCCGCTCCGGACGCATCTGCGTGGCCGGGCTGAACACCGGCAACGTCGAGCGCACCGCCAGCGCGATGGCGGCGGTGATCGCCTGACGTGGGGCGGCCGGCGCTCGCCACCGCGGGCGCCGGTGCAGCGGGCTATCGCGCAGCGGGCTGTCGAGCAGCGGGTTGTCGCGCAGCAGGTTGTGGCGCCGCAGCTGCGCCCACCAGGCCGCGCAGCCAGCGATGGGCCGGGTCGGCGTCCTTGCGCAGGTGCCAAAGCATCCCCACGTGGACGGTGGGCAACGCCAGTGGCAGTTCGGCCACGGCCAGTTCGTCTCGATAGCCGGTGGCCTCGATGAAAGTCTCGGGCAGCACCGTCAGCAGGTGGCTGCGCGAGACGACACGCCCGGCGGTGAAGAACTGGTTGACGGTCAGCACCACGCGCCGCTGGCGGCCGATGGCCGCCAGTGCCTGGTCGACGTAGCCCAGCGCACGGCCCGAGAAGCTCACCAGCAGGTGTGATGCGGCGCAGTAGGCCTCCAAGGTCAGCGCGCCGCGGCGCGCCAGCGGGTGGCCGCGACGCATGACGCAGACGTAGCGGGTCTCGTACAGCGGGCGATGCCTCAGGGTCGAGTCGGCGCCCTCGGCATTCACGGCCGGCAGCAGCTCGGGGAAGGACCCCACGGCCAGATCCATGGCGTCGGCGGCCAGATGCCGGCGCGGGTCGCGCGTGGTCAGCGGCTGTACGTGCAGCGTGGCGAGCGCCTGCTCGCGCTCTATCGCGGCGACCAGCGCGGGCACGAGCAGCGCCGCGGTCGCATCGGCCATCGCCAGGCGCAACTGCACGGCGTCCCGCCGGGGGTCGAACTCGCTGGGGGCCAGCGTCTGCCGCAGCGAAGTCAACGCAGCGCGCACCTGCGGCCACAGGGCCTGGGCGCGCGGCGTCGGCCGCACGCCGCGCGCGGTGCGCTGGACCAGCTCGTCGCCCAGCGCCTCGCGCAGCCGCTTCAGCGCGTGGCTGACCGCCGGCTGCGTCATGGCCAGCGCCGCGGCGGCGCGGGTCAGGCTGGATTCGGCCATCACGGCATCGAACACCCGCAGCAGGTTCAGGTCGAGGGTGCGGAAGTTGACGGGCATATGCAGACGACGCGGTCAGGAGGCGGGGGCGATGGAAGCTGTGTCATGCGCGCCATGCATGTCTGATCTTCTTCGGATTCATTTGTGCGACATGAGTAGAAACCCTAGTATTGGGCACACGGCGGGAAAGAACAGCCCACCGCCGCGACAGGGAACCTGCCATGACACAGATCGCCATCCAAATGCCCGCTGCCGTCGCGATGCCCCGTGGCGCCGTCTGGGCCGCCAGCTTCTTCTCGGCCCTCGCGCACGCGATCCACACGCTGTGGACGACACGCTCGCGCACCGACCCCGCCCTGGCGCGCGGCCGGGAAGCCGCTCAGGTGCGCCGCTACGCCAGCCAGGTCAGCCACACCGACCCGGGCTTCGCCGCCGATCTCTACGCGGCCGCCGACCGGTTCATCGACGCCGGCGAGAGCCGCTGAACCAGCGGCGCGGAGACCCGGCGCCACCCGCGCGCCGCGCGGCGATCGCTGGGGCGCCTCGGGCCGCCAAGGGGGGCCAGGCCCAATCACTCCAGAGGCGGTTCATTCATTCATATGGCCTGGGGGTCCACATCCACCGCCCATCGAATGACCCCTTTGTGCGCGGCGCGCAGTGCGTTCAACCCGGGCAGCCACTGCGACAGCGCCTTGTGCAACGCCGGGCGTGATGCGGACTCCAGCAGCATCTGCACGCGCTCGACGTCGGCCAGCCGGGCCATCGCCGGAGGCACCGGCGGGTAGACCCGCACCCCGGGCACGGCCAGTGTCGCCAGCTGCGCGGCGGCGGCGTGCAGGAACGCCATCGCCGGGGCAGCATCGCGCGCCTCGGCCCGCACCAGCGCGAGGTGCGTGAACGGCGGCAAGCCGGCGGCGGCGCGCTCGTCGAGTTGCGCCCGGGCGAACGCCTCGTAGTCGTGGGCGGCCAGCGCCGCGTACAGCGGGTGGGCCGGCACGGTGGTCTGGATCCACATCTCGCTGCGCGCCGCATGCGCCGCGTCGCGCCCGGCGCGCCCGGCCGCTTGCATGAGCAGCGCGAACAGGCGCTCCGGGGCGCGGAAGTCGGCGCTGAACAGCGCGCCGTCCGGATTCACCGCCGCCACCAGCGTGACGCGGCGGAAGTCGTGGCCCTTGGCCAGGATCTGCGTACCCACCAGCACGTCGACTTCGCCTTCGTGCACGGCGGCCAGCTGGCGCACCAGTTCGCCGGCGGCGCGGGTGGTGTCGGCGTCGATGCGCGCGATGCGCGCCCCCGGCAGCACCGCCCCGAGCTGCTCGACCAACTTCTCCGTGCCGCGGCCCATCGGCGTGATGTCCAGATTGCCGCACTCCGGGCAGGCGCGCGGCACGCGCTCGGCCAGGCCGCAATGGTGGCAGCGCAGCGTACGGTCGAGCTTGTGGAACACGCGCCAGGCGCTGCAATGCGGGCAGCCGCTCTTCCAGCCGCAGGCAGGGCAGTGCAGCACCGGCGCGTAGCCGCGGCGGTTCAACAGCAGCAGGCTCTGCTCGCCGCGCTCCAGGCGCGCGCGCACCGCGTCCAGCAGCGGCGGGGCGAGCGGCGCGTCGTCGGCGGCGCCCGAGGGGGCACCCTGCGCGGCACGCTGGCCCGCACCCGCGCGCAGCAGCTGCCGCATGTCGACCATGCGCACGCGTGGCAGCTCACCCTGGCCGATGCGGCTGCCGAGCACCAGGCGCCGGTAGCGCCCCTGCTGCACGCGCTGCCAGGTTTCCAGCGAAGGCGTGGCCGAGCCCAGCAGCACCGGGATGCCCAGTTGCTGCGCCCGCCACACGGCGAGGTCGCGTGCCGAATAGCGCGCCCCCTCCTGCTGCTTGAACGAGGCATCGTGTTCCTCGTCGACGACGATCAGCGCCAGCCGCGGCATCGAGGCGAACACCGCCAGCCGGGTGCCCAGCACGAGCTGCGCGCGGCCCAGGTGGGCCAGCAGCCAGTGGCGCAGGCGCTGCGCCGGCGTCAGCGCGCTGTGCAGGCTGGCCAGCAGGTGCTGCGGAAAGCGCTCGGCAAAGCGTGCTTCGAGCTGCGGCGTGAGGTTGATCTCGGGCACCAGCACCAGCACCTGCCCGCCCTGGGCAAGCGCCCGCGCCGCCGCGTGCAGGTAGACCTCGGTCTTGCCGCTGCCAGTGACGCCGTGCAGCAGCGCCGGCCGCCCCGCTTCCGCGAAGAAGGCCTCCAGCGCCGCCGCCTGGTCGGCATTGAGTGCCACCGGCCGCGCAACGGCCTGGCCAAGCTCTGCGGCCGCCGCGCTCGTGGCGGACTTGATGCGGCGCGCCAGTTGCCCGTTGTCGATCTGCCGCAATTGCGGCGGCAGCACCGCCAGCGCCAGCTCGCCCAGTCCGCGCTGGTAGTACGAGGCGGCGAAATCGATCATCGCGCGCCAGCGGGCATCCAGTGCCGGCATCGCGTCGAGCACCGCGCGCACCGCGCGCAAGTCCTTCGGTGCCGCCTCGCGGGCCGGATCGTCCCGACCCAGCGCTGCGCTGGGTGCGGATTCCCAGACGACACCGGCCACCTCGCGTGCACCCAGCGGCACTCGCACCAGCGTGCCCGGCGCGAGCGCGTGCTCGCAGGTGTAGTCCAGCAGCACGGCGATCGAGGTGTGTCGCGGCGCTTCCACAGCCACGCGCAGGCGCGCGCCTGCCGGCCCCTGGGCTGTCATCTGTCCCGAGGCTTCGCTCATGTAACAGCTTGCCGGCCTGCCGGCGCGACCGCAGTTCTCACCTGAGAAGAAGGCCCCAAGTTCATGATTCGAAAGGGCTTTTCCAGCTATCCACGATTTCTGTGGATAACAATGTGATCAAGCTGCGCCGAGCGCCCGCAAGTGCTTGATTCTTCGGTCGATCGCCTTCCCTGCCCGGTTTGGAGGCAGGTGACTTCTCCCTTTGAAATCAATCACTTGGTACACAACGCGTGAATTCCACGCGCGGCGATGGCCGGCCACCGGCCGCTCTCCCCCTAAAACACGGACCGTGGGGATAAGTCAAGCCATGAGCGCTCACTTACCCATCTTGCCCTGACCGCTGCGGGGTGCGTTCGCGCGCCGCGCCTTACGCGCCGTTGCGCATGCGCCGTGAATGGCTGTGCACCGCCTCCACCAGCGCCGCCACGTGCTCTGGCGGCGTGTGCTGGTGGATGCCGTGGCCAAGGTTGAAGACATGTCCGCCGTGTCGCCCGTCGGGGCGCTGCGGCGGGCCGAAGCTGTCGAGCACCGCCCGTGCCTCGGCCGCCACCACCTCGGGTGGCGCAAACAGCACCGCCGGGTCGAGGTTGCCCTGCAGCGCGACTCGGTCATCGATGCGCCGCCGCGCCTGGCCGAGATCAGCGGTCCAGTCCAGGCCCACCACGTCGGCACCGCAACCGGCGATCTCCTCCAGCCAGCCGCCCCCGCCCTTGGTGAAGACGATGCAGGGCACGCGGCGCCCCTGGGCGTGGCGCTTCAACGCGGCAACCACCTGTCGCGTGTAGTGCAGGCTGAAGCGGCGGAAGGCCGCATCGGCAAGCACCCCGCCCCACGAGTCGAACACCATCACCGCCTGCGCGCCGGCGTCGATCTGGGCGTTCAGGTAGACCGCCACGGCCTGCGCGTTGACCTCCAGGATGCGATGCATCAGGTCGGGCCGCGCGTACAGCATGTTCTTGACGAGCCGGTAGTCGTCGGAGCCCGCGCCTTCGACCATGTAGCAGGCAAGCGTCCAGGGGCTGCCGGAAAAGCCGATCAGCGGCACGCGGCCCGCGGGGCGCCCCTGGGCATCGGTGCTGACCAGCGCCTTTCGGATGGAGGCCACGGCGTTGAAGACATAACGCAGGCGCTCCATGTCCGGCACCGCCAGCTTCGCCACCGCCGCCTCGTCGCGCACCGGATGTGCGAAGCGCGGGCCTTCGCCGGCGGCGAACGACAGGCCCAGCCCCATCGCGTCGGGCACGGTGAGGATGTCGGAGAACAGGATCGCCGCATCCAGCGGCCAGCGTTCCAGCGGCTGCAGCGTCACCTCGGTGGCGAACTGCGGGTTCGTCGCCAGCCCCATGAAGCTGCCGGCGCGCGCGCGCGTGGCGTTGTACTCGGGCAGGTAGCGGCCGGCCTGCCGCATCAGCCACAGTGGCGTGTGCGAGGTGGGCTCGCGCAGGCAGGCGCGCAGGAAGGTGTCGTTGATCAGCGCGGCGGGCTCGCTCATGCGGGCGATTATCGAGGGGCGGCCTCCTCGCCCCGGGCTCGGTGGGTGGCGGCCGCCGCGGCCTGCGCGCTGTCATCGAAACCGTCGCGCCCGCGCGCCAGCCAACGCATCAACCGCGAGCCGCCGCCGTCGGCGTCCTGCGCCGCCTGCCACAACACGGCCTGCGACAGCACATGCGTGCCCGGCGCGGCCAGCGCGAGGTGCCGCGCCACCTGCACGGCCAGCCGCGCCAGTACCTCGCTGCGCAGCGGCTGTTCGCGCTGCGGCACCATCCAGCGCAATTGCGACAGCCACCATCGCGCGAGGCGCTGCAGCCAGCCGGCCACCGGCGCCGGCGATGCGTGCTGCGACGGCTTGACGAGCACGAGTTGTTCGAAGCCCAGCGCCGCCACCGCCGCTTCGGCGTGCGAGCCGAAGCCGGCAGCCAGCGCGCCCGGAAGCATCGAGCCGGCGTGCGGCAGGACCACCATCAGCCGGCGCACGCCGCCCGCATGCAGCCGCCGCGCCAGCGCCGGCAACTCGGCCGGGTGCGGCATCACGAAGGCGTCGTCGCGGCCGTTGCTGAAACGCTCGCGCTCGAAAGCCACCAGCGCCACCGTCGCGCCCAGCGGCCCGGGCGCGCCCCAGCGGTCCATCGTCAGCGCCTGCAGGCCACGCACGGTGCTGGTCAGCGGCGCCGCCACCAGGGCCGCCACACTGGCGAACCGCCCGGCCACCAGGGCCTCGGCCAGCAGCGCCGAGCCCAATCTCCCGCCGGCGCCGACCAGCAGCACGGGCTGCGCCGGCGCAACACCGGGCTGCCCGAGGGGTGGGGCAACGCGCGCCGCCGCCTGCAGAGCCTGGGCGAGTGGGTCCACGCCTGTGCCTCCGATCCCAGCCGACCACGCGGGCGACTTGAAGACCCATTGTCGCGCCCCATCTGGCGGCGGTACCCGCGGCGCTGGCCGAAGGTCTCGGGCCGCCGGCCGGCTGCCGGATACGATGCCCGCGCCCGCCCCAACCCACCCAACGGGCAACGCGTCGGCAAGCTCATCTCGGTGCGCAGGAGGATCCCCCCAATGGTCATCGCAGCATCACGCGGCCCGGCCGCGTTCCGCAACACTTGGCAGCGATTGGCTGCGCTCGCTCTCGCGCTGACCGCCGCTGCGCTGGCCGGCGGCTGCGGCTACAACGACTTCCAGCGTCTGGACGAACAGGTCAAGGCCTCGTGGTCGGAGGTGCTGAACCAGTACCAGCGCCGCGCCGACCTCATCCCGAACATCGTCAACACGGTGAAGGGCGAGGCCAACTTCGAGCAGGAGACGCTCACCCGCGTGATCGAGGCGCGCTCCAAGGCCACGGCGATCCAGGCCACGCCCGAGCTCATCGACAACCCCGAGGCCTTCGCCAAGTTCCAGGCCGCGCAGGGTGAGCTCTCCGGCGCGCTCAGCCGCCTGCTGGTGACCGTGGAGCAGTACCCCAACCTGAAGGCCAACCAGGGCTTCCAGGATCTGCGCGTGCAGCTCGAAGGCACCGAGAACCGCATCACCGTGGCACGCAACCGCTACATCAAGGCGGTGGCCGACTACAACGTGCTGGCGCGGCAGTTCCCCACCAACCTGACGGCCATGTTGTTCAGCTACTCGGTCAAGCCCAGCTTCACGGTGCAGAACGAGGCGCAGATCTCGGCGCCGCCGACAGTGGACTTCGGCAGCAAGCCGGCCGCCCCCGCCGCGCCGGCGTCGAAGTAGGCGCCTCGATGCGCGGCCGCGGGTCTGCCCCTGCGGGCGCACCGCATTTGCTGCCACCGTGCCGAACGACCTCGCCACGTTGATGCCCGGGCCCGCGGCTGCGGTTGCCGGCGGCGGCAGCGCGAGCGTGCCGCAACGACGGCGCGGGGAGTGGCTCGCGCGGTGGGCCGCCTGGGCTCGCATGTGGGTACTGGCGGCCATCGCGTTGCTGGGCGCCACCGCCTTCGCCCAACAGCCGGCGCCCGCGCTCAGCGGCCGCATCATCGACCAGACGGGAACCCTGAGTGCCGCGCAGCGCACGGCGCTGGACAGCAAGCTCGCCGCCTTCGAAGCCCAGTCGGGCCCGCAGATCGTCGTGCTGCTGGTGGCCAGCACCGCGCCCGAGGACATCGCGGCCTATGCGCAGCGCGTGGCCGACACCTGGAAGATCGGCCGCCGCGAGGTGGGCGACGGCGTGCTGGTGGTGGTGGCCAAGAACGACCGCCGCGTGCGCATCGAGGTCGCCAAGGCACTGGAAGGGGCGGTCCCGGACCTGGCCGCCCGGCAGATCATCGACAACGCGCTGCGACCGGCGTTCCGCGCCGACGACTACGCCGGCGGCCTGAATGCCGCGCTCGACCAGCTGATCGGCCGCATCCGCGGCGAAGGCCTTCCCGCACCGGCCACCGTGCCCGCGCGCGACGGCGCGCTGCCCGGCTTCCAGCTCGAAGAGATCGCGATGTTCCTGTTCGTCGCGGTTCCCGTCATCGCCACGGTGCTGACGCGGCTGTTCGGGCGCAAGGTCGGCTCGCTGCTCACCGCGGGCGGTGCCGGCTACGCAGCGTGGTGGTTCACCGCCAGCACGTTTGTCGCCGTCGGCGTGGGCATGGCGGCGCTGGTGCTGGTGGGCATCATCGGATTCGGTGCCGCGACGGGCCGCGCCATGCGGCGCAGCGGCCGCGGCCGGCCGCACGTGGGGGGCTGGGACGGCGGCAGTTGGGGCGGCGGCAGCTGGGGTGGAGGCGGCAGCGACGGCGGTGGCTTTTCGTCCGGCGGCGGCGGCGACTTCGGCGGCGGTGGCGCCTCGGGCGACTGGTAGCGGCACGGCAATCGGACCGATCATGACAAGCGAGCAGGAGCCGATGCGCAGCGCACCCGCACCCGAAGCCCCGCCCTTGGCACCCGCGCGGCGCCCGCGCAACCGCCTCGCGCGCATCCTGCGCCACCGCTGGCACGACGAGCGCGACGCCGCCCGC
Organism: Roseateles sp.; assembly: GCA_016790285.1. GTDB lineage: Bacteria > Pseudomonadota > Gammaproteobacteria > Burkholderiales > Burkholderiaceae_C > Pelomonas. The sequence goes on along the minus strand of JAEUPJ010000081.1, from coordinate 9,010 downwards.
GCCATCGACGCGGCCGCGCTGCGCCGCCTGGAGCAGCAGGTGGCCGCCAGCGAGCACAGGCACAGCGGCGAGATCCGCGTCAGCGTCGAGGCCGGGCTGCCACTGTCATACCTTTGGCGCGGCGCTTCGGCCCGCGAGCGGGCGGTGGCGCTGTTCGGCAAGCTGCGGGTGTGGGACACCGAGCAAAACAACGGCGTGCTCATCTACCTCCTGCTGGCCGAGCATGCCATCGAGATCGTCGCCGACCGTGGCCTGGCGCGGCTCGTGCCGCAGGCGCACTGGGACCAGGTGCTCGCCGGCATGCGCGAGGCTTTCCGCGCCGGGCGCTTCGAAGCTGGCCTCGAAGCCGCGGTGCGGGCGGTGGACGAGATGCTCGCCGCGCACTTTCCGCTCGCCGAGGGCGCGCACAACCCCAACGAACTGCCCGACGCGCCCGACATGCGCTGAGCCCAGGCACCGGCCTCGCCGGTGCCGCCGTGGCCACGATTCGGCCGATGGCCAGCGCCGGCCAACCGCCGGCCCTTGACGCCCTCAGATCGGCCGCAGCCCGCTCTTCCTGCCGAAGCTCTCTTCGAGCAGCGGCCCCGGCAGGGGCGGAAAGTCCACCGCGGTCTCGGGCACATCGAGGTCCGGAATCGACTTCAGCAGGTGCTTGATCAATGCCAGCCGGCCGCGCCGCTGGTCGTTGAAGTCCACCAGCACCCAGGGCGCGTGTTTCGTGTGCGTGGCCCGCAGCATCGCCTCGCGCGCGGCGGTGTACTCGGCGTACTTCTCGCGCGCCTTCAGGTCGATGGGGCTGAGCTTCCAGCGCTTGAGCGGGTCGGCGCGCCGTTCGGCGAAGCGCTCTTCCTGCCGGGCCTGGTCGACCGTGAGCCAGTACTTGAACAGCAGCAGGCCGTCGTCCACCAGCATCTGCTCGAACACCGGCGCTCGCTTCAAGAACGCCTTGGCCTCGGGCTCGGTGCAAAACCCCATCACGCGCTCGACGCCGGCGCGGTTGTACCAGCTGCGGTCGAACAGGGCCACCTCGCCGGCGGCCGGCAGGTGCGCGACATAGCGCTGGAAGTACCACTGCGTTTTCTCGCGCTCGGTGGGCTTGGGCAGCGCCACCACGTGGCACTGGCGCGGGTTCAGCGTGTCGGCAATGGCGCTGATGACGCCCCCCTTGCCCGCCGTGTCGCGGCCCTCGATCACCACCAGCAGCCGCCTGCCGGTGTGCTGCAGCCAGCGCGCCAGCCGGTTGAGCTCCAGTTCCAGCGGTGCCAGGCGCTCGTAATACTCGCCCTTGCCGAGCTTGCCCGGCGCCTTGGCCTGCTTTGCAGCCTTGTCGGCTTTCCTGCCCATCGCATCTCCTCGCGCTGGCCCGCGAACGGGCTGCCGCGGCTCCTGCGCCAACCACCGCACGCCGCCGAGCCCCGGCTTCATGCGCCTCGCGCATCGGGCGATGCTACGTAGAAGCGCGGGGGCGCGCGCCGAAAACCCACTCCTATACTGCCCCGCGATTTTCCCGCGGTATGGCATTCGTTGTCGTGTGGCTTGCGGGCCTTGCGGCCTGCCGCCCGTCTCGCTGCCTTCCCTATCAGTTCTCAGGAGCATTCACCGATGTCTCGCAAACTCTCCCTCACGCTCGCGGCCGTGGCCGCCACGCTGGGCCTGGCCGCCACCCCCGCGCTGGCCGGCAAGGATCTCGATGCCATCAAAGCCCGCGGCGCGCTGGTGTGCGGCGTCAACACCGGCCTGGCCGGTTTCTCCGCCGCCGACAGCCAGGGCAAGTGGACGGGCCTGGATGTCGACTACTGCCGCGCGCTGGCTGCGGCCATCCTCGGCGACGGCAACAAGGTGCGCTACTCGCCGCTGACCGCGCAGCAGCGCTTCACCGCGTTGCAGTCCGGCGAGATCGACGTGCTGTCGCGCAACACCACCTGGACGCTGACGCGCGACGCCTCGCTCGGCATGCACTTCGTGGGTGTCACGTTCTACGACGGCCAGGGCTTCATGGTGCCCAAGAAGCTCAACGTCAAAGGCGCCAAGGCGATCAAGGGCGCCACGGTGTGCGTGCAATCGGGCACCACCACCGAGCTGAACCTCACCGACTTCTCGCGCGCCAACAACCTCAATCTCAAGCCCGTGGTGTTCGAGAAGCAGGAAGCCGCCACCGGCGCCTACTTCAGCGGCCGCTGCCAGCTGTTCACCACCGATGCCTCCGGCCTGGCCTCGGTGCGCAGCAAGGAAGCGCAGAAGCCCGACGATCACGTCATCCTGCCCGAGCTCATCTCCAAGGAGCCGCTGGGCCCTTCGGTGCGCCGCGGTGACGACGAGTACTTCGCGGTCGCCAAGTGGGTGCTCAACGCACTGCTCGAAGCCGAGGAGCACGGCATCACCCAGGCCAATGTCGACGAACTGAAGAAGGACAGCAAGACGCCTGGCGTGATGCGCCTGCTGGGCGCCGGCACCGAAGACACCGGCAAGGTGCTGGGCCTGGACAAGGAATGGGCCTACCGCGCCATCAAGACGGTGGGCAACTACGGCGAGATCTTCGAGCGCCATGTCGGGCCCAAGACCCCCATCGGCCTGCCGCGCGGCGCCAACAACCTGTGGAACAAGGGCGGCCTGATGTACGCGCCGCCGGTGCGGTGATGCGGCGCGCGTTGACCACGATCACGCGCCGATGAAACGACAAGCGGGCCGGACTTCCCGGCCCGTTTTGCTTGGGCGGGGGGCGCAACCCCGGCCGCTGCTGAGGAGGAACGCCCGTGGATGCACGTGCCCCGGCCAAGCGCCGTGAATGGAGCTGGCGCAGCCGCGCGGCGCGCGGCCTCGTCTACCAGGTGGTGGCGCTGGCCCTCATCGCCGCCGCCGTCTGGTTCCTCGCCACCAACACGCAGCGCAACATGGAAGTGCGCGGCATCCAGAGCGGCTTCGACTTCCTCGGCCAGGCCGCCGGCTTCGACATCGGCGAGACGCTGGTGGCCTACGACCCCAGCCAGAGCTACGGCCGCGCCATCGTCATCGGCGTGCTCAACACGCTGCGCGTGGCGGTGGTGGGCATCATCCTCACGACCATCCTGGGCGTGCTGGTGGGCGTGGGGCGCTTCTCGCGCAACGCGCTGGTGCGCGGGCTGTGCTACGGCTACGTTGAGCTGTTCCGCAACGTGCCGATCCTGCTGCAGCTGCTGATGTGGTACTTGTTCTTCGTGGAGGTGCTGCCGCAGCCGAACGAAGCGTGGAAGCTCGGCGGCCTCGTGTTCCTCAGCAAGGGCGGCCTGTCGTTCCCGGTGCCGGTGTGGGGCACCGGCCAGGCCTTGGCTGCGGCGGGTGCCGTGCTCGGCCTGGGGGTGGGCTGGTGGTGGCGGGGGCGCGTGCAGCGGCGGTTCGAACTCACCGGGCAGGACGGCAACCGTTGGGCCGTGCCGCTGGCCGCGGTGTTCGGCCTGGCGTTCCTGGGCTGGCTGGCCGGCGGCGCGCCGACGGCGTGGAACGTGCCCGAGCAGCAGGCCTTCCAAGTCGACGGCGGCGCGGCAGTGACGCCCGAGTTCATGGCCGTGCTGGTGGGCCTGGTGATGTACACCGCGGCCTTCGTGGCCGAAGTGGTGCGCGGCGGCATCCAGTCGGTGAGCCACGGGCAGACCGAGGCCTCCGGGGCGCTGGGCCTGTCACGCGGGCAGACGATGAAGCTGGTGGTACTGCCGCAGGCGCTGCGCGTGATCATCCCGCCGCTGACCAACCAGTACCTCAATCTCACGAAGAACAGCTCGCTGGCGGTGGCCATCGGCTACCCCGATGTGGTCTCCATCGCCAACACCACGCTCAACCAGAGCGGCCGCGCGGTGGAGTGCATCGCGATCATCATGCTCGTGTACCTGACGACCTCGCTGTCGACCTCGGGGTTGATGAACGCCTACAACAAGCGTGTCGCGATCAAGGAGCGTTGAGATGGCCGACGCTGCAATTGCCCCCTCTGGGTCCTCCGCTTCCGCGGCCGATGCCTTCAAGCCCATCGCCGCGCGGCCGGCGCCGGTGCGGACCGAGGGCTTCGTGCCATGGGTCAAGCGCAACCTGCTCGGCGACTGGAAGAGCGCGCTCACGACCGTGGTGCTGGTCGGCCTGGCGCTGTACCTGATGCCCGGCGTGGCCGACTGGGGCCTGGTGCAGGCGGTGTTCGGCGCCGACGCCAACGCCTGCCAGAACGCCCGCGGCAGCGGCGCCTGCTGGGGCGTGGTGGCCGAGAAGTGGCGCGTCATCATCTTCGGCCGTTACCCCTTCGAGCAGCAGTGGCGCCCCGAACTGGCCACCGCGTTGATGGTGGCCGCGCTGGTGCTCAGCTGCATCCGCTGGTTCTGGAAGCCGTGGCTGGCGGCGATGTGGGTGGCCGTGCTCGCCGTCTTCTTCCTGCTGATGGGCGGCGGCCTGTTCGGCCTGGAGCCCGTGCGCACCGATTTGTGGGGCGGCCTGCCGCTGACGGTGATGCTGGCCACGCTGTCGATCTTCCTGGCCTTCCCGCTGGCGGTGCTGGTGGCGCTGGGCCGGCGCAGCAACCTGCCGGCCATCCGCACGGTGTGCGTGATCTACATCGAGCTGATTCGCGGCGTGCCGCTGATCAGCGTGCTGTTCATGGCCTCGTTCATGTTCCCGCTGTTCATGCCGCAGGGCGTGACCATCGACGTGCTGGTGCGTGTGCTGGTGGGCATCACCCTCTTTGCCGCGGCCTACATGGCCGAGATCGTGCGCGGCGGCCTGCAGGCCATCCCGAAGGGCCAGCTCGAGGCGGCTCAGACACTCGGCCTGAGCTACTGGCAGACGCAGCGCAAGATCGTGCTGCCGCAGGCGCTGGCGATGGTGGTGCCGAGCATGATGAACAACTTCATCAGCATCTTCAAGGACACGTCGCTCGTCACGATCGTCTCGCTCTACGAGCTCACCGGCTCGCACGGGCTGGCGCTGAATTCCGAGGTCGACTGGCGGCCCTACAAGCTCGAGGCCTACTTCTTCATCACCGCCATCTACTTCACCTTCTGCTTCGCCATGAGCCGCTACAGCCTGTGGGTGGAGAAGCAGGTCAGCGTGTCGAAGACACGCTGAGCCCGCCGGCACCCGTCGACCCACACCAACCGCCCACCACGGCCCCACCGCCATGAGCGAACCCATCGTCGTCTTCGAGAAGGTCAACAAGTGGTACGGCAACAACTTCCACGTGCTGCGCGACATCGACCTCTCTGTCGCCAAAGGTGAACGCATCGTCATCTGCGGCCCCTCCGGCTCGGGCAAGAGCACGATGATCCGCTGCGTCAACGCGCTCGAGGAGTACCAGGAAGGCCGCATCACGGTGGACGGAACGCCGCTCACCGACGACGTGAAGGCCATCGAGGCCGTGCGCAAACAGGTGGGCATGGTGTTCCAGCAGTTCAACCTCTTCCCGCATCTCACGGTGCTGGAGAACCTGACGCTGGCGCCGATGTGGGTCGGCCACACCCCGAAGGCGGAAGCCGAGGAACGCGCGATGACGCAGCTCAAGCGCGTGCGCATCGCCGAGCAGGCCCAGAAGTACCCGCTGCAGCTCTCCGGCGGCCAGCAACAGCGCGTGGCCATTGCGCGCGCGCTGTGCCTGACACCGAAGATCATGCTCTTCGACGAGCCGACCTCGGCCCTCGACCCCGAGATGATCAAGGAAGTGCTCGACGTGATGACCGAGCTTGCGGGCCTCGGCATGACGATGCTCTGCGTCACCCACGAGATGGGCTTCGCGAAGGCGGTGGCCGACCGCGTCATCTTCATGGACCAGGGCCAGATCGTCGAGCAGAACACCCCGCACGAGTTCTTCAACAACCCGAAGAGCGAGCGCACGAAGGACTTCCTGTCGAAGATCCTCGGCCACTGATCGCTCCAGCGGGCGCAGGCCAACCCGATGCCGTCTGCGATCGCACGCGAGTCGTTCGAAACCCCCGGCGACTCACCGCCCCGCCGCCCGCACACCAACACCTACTGGCTGCTGCCCGGCCGCCTGCTCGCCGGCGAGCACCCGCATCCGGGCCATGCCGAGGGCCTGGCGCTGCGGTTGCAGGCGCTGCAGGCCGTGGGCATCACCTGCTGCGTCGACCTCACCGGTGACGGCGCTGGCGGCGGCGCCTATGCACCGCTACCCGTGGCCGGGCGCGCGGCGCACCGCCTGGCCTTCGAGATCTCGGACTTCGGCGTGCCCACGCCGCAGCGCATGCGGCAGGTGCTCGATGCCATCGGCGCGGCGCTCGATGCGCACGAGGTGGTGTACTTGCATTGCCGCGCCGGCATCGGGCGCACGGGCACGGTCGCCGGCTGTCTGCTGGTGGAGCACGGCTTTGCGCCCGACGAAGCGCTGGCCCTGCTGCAGCGGAAGTGGCGCGTGATGGCCAAGAGTGCCTTCGTGCGCCAGACGCCCGAGACGGACGCCCAGAGAGCCTTCATCGCCGCCTGGGCCCCGGGCAAGGGAAGCGCCGCCAACTGAGCGCCGGCGCGCACGTGCGTCAGCGCTCGCCGCGCCCGCCACTCCCGAAGAGGCCGGCCAACCAGCGCCGCAGCGCCGCCAGGGTGCCGCCTGCGGCCGGAGGATGGGCCGGCGAACCACCGCCATCCTGGGCCGCGAACGCCGCGCCAGGGGCCTGCCCGGCCTGCACCATCAGGGTGAGGGTCGAGTCGGCGCCGGAGGTGGAGAGTTTCGAACCTCGCTTGCCATCGGCACCGGCGCGCAGCGCCTTCGGCGCGGGTGCCGCCGCAGCGGCGACGCGAAAGTTCTCGGCGAACTGCGCCAGCAGACGGTCGCCGACCGTCACGAGAATGCGCTTGTCGTACTGGGCCAACCGGCCGTCCACCGTGAGCGTGGCGCGGCCGACGAGCGCGCTGGAACCGGGCACGTCGCCCGGATCGACGCGGGCCACCAGTTCGGCCGACACGGCCGAGCCCTGTTCCTCCCGGCCCTGGCCGCGAAGGCGCAGTTCGCGACGCGCCGCATCCATGCCCAGCAATTCGATGCCCCCGTCCAGACGCACCGCTTCGGCGCCCACCTGCAGGCCCATCGTGCCCTGGTAGCGCCGCGTGTCCACCTGGGTGGCGATGGCGGCGCCGGGCCAGCAGGCGGCCGTGGCGCGAATGTCGGCAAGCACAGCCCAGGCTTGCTCAGGGGTCGACGCCACCGGGTAGCGCTTGTCGAAGTCGATCTGCATGGTCGGGCCTGGACGTTGTCGGCACGGTGGCTGGGAAGTGGCTCGAAAACGATTCGGCGGCGCCTCAGATCGGCTTCAGACCGGCCTTGAAGCGCTCCTGCAGCGGCTCGTGGCCGAGCGGCGGGAACTCGATCAGCGGCTCGGACACGGCGTACTCCGGCAGCGTGTCGATCAGGTGGCGGATGAGCGCCAGGCGGCCCCGCCGCTGGTCGTTGAAGTCCACCAGCACCCACGGTGCGTGCTTCGTGTTCGTGGCCTCCAGCATGGCCTCGCGCGCGCGGGTGTAGTCGGCATACTTCTCGCGCGCCTTCAGGTCGATGGGCGAGAGTTTCCACTGCTTGAGGGGGTCTTCGCGGCGCTCGGCGAAGCGCTCCTCCTGCTGCGCTTGATCCACCGTGAGCCAGTACTTGAAGAGCAGCACGCCGTCGTCGACCAGGAGCTTCTCGAACACCGGCGCCTGCTTCAGGAAGTGGCGGGCCTCCTCTTCGCTGCAGAAGCCCATGACGCGCTCGACACCGGCGCGGTTGTACCAACTGCGATCGAAGAGCGCGATCTCGCCAGCGGCAGGCAGGTGCGTCACATAGCGCTGGAAGTACCACTGCGAGCGTTCGCGGTCGCTCGGCTTGGGCAAGGCCACCACATGGCATTGGCGTGGATTGAGCGTATCCGCGATGGCCGAGATGACTCCGCCCTTGCCGGCCGTGTCGCGCCCCTCGATGACGACGAGCAGGCGACGGCCGGTGTGCTGCAGCCAGCGCGCCACTTCGTTGAGCTGCAGCTGCAGTGGCGCGAGCGCTTCGTAGTACTCGGCCTTCGAAAGGCCCTTGCCGGCACTCTGGACCGGCCGCTTCTTGTCTCCGCTCTTGTCCTTCGACTTGCCTTTGCCCATCGGTGCCTCGCTCCGGTTTGTCGGCGCCGGATCAACCGGCAAACAACGTCTCTTGCGCCGTGCGCAGCTCGCGCTTCAGCAGCTTGCCGCTCGGGGCACCGCATCCAGGCGCGCCAGAACGACCTTCAGGGCGGCGACAGCATGCCAGTGGCGCGCGGCAAGGCGTGCTTGCCGGGATGACCGGAGGCACTGCTTTGAAGCAGGTTGCAGAGGTGCGGGCGGCGTCCATCAAGCCGCGAGGGTAACGGCTCCCCCGGGCAGGCCGCCCGGGGAAAGCCCGCAACGGCCTTTGGTCTGGGCGGCGGTCGCAGGCCGAAGCGGGAGGCCCGCTGCCTACTTCCTGCGCAGCTTCTGGATCGCCGCGATCTGCGCCGCCATCGCCGCGAATTCGCCTTGCGCCTTGGCCAGGTCGATGTCGTTCTTGGCGTTGCGCATCGCCTCTTCGGCGAGCTTCTTGGCCTCGTTGGCCTTGGCCTCATCGAGGTCGTGGCCACGGATGGCGGTGTCGGCGAGCACGGTCACCGTGCCGGGTTGCACCTCGAGAATGCCGCCGGCGACGAAGATGAACTCCTCCTCGCCGCTGCTGCCATCAGGATTGGCCCGCTCGATGCGCACGGCACCGGGCTTGATGCGCGTGATGAGCGGCGTGTGGCGCGGCAGGATGCCGAGTTCGCCGTTCTCGCCCGGCAGGGCGACGAACTTGGCCTCGCCCGAGAAGATGCTCTCCTCGGCCGAGACGACATCGACGTGGATGGTCGCCATGGCGGCTCCTCGGTTGAGCGGTTAGTTGAGCTTCTTGGCCTTCTCGAAGGCGTCGTCGATCGTGCCGACCATGTAGAACGCCTGCTCGGGCAGGTGGTCGCACTCGCCGTTGACGATCATCTTGAAGCCGCGGATCGTTTCCTTCAGCGGCACGTACTTGCCCGGG
>JAEUPJ010000059.1 GCA_016790285.1 Roseateles sp. | reverse complement strand
GCGGGCGACCTACTTTTTGTGTCGACAAAAAGTAGGCAAAAAACGACCCCTGCAAAACCGCCCCTGCGGGGTCCCCTGCGATGCTCGAAGCCCGGGGCCGCGCCCAACTCACTTCGCTACGCTCCGTTCAGACAAAGGGGCGCGAAGTCAGATGTTGAGGCGTGCTGCGCACGCGCCCCGGGCTTCTGCGCTTCTCGGCGGTTTAGAAGGGGGGGCCCAGAACAGCCGAACAGCCAACAGCCAAACGCCGCAACCCTGCGGTCGCGGCTGTTTCATCAGTCCCCCCTGGAGCCCGCCGAGCAGCGCAAGGACTTGAGGGCGCGTGCGCAGCACGCCTCAACATCTGACTCCGCGCAACTGTTTGACCGGAGCGTAGCGGAGGGAGTTTTGCGCGGGCCCTCAAGGCCTGAGCAGCGCAGGGAAGCCCGAAGGGCCGGGCGGATCGGGGGGCGACTTTTTGCCTACTTTTTGGTCGCTCAAAAAGTAGGTCGCCCGCGGGGGCGAACTCCCCGCACGGTGCAACGAACACAAAGGCTCCAAGCAAAAGCCTCCAACACCGAAGCACGATGAGCCTTCTCACCCTCAAAAACCTACACGTCCACTTCGGCGCCTTCCCCGCCGTCGACGGCGTCGACCTCACCGTCGACAAGGGCGAGCTGCTCGGCATCGTCGGCGAATCCGGCTCCGGCAAGTCCGTCACCATGCTCGCCCTCATGGGCCTCATCGACGCCCCCGGCAAAGTCACCGCCGACGCCATCGAGTTCGAAGGCCAGGACCTGCTCAAGCTCAGCCCGCGCGAGCGCCGCGCCCTCATCGGCCGCGACGTGGCCATGGTGTTCCAGGACGCGCTCACCAGCCTCAACCCGAGCTACACCGTCGGCGCGCAGATCGCCGAGGTGCTCAAGGCCCACCTGGGCTTGCGCGGCGCGGCGGCCAGGCAGCGCGTGGTGGAGCTGCTGGAGCTCGTCGAGATCCCCGACGCCGCCAACCGCGCGAATGCCTACCCGCACCAGCTCTCCGGCGGCATGAACCAGCGCGTGATGATCGCGATGGCGATTGCATGCAGCCCGAAGCTGCTGATCGCCGACGAGCCCACCACGGCGCTGGACGTGACCATCCAGGCCCAGATCATGGCCCTGCTGCTCAAGCTGCAACGCGAGCAGGGCATGGGCCTGATCATGATCACGCACGACCTCGCGGTGGTGGCCGAAATGGCCCAGCGCGTGGCCGTCATGTACGCCGGCCAGATCGTCGAGACGGGCCCCGTGCCCGACCTCTTCGAGGCGCCGCGCCACCCCTACACGAACGCGCTGCTCGCCGCGATTCCCGAGCACAACAAGGGCGCGCATCGCCTCTCGGCCCTGCCCGGCATCGTGCCCGGCGCGCTGGACCGCCCGGGCGGCTGCCTGCTCAGCCCGCGCTGCCCGCGTGTGCAGGACCGCTGCCGCGCCGAGCGGCCGGCGCTGGCCGGCGGCGTGCGCTGCTTCTTCCCCGTCGAGGCCCCCGCCCATGTCTGAGCTGCTGCTCGAAGCCCACGACCTCGCCCGGCACTACACCGCGTCGCGGGGCCTGTTCCGCCCCAAGGCGACCGTGAAGGCACTCAACGGCGTGAGCTTCACGCTGGCCCCGAAGAAGACGCTGGCCGTCGTCGGCGAGTCCGGCTGCGGCAAGAGCACGCTCGCGCGCCAGCTCACCCTCATCGAGCCGCCCACCCGCGGCTCGCTCAAGATCCGCGGCACGGACGCCGCCACGGCCGACAAGGCCACGCTGCAGCGCCTGCGCCGCGACGTGCAGATGGTGTTCCAGAACCCGTTCGCGTCGCTGAACCCGCGCAAGACCATCGAGACCACGCTGGCCGAGCCGCTGCTCATCAACACGCCCATGACCGCGCTGGAGCGGCGCGAGCGCGTGGCCGCACTCGCCGCCAAGGTGGGGCTGCGGCCGGAGCACCTGCGCCGCTACCCGCACATGTTCTCGGGCGGCCAGCGCCAGCGCATCGCCATCGCGCGGGCCATGATCCTGAACCCGGGCATCGTCGTCGCCGACGAGCCGGTGAGCGCGCTGGACGTGTCCATCCAGGCCCAGATCCTGAACCTCTTCATGGACCTGCAGGACGAATTCGGAACGGGCTATGTGTTCATCTCGCACAACCTCAGCGTGGTCGAGCACGTGGCCGACGACGTGATGGTGATGTACCTCGGCACGGCCGTGGAGGTGGGCGAGAAGGCTCGCCTGTTCAGCGCGCCGCTGCACCCCTACACGCGCGCGCTGATGAGCGCCACGCCGGCCTTGAAGCGCGCCGACCGGCGCGAGCGCATCGTCATCCACGGCGAGCTCCCCAGCCCGCTGAACCCGCCCAGCGGCTGCGCCTTTCACAAGCGCTGCCCGCTCGCCGAGCCGCGCTGCGCGCAGGACGTGCCGGTGCTGCGCGAGGTGGACGGCCGCCAGGTGGCCTGCCACGTCGTCTGACGTCGCCGTGAGTTGACCCGCGGCGGCGGGTCATAACCGGGGCGCATGCCAGCGGGCCATTCCGTCATGCGCGGAGTGTTGCTGCCGTGCCGACTTCACGGGAGGTTCCGCTCACAGCGGGCGCCGGGCCTCGCAAGAATCTTCGCATTCAGCAATCGTGCGGAGACCCACCGATGAAAATCTTCAAGCCCACCCCCGTGACTCTGGGCCTGGCCGGCCTGCTGCTGTCGCTGCAAGGCGCCGCGCTCGCCCAGCAGGCACCCGCCAAGAGCGACAAGGACGCCAAGGCCAAGCAGCTCGAAGCCGTCGTCATCACGGGCATCCGCGCCTCCACCGAGGCCTCGCTGAACGCCAAACGCGACGCCTCGGCCAACGTCGAGGTCATCACCGCGGTGGACGTGGGCAAGATGCCCGACAAGAACCTGGCCGACTCGCTGCAGCGCGTGGCCGGCGTGGCGGTGCGCACCGACTACGACGAGGCCGAGAAGGTCGCCATGCGGGGCACCAACCCGGACATGACGCTGATCCTGTTCAACGGCCACACGGTCAGCGGCGGCGACTGGTACATCTCCGACCAGACCTCCAGCAGCCGCTCCACCTCGCTGAGCCTGATGCCCAGCTCGGTGCTCAACGCCGCCACCATCTACAAGACCTCGCAGGCCAACGTGCTGGACGGCGGCCTGGCCGGCACCATCAACGTCACCACGCGCAAGCCGCTGGAGCAGAAGCAGAAGTTCGGCGGCGTGGTCAGCGTGGGCGGCGTGCACGCGACGCTGCCCGACAAGACCAGCCCGCAGCTCAGCGCCACGGTGAACTGGAAAAGCGACGACGACCGGCTGGGCGTCATCGGCCAGGTGTTCGCCGAGAAGCGCTACGTGCGCCGTGACTCGGCCTCGCGCTTCGCCTACGGCGCCAGCAGCGGCTGGGACGTCATCAACACGACGACGATGAAGGGCATCACCGACGCGTCGCTCGCCGGCTCGGGCTACACCGCCGCCGACCTCAACGGCGTGCGCCTGCCGGGCAGCATGTCCACCGAGTTCGTGGAAGGCGTGCGCGACCGCAAGGGCGGCATGCTGTCGGTGCAGTGGCGGCCGCTGGAGCAGCTGGACGTGGGCCTCACGGCCTTCCACTCCAAGATGAACTCCGACAACTACGGCCGGCTCACCTCGGGGGCGATGTACTCCATGCTGGTGGGCAAGGCCGAGCCGTTCGGCGCCGTCACCGCGGCGGCGGCCAACACGAGCTTCAATGGCCAGCAGGTGTTCGCGTCCATCACCAACCCCAAGATCGTCGAGGAGACGACGATCTACGGCGACAAGATCCGCGTGCTGCGCAGCGCCACCATCGCCTTCGCACCCGGCGTGACGCCGCAGTACATCGGCAACTCCGAGGGGTTCTTCCGCAGCGGCGCCAGCGCCAGCAGCGGCTTCCTGGACCTGGACGCCACCTACAAGTTCAGCAACGACCTCAAGGTCAAGGGCCTGTTCAGCACCACGCGCGGCGTGGGCACGACCGACCAGGACCGGGGCCTGACCTACGCCCGCTACGGCACCGGCGTGACCTTCGCGCTGCAGGGCGTCAACGAAGCACCCACCTGGAGCTACCAGAACGCCGGCCCCGGCACCTCGCCCGTGGCCAGCAACTACACGCTGATCGCCACCAACGCGCCCAACCGCTACAAGACGGTGGACCGCGAGAGCAGCCTGGGGGTGGACGCCGAGTACGTGCAGAACAGCGGCGTGTTCCAGTCGCTGGAGTTCGGCGCGCGCCACGCCGACCACCACCGCGACCACCGCCGCTCGCAGCTCAAGCTCAAGAGCTCGGCCATCACGCCGCCGGATCCCGCGCAAGCCGTGCCCTACCCCAGCGACTTCGGTGACGGGCTGGGCAGCGGGTTCGACAACACCGGCTTCTACTACTCCCGCGAGTTCCTGCGGCAGTACTTCGCGGACAAGTACAAGGCCACGACCCCTGAGTTCGAGCGCTCGGTTGCCAACGAGATCGAACTGCGCGAACGCCAGAGCGCGCTGTACTTCCAGCAGAACCTCGAGACGGCCGACGGCAAGCTCAGCGGCAACGTGGGCCTGCGCTACGCCCGCACCATCGTCGACGCCCAGATCGCGACACCCGTGCCCACCGGCAAGTGCCTGCGCATCGAGCCCGGCAAGACCGTGGTGCCCTGCGCCGCCTACCCGACGGCCATCGTGACGGCCGGCGACGGCGCCAGCTACCTGGACGGCGTTCCCTTCAACCCGAGCACCGGCACCATCTACTACAAGGTGCCCCAGCACAAGGTGTTCGACGACATCCTGCCCAGCATGAACGCGCGCTGGCAGGTGGCGCCGAACTGGATCGCCCGCGTGGGCCTGTCCAAGACGCTGGGCCGCCAGAACTACAACCTCTACGGCGCGGGTTTCACCGGCCAGACCTGCAACTCGCAGGGCTGCACGGTCAACGGCCCGAACCCGTCGCTGGAGCCGATGACGGCGCAGAACACCGACCTGTCGCTGGGCTGGTACTACGCCCGCCGCTCGGCCGTCGTGCTGAGCCTGTTCGACTCGCTGGTGCGCGGCTACCCCAAGACGGGCGCGGTGCGCCAGGGCGTGACGGTGGACCTGCTGGACAGCCAGAACGTCGTGCAGACCTACCGGATCAACTCCACCGGCCAGCAGCGCGCGCGCATCCAGGGCGCGGAGCTGAGCTGGGAGCAGCCGATCTGGGGCGGCTTCGGCTTCCAGTCCAACCTGAGCTACGCGGACACCAGCGTGGAAGACGGCCGGCCGATGGTGGGCGCCTCGCGCAAGAGCGCCAACCTGGTGGGCTACTTCGAGACCGACACCTTCAGCGTGCGGCTGGCGTGGAACTACCGCAGCGAGTACGTCAACAGCACCACGGCCCCGGCGCCCACGGCCAACAGCCAGGGCCTGTCGGTCGTGCAGGGCATCACCATGCCCACCGCGCCGACCATCCAGGCGCCCGTCACCAACGTGGCGCTGACGGTCAACTACACCGTGATGCCGGGCCTGGAGGTGTCGTTCAGCGGCACCAACCTGACCAACCCGGGCCGCGGCCAGTACCGCTACAGCGAGCTGGAACCGCAGAAGGTCGACGTCTCGGGGCGCCAGTACTACCTGGAAGCCCGCTACAAGTTCTGACCTGGCGCGCCTGGGTTGCCTGAGGCCGGCTGATGCCGGCCCTTTTTCATGGGCCCCGTGGGCTTCAGCGACGCTTCTTGTCGATCTCGTTGCCGATGACGCCGCCCGCAGCGGCGCCGACGGCAGCACCCGCCGTGGTGCCCGTCACGACGCCGCCGACGACGGCGCCGGCCGTCGCGCCCACGACGGTGCTCGTCTCACGCGAGGACATGCCGGCGCAGCCGGTCAGGGCCAGGGTGGCGGCGGCGGCCACCGACAACAGGGTCAGGCGCCAGTAGGCAGTGCGGGGGCTGGACAGCAGTTCGATCGTGCTCATGGTGTGCTCCTGCAAGGGATGGAAATCACATGGAGCAACTGTCGGCGGGCGCTGGCGCCGTCGAAACCGGCCGGCAGCCAGCCGCGACGTCAGACGCAACCTACCGCCCAAAAGCAAAGAGCCACCCGGGGGTGGCTCTCGTCCTACAGCGCCCGGGCCGCGACCCGGCGGGGCATCACTTCGGGGCCGAGGCCGCGTCGGCCATGCACTTCTTCATGTGGCTCTTGGCGGCGGCGCCGTGCAGCTTCTTGTCGGCGGCGGACTTCTCGCAGGCCGGGGAGGCCGCATCGGCCGCGGGCTTGGCCGACAGGCACTCCTTCATGAAGGCCTTGCGGTCGTCGCCCTGCTTGCCTTTGTCCTTGGCCTCGGCGTTGCAGGCCTTCATCTTGTCCTGCTGGGGCGTGGCCTGGGCACCGAAAGCAACGGCGGCGCAGGCGAGCAGGATGGCGAATCGTTTCATCATGAACTCCTTCCTCTGGAGGGTGGGGGGCGAGTCGATTCAAGCATGCGGCTCGCGCCCTGCCAAGCCTCCACAACCTCCCTTTACAGAATGCGCCGCGGGTGGGCCAGCGCCTCGTGCGCGGCATGCAGGCGGCGCACCAGCACGCGGATGAAGCCGCGGTCGAAGCGGTGCTGGCATTCGGGGCTGAGCTGGCCGATGGACTCGGGCGTGAACGAGATCGTCGTGCACTCCTGGCTCACCTTGATGTCGGTGCTGTGGCGGCGCAGGTCGGGGTTGGGTGCGAGGTAGGCCATCTCGCCCACCGACGTGCCCTGGCCGAGCGTGGCGACCTGGCGCCCATCCCGGAAGACCTCCACCTCCCCCTGCGCAATGATGTGGAAGTTGTTGCCTTCCTGCCCGCGCTTGAAGAGGGCGTAGCCGACGGGGTAGCGCTTCCAGCGTGCGCGGCGCACCACTTCCCAGAGCTGCACGTCGCCGAACTCGGCGAAGAACTCCAGCGAGCGCAGCAGGTTGAAGCGTTCGGAGTCGCGCACCTCGCCCAGCCGGTTCAGCGGCACCTGCTGGCTGGCCACCAGGGCCGACAGCGCCTGGGCGAAGGCCTCCCAGTCGGGGTAGCGCTCGTGCGGCGACTTGGCCAGCGCCCGCAGCACGACGGCATCCAGCCCCTCGGTGACACCGCCGCGCTGGCCCACCAGCGGCAGCGGCGGCTGGTGGTAGATCTGGTGCATCAGCGCCATCTGGTGCGGTGCGTCGAAGGGCGGGCGGCCGCTGATGAGGTGGTAGAGCACGGCGCCCAGCGCGTAGATGTCGGCCCGGCAGTCGACGTCGCCGCCCTCGATCTGCTCGGGTGGCATGTAGGCCAGCGACCCCACGCGGTGGATCTGCGTGGAGTCGGCCAGCAGGTTCAGCGCGGAGCCGAAGTCCGTCACCTTCACGTCCACCACCTGGCCGCCGGGGTCCAGCACGGCCAGCAGGTTGGCGGGCTTGACGTCGCGGTGGATGACGCCCTGGCGGTAGACGTAGCTCAGCGCCATCGCGCACTTGAAGCCGAGCTCCACGATCTGGTCCAGCGGCAACAGGCGGTCGCTGCGGCAGAAGTGCTTGAGCGTGACGCCCGGCACGTACTCCATCACGAGATAAGGCGCGGACTCCTCCGACACCGCGTCCAGGATGGCCGCCACGTTCGGGTGGTGCAGCCGCCCGGCGAGCGCGGCCTCGGCGCTGAAGAAGCGGTTGCTGAAGTCGCTGGCCGGCGCATCCGGCGGCGGCGCCCAGGCGCGCATGCGCTTGATGGCCACCTCCACACCCTGGAAGGGGTCGCGGGCGAGGAAGACGTCACTCGTCGCACCTTCGCCCAGGCGCTTGATCACCTGGTAGCGGCCGATGTGGGAGGGCAGGTCGTCGGGCGGGGCGCTCACGCAGGGCATGATAGGACGCCCGCAAGGAGGCTCGCCCCATGTTCTCCCACGTCTACATCGGCACCCGTGACTTCGATCGCGCGTTGGCGTTTTACCGGCCCCTGCTCGCCCTGCTGGGTGTGACAGAACGTTTCTGCGACCCCGCCCAACCCTGGGCCGGCTGGCAGAGCACGCCGGGGCCCCGGCCGCTGCTGTTGCTGGGCGCGCCGTTCGAGGGCGAGCACACGCCCGGCAATGGCCAGATGGTGGCGCTGCTGGCCGCGACGCGCGCCCAGGTGGACGCGGCCCACGCCCTGGCGCTGGCCCAGGGCGGGCGCTGCGAGGGCCCGCCGGGGCTGCGGCCCCAGTACCACGCGCACTACTACGGCGCCTACTTCCGCGACCCGGACGGCAACAAGCTGTGCGTGGCCTGCCATGAGCCCGCCGGGGCTCTTCCCGAGTCGACGGCCGGCTGAGTCATCGCCCCACGCGGCCCGGGCGTTGCAGGCGGGCCTCCTAGAATCCTGCCCATGATCCAAGCCAAGCAGGCGCTGCTCGCCGCACTCGCCGACTCCCTCCAGGAAATCGCCCCCGGGTCCAACGCCCCGGCGGCATTCGAATCTCCCAAGCAGGCCGCCCACGGCGACTTCGCCTGCACCGCCGCCATGCAGCTGGCCAAGCCGCTCAAGGCCAACCCGCGTGAACTGGCCACGCGCCTGATCGCCGCGCTCGAGGCCAAGCCTGCCTTCCAGCAGTGGGTGCAGTCCCTGGAGATCGCCGGCCCCGGCTTCATCAACATCCGCCTCAAGCCCGCGGCCAAGCAGGCCGTCGTGGCCGAAGTGCTGGCCGCCGGCGAGAAGTTCGGCCACCGCCCGGCCACCGGCAAGCACGTCATGATCGAGTTCGTGTCGGCCAACCCCACCGGCCCGCTGCACGTGGGGCATGCCCGCCAGGCGGCGCTCGGCGACTCGCTGTGCTCGGTGTTCCAGAGCCAGGGCCACGAGGTCACCCGCGAGTTCTATTACAACGACGCGGGCGTGCAGATCGCGACGCTGGCCAACTCCACGCAGATGCGCCTGAAGGGCTTCAAGCCCGGCGACGCCGCGTGGCCGGAAGCCGCCTACAACGGCGACTACATCCAGGACATCGCCGACGCCTTCCTGCGCAAGGAGACCGTCAAGGCCGACGACCGCGAGTTCACCGCCTCGGGCGACGTGAACGACCTCGACAGCATCCGCCAGTTCGCCGTGGCCTACCTGCGCCACGAGCAGGACCTGGACCTGCAGGCCTTCGGCCTCAAGTTCGACAGCTATTTCCTCGAGACCAGCGTCTACCAGGGCGGCCAGCTCGAGAAGACCGTGGAGCGCCTGGTCGCCAGCGGCAAGACCTACGAAGAAGGCGGCGCGCTGTGGCTGCGCACCACCGACTACGGCGACGACAAGGACCGCGTCATGCGCAAGAAGGAAGGTGGCTACACCTACTTCGTGCCCGACGTGGCCTATCACATCAACAAGTTCGAGCGCGGCTACACGCAGTGCATCAACATCCAGGGCACCGACCACCACGGCACCATCGCCCGGGTGCGCGCGGGCCTGCAGGCCGTCGACCTGGGCATCCCGCAGGGCTTCCCCGACTACGTCCTGCACAAGATGGTCACCGTCATGAAGGACGGCGAGGAGGTCAAGATCTCCAAGCGCGCCGGCTCCTACGTGACGCTGCGTGACCTGGTCGACTGGACCAGCCGCGACGCGGTGCGCTTCTTCCTGATCAGCCGCAAGGCCGACACCGAGTTCGTCTTCGACGTCGACCTGGCGCTCAAGCAGAACGACGAGAACCCGGTGTTCTACGTACAGTACGCGCATGCGCGCATCTGCTCGGTCATCCGCAAGTGGGGCGGTGACCTCGCCAGCCCGGCCGACCTGAGCCTGCTGAGCGCGCCGACCGAAGAGGCGCTGATGCTCAAGCTCGCCGCCTACCCCGACATGCTTACCGGTGCGGCCACCGGCATCGCCCCGCATGACGTGGCCTTCTACGCGCGCGACCTGGCCGGCGCCTACCACGCCTACTACGCCGCCGAGCGCGTGCTCGACCAGGCGCCCGCGCTGACCCGCGCCCGCGTGGCGCTGCTGCAGGCCACCCGCCAGGTGCTCGCCAACGCGCTGGGCATGCTCGGCGTGAGCGCGCCCGAGCAGATGAGCCGCGACATCCCTGACACCCCCGATTCCCCCGCCCCCTCGGAGACCGAATGAGTGCTGCATCCAAGCCCGCTGGCAAGAGCCAGAAGGGCGGCTTTGTCCTGGGCCTGATCGTCGGCCTGCTCGTGGGCCTGGCGGTGGCGCTGGGCGTGGCGCTCTACATCACCAAGGTGCCCATCCCCTTCGTCAACAAGGTGCCGCAACGCACGGCCGAGCAGGACGCCGCCGAGGCCGAGCGCAACAAGAACTGGGACCCCAACGCCCCGCTGGCCGGCAAGGCCGCGCGCAGCGCCAGCGGCGTGGTCAATGCACCGGTATCCACCGTGCCCCCGCCGCCCACCACGACGCCGAGTGCCGCGGCGGCCACCGCCAGCGCCGCAGCCACCGCTGCCGTGCCACCGGCCAAGCCGGCCAAGGCCGAAGCCCCCGCCGCAGCCGCCGCCTCCACGCCGGCGCCTGCCGCGGCGGCCGGTGCCGACGCCTACGTCTACTTCGTGCAGGCCGGCGCCTTCACGCGCCCCGAAGAAGCGGAATCGCAGAAGGCCAAGCTCGCCATCCAGGGCTTCACCGCCAAGGTCATGGAGCGCGAGCAGAATGGTCGCACCGTCTACCGCGTGCGCCTCGGCCCCAACGACACCCGCGAAGCCGCGGAAGACCTGCAGCGCAAGATTGAGGCTGCCGGCTTCGAGGCCAATCTTGTTCGTGTACAACGTTGACCCACGTTAGCCCTCAAGGATGACTGCCGCCATGAAGCGCCGCGATTTCTCCGCCCTCCTCGCCTCCGCCCCCGCACTCGGCGCTGCCAGCAGCGCCCTCGCCCAGGGCGGCCCCATCGAGGGCCGCCAGTACCTGGTCATCAACCCGCCGCTGCCCACCACGCCGGGCAAGATCGAGGTGATCGAGTTCTTCTGGTACGGCTGCCCCCACTGCTACGCCTTCGAGCCGGCCGTGGAAGCCTGGGCCAAGCAGCTGCCCGCGGACGTCACGTTCCGCAAGGTGCACGTGGCCTTCCGCGCCAACATCAAGATCCACCAGCGCATGTTCTTCGCGCTGGAAGCCCTAGGCAAGGAAGCCGCGGCGCGGCCGGCCATCTTCAACGCCATGCACCAGCAGGGCCAGACGCTGGACGACGCCAAGAGCCAGGCCAAGTTCCTGAGCCCGCTGGGCATCGACCCCGCCAAGTACCAGGAGGCCTACAACTCCTTCGGCGTGGTCACCAAGTGCCAGCAGGCCGAGAAGCTGTCCGAGGCCTACCGCATCGACGGCGTGCCGAGCATCGGCGTGGCCGGGCGCTTCCTCACCTCGCCCAGCCAGGCCGGCGGTGGCCAGCGCCTGCCCGAGCTCGAGCTGGGCCAGAAGGCGCTCCAGGTCACCGACTTCCTGATCCAGCGCGCCCGCAGCAAGGCATGAAGCGGCGCACCGCGACGCAGGCCCTGGTCGCGGCGTGCGTCGCGCCTGCAGCCCTGGCCCAGGGCCGGCCGGTCGAGGGCCGCCAGTACGCCCGGCTGGGCCAGGCCCCGCCCGGGACGGCGGGGAAGATCGAGGTCATCGAGTTCTTCTTCTACATGTGCCCGCACTGCAACGCATTCGACCCGTTGCTGGAGGCCTGGGTGCACCAGCTGCCGGCGGACGTGAGCTTTCGCCGCGTGCCGGTGGGCGTGACGCTCATGCACAAGCTGCACCAGCGCATGTTCTACGCGCTGGAAGCCATGGGCGCGCTCACGCCGCAGGTGCATGCGGGCATCTTCAATGCCTTCCACCGGGCCGGCATCGAGGCCAATGACGAGGCGGCCATCGTGGCGCTCGTGGGCAAGCTCGGCGTGGACACGGCCAAGTTCAAGGCCGCGTTCAACGCCTTCGGCATACAGGCCAGGCTCGGGCAGGGCGCAGCACTCGCCCAGGCCGCCGGCATCGACACCGTGCCCGCCCTGGTCGTGGCCGGGCGCTGGCGCACGTCCCCCAGCATGGCCGGCACGCCGGGCCAAAGCGAAGCCGTGCAGGGCCAGCAGGCCCTGGCCGTGGCGGACTTCCTCGTCAAGCAGGCGCGAAGCGGCAAAACTTCCTGACTCGCTTGCCGCGCGGGAAAGGCTGGCGGCGGCCCCAGGCCCCTAGAATGGCCTGCAACTTCCGTGCCGCCATGCATCGCCACCTCCTCCTGCTCGCTCTCGCGCTCGTCCTCCCTGCCGCCCAGGCGGAGAAGGCCGACCGGCTCAAGCCGATGGTCTTCACGGCCGAGAAGGAAGGCCGGCTGGACGGCGTCAACCAGCGCACCGAGCTGCTGGGCAACGTCATCATCACCAAGGGCACCCTGCTGCTGAAGGCCGAGAAGGTCGACGTGCGCCAGACGCGCGACGGCTACCACCAGGCGTTCGCCAGCGGCCTCCCCGGCCAGCCCGTCACCTTCCGCCAGGCGCGCGACATCCCCGGCGAAGCCATCGACGGCGTGGCCAACCAGCTCGAATACGACACCCGCACGGAGACCGTGCGCTTCATCGGCAACGCCACCGTGCGCCGCCTGCGCGGCACCGCCGTGGCCGAAGAGGTGACGGGGGCCGTCATCGTGTACGACAGCCGCACCGAGGTGTTCACGCTGGAAGGCGGCAGCGCCTCCCCCAACCCCAACGGCCGCACGCGCATCGTCATGATGCCCCGCCTGCAGCCGGGCGACGAAGCGGCCTCGGCACCGGCCGCACCGCTGCCGCTCAAGCCCTCCACCACGCTGCAGCCGGGCAAGCCTTCGTGATGGCCGACGTGTCCGCGACCCCCTCGGGCCCGACGCCCGCCTGCGGCAGCCGCCTGGAGGCGCAAGGCCTGGCCAAGAGCTACGGCGTGCGCCGCGTCGTGAAGGACGTGCACGTGCGCGTGGACTGCGGCGAGGTCGTCGGCCTGCTCGGCCCCAACGGCGCGGGCAAGACGACGAGCTTCTACATGATCGTGGGCCTCGTGCGCTCGGACGCCGGCGTCATCCGCATCGACGGCGCCGAGGTGCAGCGCCTGCCCATCCACGCGCGCGCCCGCCTGGGTCTGAGCTACCTGCCGCAGGAAGCGTCCATCTTCCGCAAGCTCACCGTCGAGCAGAACATCCGCGCCGTGCTGGAGCTGCAGCAGGACGACGACGGCCGGGCCCTGCCCCGCGCGCGCATCGACGAGCTCCTCAACGGCCTGCTGCACGACCTCTCCATCGAGGGCCTGCGCGACAGCCCCGCGCCCGCCCTGTCCGGCGGCGAGCGCCGCCGCGTGGAGATCGCGCGGGCGCTGGCCACGCAGCCGCGCTTCATCCTGCTGGACGAGCCGTTTGCCGGCGTGGACCCGATCGCGGTGCTGGAGATCCAGCGCATCATCAGCTTCCTCAAGAGCCGCGGCATCGGGGTGCTCATCACCGACCACAACGTGCGCGAGACCCTGGGCATCTGCGACCGCGCCTACATCATCAGCGAGGGCGCCGTGCTCGCCGAAGGCACGCCCGACGAGATCGTGGCCAACGCCGACGTGCGCAAGGTCTATCTCGGCGAACACTTCCGCATGTGACGCCCTGGTGCTGAGATGAAACAGACCCTGCAGGTCCGCCTCAGTCAGCACCTCGCGCTGACACCCCAGCTTCAGCAGTCCATCCGGCTGCTGCAGCTGTCCACGCTGGAGCTGCACCAGGAAGTCGAGCAGATGCTCGCCAGCAACCCCTTGCTGGAGACGGAGGAGGAGTTCAGCGTCAGCACGCCGGAACTCGCCACCAACGCCCCGGTGGATGCCGGCAGCAACGACAGCGCTGGCGAGGCCACGCCCGAAGGCGGCGAGGCCGAGGCGCCCGAGCTCAGCGGCGACGACTTCGGCGGCACCGAGCGCGAGGACTGGGAGAACGGCACCGAGCGCGACGACTTCGACGGCATCCGCGAGCTGCCCTCCAGCTCGGGCAGCGGCAGCGGCGACGACGACGGCGAGCGCGAGAGCCAGGAGTCCGCCGGCATCTCGCTGGCCGAGCACCTGGCCCAGCAGCTCGCCGGCCACCACCTGTCGCCCGAGGACCGGGCCGTGATGCAGGTGCTGATCGAGTCGCTGAACGAGGACGGCTACCTCGAAGACCCGCTGGAGGAGATCGCCGCCGCCCTCGCCGAGGACCCGGAAGACCGCGAGGAGCTGCTGGACCGGCTGCGCTTCGGGCTGCGACTGCTGCACAACCTCGAGCCCCTGGGCATCGGCGCGCGCGACCTGTCGGAATGCCTGACGCTGCAGCTGCGCGCCCTGCCCAAGAGCCCCGCGCAGGTGATCGCCATCCTGATCTGCAAGGGTCATCTGGAATTGCTCGCCAAGCGCGACATGCGCCGCCTCATGAACGAGACTGGCGCCGACGAGACCCTGCTGCGCGAGGCGCAAGGCCTCATCACCCAGCTCGAACCCAAGCCCGGCCGCCGCTTCGCCGCGGGGGCATCGGCGGCCATCATCCCGGACGTCATCGTGCGCAAGGTGGGCCGGGAGTTCCGCGTGATGCTCAACCCCGAAGTGGCCCCCAAGCTGCGCATCAACGAGCTCTACGCCAACGCGCTGCGCGCCACGCGTGGTGGCATCAGCAATTCGCCGCTGGGCGGGCAGCTGCAGGAAGCGCGCTGGTTCATCAAGAACATCCAGCAGCGCTTTGACACCATCCTGCGCGTGAGCCAGGCCATCGTCGAGCGCCAGCGCGGCTTCTTCACCCACGGCGAGCTGGCCATGAAGCCGCTGGTGCTGCGCGAGATCGCCGACGAGCTCAGCCTGCACGAGTCCACCATCTCGCGCGTGACGACCGCCAAGTACATGGCCACGAGCTGGGGCACCTTCGAGCTGAAGTACTTCTTCGGCTCGGGCCTGTCCACCGAAGCCGGCGGCGAGGCCTCCAGCACCGCCGTGCGGGCGCTCATCAAGCAGTTCGTCGCCGCCGAGGACGTGAAGAAGCCCCTGTCCGACAGCGCGCTGGCGGCGATGCTCGAGGAGCAGGGCATCCAGTGCGCCCGCCGCACCGTGGCCAAGTACCGCGAGGCGATGAAGATCGCCCCCGCGAACCTGCGCAAGGCGCTGTAGCCCCCCGTCAGGGCCCAGCCAGGGCCGCCTTGCGCCATTCCCGCGGCGACTGCCCCGTGTGCGCGCGAAACGCCCGCGACAGCGCCGCCTCGCCGCCGTAGCCCACGTCGTCCGCCAGATGCTTGAGCGCGCGGCCCTCGCGCAGGCCCTTCTGCACGAGGCCGATGCGCCAGCGCTGCAGGTAGGCGCCGGGCGTGCAGCCCACCACGTCGCGGAAGGTGTTGGCGAAGACCGTGCGTGACATGCCGGCCGCCTCGGCCAGCGCCTCCAGCGGCCAGTCGCGCTGCGGCAGGTCGTGCATGGCCACCAGCGCGCCACGCAGCCGCGGGTGGGCCAGGCCCGCGAGCATGCCGGCCTCCACGCGCCCCTGGGCCATCAGCTCGCGCAGCACCCAGATCATGAGCACCTCGAAGAGCCGGTTGAGCATCAGCTGGCGGCCGCAGTGCGTGGCCTCGGCTTCGGCAAAGAGCAGGGTCAGCACCGGCTCGCAGCTGGGCAGGTTCTTCAGTGGCAGGCAGATCCAGTCGGGCAATGCCGCGGCGATGGGGTGGCTCGCGCCACCGTCGAACGTCATGTGCGCGCACAGGAAGGACGCCCCGTGCTCGACATCGGTCACGAAGCGGTGCGCGAGCGGCCGCGGGTACAGCAGCAGGCTGGGCTCGTCGATGCACAGCGGCGTGGCCGTGCCGTGGTGCACCGCCACGCCGCCCTCCCGCACCAGATGCAGCTGACCGCGCCCAGCCTGCGGCTCCAGCGTGTTGACGCCGCACAGCGGGCCGGCCTGGAAGGTGTCGGCCCGGACGGCGAAGTGGGCGAAGAGCGCAGCGAGTCGATCGGCCATGGCAGCACCTGAAGTACGAAATGCAAAGTTAACAGGACTCTACGGCATCTTCAGTTCACCCAACCCCGGCAAAGTTCATCCTGTCGCAAGACAGCAACCCACCCCTTCTTCAGGAGCCTGCCATGACCCGCCACTACAGCTTCAACCGTGCCGTCCTCCAACTCGTCTTCGGCGCTGCCATCGCCGCCGCTGCCCCGGTGCACGCCGGCACCTTCGTGACGGACCCCGAGTCCGGCGTCAGCGTCAGCACGCAGTCCACCGTGTCCCGCGCCGAAGTGCTGGCCGACCTGAAGATCTACCAGGAGTCGGGCCTCGCCGCCGCCGAGCGCGCCGCCGCTGAGACCGGCCAGGAAACGCCCGCCCTGCAGGCCGCCCGCCAGCGCTACGCCGCCCTGCGCCACGGCGAGCGATTCGCCGCGCTGGTGGCCGAGTACGCCGCCCGCCGTGGCGAAGCCGTCCGCGTGGCCTCCAAGGCCTGAACGGCCCGGTCTCGCACCCACCTCCACTGATTCACACCCTCACCCCACGCTTCCAGGAGATTTGCCATGAACGCCATCACCCGCCTCGCCCTTGCCGCCACCCTTGCCCTCGGCGGCGCTGCGGTCCTGACCACCGCCCACGCGGCCACCCCGGCGCCGACCGCCGCCGCCGCGGTCGCCAGCCAGTACGTCGCTGCCAATGACGGCACGCCGCTGTACGTGAAGGACTGGGGCCCCAAGGACGGCCCGGTCGTCGTCTTCAGCCACGGCTGGCCGCTGAACGCGGACAGCTGGGAGTCGCAGATGCAGTTCCTGGCCGAGCGCGGCTACCGCGTCATCGCCCATGACCGCCGCGGCCACGGCCGCTCGGGCCAGCCCTGGGCGAACAACACCATGGACCAGTACGCCGATGACCTCGACGCCGTGCTGAGCGCCAAGGGCGTGAAGCGCGCGACGCTGGTGGGCTTCTCCACCGGCGGCGGCGAGGTGGCCCGCTACATCGGCCGCCACGGCACGGCGCGCGTGGCCAAGGCGGTGTTCGTGGGCGCCATCACGCCCATCATGGGCCAGACGCCCACCCACCCCGAGGGCGTGCCCACCGCCGTGTTCGAGAGCCTGCGCAAGGCGTCGCTGGACAACCGCTCGCAGCTCTACAAGGACATCGCCAGCGGCCCCTTCTTCGGCTTCAACCGCCCGGGTGCCAAGGCTTCCAGCGGCCTGGTGGACAGCTTCTACGTGCAAGGCATGCAGGCCGGCTCCAAGGCCACCTACGACAGCATCGATGCCTTCTTCTACTCCGACTTCCGCGAAGACCTGAAGAAGGTGAACGTGCCGACGCTGGTGATCCACGGCGCTGACGACCAGATCGTGCCCATCGAGACCACGGGCCGCGCGACCGCCAGGCTGGTGAAGGGTGCGCGCCTGATCGAGTACGCGGGTGGCCCCCACGGCATCACCGACACGCACAAGGACCGCCTGAACCAGGACCTGCTGGACTTCGTGCGCCAGTAAGCCCCACGGCCACCGGCTGCGGCCGGTGGCCCGGGCCAGGCTCAGTCCTTCGAGGGCCCCTGCTCCGGGGCCAGCGGCGCGAACACGAAGCGCATGCCGCGCGTGTAGCTCTCGGCCTTGGTGCCCGCATGCCGCTCGCCGTCGATGGTGCGGCGCTCGAACACCAGGCCCGGCAGCTTGAGCTCGGGCAACAGGGCCTGATAGCGCTGGATGCCGGCGAGAAAGCCGGGCCATTCGAACTCCGCGCCGGTCACGTACAGCCGCGCATCCAGCGGCTTGCCCACCGCGGCCTGGGCCCGGGCCCGGGCGATGATCCAGTCGCCCCCCACCACCACCGCAGGGCTCGCGGCGATGTAGCCCTTGAAGAGCTGCGGCCGCGCGTGCAGCGCGTGCAGCACGAACAGGCCGCCCAGCGAGCTGCCGGCGAGGTGGCGCTGCGCCGGGTCGCCGCGGTAGTCACGCTCGACGAGCGGGAAGACCGTCTTCTCCAGCGTGTCCAGGAACTGGTCGGCATGCCCCGACTCCGCACGCTCGCCGCCCATGCGCACGGGCGACAGCTCCCACAGCCGCAGCGCGTCGTAGTCCGGCCGCGCGCCGCCGTAGCCCAGCCCCACGATGATGAACTCGGGCACCACGCGGTCATAGACGAGGTTGCCGTAGGAAGCCACGACGGTGGCGAAGTCCCAGTAGGCGTCCGTCACGTAGAGCACCGGGTAGCGGCGCCGCGGCTCCTTCGAGAAGGAGGCCGGCAGGTGGATGTGCAGCTGGTAGTGGCGCCCCTCGGCCGTGGGCGCCAGCGTGCGCAGCTGCGTGCCAGGCAGCGTGTGGGGTGGCAGCTCAGGCGGGGCGGCGACGGCGTGGGTCATCACGGTCAGGGCCAGGCTCAGCATCAGCAGGCGTCGATTCATGGCCGGCGGGGGAAGGTGGGCATGCCGCAGTTTATGGACGCGGCGACAATTGCGCCCGTGAGCCTGCCCAACAAGTTGTCCCTATTCGTCCCCTGCCCCGCCGGCGTCGAGCCCCTGCTCGAGGCGGAGCTCAAGCGTTTCCTGCCGCCGGGTGTGCGCAGCAAGGTCGAGGCCCTGCGCGGCGGCTGCGGCCTTGTCGGCACGGCCGAGGACGTCCTGCGCATCAACCTCGAAAGCCGCCTGGCCCAGCGCGTGCTGGTGGAGGTCATGGAAGGCCCCTACCGCCATGACGACGACCTCTACGCGCTGGCCCGGCGCGTGGACTGGCGCGACTGGCTCACGCCCCAGCACACGCTGCGCGTGGACGTGACGGCCCAGCGCTCACCCCTCAAGAGCCTGAACTTCGCCGCCCTGCGCATCAAGGACGCCATCTGCGACCAACTGCGCGAGCACACCGGCGAGCGCCCGAGCGTGGACACCCACCGCCCCGACCTGCCCGTGGTGCTGCACGTGGGCCCGGAGCGTGCGGCGCTGTACGTGGACACCTCGGGCGAGCCCCTCTTCAAGCGCGGCTGGCGCATCGACAAGGGCGACGCGCCGCTGAAGGAAACCCTCGCCGCCGCCATGCTCGCCGCGGCCGAATGGCGCGGCACGCCCGAGCAAGGCGGCGCGCTGCACGACCCCTGCTGCGGCTCGGGCACCATCCCGATCGAGGCCGCCCTCATCGCCTGCGACTCGGCCCCCGGCCTGCAGCGCCGCTTCGCCTTCGAGACCCAGCTGCCGTTTGCCACTGGCGCCATGAAGGCGGCCTGGGGCGAGATGACGCAGGCCGCCCGCGCCCGCATCCACCCGCCGGCCGTGCCCATCTACGCCAGCGACGTGGCCTTCCGCATGGTCGACTTCGCCCGCCGCAATGCCGAACGCGCCGGCGTCGCGCAATACATCCAGTTCAACGGCGGCGACGCGCTGGAGCGCCCCGCGCCGACCCTGCCCGAGGGCATGCCCGGCGCCATCGTCATGAACCCGCCCTACGGCGAACGCATCGAGGTGCGCGGCAAGGCGGCCATGACCCGGGATGCCGGCGGCAGCGAGCAGCGCGACGGCGGCGACGACTTCTTCCCCCGCCTGGCCTCGCACTGGAAGCGCCAGTACACCGAGAACCCGGCCGGCTGGACCGCCTGGATGCTCAGCCCCGACATGAAGCTGCCCAACAAGATGCGGCTGAAGGAATCGCGCCGCGTGCCGATGTGGAATGGCCCCATCGAATGCCGGCTGTTCCGCTTCGACCTGGTCAAGGGGTCCGCACGCAAGGCCACCGAGGGCGATGCGCCTGCGTGAGCTGGCCCTGGCCGCACTGCTGGCGCTCGGCGCCACGCAGGTGCAGGCCGCCTCGCCCTGCATGCTGGTGTTCGGCCAGGGCCGCAACCCGCCCCTGGCCGGCGGGCCGGACTGGGACGAGCTGAACATGCGCTTCAACACGGCCGTCACTGCCAGGCTGGAGGCCCAAGGCCGGCGCGCCATCGCGATGACGGCCTCGGCCGTGCAGATCGACCCCGAGGCTGCCGGCATCGCCCTGCTGCGCGAGGCCGACCGCCTGCGCTGCGCGACGCTCGCCGAAACGGCCGTCTTCACCGACGAGCAGGGCACGCTGGTGCTGCGGCTTCGCGTGTACCCGCTGCTGCCCACGCTCGGCGACGGCGGCGCCATCGTGGGCCTGCGCATCGGCGCGGCGCTCTTCGTCACACAGCGCGACCTCGACATGAAGGCACTCGCGCGCCTGAAGCCCGACCTCGCCGGCCAGCAGATGGCCGGCGAATACCTTCAGCACGACCGGCGCTGAAGCACCGCGAGGTAGACCAGCGCCCCACCGCACAGCGCGATGGGCACGAGGCTGGCCAGGTTCATCCACTGCCAGCCGCCCGTGGTGACGAGGGCACCGGAAGAAAACGAGGTCAGCGTCATCGTCGCGTACACGCCGGTGTCCAGCAGCCCCTGGGCGCGCGTCTTCTCCTCGGGGCGGTAGGCCTGGGTGAAGAGCGTGGTGCCGCCGATGTAGAGGAAGTTCCAGCCCACGCCCAGCAGCAGCAATGCGCCGAGGAAATGCGGCAGGTCCTGCCCGGCCAGCGCGAACGCGACGCAGCCGAGGTTGAGCAGCACCCCCACGGCCATGACCGGCAGCACGCCGACGCGCCGGATCAGCGGCCCGGTGAAGAAGCTCGGCACGAACATGCCCAGCACATGCCATTGCAGCACCAGGCCCGCGTCGTCGAAGGGCAGCCCGCACTGGCCCATGGCGATGGGCGTGGCGGCCATCAGGAGGTTCATGACGCCGTAGCCGAGCGCACTCGCGGCCAGCGCCACCATGAAGACCGGCTGGCGCAGCAGCTCGCGGCCCGGGCGCCCGCCGGCACCGGGCGCGGGGCGCACAAGCGGCGGGAAGTCGATGAGCGAGATGAGCACGAGCCCGGCCAGCGCCACGCCGATGAGCATCAGGTAGGCCCCGGCGAAGGGCGCCACGAGCAGGTCGCGGCTGGTGCGGGCCACCCAGGGCCCGAGCACCGCGCCCAGGCAGCCACCGGCCAGCACCCAGGAGATGGCGGCCTCGCGCCGCTGGGGCGGCACGATCTCGGTGGCGGCGAACCGGTAGAGCGCCGCACCGGCGTTGTAGTAGCCGGCCACCAGCGTCGCCACGACGACGCCCCAGAACTGCCGCTCGGTCACGCTCCACAGCGCCGTCGCGCAACTGGCGATGGCCACCAGCAGCCCGATCTGGAAGGCCCGCCGCCGCCCGAAACGCAGCTGGTGCCGGCCCACGAGCCGCGCCATCAGCGCGCCACCGGCCACGTAGGCACAGATGGGCAGCGTCGCCATCCAGGGCTGGGGCGCCAGCGCCAGGCCCACCAGGCCATTGATGGCCATGAAGCAGATGTTGTTGGTCAGGAACAGACCCTGGGCCAGGACCAGCAGGGCAAGTTTGCGATT
Organism: Roseateles sp.; assembly: GCA_016790285.1. Taxonomy (GTDB): domain Bacteria; phylum Pseudomonadota; class Gammaproteobacteria; order Burkholderiales; family Burkholderiaceae_C; genus Pelomonas. The sequence goes on along the minus strand of JAEUPJ010000059.1, from coordinate 4,573 downwards.
CACGACAGGCCGATCGCGGACAGCACGGCCAGCGGCGCCGTGTCGGCCCGCAGCACGCGCGGCCCCAGCGTCACCGCGGCGAAGCCCCGGGCACGCGCTGTGTCTTCCTCTGCGTCGCTCAGCCCACCTTCCGGGCCACTCAGGAAGACGGCCCGCGGCTGCTTGAGAGGCGCCCAGGGCGCGGCGGCGCGCGGGCTGAGCAGGCCGCGCCATTCGTCGGCGCCGGCCGGCGGCAGCGCAGCCAGCCAGGCGGCCAGCGTCTGCACGGGCTCGACTTGCATCGGCACCGTGCGGCCGCTCTGCTCGGCCGCCGCCACGGCCACGCCCTGCCAGTGCGCGCGCTTCTTGTCGGCCCGGTCGCCCGTGAGGCGCAGCACCGAGCGCTCGCTCATCAGCGGCTGCAGCACGGCGGCGCCGAGCTCGGTCGCCTTCTCGACGAGGAAATCCATGCGGTCGTTGGCCGGCATGACGACGGCCAGCGTCACGGCGCACGCGAGCTCGCGCTGCGGCTGAGAGGCCGCCAGCAGCTTCACGCGCACCTCGCTGCGGCCCATGGCCGTGACCTCGGCCTGCCATTCGGGGCCGCTGCCGTCGAACAGCGTCAGCGCGTCGCCGGGCTGCAGGCGCAGCACCTGGACGTGACGGGCCGCGCCCGGGGGCAGCGAGAACTCACCGGCGGCGGCGAGCGGGGTGTCTACGAAAAAGCGGGGCAAGGCGGTGGACGCGAGGCGGGCAGGGCCGCCAGTGTCCCAGATCAGCGCAGGCCCAGGGCCTCGCGCACGGCGGCCGCAGCGGCCTCGCCCTTGGCCTTGTGCACGCGCTCGACGAGCTGCAGCGCCAGCGCCTGCAGCGCGGAGAGGCTGTCGGCCCGCTCCACCTCCAGCGCGAAGGCGTAGCCCTTGAAGGGGCCGAGCAGGCGGGTCGCTTCGCCGCTGAGGTAGGTGTAGAGGGCCGCACGGTCCAGCAGCGGCGAGCCGGCCGCTGGCGCCTGGGCGCTCGGTGCGGGTGCTGGCGCGGTGGGCGCCGGGGCCGTGGCGGGAGCCGGTGCAGGCGAAGGTGCCGGCGAGGGCGCGAGGGGCTGGCCGGCCGCGTTCTGCGGCGCGATCAGGCCGTGCTGGCGCAGGGTCTCGAAGTCGGCTTCGGTGGCGCCGGCCACCAGGCGCAGCCAGTCGGCCGCCGTCTTGCTGGCATCCAGCACGAGCAGCAGGTTGCGCGCGGTGCGCGACAGCGGCAGCGCCCGCGCGCGGATCTCGGCGCGGCCGGCATCGGTCTTGGCAAAAAGCAGGTCGAACACGTCGTCAGGCCTCACCCACATGTGGCTTCACGCCACGCGTGAGCCGGTTGGAACAAGCCTCAGCTTTTGTCCCGCAATTCCCTGCGCAGGATCTTGCCCACGGGCGTCTTGGGCAGTTCGGTACGGAACTCCACGATCTTCGGACGTTTGTAGCCAGTCAGGTTGGCTTCGCAGTAAGCACGAACGTCTGCTTCCGTGACATTCGGGTCTTTCTTCACGATGACCACCTTCACGGCTTCGCCCGCCTTGCTGTCGGGCACGCCCACCGCAGCGCATTCCAGCACGCCGGGCATCTGCGTGATGACGTCCTCGACCTCGTTCGGATACACATTGAAACCGCTCACCAGGATCATGTCCTTCTTGCGGTCGACGATCTTGAAGTAACCCCGTTCGTCAACGGTGCCGATGTCGCCGGTGCGGAAGTAGCCGTCGGCGGTCATGACCTTGGCGGTTTCATCCGGCCGCTGCCAGTAGCCCGCCATGACCTGCGGGCCCTTGATGGCGATCTCGCCGGGCTGGCCCATCGGCACCTCGTGGCCATCGTCGTCCAGCAGCTTGAGCTCGGTCAGCGGGAGTGGCAGCCCGATGGTGCCGCTGTAGGCGGTGCTGTCGGTCGGGTTGCAGCTCGCCGTGGGCGAGGTCTCGGACAGGCCGTAGCCCTCGACGATCGGGCAGCCGGTCTTCTCCAGCCAGAGCTTGGCCGTGGCCTGCTGCACCGCCATGCCGCCGCCCACCGAGATGACGAGGCGGCTCCAGTCCACGGTGCCGAACTCTGGGTGGTTGGCCATGGCCATGAAGAGCGTGTTCACCGCCGGGAAGCTGTGGAAGCGGTGGCCGGCAAGTTCCTTGAAGACCGCGGAGAGGTCGCGCGGGTTGGGGATGAGCACGTTGGCGCCGCCCATGTGCATGGACAGCATCATGTTCACGTTGAAGCCGAAGATGTGATACAGCGGCAACGCGCAGATGGTGACGATCTGCTCGCCCGCGGGCACCTTCTTGATGGCGGGCTGGTACCAGGCTTCGTTCTGCAGGATGTTGGCCACCAGGTTGCGGTGCAGCAGCACCGCGCCCTTGGACACACCCGTGGTGCCGCCGGTGTACTGCAGCACGGCGATGTCGTCCGGGCCGAGCTTGTGCGGCTTGAAGGTCAGGCCACGGCCCTTGGAGAGGGCGTCGTTGAAGCGCACGGCGCCCGGCAGTTCGTAGGCCGGCACCATCTTCTTCACGTTGCGCACGACGTAGTTGACGATCATGCCCTTGGCAAAGCCGAGCATGTCGCCCATCGCGGCCAGGATGACGTGCTTGGTGGGCACGTTCTTGATGACCTGCTGCAGCACCGAGGCGAAGTTCTCGATGATGACGATGGCCTTGGCGCCGGAGTCCTTGAGCTGGTGCTCCAGCTCACGGGGCGTGTAGAGCGGGTTGACGTTGACGACGACGAAGCCCGCCCGCAGCACCGCCGCCACGGCGACCGGGTACTGGAAGAGGTTGGGCATCATCAACGCCACGCGGTCGCCCTTCTCCAGCCCCAGGCTCTGCAGGTAGGCGGCCATGGCGCGCGACGCGTCGTCGACCTGCCCGAAGCTCAGGCTCTTGCCCATCATCAGGTAGGCCGGCTTGGCGGCGTTCTTCTTGAACGAGGTGTCCAGCAGGTCGACCAGGCTCGGGTAGAGCGACGTGTTGACGTCGCGCGGCACTTCGGCCGGGTAGTGCTTCAACCAGATGGGCTCCATGGCCTTGTCTCCTTCTCGATGGCGGCGATTCTGACTGATGGCTGTCAGCCCCCTGCTCAGGGGATTCGATAGCGGCTTCTAGGGGCGCCCCCGCGGCGCTCCGAAGGCCTCGTTGGCGGGGCTCCCCGCGCGGCGGGCGACACCCACTCGGGCGACATGGTGCAGCGCACGTCCGACTCGCCCGCCGCGATGGCGGCCTCCTCGCGCCGGCGCGGCACGACGACGACCACCGCAGGCAGCCTCAGGCCCCGCGCGAGCGCTTCCTGCCAGTCGCGCAGGATGCCGTCCACGAGCCGCATCGCACCGCCCGGCTGGCGCTCCACCCGCGCCAGCGGCATGGTGCCCGATTCGGTGACGAGAAAGCGCACCGGCGCCTGGGCGAGCGCTGCCGTTGCCGCCAGGGGCCCGAGCGGCGCCGCCGCCAGACCGGCGAGCCAGGCGCGGCCTCGCACCGGCCTACTCCACGGCCTTGAGCATGTCCTCGACCACCTTCTTCGCGTCGCCGAACACCATCATGGTCTTGTCCATGTAGAAGAGCTCGTTGTCCAGGCCCGCGTAGCCGGCAGCCATGGAGCGCTTGTTGACGATGATGGTCTTGGCCTTGTAGGCCTCCAGGATGGGCATGCCGTAGATGGGGCTGCCCTTCACGTGCGCGGCCGGGTTCACGACGTCGTTGGCGCCCAGGATGATGGCGACGTCGGCCTGCGCGAACTCGGCGTTGATGTCCTCCATCTCGAAGACCTGGTCGTAGGGCACCTCGGCCTCGGCGAGCAGCACGTTCATGTGGCCGGGCATGCGGCCGGCCACCGGGTGGATGGCGTACTTCACCGTCACGCCCTTCTCGGTGAGCTTGGCGGCCAGCTCCTTCACGGCATGCTGGGCGCGCGCCACGGCCAGGCCGTAGCCGGGGACGATGATGACCGTCTCGGCATTGCCCATGACGAAGGCCGCGTCGTCGGCGCTGCCGCTCTTGACGTTGCGCTGCTGCGTGCTGCCCGCGGCGGCCGCACCGGCCTCGCCACCGAAGCCGCCCAGGATCACGTTGAAGAACGAGCGGTTCATCGCCTTGCACATGATGTACGACAGGATCGCGCCCGAGCTGCCCACCAGGGAGCCGGCGATGATCAGCATGCTGTTGTTGAGCGAGAAACCGATGCCCGCGGCCGCCCAGCCCGAATAACTGTTGAGCATGGACACCACCACCGGCATGTCGGCCCCGCCGATCGGGATGATGATCAGCACGCCCATGACGAAGGCCAGCGCCAGCATCACGAAGAACGCCAGCCAGTTCTCGGTGGCCATGAACACCAGGCCCAGGCCGATGGTCACCAGCCCCAGGATCAGGTTGAGCTTGTGCTGGCCGGCGAACTGCACCGGCGCGCCCTGGAACAGCCGGAACTTGTATTTGCCCGAGAGCTTGCCGAACGCGATCACCGAGCCGCTGAAGGTGATGGCGCCGATGGCCGCCCCGAGGAACAGCTCCAGGCGGTTGCCGGCCGGGATCGCCTCGCCCTTGGCGACGATGCCGAATGCGTGCGGCTCGGCC
>JAEUPJ010000054.1 GCA_016790285.1 Roseateles sp. | reverse complement strand
CAGCCAGGGCATGAAGGAGGCGTTCTCCACCGGGTCCCAGAACCACCAGCCGCCCCAGCCCAGTTCGTAGTAGGCCCAGCCACTGCCCAGGGCGATGCCGAGCGTGAGGAACACCCAGGCGGCGGTGGTCCAGGGGCGCGTCCAGCGCGCCCACTGCGCGTCCAGTTCACCGCTCAGCAATGCCGCGATGGCGAAGGCAAACGCGACCGAGAACCCGACGTAGCCCATGTAGAGCATGGGCGGGTGAATGACCATGCCCGGGTCCTGCAGCAGGGGATTGAGGTCTCGGCCGTCCAGCGGCACGGGCCACAGGCGCTCGAAGGGATTGGACGTGAGCAGCATGAACAGCAGGAAGCCGAGTGCGACCCACGCCAGCACGGTCAGCAGTCGCACCACCAGGGCTTCGGGCAGGCGCCGGCTGGCGAGCGACACGGCGACCGTCCAGACCTGCAGCATCAGCAACCACAGCAGCAGGGAGCCTTCATGCCCGCCCCAGACGCCTGCTACCTTGTACGCCAGGGGCAGTGCCGTGTTGCTGTGTTCGGCCACGTACAGCACCGAGAAGTCGTCCTGCACGAAGGCGGCGGTCAAGCAGGCAAACGCGACCGCCACCAGGGCCGCGGTGACGTGCGCCGTCGGCCGCGTGAGGGCCAGCCAGTGATGGCGCTGGCGGTGCAAGGCCCACAGCGGCACGACCGATTGCAGCAGGCAACAGCCCAGTGCCAGCCACAGTGCCAGGTGACCGAGCTCAGCCATCATGGGCGACCTCCGCGCGCAGCGGAAGCGGCTCGCATTGCTGCAGCGGCTTCTGGAGGCATGTAGTTCTCGTCGTGCTTGGCGAGCACTTCCTGTGCGATGAACCTGCCGTCGACCATCCGCCCCTGCGCGACAACGCCTTTGCCCTCCTTGAAAAGGTCAGGGAGGATGCCCTGGTAGGTGACGGTCATCGTCCGTGCCGTGTCGGTGACGCGGAAGCTGACATTCACGCCATCGCGCGTCACGCTGCCTGCCTCCACCATGCCGCCCACGCGGAACACCCGGCCCTGGGGCGCTTCGCCGGCACCCACCTGGGTGGGCGTGTAGAAGAACACGAGGTTGCTGTTGAAGGCGCGCAGCACCAGGGCGGTGGCGATGCCCAGCGTGACGAGCAGGCCTGCGGCAGCGGCCAGTTTCCAGTGACGCGGCTTCATTCGCCGTCTCCTGGCTGGCGGGTTGAACTCCATGCCGTTGCGCCCTCACCACCGGGTTGCGTGGCATGCCATTGATCGCGGGCAAGCGCACGGGCGCGCACTGTCCGCCGGTGGATCAGCCAGGGCTCAAACAGCAGTCCAGCGAGCATCGCGGCATAGGCTGGCCACACGTAGACGCCATAGCCGTTCAGGGCGAGCACGTCGTTCAACGTGGAGAAACTCATCGGCGGGACTCCGAATCCAGGAACTCGACCACCCACAGGTGGTCGGCATCACGCTCGATCACCGCGGCAATGGCACGCGCGAATACGGCCGCAAAGGCGTAGGCCCAGCACGCCAGGGTCATCAACAGCATGGCCGTCAACATCGTCGAAGCCATCTTGGGCGCGGCGGTCAAGCTGACAGACGCGCCCTGGTGCAGCGTGTTCCACCACTTCACCGAGAAGTAGATGATGGGCACGTTGACCACGCCGACCAGTGCCAGCAGCGCCGACGCAGCATCAGCCCGGCGCGGTTCCTCGAAGCTGGCTGCCAGCGCCATGAAGCCCACGTAGAGGAAGAGCAGGATCAGCTCGCTGGTCAGGCGTGCGTCCCACACCCACCAGGTGCCCCAGGTTGGCTTGCCCCAGCAGGCGCCGGTCCAGAGCGCCAGGAGCGTGAACAGCGCCCCCGTGGGGGCGATGGCCTGCGCCAGCACCGAGGCCATGCGCACCTTCCATGCCCAACCCAGCACGGCCCAGAACGCCATCGCTACATACAGCAGCATGGAGAGCCAGGCCGCGGGCACGTGGATGTAGATGATGCGGTAGGCCTCGCCCTGCGTGGCGTCGGTGGGCGCGACGACGAAGCCGACGTAGAGGCCCGCGATCGCCAGCAGGAGGCTCGTGGCCCAGAGTGCCGGCACGATGCGCTTCATGACACGGCAGAACGTCGCTGGCGAGGCCAGGGAGAAGGCGCGCCACCGCGGGGCGGGCAGGGGAAGGCTGCTGGAAGCTGGCATGGTTCACTCACAGGCCAGGCGCAAGGCCTTGGCGATCAAGAAGGGGGCGACCCAGGCCATGACCAGCAGTTGCGCGGCGATCAGCCCGAGCGGAGCGAGCGGGGTTTGACCTGCCTGGGTGGCCTGCACGGCACTGGCTCCGAACACCAGGACGGGCACTGCCAGCGGGAGCACGATGAGCAGGATCAGCGCGGCAGCCTGGCGCAGGCCGACGGTCAGCGCAGCCCCGACGGCACCGAGCAGGCTGAGCACGGGTGTGCCGAGCAGCAGGCTGGTCGCGAGCGTCGCGATGGCGGCGGCGTCCAGGCCATACAGGACACCCAGCAGCGGAGACATCAGGATCAAGGGTGCCCCTGCCCAGCACCAATGGCCCAGGACCTTGAACAACGCCACCAGCCATAGCGGAGCAGCGCCCAGGCACATCTGGTCCAGGCTGCCGTCGACTTGATCCTGCGCAAACAGTGCGGGCAGGGGCAGCAGCGCGGCCAACAGGGCGGCCGACCAGATCAGGCCCGGCGCGACCTGGCGCAGCAGCGAAGGCTCCGGGCTCAGCCCGAGCGGTTGCAGCGATGCGCTGACCAGGAAGAAGCCCAGCGGCAGCAAGGCCTCGCCTCGGTGGCGCTGGGCCAGCTGCCAGTCGCGGCGCCAGATGGCCAGCGCGGCGTGCAACGCGATCCGCGTGCCGACCTCCGTACGAGCCGGTGTGCGTTCTGACATGACGTGGCTCATGCGGGCGCCTTCTCGTCCAGCCACAGCGTTCGCACGGGATTCACTTCGGCGGGCAGACCCTGGTGACTGCTCAGCGCCCAGGCGCCGCGGCGCAGTCGGTGGCCCATCAATGCGTGTGCCAGCAGGCCCTGCCCCTCGTCATCAAGCGCGTCAAAGGGCTCATCCAGCAGCCACAGCGGCCTGCCGGCGGCCAGATCCAGCCGGGCCAGACTGACCCGGCGGCGCAGCCCTTGGGACAGTCGCCGCGCTGGTTGGTGACGGCGCTCCCACAGCTGCCAGCGCATCAGCGCGCCTTGGATTGCTCGCGGGCGCACCTCCAAGGCGGCGATGTCTGCGAGGCACTGCAGGTTGTCTGCCACGCTGAGGTCGTCCTTCACCGCCAGGCTGTGGCCGACGTACAGCAGCTGCGCGTCTTCATCGCGCCAGAGCGTACCGGTGGCGGGTTCGCTCAGCCCGGCCAGCGTGCGCAGCAGGGTTGTCTTGCCTGAGCCATTGCGCCCACGCAACCAGAGGCCTGTTCCGCGCTGCAGTGTCAGCTGCGCCAGGGTCAGCACGCGCCGCCCGCCGCGCTCGCAGCCCAGGTTCTCGGCGTAGACCAGGCCGGGCGACTCAAAGGTCATAGCGCAATCCCGCGTAGTAGAACGTGCGGTGCGAGTTCTCGTTGCGCATGGCGCTCCTGGCGCTGCTGAATTCCATGCTCAGCTCCGACTCGGCCACCCACTTGGTCATGAACCGCTTGCTGGCGCGCAGGCCCGGCGCCCAGCGCCGCGTTCGCAGGCCGCTGTCCTCGGTCTGCTGATACAGGCGCAGGGAAGGTTCCAGCAGCCAGCCTTCGCCGACCGCCGAGGCGTTGTTGTAGGACAGGAGTTCCCCGTGGTAGGTCGGGCCGCGCAGCAAGGTCAGGAGCACCACGTGCGTGTCTCGCACCGAATAGAGGTTCGTGCCGATGAGCTGGGCGCCCATGCTCCACACGTTCCCCGTCCCCGGCTGGCCGTTGGGCAGGATGTCTGCCACAGGTGCAAGTGCACCGACGTTCGTCAGCCGCACGTCTGCACCGGCCTGCCAGTGCGGTGTCAGCGGTCGCGTCACGCTGACCATCGCTTGCGTGCTGAAGGCAGTGGTGCCGCGGACCTGCTGTCGAAGCACGGGCAGGCTCTGCGTCATCAGCAGTTCGTACAGCGTGCGCGCCTGCACCTGGGCGACCGGGTTCTGGAAGAACAGGGCGTTGCCCAGCATCAGCATGGGCGTGGCACGGCGGTCGTACAGGACGTTCACGATGGTGTTGTCCGCCCCCTGCCATGTGGACTGGGTGGAGACGATGTTCCAGCCCTTGAGCTGAGGGTCGTAGTCCAGCGAGCCCAGCGCCGTGAACTGGCCGGCGAGCAGGCGCAGCTCTGCACCCGCGCCGCGGCGGTCGGACTGGCCGTCCAGGGTTTGCTGGATCCAGTACAGGCTGCCGCCAAAGCCTTTGGCAACCTCGTCCGCATCGAGCGACACGCCCCAGAAGCGGCGCCTGGCGTCCAGCAGCTTGTCGGTCGGCGCACCTGCCACGGCATTGACGCGCCAGCGCGGGGCGAAGCGGTAACCCACCTGCACACCGTCGAAACGCCCCATGACGCCACCGCCCGTCGGCGACTGCCGGCCCAGGCGCAGCTGCGCGCCGGGGGCGGTGAGCTTGTAGTCGACGTAGAGCGCCGTCAGCTTGTTGCGGCTCTTCTCGGGCCGCATCAGGTCGTTGGTCTTGGTGTCACGCAGCACGAAGCGCAGGTCGCTGTCTGCGTCGCGACGGCGCCAGTTCACGTCCACGCTCGAGAGCAGCTGCCGCTGGTCGGTGCCCGACAGGGTTGCGTCGTTGACCAGCTGCGGCAGGCCACCCAGCGGCGAGTCCTGGAACTCCTGCGTGCGCACCTTGGACTGCCCGCCGTAGTACATGACCGCGAGCGAGCCGGCCAGCGAAGTGGTGGCCGCCGCGCGCTCCGGGTTGCGCCCGGCCTGGATGGCGGCTTCAACGACCGACGGCGCGGGCGGTGCGAGCGTCAACAGCGCTTCCCGGGCTCGCGCGGCGCCTGGCCCTTGGGGGTAGAGCGCGAGGTAGCGTTCGTAGTCCGCACGGGCACCTTCCGGGTCGCCTTGGCGCCAGCGGGCAGTGGCACGCAACTCGAGGGCATCCACGCGGCCAGCATGTGGCGGCAAGGCCAGCACTTCATCCAGGCGCTCCAGGGCCTGACCGTGTTCGCCCTGCTCGATGAGTTGCCTTGCGGCAGCCAGCGCCGCGCGCGATCGGTCTTCCTCGACCGAGGTCAAGGGGCGCGCTGCAGGCTCGGCCGGCGCAGGAGTGGCTGCGACGGCCGGCGGGGGCAGCGCGAGGGCATCCGCTCGATGCGCGAGCACCAGCTCGATGCTGCGGTTGCCCTGGCCAGGGCGCGCAGTGAAGGTGGTGCTCGTGCTGAACCGCAGCACCAGCTTGCGGCTGCGCTCGGCCGTGCCTGCGGCCTCGTCGGTCAACAGCACCAGGAAGCCACCCGTGGCCAGCGGCACGCGCCGTTCGCTGGTGACGAGGTTGAGTGCATCGCCCGAGGCGAGCACGTCGTAGTAGACCTGGGCCAGGTCGCCGCTGCGGGCCGATACGGTGCGCACCAGCTGCACTGGGGCGGCGAAGCGCACCGTGACGATGGCATCGCGCCCATCTCGACGCGCTTCGACGTCGTCCAGCACCTGGGCGTGGGCTGGTACGCCGGCCATGCAGAGCAGGGCGGCCACCCCGAGGGCGCTCAAATGCTGGCGCAGTGCCTCCCTTGACGAGGCGTTCGTGCGGCGGCCATGGTGGTGCATCGGTCTCAATCCCATTTCGTGTAGGGCGTGCCCTTGTTGCCCAGGGGGCGGTGACAGCCAGACTCGGAGCAGTCCGTCGGGACTGGCGTCTTGGTGCGATGGGTCAGCGACTTGCGCTCCATCGACCCGAGGTAGTTGGTGCCGGAGGCATGGCAGGCCTTGCACCAGCCCGCGCCACTGCCCTGGCTGCCGTTGTGGTTCATCCGCTGCGCCCAGCTCGTCACGCTGGTGTGGCAGGCGTTGCACTCCATGGCGGCGCCGTTGAGCAGCTGCGCTTCGGGGATGTGGTTGGTTGGCTTGGCGGTCGCGCCCTGCGAGGTGTAGCTGCCGCTGTGGCAGGTCTTGCACTGCCCCGTGACGCTCACGTTCGCGTGGAAGCGCCCGCCTGCCCAGGAGGCGTAGCCCGCCTTGTGGCAGCTGTCGCAATTGCTGGTCACCACGCCGGTCAGGGTCTGGTACGGGATGTGCCCGGCAGGCCGCCCGTCAGCTGGCGGGTAGGCGCCGCTGTGGCAGCTCGCGCATTGCCCGGCGACCGGCATCTGGGTGTGGTTCCACTTGGTGGGCTTCCAGCCCGTGGTGCTGTGGCAGGCGATGCAGTTCGTGGTCCCGGCCGGCATATGCCCTGCGGGCTTGCCGGTGGCCGCGCTGCCGTTGTGGCAGCTGCTGCAGTTGGTGGCGACGGTGAACGTGCTGTGGTCGATCTTGGCTCCGGTCCAGGTGGTGGTGCTCTTGTGGCAGCTCTCGCAGGCGGTCTGGCCGGCGTGCAGAGCATTCGTGGGGCGGACCGACAGGTGGCACGACGAGCAGCTGTTGACCACCGTGACGCTGGTGTGCAGCCTGGCGGGCGTCCACGAGGTGTAGCCCGCCTTGTGGCAGCTGTCGCAGTTGGCGCTCGCGAGCGTGGCCACCAGCTGGTAGGGCGCGTGGCTGGCTGACTTGCCGTCAGCCGGCGGGTAGGCACCGTTGTGGCAGCTTGCGCATTGGTTGGCGACCGGCAGTTGTGTGTGGTTCCACTTGGTCGGCTTCCAGCCTGTGGTGGCATGGCAGCTGATGCAGTTCGTGGCGGCCACCGGGATGTGCGCGGCGGGCTTGCCCGTCGCGCTGCTGCCGTTGTGGCAGCTGCTGCAGTTGGTGGCCACGGTGAACGTGCTGTGGTCCACCTTGGCGCCCGTCCAGGTGGTCGTGCTGCGGTGGCAGTTCTCGCAGACGGTCTGGCCGGCGTGGATGGCCGTGTTGGGCTTGCTGCCGGCATGGCAACTCGCGCAGCTGTTCACCACGGTGACGCTGGCGTGCAGCTTGGCGGGCGTCCACGCGCTGTAGCCCGCCTTGTGGCAGCTGTCGCAGTTGGCGCTCGCGAGCGTGGCCACCAGTTGGTAGGGCGTGTGGCTGGCCGACTTGCCGTCTGCCGGCGGGTAGGCGCCGTTGTGGCAGCTTGCGCACTGGCTCGTCACCGGCAGCTGCGTGTGGTTCCACTTGGTGGGCTTCCAGCCGCCGGTGGTGTGGCAGCTGATGCAGTTCGTGGCAGCCACCGGGATGTGCGCGGCGGGCTTGCCCGTGGCGCTGCTGCCGTTGTGGCAACTGCTGCAGTTGGTGGCGGCGGTGAAGCTGCTGTGGTCGACTTTGGCGCTGTTCCAGCTGCTGGTGCTCTTGTGGCAGTTCTCGCAGACCGTCTGTCCCGCATGGATGGCCGTGTTGGGCTTGGTGGACGCATGGCAGGTCGCACAACTGCTGCTGACGCTGACGTTGGCATGCAGCCGGGTCGGTGCCCAGGTCGTGAAGCCGGCCTTGTGGCAGCTGTCGCAATTCGAGGTCGCCAGGGACGCCACCAGCTGATAGGGCGTGTGATTGGCTGGCTTGCCATCGGCGGGCGGGAAAGTGCCGCTGTGGCAGCTCGCGCATTGGTTGGCGACGGGCAGCTGGGTGTGGTTCCACTTGGTGGGCTTCCAGGCCGTGGTGGCATGACAGCTGATGCAGTTCGTGGCCGCCACGGGGATGTGCGCGGCAGGCTTGCCGGTCGCGCTGCTGCCGTTGTGGCAGCTGGCGCAGTTGGTGGCGCTCGTGAAGCCGCTGTGATCCACCTTGGCCGAGCTCCAGCTGCTGGTGCTCTTGTGGCAGTTCTCGCAGACGGTCTGCCCGGCGTGGATCGCGGTGTTGGGCTTGCTGCCGGCATGACAGCTGGCACAGCTGTCGATGACCGTGGCGCTGGCGTGCAGCTTGGCGGGCGCCCACGCGGTGAAGCCTGCCCTGTGGCAGCTGTCGCAGTTGGACGCGGCCAGTGACGCCACCAGCTGATACGGCGTGTGGATGGCCGGCTTGCCGTCCGCCGGCGGGAAGGCGCCGCTGTGGCAGCTCGCGCACTGGCTCGTCACCGGGAGTTGCGTGTGGTTCCACTTGGTCGGCTTCCAGCCCGAGGTGGCATGGCAGCTGATGCAGTTCGTGGCGGCCACGGGGATGTGCGCGGCAGGCTTGCCGGTGGCGCTGCTGCCGTTGTGGCAGCTGGCGCAGTTGGTGGCGGCGTTGAAGCTGCTGTGGTCGACCTTGGCGGTGTTCCAGCTGCTGGTGCTCTTGTGGCAGTTCTCGCAGACGGTCTGGCCGGCGTGAATGGCCGTGTTCGGCTTGCTGCTGGCGTGGCAGCTGGCGCAGCTGCTGCTGACGTTGACGCTGGCGTGCAGCTTCGCGGGCGCCCAGGCGGTGAAGCCCGCCTTGTGGCAGCTGTCGCAACCCAGGGAGGCGAGGGCGGTCACGCCGGTGTAGGGCGTGTGCGTGGCGGGCTTGCCGTCAGCGGGTGGGTAGGCGCCGTTGTGGCAACTCGCGCATTGGCCCGTCACCGGCAGCTGGGTGTGGTTCCATTTGGCGGGTTTCCAGCCGGTGGTGGCATGGCAGGTCACGCAGTTGGTGGCGGCCACCGGCATATGGGCTGGCGGTTTTCCGGTGGCGGCGCTGCCGTTGTGGCAGCTGGCACAGTTCGTCGCAGACGTGAAGCCGCTGTGGTCCACCTTCGCGCCCGCCCAGGAGGAGGTGCTCTTGTGGCAGCTCTCGCAGTTGGACTGGCCTGCATGCACGGCCGTGTTGGGCTTCAGGGCCGTGTGGCACGTGGCGCAGCTGTCGCTCACTGAGGCGCTCGCGTGCAGCTTCGCGGGTGTCCACGATGAGAAGCCGGCCTTGTGGCAGCTGTCACAGGCCAGGCTGGCGAGTGATGCGACGGCCGCGAACGGCGTGTGGTTGGCGGACTTGCCGGTTGCCTTGACGCCGTTGTGGCAGCTGGCACAGCTGCCTGGCGCGACGCCGGCGTGGTTGAAGCCGGAGGCCGGTTTCCAGGCGCTCGTGCGGTGGCAGCTGTCGCAGCTGGCGGTGGTGGGTTGGTGATCGGCGGGCTTGCCGCTGGACTGGATGCCGTTGTGGCAGTTGGCGCAGGTGCCGGCCGCCACGCCCTTGTGCTCCATCCGGGCGCCGGTGAAGCTGCGTGTGCCGTGGCAGCTGTCGCAGCTCTGACTGGTCGGGATGTGGGTGGCCGGCTTGACGATGTTGGTCTTGGCCAGCCGCGCGCCCGCGGTGTGGCAGGACTCGCAGTCCCTTGGCGTGCCCTTGAAAACACCGGCCTGGTGGCAGCTCTCGCAACGCTGGTTCTGGTGGGCGCCCGTGAGGGCGAAGCCTGTCTTCAGGTGATCGAATTCGGCGGCCCCCGTGGCCGCTATCGCAGGCCTGGACGCATGAAGGACGGCCGCCAGGCTGACCAGCAGCACCAGGGCCAGCCACAGGATTCGGGCGGACAGCGCTCGTCGTGCCATCAGGATGCTCCGGCAGACCGCGGATTGCGGCGGGTGTCGAGGTCTGGCCAGCCGCTGGGCTGGTGGCACTGGTCGCAGCGCAGGCCGAAGCTGCGTTCATGCACGTCGTCGCGCGCGTGGCAGCTGACGCAGGTGGTCTCCAAGGGGGCAGCGCGCGCGCCGGCCCCGGCGGGCCGGGCGTGACAGCCTTCGCATGCGGCACGCAGGTGTCGGCCGATCAGGGGATAGCGGGTCTCGCGGTCGTGGTCGAAGCGCCATGTCTTCCAGCTGCGCGTGCCGTGGCAGGACTCGCAGCCCGTGCCGAAGCGTGCCTTGTGCCTGTCGTCCTTCGCGTGGCAGCCGATGCAGGTGCGAGGCGCGTCGCGAAAGCGCCGCGTGGCGTGACAGGACTTGCAGTCGGCAGTCTGGTGAGCGCCCGTCAAGGCGAACCGCGCACGGCTGTGGTCATAGCGCGCCACGCGCCAGCTGCTCTCACCGTGGCAGCTCTGGCAGCGGTCGCTGAGCTGGCTGTCGTGCTTGTCATCCTGGCGGTGGCAGTCCACACAAGCGGTGGGCGTGCCGCGGTAGCTGCGCGCGTCCCGATGGCAGCTGTCGCATTTCAGGGTCGCAGCAGCATGCGCACCCCGGAGCGGGAAGGTGGTCTGGGCGTGGTCGAAACGGCGGGCGACCCAATCCGTTTCGGTGTGGCAGTCGGCACAGCGCTCACCGAGGTGGCCCTGGTGCTTGTCGTCCTTCTTGTGGCAGCCGATGCAGGTGCTGGGGGCTTCGCGGTATACCAGGCTCTGGTGGCAGGATTTGCAGTCGACCTTGACATGCCGACCCAGCAAGGCGAACGCGGTGCGGTCATGGTCGAAGCGCCGAACCTCGCGCCAGCCCCGTTCGCTGTGGCAACCGTTGCATTCGGCGCCGAGCGTGGCCTTGTGCTTGTCGTCCTTGCGGTGGCAGCTGATGCACGTCGTTTCGAGCTTGTCGCGATACGGGTTCCCCGTGTGGCAGCCGGTGCACTTCACATCCCGATGCCTGTCCCGCAGTGGGTAGCGGGTGTCCATGTCATGACGGAAGCTGATGTCTCGCCAACGCTTCTCGCTGTGGCAGCTCTCGCACTTCTCGCCGAACTGCGTCTTGTGCTTGTCGTCCTTGCGATGGCAGCCGATGCAATCTCGCGGCGCGTCCTTGTACTCGCGGGTGCGGTGGCAGCTCTCGCATTTCACGGTGTCGTGGGCGCCCAGCAACGGGAAACGCGTCGTGCCGTGGTCGAACCGCGTTTCGCGCCAGCCGCGTTCGTCGTGGCAGCTGTCGCACTTGGCGCCCAGCGATGCCTTGTGCACGTCGTCCTTGCGATGGCAGCCGTTGCATTCCTGCGGTGCCGCGCTGTACTTGCGGCCGGGCGCATGGCACTTGGCGCAGTCTGCGTCGCGGTGCCTGCCACGCAGCGTGTAGTCCGTCTGCGCGTGGTCGAAGGCCCTGGTGTCCAGCGGCGCGATCTTCACATCACGCCCTTTGTGTTCGGTGTGGCAGGAGCGGCAGCTCTGCGCGGCCTTCAGTCGCCCGTGCAGGCCGGTGCGCGCTGACATGTCTCGACCAATGTCCTTGTGACAGTCCGCGCACAGCCGGTCCTGGTCCTTGCGGTCGAAGGGCGTGTGGCAACTGCGACAGCTGTCGTCCCACTTGGCGTGCGCCTGGGTCAGCACGCCCGGCGAGAGGGCGGACTCCATCGACCCGGCAGCTTGGCTCGGTGCAGCGCTGAGCAACAGCACCAGGGCTGCCAGCCGAAACGCCCACCCATGACCAAGCAGCATCCGGAGCACTCGCGTCATGAGCGCGTTCCGGGGAGCCGTGTCGCGTGCGCACGATTCATGGCCTCAATAGACGTGAACGGCCACGATGTGCACGACGGCGCAGATCACCATCAAGTACACGAACGGGATGTGCAGCACATGCCACAGCTCGAACAGGCGCGTGGCGCGCCCAAACTGCGCCACGCGCAGGGCGCCAGCGTAGGCTTCACCGATGGCGACGAGGTCATGCGAGGGGGCACCCGCCCGTGCGATAGCACGCGACGTCCGGCGAGCCTCTCGAAGCTCCCTGCTGCGACGCCAGGGCAGCAGAACGAAGGCCGTGAAATGACCCGCCACGTCATGCCCGGGTCGCGAGGCCAGGTGGCGGGCGTCGCTCACAAAGCGATGCAGGGGCGTGGTGACCGAGGGCGTATCGCCCCATACCGAGTCACCACGGGCCTCTGAGGTGCCCAGCTGATGCAAAAGGCGGCCGAGTTCCTCGTGTTCGCCGGCCAGGCCGCGGTGAGTCAGCAGGTACAGGAAGCGGCCAACCACACCGCTGCCCGCGACGATGAGCATGCTCCACAGCGCGACGCCCGCGTTCAGGGAGCCAACTCGAAAGCCGGAATGCAGCAGGATCAGCACCGGGCCAGCGATGCCCAGCACCATGTGCGCGACGAACCACGGCTTGGCCGGGCCCAGCTGCTGCAGCACCCGCATGCGCTTGCGCAGGGGGTACGCAAAAAGTAACAACATCGCCGATCCGCCGGCGATGCCCAGCCAGTAGCCGAGTTCACTCGTGGCCTGCAGGCCGGCGAGCTGCACGACAGCCCAGGCAGTCGCCACGATGGTACCGATTCCAATGCTGACCCACCCTTCGCCCACCGAGTAGCGGTCGCGCCCCTGCGTTGCAGCAGCGCGTGCGGTGGAGGGCGTTGAGGTCAGTTCCGGCATGGAAGAAGGTTCTCAGGAGGCAAAAATGGCCACATGAAGCTCGTAATGAAATGTTTCTGAGGCGTTTCGATGGGGCGGACGATGTCTTTCGAGGCTGAAGACGAGCTGAAGTTGGGCCGCTTGGTGATTGAGCCTTTGCCGCTGGCGAAGGGTCAGGCTCCGGGTTCACCTTGGCTTAAGCCTTGTGACCAAAGCTCCGGCCCCGATGCCGAAGAGCCCCCGAAACCACCTGCTGCTGGCCGTTCACCAGATGCCGATGGATGCCCTCGACACCTTGATGGCGCTGGCGGCGGCGCGTGGCTGGCCGGTGAGGCGCGAGGGGCGGCTACCGCCTCGCGTGCGCAGTGGCGAGGTGCTTGTCGCGATGGCGCCGGTATGGCTGGCCATGGCCACCACGGCCGATTCACCGCCGCCAAGGGGCCTGTGCCTGATCCCTACGGCAGGGAAGGGCGCCCAGCCGGCAGTTGATGACTGCGGCCTCGCGGAGGTCGTGCTCGCGTGGCCCTGCGATGCGTCGCTGCTGCTGGAACCGCTGTCCAGGTTGACGGCTCCGGCGCCGCTGGCGCTGGACCCCGTGTCCCGCACGGTCACGCATCGAGGCCGACTCGTGCAACTGACGCCGCGGGAGTGCCGCGTGCTCCAGGTGCTGATTGCGCAAGCGGGCCAGGCGGTGCCGAGGGATCGGCTCGAGGCCGCCCTGCACGTCTGGGGCCAGGAGTTCGAGAGCAACACGCTGGATGTGCATGTCCATCGGCTGCGCCGCAAGCTGCCCGATGCCGGCATCCGTGCGGTGCGTGGCTATGGATATGTGCTGATCGCGCAGCCTTGAAACGATGCACAGCGATCGACACGCCGCAAACACGGGTGTTTCGCGCCAGCTTCAGCCGTGCTTAAGGGGTGCCAACCAGACTCGCCGCCAGTCGCTGCCGCACGCCGCTGGCCTGTCTCGTCAGGTTGCGAGATGGCAGTCCGAACGATTCTGGGAGTGCAACTTGCTGTCATCTCATCGACGCCGGCTCTGGCCTGCGTTTGTGCTCAGTTCCTGGGCAACCCTGGCCGTGGCGGCCGCCCCTGCCGCAGACTTTGTCGTTGCCCCCGTGCAGCTCCAGGCGCTGGGCGTCGGCTTGCAAAAGCTGGTTGCGCCGTCCAGCGCCACCGGGGGGAGCGCGCCCGCCAAGGTGACTTTGCCAGCGGAGCTGGACGTCCTGGTCAGTGCACCGGTGGACGGCGTGGTGACCCAGGTGTTCGTGAACCCCCAGGACGCCGTCAAGCCGGGCCAGGCCTTGCTGCGGCTTGTCAGCCCGGCACTCGGTGAGATGCAGCTGCGGCTGATGGAAGCCGGGACCCGGCTGCAGCTCGCACGACAGACCCTGGACCGCGATCGCCGCCTGTTCGACGAAGGCATCCTGCCGGAGCGTCGGGTGCAGGAGGCACAGGCCGCACACAGGTCCGCTGAGGCAGCCACCCGTCAGGCCGAGGCAGCGTTGCATCTGGCGGGCATGAGCGATGAGGCCCTCCAGCGTGTGGCCGCAGGAGGGCGCTTGCAGGACGGGCTGACGGTCTTTGCCCGTTCAGCGGGCTGGGTCACGGCGCTGGAAGTGCGGCCGGGCCAGCGGGTTCATGAGGCAGATGCCTTGCTTCGGCTGGCGAACCCGCGCGAGGTCTGGCTGGAGGTTCAACTGCCCGTGGGGGCCTCAGTGGCGCCGGGGCAGGCGATCACCGTCGCGGGGCGCGACGTGTCGGCCGTGGCGCAGTCGCTCGGACCACTCGTGAGTGAAGCGCAGACGCAAACGCTGAGGGCGCGCGTTACGCGAGGTGCAACAAGTCTCCGACCCGGCGAAGTCGTTCAGGTCAACGTGCCGCGTGCCGGCGGGGCAGGGTGGGTCCTGCCCCAGGCGGCCGTGGTGCATCACGAGGGCCAGCCGCATGTGTTCGTGCGCACGGCGCGAGGCTTCGCGGCGGTGCCCGTCCAGGTCAACGGCGGCGCGGCCGGCGCCGTGCAGGTCTCGGGTCAACTGCAGTCCGGCCAGGAAGTCGCCGTGCGCGCGGTGGTCGCGCTCAAGTCGGCCTGGCTTGGCCATGGCGGAGGCGAATGATGCTGAGCCGACTCGTGCAGTTCGCGCTGTCGCAGCGTCTCTTCGTGCTGCTGGGAGCGGCGCTGCTCGCCGGCTTTGGCTGGTGGTCGTTCCGCGAACTGCCCATCGACGCCTTTCCCGATGTCTCCAGCACGCAGGTCAAGGTCATCCTGAAGGCGCCCGGCATGACGCCTGAGGAGGTCGAGACCCGCATCGCCGCGCCGATCGAGGTCGAGATGCTGGGCATTCCTCGCCAGAAGATGCTGCGGTCGGTCTCGAAGTACGGCATCGTGGATGTGACGGTCGATTTCGAGGATGGCGTCGACATCTACTGGGCTCGCCAGCAGGTCGCAGAGCGGCTGTCGGGCATTCAGGGCGAACTGCCGCCGGGGCTGAGTGGTGGCATGGCACCCATCACGACACCGCTGGGTGAAATGTTCCAGTTCACGGTCGAGGCGCCCGACATGCCGCTGGAAGAGCGTCGCGCCTTGCTGGACTGGGTCATCCGGCCCGCACTGCGCACCGTCGCTGGCGTGGCCGATGTGAACGCGCTCGGCGGCAAAGTGCGCGCCTTCGAAGTGGTGCCCGACCTGCCACGCCTGGCGGCCCTGGGGCTGTCGACGTCGGCACTGAAGGCTGCCATCGAGCAGAACAACCGCAATGACGGCGCCGGCCGGCTGGGTGACGGCGACGAAGTGCTGCTCGTGCGCGCCGAGGGCAACCTGCGATCGGCGGATGACATCGCCGCGACCGTCGTGCTCCGCCGTGGTGGCGTTCCGGTCCGCGTCGGTGACGTGGCGGACGTGCGGCTGGGCAGCCTCACACGCTACGGCGTGGTAACCAAGGACGGTAAGGGCGAGGCTGTCGAGGGCCTGGTGCTGGGCCTTGCCGGGGCCAACGCGCGCAAGGTGGTGGAGGGCGTGGAACGCAAGCTCATCGAACTGCAGGGCACGCTGCCCAAGGGCGTCTCGATCAAGCCCTTCTACAACCGGGCTCATCTGGTCGACCAGGCGGTGGGAACCGTCTCGAAGGCGCTGCTGGAGGCCACGGTGCTGGTGCTCGTGCTGCTGGGGGCCTTCCTGGGCAACCTGCGCGCAGCCGTGACGGTGGCGCTGGTGCTGCCTCTGGCGGCGCTTTGGACCTTCATCGCGATGCGGCTGTGGGGCATGTCCGCCAATCTGATGAGCCTGGGTGGTCTGGCCATTGCGCTGGGCATGCTGGTGGATGCGGCGGTCGTGGTCGTCGAGAACGTGGTGCAGCATCTTGCACATGACCGCGCCACGGGCCGGCTGCCGCGGTTGCATGTGCTGCTGCGCGCAGTTCGGGAGGTCGCGTCGCCCGTGGCTGCAGGCGTGCTGATCATCGTGACCGTGTTCTTGCCGCTGCTCACGTTGCAGAACCTGGAGGGCAAGTTCTTCGTGCCCGTGGCATTGACCATCGTGTTCGCGCTGGCCGGCTCGCTCCTGCTCTCGCTCACGGTGATCCCTGTGGTTGCCAGCTTCCTGATCCACAACCCGTCGCACGAAGAGCCTTGGCTGGTGCGCCAACTGCAACGGCTGTATGCGCCGGCGCTGCGCCTGGCGCTCAAGCGCGAGAAGGCGGTCTATGCGTTCGCCATCCTGCTGCTCGTGCTGGCGGCAGGCGTCTATGTTCGCGTCGGCAAGACCTTCATGCCCACGATGGATGAGGGCGACCTCATCGTCGGCATCGAGAAGCTGCCGTCCATCAGCCTGGAGGAGTCCGCCGCGTTGGACCTTCGTGTGCAACAGGCACTGCTGAGCCAGATCCCGGAGATCCAGGGCATGGTGGCGCGCGCCGGTGCCGACGAGATCGGCCTGGACCCGATGGGGTTGAACCAGACCGACACCTTCCTGGTGCTGAAACCTCGCAAGGACTGGCAGCTGGCCGACAAGGATGCACTGATCGCCCGCATCCGCGAGGTGCTGGAGGGTATGCCGGGTATCCGCTATGCGTTCACGCAACCCATCGACATGCGGGTGTCCGAGATGATCCTGGGGGTGCGGGGCGATCTGGCCGTCAAGGTGTTCGGGCCGGACCTGGGCGTGCTTGGCGACCTCGCGGGTCGTATCGAGGCGGTGCTCAAGACTGTTCCGGGCAATCAGGACGTCTACACGGTCCGCAACGATGGCGTGCAATACCTGCGCGTCGCCATCGACAGGTTGGCAGCTGGCCAGCACGGCCTGAGCGTGGAAGAGGTACAGGATGCCTTGCGTGCCCAGGTGGAGGGCCAACGCGCAGGTCAGCTCATCGAGGGCGTGCGGCGTACCCCCATCGTGCTCCGCGGGCCTGAGTCCGTGCGGCTGTCACCTGCGGAGTTCGAGGGCCTGCAGATCGCCACGCCGCAGGGGCGCAGCGTGCCGCTGCGCAACGTGGCGAGCCTCTCCCGCACCGGTGGCCCCGTGCAGGTGAACCGCGAGCTGGGCAGCCGCTACAGCGTCGTCATCGCCAACGTGCAGGGGCGCGACCTGGTGGGCTTTGTGGAGGAGGCGCGTCGCAAGGTGGCCGAGGACGTGAAGTTGCCCACCGGCTACCGCCTCAGCTGGGGTGGGCAGTTCGAGAACCAGCAGCGCGCCGCGGCACGGCTGGCTTTGGTCGTGCCGCTGGCCCTGGGCATCATCTTTGTCATCCTGTTCTCGACCTTCGGGTCCGTGCGCCAGTCGCTGCTGGTGCTGAGCAACATCCCCTTCGCCCTGGTGGGCGGCATCGTCGGGCTGTGGGTGACAGGCGAGTACCTGTCGGTGCCGGCGTCGGTGGGCTTCATCGCGCTGCTGGGCATCGCGGTGCTCAATGGTGTGGTGCTGGTCAGCTACTTCAACCAACTGCATGCCGAAGGGCTGACGCTGATCCAGTGCGTGGTGCAGGGCTGTCATCGCCGCCTTCGACCCGTGTTGATGACGGCCTTCATCACGGCGTTCGGCCTCATCCCGTTGCTGATGGCCACCGGGCCCGGTTCGGAAATCCAGCGCCCGCTGGCCATCGTCGTGATCGGCGGGCTGATCACCGCCACCGCGCTGACCTTGATCCTGCTGCCGGTGCTCTACCTGCGCTACGGCCGACCTGCACCGGCGGGTCTGGCGACTCCGGAGATGGCCCATGACTGACTGCTGCCTTCACCTGCTTTGCCCCTTGGCCGTGGAGGAGCGCGCCATTGACCTTCTGC
The DNA here is from genome assembly GCA_016790285.1 of Roseateles sp. Classification (GTDB taxonomy): domain Bacteria; phylum Pseudomonadota; class Gammaproteobacteria; order Burkholderiales; family Burkholderiaceae_C; genus Pelomonas. The sequence continues at coordinate 27,566 of JAEUPJ010000054.1, read as the reverse complement.
TCGCGCGTGGCGGGGCGGGTGTCTTCACGAGTGCCCCGACCCGCGCGCACGGCTTTGCGCATGGCCGGCTCAGCGCTGCCGAGCAGGTCAGCGGGCGCAGCGAGGCCAGCCTCATTCACCTCGTGCTCCCGCAGAGCGAGGTGGACGAGCTGATCGAGGAACTGCGCCGGGAACTGCGGGGCAGCGGTGTGCGCCATTGGGTGACCGCTGTCCTGAAGCATGGAGAACTGACATGAGGTGGGTTTTGCGGGCCATCGCCGTGGTGGCGATGCCCTTGGCAGCTCAGGCGCAAGGCATCTCTGCGCCGGCTTGGCTGCCTGCGACTGAACAGGCCAGTTCATGGATCGAGCACGATGCCAGCGTAGCCGCGGCCCGACACGGAGCCGTCGCGGCGACGCACTCGGCGCAGGCGCTGACCGCGGGCAGTCACGAGTGGGCGTTGCGGGTGCAAGCTCAACGGCGCCAGCTGCAAGATGGCGGCACGCCCTCTCGCGAGTGGCAGACACACGTGGAACGGCCGGTTCGAGTGAATGGCAAGGCGACGCTGGACCGGCAATTGGGTGAGGTCGAGCTTGACCTGGCGCGCGCTCAATTGGGTGAGGCACGGCACGAATCGGCGCGCGCCCTGGCCGACATGTGGCTGGCGGCGCTGGCCGGTCGACAGCGTGAAGCCATGGCACGACAGCAGGTGGCGCTGGCCGAAGCCAATCTGGTGGCGGTGCAAAAGCGTCGGCGTGCAGGAGATGCGGCCGTGCTGGATGAGCAGCAGGCGCAGGCGGACGTGGGCGAGTCGCAGCGCGAGCTGATCATGGCGCGTACGGCGCTGGCGAAGGCCCAGGCGGCTTTGCAGACGCGGTTCGGCGCTGAGGCGAATGCCGAAAGCCAGCTCGCCGATGTCAACGAGCCCGACTGGACGCAAGCAGGGTGGCTGAACCGGGTGCTGGAGGAAGCCGATGCGATCAAGACACGGCATGCCGAGTGGCAACGCGTTCGATTGACATCCGCCCGTGCGCGTGCCGACCGCGTGCCGGACCCCGTGGTGGGCGTTTTTGCGGCGAGTGAAGCTCGTGGTCGCGAGCGTCTGGTGGGATTCAGCGTCACCGTGCCACTGGGCAGCACCTATCGGGATCAGCGGTCGTTGCAGCTCGCTCGCGAGGCTGACATGGCGGAATCAGCGCTGGAGCAGATGCGCCGTGAAGTGGAGCAGCAGGCCCGCGAAACCTGGGCCGATGCGACCGGCAGCCGCGAGCGATGGCGACTGAGTCGACAGACCGCTGCACTGGCGGCGGATAGCGCAAGGCTCATGCAGCGTGCCTATGCGCTGGGCGAGGCCGACCTGCAAGCCTTGCTCATGGCCCGGCGCCAATCCGGCCAGAGCAGCTTGGCCGCGCTGGAGGCACAGGTCGAGGCCTCGCGGTGGGCGGCCCGGCTGCTCATCGATGCTCACCAGATCTGGGACTTGGAACATGACTGATGGCGCTGCGTTTCTGCGCCGCCGCAACTTGACGGCGGCCCTTGTCTGTTTGATGGGCTTCACTGCCTGTGGCGGGGTACAGCCGGTCGTTCGTGATGTCGACGGCTTGCCATGCGTGACCTTCCGCAAGACCCACCGGCCCAGTCGGATCTGTGCTGCGCAGCCGTCGCCTGCCGCGGAAGTGGCGCGCGAGGTTCAGGCGTTCGCACCAGACCCCGCCAGTGCGCAAGTGCTCGTGCAATGGATTGAGCGCGCCGGCGCGACGCGCGCGCTGACGCTCCGGGTCGACGGACGACCCGTCGCGGAGCTGGTGCCCGGCGGGTTGGTCCGGTTGCGCCTGACGCCAGGGGCACATGAGCTGTCGGTGGCGTGGCGTGAGCGTCAGGCGGCACTGCCAATACAAGCCGGCGCCGGCGACGTGCAGTTCGCGGAGGTGGTCGGCAGACTCGAATTCCGGGACAGCAGCTTTGTCTGGGAGGCGGCCGATGCCGCGGGCGCTCGTCGGCGCGCCGCTTCAGCGCGCGTGACGGCGGATGTCGATCTGCGTGTCGGCCCGGGGAAAGCCGGTGGTGGTGGGGCGCCGACGCCATGAAGACGTCATGAAGACGCGATGAGGACGACATGAGGTTGCTGCTTCTTGAAGACGACGCCACGCTGGGCGAAGCCCTGGCAGGCTTCCTGCGGCTGGAGGGCCATGTGGTCGACTGGTTCCAGCGCCTGGGCGACGCGCGCTCAGTCCTGGGAGAACCATTCGACGTTCTCTTGGTCGACTGGCAGCTGCCAGACGGGTCGGGCGTCGACTGGGTGCGCCAACTCCGCGCCCAGGGCCACACGATGCCCATCCTCGTACTGACGGCGCGCGATCTGCTGCAGGACAGGATTCACGGCCTGGACAGCGGGGCGGACGACTACATGGTCAAGCCGTTTCCGCCAGAGGAGCTTGTTGCACGTTTGCGGGCGGTGCGTCGGCGTCAGCTTGCCCACGGTGCACCGCGCTTGGCATTGCCCGGTGGGATCAGCATCGACCTGCCAGGACGAGCGGTCTGGCGTGGCGAGCAGGCGGTGGAGCTGACCGCACGGGAATGGGGGCTCCTCGAAGCCTTGGCCTCGCGGGCAGGGCGCGTGGTCACGCGTACCGAACTCGAGTCGTTGTCACAGGGCTTCGACGGCGATGCCACCAGCAACGTGCTTGAAGTTCATGTGTCCAATCTGCGCCGCAAGCTGGGGCGTGATTTCATCGAGACCATCCGCGGTCTGGGCTATCGGGTGCCCAAGTGATGGGCCATGGCAAGCTGCCGTCCCTGCGCCGTGAGCTGGTGAGGCTGACGACGTGGGTGGCCCTGGGCTGGCTCATCGTCTTGGCGCTCACGGTGACCTGGGCCGTCCGCCATGAAGTTGACGATCTGCTCGACGAAGCCCTTCGAGAGGCGGCAGAAGTCATGTACGGGGTGCTCACCACAGCGCCTCAGCTCGCAGACGGCGACGCTTCGCTGCCTCAGGTTCTGCCGGCGCCAACCCACGATGAGAAGTTCGTCTGGCAGATCGTCGATGGCAAGGGCAGGGTGGTGCGCCGTTCGCACAAGGCGCCAGGGGTGAGCCTGAGCGACATGACACAGGCAGGCTGGTTCGATCAGGGCCAGCAGTGGCGGGGTTACGGCGTTCCGATGCCTGGCGCCGAGCCAAAGATGCTGTACGTGGCACAGGTCGCCGTCGAGCGAAACGAAGCGCGCTACGAGGCCATCGGAACGGTGCTGCTCGCGGCCCTCACGGTCAGCCTGCTCTGGGCCTTGCTTCTGCGTCAGCAGGTCGACCGTAGCTTGCGCCCCTTGGTTCAGCTGACTCGTCAGATCAAAGCCTACGACCCCTTGAGGCCTGAGACCGCGCCAGATCATGGCGAGCGCGCCGAAACTGCAGCCATCTCGGAGGCCGTGCTGTCCCTTGGGCGCAGCCTGGCGCACAAGGTGAGGGTGGAGCAGGCGTTTTCTGCGTGCGCTGCACACTCCCTGCGCACCCCGCTCGCAGGCATGGACGCGCAACTCGCACTGGCTCAGCGCGAACCCGCGGGCAGCCAGCCGCTGCGGTTGGAGCGCGTCCGGGCTGCGCTCACGCGTCTGACGCGCGTGGTGCAGTCGTTGCTGGCGCTGTTCAGGGCCGGCGAGGATTGGGGGCTCGAGCTGAGAAGCTGCCGGCTGTCCGAGGTGCTCGCTGAGATACCCGTCCAGGGGCTTGCGATCACCGTAGAGCAGGACGTGCAGCTCAGCGCCGACCCGAATCTGCTGACGATCGCGCTGGTCAATCTGCTCGACAACGCGGTTCGCTTCGGCGCAACTCATGTGCGCGTGGATGGCAGTCGAGATTCCCGATCGGTTTGTGTCCGGGTACAGGACGACGGCGTGGGCATCACGACGGATCGCTGGGAGCAGGTCACCCGTGCGCTGGAGGCTCCGGACGGCGGCGCAGGAGTGGGTCTCGGTCTGCGTCTCGCAGCCATGGTGGCCCAAGCACACAGCGGTCGCCTGGTGCTGCCGAGGCCGCTGCCAGACCAGATTGGCTTCTTGGTGGAGGTCTGGCTCTCGACGAAGCCCGGAGCAGCACGACGAGGGGAGCCTGATTCGGCGCCAGATGCAGACGGAGGGCCTGCAGACCCTCAGTGATCTGTCCTGGTCGCCCACGAAGCGCCTTCTCCGGATCCGGCAGCGGACCAGGGCAGGGTGCTGCACGCTTTGCCTAGTTCTTGTTCGGGCTATTCGCCTCGGCCTCCGACCTCAGCTGTTGGATCGTCTTGGCGCCTTCGGACATGGTCGGCGTCAGGAACTTCTTGTCTCGGATCAGGAACTGGCTGCCGCCGCCAGTGGCGTTGTATTGCAGGCCTTTGGCCGACCAGGTGTCGGGGATGTCCTTGGCGACGCTCTGTACTGCAGGCAAATCGTGACTTGTGACATAAGTGCTGAGCCTCTTCTTGCTGATGACTTCCGAAGTGCCCTCGTTATGCATGACGCCCTGGTTGTTCGGCAATAAGGTGACCGTGTTCTTGCCGTCCGTCATATTCAGCACCTTGGTCGTTCCAAAAGGGCTGATGCCACTTTCGTTCGGCTTTTGACTGGCGCTCTTGCTCAGCCAGTTGCCCACGTTGGCTCCGGGGACCTGCGCCTGGAACACCGTCGTGCCCTTGGGTATCACGGTATCCGTCTCGGTGCCTGGCACCATGCCTGTCTTGTTTTGATTTGTCGGCACGACAAAGGAATGTTTGGCTTTGACGAGCGCCTTGGGGCTGGGTTTGAAAAGCGTCAGACTGGTGGGCGATGGTGAATTGGATGTTTTTCCGGAGCTGAAGCTTTTGTTCAACTGTTGGCTGAAATCCTTTCTGCCGGTGTTGGAAGGATTCAGCGTGGTTTTCGCTGCGCTGATGGTTTTCGTGCGAGTGCTCGACGAAATCATCGTTGATAGAGGATTGATGAGTGACTTCACGAGCTGCTCAGTCAGCGGACACAATTTCACCCCTCCTAGCTGAATGCTAAGTTATTGATTTTGAATGGACATTTGCGCTGCAAGCCGCACTTTTGTGTCGTTCGAGCGCGTCACAAAAGCGTGGCTCAGGCTTATCGCGACAGAAATGTGTGCCGCGAGCTTACGAGTGGCAGGCAACGATTCGCCTACGTTGGTGCACGTTGCCACATCTTGATCGGCTGCTTCGCAGCGATCTCGGATGTTCGACGCGATTTGTCGAGGGTCTCGTAAGCACCCTATTGCGGTCACAGAATCTCGCGCGAGGTCAGCCCCCTCATCGCAGACGATCTCATCTCGACCCTTGCCTTTCCCAGGTCAGACAGCCGCGATCGGCTGACCAAGCAGTCGTCATTGCTGCTCCAGCCACTGCAAGAAGTCCTCCGCCGCCATCGCTTTGCCGAAAAGCCATCCTTGCGCCTCGAGTACGCCGGCGTTGACAAGCCAGTCGCGCTGCTCCGGCCGCTCGACGCCCTCGGCAATCAGCTCCATGCTCATCGCGTTCGCCATCGCGACCACCGCGCGCACGATCGCCTGATCAGAGGCACTGTTCACGACGTCGCGAACGAACGCGCGGTCCACCTTGAGGCGCTTCAGGGGAAGCGTCTTCAGCATGGAAAGAGATGAATACCCGGTCCCAAAGTCGTCAAGGGCGATGCACACCCCGAGAGATCGAAGCCGAGTGAGCCTGGCCTCCACGTCAGGCACCCGCTGCAGGGCAGTTTCGGTGACTTCGATTTCCACCAGGTGCGGAGCAAGGCCCGAAGCTTGCAGCTCTTGGGTCAGATGATTAGGGAAAGCGTCGTCCTGCAATTGAAGCGCAGACACGTTGACCGCAACCCGCCCATCAACACAACCAGCGCGCCACCAGCTTGCCCAAAGGGCCAAGGCGTGATGCAGCACCCAGCGTCCCAGGGAGTGAATCAACCCAGACTCTTCGGCAATAGGAATGAATCTGTCGGGAGGCACATCGCCTGCCCGCACAGACTTCCACCTGAGGAGAGCTTCGGCGCCAACAATGGCGCCCGTGCGCAAGTCCACTTGAGGTTGCCAGTGCAGCGAAAGCTCACCGTTGGACATCGCCTGCAGCAGGCCTTGTTCAATGGCCAGCCGCTCATTCGCCGTCTCAGCCATTGCAGGCTGGTAATGCGCGAATCGATTCCGCCCGGTCCCTTTGGCGGCGTACATGGCGATGTCGGCGCAGCGCAGAAGACTGTCTGAATCTGTCCCGTCCCTGGGAAACATGGCAATGCCCACACTTGCAGAGATTTGCATCGAGCCGCCAGGCGAGAGTTCAATTGGAGTTCGCACCACATCCAGGACTCGCTCCGCGACGCTTCCGACTTGGTCAGGCTCGACGTGCCGCAGCAGCAGGACGAATTCATCCCCGCCCAGACGGATCCCCACATCGCCCTGGCGGAGCATGCCAACAAGGCGATGTGCAATGACCTTGAGCAGACCATCGCCAGCATCGTGCCCGAGGCTGTCGTTGATGACGTTGAACCCATCGAGATCCAGGAACATCAAGCAGGCCGCCTCGCCATCATGGAGTTCTGACAAGGACTCTCGCAGCTGATACCTGTTGCCCAGCCCCGTCAGCGCGTCATGGAACGCGAGGTGCCGGACCTTGCTCTCCGCCAAACGCAACGCCGAAATGTCGGTGAACGTCAGAACGCGCTGGGTCACGTTTCCATGCTCATCCAGCACGGGCGCCACATGCTCCCAGCCTGGAAACGTGGTCCCATCGCGTCGGTTGCAAACGACGTCAGCATGCCCTTGAGCGCTAGGCGGCGTGCGCTCCAGCAGCTCACGGTCAGAGCCTCTGCGTGCGTGCAGAAAGTCGTTCGGATGACGACCTTTGATCTCATCGCGCTGCCACCCGGTCAGTCGTGTGAAGGCGGCGTTCGCCGTGCTGACGCGCCCCTCCGAATCCAGGATGAGGATCGCGTCGGCTGCCGATTCGAACACCACAGCGGCCTGCCGTAACTCGTCCTGCTGCAAAACCTGTCGCGTTACGTCGCGGCAAATGCCAACCACGGCACTTTCACTTGCGACAAAGCTGGCGTGAACCTCGAGCCACGATGCTGGCGCCCCATCTGCGCCATGCCAACGGGCAAGCAGATGCAAGTCGCCACCTTGATCCAGCAGTGCTCGAACTTTGCTCTGCGCTTCGAGCGACAAGTGGTCGAGGAACTCGGCCAGTGGCATCCCGATGCCGCGCAACGGCTCATTGGCCACCGGCGGAAAGTACCCGTCGATCTCGACAAGATCCGACCCGGTCGGCAACGTCATCAGGCCCAGCTTGGCGCTATCAAGCGCCAGCCGCAGTCGCCGCTCTGATTGCAGCCGCGCTGCCGACGCATTGGATCGTGCCAATGCCATCTGCACGACTGCATTGAGCTCACGTTGCTGTACGGGCTTGACGAGATAGCCGTACGGTGCGACGTGACCGGCACGCCGCAAGATCTCCCCGTCCGCATAGGCCGTTAAGAACACAATGGGGACATCTAAGCAGCGATTGATCTCGGCTGCTGCGGCGATGCCATCGCCACCCGATCCCAAGTTGATGTCCATCAGCACCAACTTCGGTCGCTCAGTCAACGCCAAGCGGACCGCATCTTTCTCGGAGCTGGCCATCCCGACGATTCGGTAGCCCAACCCTGACAAGGTCTGCTTCAGATCCAAAGCAAAGATGAGTTCATCCTCGACGATCAGTACGGACGCGCTTTCAAGGGAGCTCGGACGAACTTCGGATGTGGTCATGGATGGGCTTAGCCTTTGGGAAGCTTAAGAACAAACAAGGCGCCTGGCCTACCAGGCTCAGGCCACAACAGGGCGGCGTTGATCTGTTGGGTAAGCAGAGTCACCAAGCTAAAGCCCAGGCTGCAGCCATTCGACAAGGGGCTGTCGGCTGGCAAGCCACATCCGTCATCCCTGACGGATACCGTGATCTGGCCTTCCAGATGCAATGCGGTGACCTCGATGCTTCCAGCTTGATGGGGTGCAAATGCATGTTTCAACGCATTGGTGATCAACTCATTGACCACCAGGGCTACAGGCACTGCTTGAGTCAGCTCGATCTGCATTCCGTCATCCGGCGCATCAACGCGCAGTTGGATGCGGTTCATGAGCTCACCATGCCCGTCGCGCAAGCTGGCCGCAAGGCGCTTCAGGTATGGCCCCAGTTCGAGCGCGGAAAAGTCAGTCCGTTCATAAAGCAGCTGGTGTGTCAGCGCCATAGCCATGACCCGGTTTTCGCTGTCCTGCAGCGCGAGCGCGACTTCAGGTGCTGCAGCGCGAGATTGCAAGCGCAACAGGCTCGCGATGATCTGCAGGTTGTTCTTGACTCGGTGGTGCACCTCTTGAAGCAGCACGGTCCGTTCGCGCAGCGCCGATTCGATGCGCAGTTGTGCAGCCTGACGGTCAGAGATGTCGATCGCAGAAGGAATCAAATGGGTGATGACACCGTCGTCGTCGCGCATCGGCACCAGCATGAAGTCCAAGGCCATGCGTGAGTCGCCCGCCATCCGTACGACTACATCTTCCCGAACGATCTCGCCCGCAGCGACTCGCTGGCAGGCGGCACGTAGCCAGTCTTGCACCTTCTCTGAGTAGCTCCACCAATACGTATCCCAGAACGGCTTGCCGATCACGTCGTTCGCATCGATCCCCGCGGCATCCAGCGGTGCGCGGTTCGCTTGCAGCAGCGTGCCGTCAGGGGACATCACGCCCACGAAAGCGAACAGACTGTCAAGGACACGACGAAGCTGCTTCTCGCTGTCAGCAAGCGCCCGTTCAGCAAGCAACTTGGCGGTCAGGTTGACTGCTTGCACGTACACGCCGCTGACCTCGCCGCCAGGTGCTCGGATCGGCAGATATGTCGCCTCCCATTCGGCTGTCTGGCCTTCGCCAGGCATGACCACGGTGATCCGAAAGTTGCCTGCTGGCCGTCCCTCCAAGATGACCTGGTCCAGGAGTGGCTTCAAGGAGGGGAAAGCCTCTGGCAGCACCTCCTCAACCGTATGGCCGATGTGGTCTTCGATCGAACGACCATTGAACGAAGCGAGCGTCTCGTTGATGAGCACATACCGGAGATCGCGATCCAGTACCGCCTTGCCTACGGGTGAATCCGCCAGGAACATCGTCTGCATAGCAGCGCGCCAAAAGGTGCTGCCAGGATCAGCTGTTGCCATGCCGCCTCCTCTTCACAAACTGACGCGACGTCGGCCGGTGTCCCCTCGGTCACGCTCGAGCCGCATCAAGGTGTTCGTGCGCCTCCCTGTCTGGCGCGAAGTTTCCTCAGCGTACTAGAAAATAGACGTTTATGAAGCTTTGGGCTCTGGGCCCGATGCAGAAGGCGCCGCCGTCACCTGCACGGAGCTGTAGCCCGCCTGCGTGATGGCTTCGAGGAAGTCTTCAGCCTCGGCATCCGTGGCCTCGATGGCGACGCGGCGCTGGGCAAGGTCGACCTGCACCCGAGCGTTGTCATCCACGCCGCGTACCGCCCGCGTGATGGTGGCGGCGCAATGGCCGCAGGTCATGTCTTCAACTTGGTAGACCAGCATGTCGTGCTCCGTGGTGATGGGGTGAGAGCAGTCTGAGCCTTGCCCCCGCAGGAAGGTCAAGAGGTTCGATGGGGGGAAGCGAAGGCTTGACCTTCCCACGGGGGCAAGGTTCAAACTCGCGTCGCGATCACCCCGGGGCACCGTTGATCGAGTTCAACGGAACAGCGCGTCGGAGCGCCGTCCGTGCCGAGGCAGTTCTTCGGGAAACCGCGGAGGCATGGGCCTCGTGCTAACCTGAAAAAGAACGTCAAGACCCCGCCCGTGAAATTCGCTCGCTGCCTCCTGCTGGTGCTGCTGACCCTGGTGCTCCCGTTGCGGGGCGCCATGGCCAACATCGCTTGCTGCTCGGGTGAACTGCCCGGATTCGGCGTGCCCGTTGCCCAGGCGCACGACCATGCAGACGTCTCGGCATCCGATGCCGCCACCGGTGGGCACCACGACCACCACGATCACGACGAGGATAGCCCAGGGCATAACGGCCGCTCGGACCCGTCTGACAAATGCCACGCCTGCACGGCCTCGTGTTCGGCGGCGTCGATCGTCAGCGCCATGCCGGTGCTGCCGATGCCGACCGCCAGTGCCGACGTCGTGTTTCCCTCGCTCCTCGCGCCCCCCCCGAGCCATGCCTCTGAGGGTCAGGAGCGCCCGCCTCGAAGCTGCTGACCCCTTGTAGCGCCTCGGTTTGAGGCGCTGAAGTCGCTCGACCGTTGCGGCCGGGCCTGGTGCGGGCGAGCCCCGCGTCTCACAGCTTCGAGAATTTCCATGAACCGCCACACCACCGGTCTGCTCGCCGTTCTGGCCCTGCTGACCTCGACGGCCGCCTTCGCTCACGGCGACGGCGACCACACGCCCAAGACCCGCCCTTATGTCGCCTCGCAGGTCGTCGACACCCCCTTCGGCCGACAGGGCGACCCGCGCAAGGTCACCCGCACCATTGCCATCCAGATGGGCGACAACATGCGCTTCACGCCATCGGCGCTGACGGTCAAGCGTGGCGAGACGGTCCGCTTGAAGGTCACGAACCGAGGGCAACTCCTGCATGAACTGGTGCTCGGCACCGAAGACGCGCTGAAGGCCCACGCCGAAGCCATGAGGAAGCACCCGGGCATGGTGCATGACGATCCCAGCATGGTCCACGTGGCAGCGGGCGCCACGGGCGAGATCGTCTGGCAGTTCCACCGTGCCGGCGAGTTCTCGTTCGCCTGCCTGCTGCCCGGCCACTTCGAGGCGGGCATGACCGGCAAGGTGGTCGTGCAATGAATCGCCGAAAGGTCATGACGCTGCTGGCGGCGGGGCTGAGTGTCAGCGTCGCGCCGGCGCTGGCTGCACCCGGCTTGGCTCGCGTCGACGTCTTCAAGAGCCCGACCTGCGGCTGCTGCGGCGCCTGGGTGGACCACCTGCGCGCGGCCGGCTTTGACGTCCACGTGACGGAGGTGAACGACACAGCCACAGCGCGCCAGCGCCTGGGCATGCCGGAAGCCTATGCCAGCTGTCACACCGCCACGGTGGGAGGCTATGTGATCGAGGGCCACGTCCCTGCGGCTGAAGTCAAGCGCTTGCTGGCTGCAAGGCCGGCCATGCGCGGCCTGGCTGTACCCGGCATGCCACCGAGCTCGCCTGGCATGGACGTGCCAGGCCGCCGCGACCCGTACGCCGTGCTGCTCATCGATCGCCTGGGCCGCTCCTCGGTCTACGCCCACTACCCGAAGTCCTGAGCGAGGTCCCCATGAAGAAGCTGCTCCCGCTGCCGGCCGTTGCCCCAGCTGGTGCCCGGCTCACGGGCCCGGGCGTGATGGCGGTGCTGGCCCTCGTGGCCGGGCTGCCGCATGCGGCCTGGGCGCAGGGCGTGACGCTGGCCGATGCCGTGCAGAGCGCCTGGCTGCGAACGGCCCAGTCCGTGCAGGCCGCTGGTCTCACGCGCAAGGCCCAGGCCGAACGTGCTGCCGCGGACGCGCTGTGGGCGGGATCGCCGGCGCTTGAATTGGGCGTGCTGCGCAACCGTCAGCCGGCGATGGCCGCCACGCGGGAGACCGAGGTGGGCGTTGCCGTGCCGATGTGGCTGCCAGGGCAGCGTGCCGCGCGCCAGGGGGAAGTCGCTGCTGGCATGGCGGCAGCGGCGGCGCACGAAGCAGCAGCGAAGCTCCAGGTCGCGGGCCTGGTGCGTGAAGCCGTGTCCGACATCGCCGTGCAGCGTGCCGAGCTCGCCGCCGCTGAGGCCGCCAGCCAGGAAATGGAGGCGCTGGCCCGGGACGTCGAGCGGCGCGTCGCAGCGGGCGACCTGGCACGGGCCGACGCGCTGGCCGCCCACGCCGAGCGCCTGGCCGCCACCGCCGCCGCGGCTCAGGCGCGGCAGGCGCTGCAGTCAGCGCAACGACGCTGGCAGGCGCTGACCGGTCTTTCTGCTGTCCCCGCGCCGGACGCCGATGTCGCATCTGCACCAGCCGGGGAGCACCCGGCACTGCAGGCGGCCGCCCTGGACGTGCTCCACGCCCGTCAGCGCCTGGACGTCACGCGCGCCTCGCGCCGCGACGCACCCGAGCTGCTGGTGAAGGTGCGGCAGGAGGTCACCGCAGGCGCGCCGACGGTCAACGGCGTCGGCGTGGCGCTGCGCCTGCCTTTCGGCAGCGCGGGTCGCAACGAGCCATTGATGACCGCCGCCCTGAACGATGTCGACGTGGCCGAGGCGGTGCAGCGCGAGTTGGCGCAGCAGCTGGAGGCGGACCTGGCCACGGCACGCAGCGCCCAGTCGGCAGCCCGCCAGCAGGCAGACCATCAGGCGGCACGGGCGGCGCTGCTGCGCGAGCGGGCGGTCCTGATCGAGAAATCCTTCAAGGCGGGCGAGACCCCGCTGCCCGAGATGTTGCGCGCCGTGACAGCCGCGACGCAGGCCGAGGCCAGCGTGGCCCTTGCCCGCGCGGCGCTTGACCAGGCGAACGCGCGCCTGCTGCAGGCGCAAGGAGTGATGCCATGACTCGAAAACTGATTCGTTGGGCTGCAGCCTGTCTGCTGGCCGTACCCGCCTTGGCCGTGTTCGCGCACGGTGATGAACCGCACGGCGACGCCCCCCATGCCGACGCTGCCGTGGAAGCCAGCCCCCGCTTCGAGACGGTGACCGAGTCCTTCGAGCTGGTCGGGCGCCTGCAGAACGCCGTGCTGACGCTCTTCATCAACCGCTTCGAGACCAACGAGCCTGTGCTGCAGGCCAAGGTCGAGCTCGAATCCGGGGACCTCAAGGCACTGGCCACGTTCCAGGCGCAGTCCGGGGCGTACGTGGTGACCGACCCGAAGTTCGTCGCGGCGCTGAGCCAGCCGGGTTCTCACCCGCTCGTCGTCACGCTGACGGCGGGCCAGGACGCTGACCTGATGGAGGCGACGCTGACGCAGGCCGCACCAGTCGACGTGGCACCTGCGGGCTTGAAGCGCACCACGCTGATGCTGCTGGCGGGCGGCGTGGGCGTTGCGGTGGTGGGCGTGGCGGTCTGGCGAACCCGCCAACGGCGTGCGGCGGTGGGGGTGAAGGCATGAAGCATCTGCTCGTCACCACCGCCCTCCTGGTCGGCACACTGGCGCAGGCCGGGCCGGGCGCCCACGGGCCGAATGGGGAGCACTTGGATGCGCCGCCCGCGGCAGCCCACGCCGACACGCTGGCTCGCCTGCCTGATGGCAGCGTCCAGGTGCCGATGCTCGCGCAGCGTCGCCTGGCCTTGCGCACCCTTCTCGTGAAGGAGACGGAAGCCACGGCGGCCATCGAGCTGCCCGGCCGCGTCGTCATGGACCCCAACGCGGGCGGCCGCGTGCAGGCGCTCTCCGGCGGTCGATTGCAGCCGGGTCCCCGGGGCCTGCCAGTGGCAGGCCAGACGGTGCGCCGCGGCGATGTGCTCGGGTATGTCGTGTTCAACGCGAATCCGATCGAAGCCGCCAACCAGCACGCTCAGCTCGCGCAGATCCGTGCCAACCATCAACTGGCGCAGCAGCGCGTGCAGCGCCTGGAGAGCCTGGAAGGCACCGTGCCGCGCAAGGACCTCGAGGCCGCGCGCGCCGAGCTGCAGAGTCTGGCTGCGCAGGAGAAGGCAGTGGGCGCCAGCGTGGGCGCACGCGAGGCCCTGGTCGCCCCGATCAACGGCGTGGTGGCCAGCGCAGCAGCGGTGGCGGGGCAGGTGGTCGAATCCCGGGAAGTGCTTTTCGAGGTGGTCGATCCGGCCCGGGTGCTGGTGGAGGCCACCACGGCGGATGCGACGCTGGGCGCTCGGCTGGGGCGGGCGTCGCTGGCAGGTACGCCCGAGGTCCTGCTGGAATTTTTGGGCGCTGCGCGCAGCCTGCGCGACGGCGTGCTGCCGCTGACCTTCCGCGCGACCGCCCGAGGGGCCTTGCCGCTGGCGCTCGGTCAGCCGGTGACGGTCCTGGCCGCGCTGGACCGGCCGATGAAGGGCATCCTCCTGCCGGCGCAGGCCGTCACGCGCAGCCCGGCCAACGAGCCGGTCGTCTGGATCAAGGCCAGCGCGGAGCGCTATGTGCCGCAGCCCGTGCGCGTGCAGCCCGTGGACGCACAGACGGTGCTGGTGACGCAGGGGCTGGGCGCCGACAACCGCGTGGTGGTGCAGGGCGCGTCCCTGGTCGCCCAGATCCGCTGAAGGTCCGCGATGTTCAACTGGATCATTCGCTTCAGCCTGCACAACCGGCTCTTCGTGCTGGTGTTTGCCGCGCTGTTGATGGGTTATGGCGCATTCACGGCATCCCGCACGCCGGTGGATGTGTTCCCGGACCTCAACAAGCCGGTGGTCACGGTGATGACCGAAGCCGGTGGCATGGCGCCCGAGGAGGTCGAGCAGCTGGTGACCTACCCGCTGGAGACGGCGCTCAACGGCATGCCCGGCGTCACGCGGGTGCGCTCGACATCAGGCGTCGGCCTCTCGGTGCTTTACGCCGAGTTCGCGTGGGGCACGGACATCTACCGCAACCGCCAGCTCGTCGCAGAGCGGCTGGCGCTGGCGCGCGAGCAGCTGCCCCAGGGGGTGAATCCATCCATGGGGCCGGTCTCGTCGATCATGGGCGAGATCATGTTGCTGGCGCTGCCGCTCGAAGCGGGCAAGGGTGCCACGCCGATGCAGGCGCGCGAATACGCGGACTTCGTGCTGCGGCCGCGCCTGCTGTCCGTGCCGGGCGTGTCGCAGGTGATCCCGATCGGCGGCGAGGTGCGGCAGTTGCGGGTGGAGCCCGACACGGCACGCATGGCGCAGGTCGGCGTGTCGCTGTCCCAGGTGGAAGATGCGCTCAAGGGCTTCGCGGCCAATGCCGGTGGTGGCTTTGTGGACCTGAACAACCGCGAGGTGCTGATCCGGCACATCGGCAAGACACATCGGGTCGAGGACCTCCAGGGTCTGGCCGTGGCCTGGAAGAACGGCCGCCCCGTGCTGCTGGAGCAGGTGGCGCGCGTGACCTATGCCGCCGGCCTGAAGCGCGGTGACGCCGGCTACAACGGCGTGCCGGCGGTGGTGATCAGCATCCAGAAGCAGCCCGATGCCGACACCGTGCGCGTCACGCGCGAAGTGGAGCGGGCGCTTTCAGCACTGGCCAAGGCCCGTCCTGCGGGCCTGAGCGAGCCCCAGGTGCTGTTCCGCCAGGCCGAGTTCATCCAGGCCTCGGTCGGCAACGTCACCGAGGCGCTGCGTGACGGCGCCATCATGGTGACGATCATCCTGTTCGCCTTCCTGCTGTCGGCGCGCACGACGCTGATCTCGCTGCTGGCCATTCCGCTGTCGCTGGCGGTCACGGCGCTGGTGTTCACGGCCTTGGGCCAGTCGATCAATGTGATGACGCTGGGCGGGCTGGCCATCGCCATCGGTGAGCTGGTGGACGACGCGGTGGTGGACGTCGAGAACATCCTGCGCCGGCTCAAGCAGAACGCGGCGCTGGACACGCCATTGCCGGTGCTCGAGGTGGTGCGCCAGGCGAGTGTCGAGGTGCGTTCGGGCATCGTCTATGCCACGGTCATCGTCGTGCTGGTGTTCGTGCCGCTGTTCGCGCTGCCGGGCATTGAGGGCCGGTTGTTCTCGCCGCTGGGCATCGCCTACATCGTGTCCATCCTGGCGTCCATGCTCGTGTCGATGACGGTGACACCTGCGCTGTCGTCGGTCCTGCTGCCGCGAATGAAGACGCTGGGCCATGGCGACAGCCCGCTGGTGCGCCGCCTGAAGGCGTGGGACAAGCGGGTGCTGGCCTGGTCGTTCCGGCATGCGCGGTTGGCGGTCATCAGCGCCGCGGTGCTGGTGGTCGCGGCGGTCGCGGCGATCCCGTTCTTTGCGCGGGCCTTCCTGCCGCCGTTCAATGAAGGGTCGGTTGTCGTCGGGATGCTGTTCAACCCGGGCACGTCGCTGGCCGAGTCCAACCGCATGGGCGCGTTGGCCGAGACGCTGCTGATGCAGGTGCCCGAGGTCACGCAGGTGGGGCGCCGCACCGGCCGTGCCGAGCTGGACGAACATGCCGAGGGCGTGCACTCGTCCGAGATCGAGGTCGACCTGAAAGCTTCCGAGCGCACTCGCGAGCAGGTGATGGCGGACATCCGCCAGAAGCTCAGCGTCCTGCCCGCGCAGGTCGCCGTCGGGCAGCCCATTTCGCACCGGCTGGACCACCTGCTGTCCGGCGTGCGTGCGCAGATCGCCGTCAAGGTGTTCGGCGACGACACGGACACCTTGCGCGGCGCGGCCGAGCAGCTGCGTCAGGGCCTGGCTACCGTGCCGGGCCTGGTGGACCTGACGGTCGAGAAGCAGGTGCTGATTCCACAGGTCACCGTGCGCCTGGATCACCGCAAGGCCGCGCAGATGGGACTGGCGCCGGGCGAGGCGATCCGGGTGCTGCAAATATTGACCGATGGCGCCCGCGCGGCGCAGATCGTCGAGGGGCAGCGCCGCTACGACCTGGTGCTGCGACTGCCGGACACCGCGCGCGGCCCCCGGGACCTCGCGGCGACGCTCATCGACACGCCCGCCGGCCGCGTGCCCGTCTCGGCCATCGCAACGGTGGAAGAGACCGACGGCCCGAACCAGATCGGCCGGGAGAACAGCCGGCGCCGCATCGTCGTGTACGCCAACACGGACGGTTCGGACATGGGGCGCATCGTGGCCGACATCCGCAAGACCATCGATGCCACGCGGCTGCCGGCGGGAACCTATGTGAGCCTGGAAGGGCAGTTCCAGGCGCAGGAGCAGGCGACCCAGCTCATCGCCGGGCTCTCGGTCCTGTCGCTCGTGATGATGTTCCTGGTGCTGTACTCGCGCTACAAGTCAGCGACCCTGGCTGCGCTCATCATGGCCAACATCCCGCTGGCGCTGATTGGCAGCGTGGCGGCGATGGCGCTCGCCGGTGTGAGCCTGTCGGTGGCGTCGATGGTGGGCTTCATCACGCTCGCAGGCATCGCGTCGCGCAACGGCATCCTGAAGATCAGCCACTACATCAACCTGTGCCGCTTCGAGGGTGAGCAGTTCGGCCCGGCCATGGTCGTGCGCGGTTCGCTGGAGCGGCTCACCCCCGTGCTGATGACGGCCCTGACGGCAGCGTTCGCCTTGACACCGCTCCTGCTTGCGGCCGACGCGCCCGGCAAGGAAATCCTGCACCCGGTGGCGGTCGTCATCTTTGGCGGCCTGGTCAGCTCGACCCTGCTGGATACGCTGGTGACGCCGGTGCTGTACCTGCGCTTCGGCCGTCGTGCCACGCAGCGTCTGCTCGCCCAACCGCCTGGCGCGCAGAACTCGCAGCGCATGGGCAGGCGCATGGAAGAGGCGGTATGACAACCGCGCCAGCCTCGGCGCCAAGGGCAAGGAGGTGCGGCCCGGTTGCGCACCTGTCGAAGGAGAACGGGATGAAGAAACTGTCGATGATGCTGGGCGCTGCACTGGCGGCCCTGTCGCTCAACGTCGCGGCGCACGGCGACGCCAAGCCCATGCATGGCGGTGTGGTGCAGGTGGTGGCCGACGTGGCCTACGAGCTGGTGCCCCAAGCCAACGGTGCTGCGCTATACGTCGTCGATCACGGCAAGCCGGTGGATGTGGCGCGGATGAGTGGCAAGCTCACTGTGCTGGCCGGCGCACAGAAGAGCGAGGCCGAGCTCAAGCCGGCAGGTGGCAACAAGCTGGAGGCGACGAACGTGGTGGTTGGCACCGGCGCGAAAGTCGTTGCCAGCCTGAAGGCGGCCGACGGCAAGACCGCCAGCGTGCGCTTCACCGTGAAGTGAAGCGGTGTCGTTCTGACACGGGGGCGGCTTAGCGTGCCTGCTTCAGCGTCAGCTTGAGCCGGGCTTCATTGCCGGTCTTGTTGGTCCACATCCAGCAGTAGTCGCGCGTGGCATCGACCTGCAGGAGGCCGCTCGCCTGGGTCACGCTGGTCAGGCGAGCCGGGTAGGTCACCTGCTTGCCCTCGTGGTAGTGCACGTTGAACTCGGTCGGCGCGTCGGTTTCGAACGCCCATGCCACGGTCGATGGTCCGGGCAGCTTGCCGCAGACCTCGGCGAACTTGCCAGCGGGAACAGTGAGCTCGCGCTCGAAGCTGCCGGTGTTGCTCCAGTCGATGGGCACGATATCGGCCGCATGCACCACGGGTGTCGCCAGCGCAGTGCCGAGGAGGATCACGGAGAACGGTCGTTGCATGGCATCACTTTACAGGTGGAGGTGATACACCTCCAGCAACCGATGGATCCCGGCCAGCACCGCGAAAAAGGCTGCTTTGGTCAGCAAGTCGATGGCCGAGCGGCATGGGTGCAGCTGTCTGCTTTTCGCAAGAGCGGTCGTTGACCGCACCAAGCGCAAACGACCGAGATCAGCCTGAAGCAGCCATCGCAGCGCAGCCAGCAGCTATGCACTGATCTCGGTCATGCGCCACTGAGCGGCGTGCGACCGGTCGTCGGCGCCAGCCGGGTCAAGTACCGAATCACAGGTCCGGCGATTAGCCGTGCACGCCCCGCGCTTGAGGGTTTCTGCCCTGTAGACAAGCCGCTAGCGTGTCAAGATACAAAGGTTACAGGTGGCGGGTGCGCCGCCTGCGGGAGGGCCCAATAGCCCTGAGTCAAAAACGACATGAGGGGCAGCAATGTCCGAGAAGATGGAGTCGCAACGGGCCTTTCAGGTTCACGATGCAGATGGCATCGCTACCGCAGTGGATGCTGACGCTGCGACGCTTCCACCTGAACCGCCGCCGGCATTGAGCATTGAAGCGACGCTAGCAGGCAAGCTGAGTCTCTCCGATTTCCAGAACGCAGTTCCATTGCTGCGCGAGCTAGCGCTTGTCAGCACTTTGCCGGACGACACGGTACAGCTCGAACTGTCCCTGACCTCCACGCCAGCGTTCGTCAAGCCAAAGACCTGGCGACTGGACGCTGTTCGCGCTGGGGAGCGTTATCGGATCAAGGACCTGGACGTTCAGCTCGACGGGCCATTGCTGACTCGCCTGACCGAAGCTGAGACCGCAACGGTGACGCTCACCGTCCGTCCTGCCGGAGCCGAGGGCGATTCCTTGGCCGAAGCAATCCGGTCTGTAGAGCTGCTCCCACGCAATCAGTGGGGAGGCCTTTCGCACCTCCCAGACATGGTGGCGGCCTTCGTCCAGCCCAATGATCCTGCTGTTGACCGGGTACTGAAGAAGGCTGCCGAGCTTCTGCGAGAGCACGGCAAAGACCCAGCGTTGGACGGCTACAAAAAAGGCGGTGCCAAGCGGGCCTGGGAGTTGGCCGGGGCAGTCTGGGGAGCTGTCGTGTCGATGAAGCTCGACTACGCCTTGCCGCCGGCTAGCTTCGAGCACCGGGGGCAGAAGATTCGCGCCGCTACACAGATTGCGGACGCCGGCATCGCAACCTGCATGGACCTGGCGCTCCTCTTTTGCTCGACGCTAGAGCAGCTGGGGATGAATCCGCTGGTCGTGTTTACCCGCGGACACGCCTTCGCGGGCGTCTGGCTCAAGCCAGAGGAGTTCTCGACCACTGTCGTCGATGACGTCACGGCATTGCGCAAGCGGCTCAAGCTGAAGGAGTTGGTGCTCTTTGAGACGACCCTGGTAACGCATCGCCCTCCGGTGTCCTTCAGTCGTGCTGCCGAGGTTGGCGCCGAGCAGGTGGGCGAGAGTAACGACGACACGTTCGAGCTGGCTGTCGATATTCGTCGCGCCCGCTTGCAGCGGATCAAGCCGCTATCTAGCCCTGAGCTGGTGCAGCACAAGGAGCCGACCGACATCGTCGTCGACGACAAGGTGCATCTGGAGGATGCACCCGACCTTCCTGAGGATGACATCCGAGAAGCCGATGAAGCGGCTCTTGACCCCAAGGATCGCCTGGCGCGATGGCAGCGCAAGCTGCTTGACCTCTCGCTGCGAAACAACCTCTTGAATTTCAAGGCGGGCAAGAAGGCGCTCAAGCTCGATGCGCCCGATCCAGGGTTGCTTGAGGACCTGATGTCCGACGGCAAGGAGGTCAAGCTTCTGCCAAGGCCCGACTTGATGGATGGCAGTGACCCGCGTAGCCAGGCTATTCACGAATCTCGTGACCGAGAGAACCTGCGTCGCCAGTTCGCGCTGGATGCGTTGAATCGTCGGGAAGTCTTCATCGAGCTGGGGAAGGACGAGCTAGAGGCGCGAATGGTTGAGCTCTACCGCAATGCTCGAACGACGTTGCAGGAAGGCGGGGCCAACACGCTGTTCTTGGCCTTGGGCTTCCTCACCTGGAACCGCGCTGACAAGGAAGACGTCAAGTACCGCGCACCGCTGATCCTCATTCCGGTCAGCCTCAACCGGCGCAGTGTGCGGTCAGGCTTCACGATGACGCTGCACGACGACGAGCCGAGGTTCAACCCGACGCTCATCGAAATGCTTCGGCAGGACTTTCAGCTCAACCTGAACATTGCTGACGGGGAACTTCCTCGTGATGAGTCAGGCCTGGACATCGCAAAGATCTGGAAAGCGGTGTCTGCCGCAGTCAAGGACATCAAGGGCTGGGAAGTCTCTGAAGAGGTTGTGCTTTCCACCTTCTCGTTCGCGAAGTACCTGATGTGGGTGGATTTGGTCCAGCGTACGGACCAACTGCGTCAGAACCCCGTCGTCAAGCATCTCATCGACACGCCCCGGGATCCGTACCCAAGCGGCACGGCGTTCCCAAACCCCAAAGCGCTCGACAGGGACTACGGGCCTGAGAAGACGTTCTGTCCGCTGCCATCCGACTCGTCGCAGCTGTCCGCCGTGATGGCCGCTGCCCGCGGCAAGGACTTCGTTCTCATCGGCCCGCCTGGCACTGGCAAGAGCCAAACCATTTCGAACCTCATCGCGCAGTCGATGGCTGAGGGCAAGCGCGTCCTGTTCGTCTCCGAGAAGATCGCGGCTTTGGACGTCGTCTACCGGCGCCTGCGCGAAGTGGGGCTGGGAGAGTTCTGCCTTGAGCTTCACTCCAGCAAGGCACGTAAGGCTGACGTCTTGGCGCAGCTCAAGAGCTCCTGGGATGCCCGAGGGGAAGTGGATGTCGCGGTCTGGCAGCAAGAGGCCGAGCGGCTAAAGCGGCTACGCGGCGAGCTCAACGCATATGTCGAACGGCTCCACCATCGGCATAGCAACGGTAGGTCGATCTACGACGCAATTGGTGCGGTGGTGGAAGGCGCAGACGTTGCCGCCTTGCCGCTGTCTTGGGCATCGCATGCCGCTCATTCCCAAAGCGATACGGCACTGCTGCGAGATGTCGTCGACCGCCTGGAAGTCAACGCCGCCGCTGTCGGTGCCCAGGCGCTGGCCAATGGCCCACTTTCTGAAATTGGTCACGCGGACTGGTCGCCGTCGTGGCAGCAGAGCCTGACAGACGCAGCGCGCCAACTGCTGCCGGTTTGCGACGAACTGCTCGCGGCGTATGAGCGGTTCCGGTCCATCACGAAGCTCGGCGAGGTCTCACTGACGCGACGGGTCAGGATCGCTGTGGGCTCGCTGGCGAGATGCTTGCCGAATGCTGCTGGGCGGGATTGGCGGTTTGCCTTCACGCCGACAGCGAAGGCCATTGGGGAGGGGCTCGTCGAGGGCGACGGCCTGCTGAAGACGCACGCTGAGCTGTCGAAGCAACTTTCAAGTGGTTGGGAGCCCGGAGTCGCCGCGGCTGCCACCAGAGGGGTCGAGCTCCTGAAACAGCGCCGCGAAGTTCACGAGAGCCTGGCAACGCCTTGGACTCCGTTCGCGTTGGACGGCTTGCTCAAGGGAATTGGCCTTCTTGAGCAAATCCAGCGGCTTGAGGAGTCGTTGTCGGTTCGCTATTCCGACGCAGTGGAGCAGCTGAATGTCTACCAGTTGAGCCGTGATCATGCAAAGGCTAGCAAGGCCGTCTGGCCATTGTCCTGGCTCGGCAAGCGCAAGGTCAGTCAGGCTCTCGAATCCGTCATAGCGGGGCAGGGCGAGCCAAGGGTTGCAGATGACCTGGCGACGCTGACGGGCATCCGAGACAAGCGCGCGGAGATCGAGAAGCTGGACGTCGCAGACGAACTGGCGGGTGTCTGGCGTGGGTTGAAGTCTCGGCTCGACGTGCTCAGGGCTTCCGCGACGCTCCAGGAGACATTGAAGGCGGCTCGCAGCAATGCCCGCTGGACGCTGGACGGGCTTGAACCGCTGATGGCCGGCAAAGGGGGAGATGCACTGACCGCAGAGGTGCGCAAACTTGAGAAGCTGGCACGGCTCGATGATGAGATTGCTGGGATGGGGGCTCTTCAGGAGTCAACAGGCCTTCTTTGGGCAGGCCTCCAGACGGACATTCCGGTGCTTGCGGACGCCATCGCGTTCACGGAAGTGCTCCCGAGCCTGCGCGCGTCCGGCGCATTGCCAGCCGCTTTCGACCACGTCGCGCGAGGTACTTGCGGCAAGGTGCTGGCCAAGGACTACGCGCTGCTGAAGGAGCGCGAAGCCGTCGAAGCAAGGCTGGCCGACCTGAACTATCTGGGGACGTCCTGTCCTGGCGTCTGGAAGGGCCTAGAAACCAGCTCCGAGGAGCTCACCAAGGCTGTTTCTTTCCAGCGGTCGATTGCGGCAGCTGTGGCCAATCTGGCGACTGGGCCGGAAGGCGTCGGGGAAGTCTGCCAGGTCCTTGAGAAGCTTGCGACAGATGGGAACGCCTTACTGGATGCCACTGGTCCAGTGGCGTCGGCGGGTAGAGAGTATCTGGACGTACTCGCGAGGCTTCAGCCGTTCATCGACCGCCTGGCAAACCTCGGCGCGTTCGACACGCACAGTTTGGAGCGCTACAACGACACCGACGTTCAGGACCTGAAGCGCCGGTGCGAGCGAATCATGGCCTCGGAGCACAAGCTCAATGCTTGGTGCGCGTGGCGCAAGGTCAGCTTGCAGGCCATGGCGCTGGGCTTGAGTCCCATCGTCGCCGGGCTGACCAATGGGGCGATAGCGCCGGCCGACGTCCGTCGGGCGTTTGAGACCAACTACTGCAGGTGGTGGCTGAATGCGGTCGTCGACAGTGAGCCCGTCATTCGATCCTTCGTCTCGGCCGAGCATGAGAAGCGCATCACCGACTTCAGATTGCTGGACAAACGGTTTACAGAGCTCACGAAGGCTTGGCTTCGGGCCAACCTCTGCAAGGGCCTTCCTGCACAGGACGATGTGACTCGGAACTCGGAGTGGGGTTTCCTGCGCCACGAAATCACGAAGAAGAAGGCCCACAAGCCACTGCGTGAGCTCATCAGCAATATCCCGACGGCGCTCACCAAGCTGACGCCCGTCTTGTTGATGAGCCCGCTGTCCATTGCGCAGTACCTGGCTGCTGATTCAGAGCCCTTCGACCTGGTGGTCTTCGACGAGGCCTCTCAGATTCCTCCTTGGGATGCCATCGGCGCCATCGCCCGCGGCCGTCAGGTGGTCATGGTTGGCGACCCGAAGCAGCTGCCCCCGACGAACTTCTTCGACCGGGCTGAGTCGTCTACAGACGACGAGGATGTCGAAGGCGACATGGAGTCCATCTTGGATGAGTGCATGGGCGCGAGCCTGCCGACGCTCAGCCTTGACTGGCACTACCGAAGCCGCAACGAGAGTCTGATAGCGTTCTCGAATTACCGCTACTACGGCGGACGCCTGGTCACCTTCCCGTCGCCCGTCACCGAAGACAGGGCGGTCAGCTTCCACCACGTTCAGGGTAACTACGCGAAGGGTGGCGCCCGGACGAACCAGGCAGAGGCCAAAGCGCTGGTCGCCGATGTTGTGAAGCGGCTGAAGTCCCCGGGATTCCGGGCCTCGAAGCTGACCATCGGTGTCGTCACATTCAATACCGAGCAGCAGAAGCTCATCGAGGACCTGCTCGATGAGGAGCGGCGCAAGGACCCAGGGTTGGAGCCGTACTTCGCCGAATCCGAGCTGGAGCCGCTGTTCGTCAAGAACCTGGAGAGCGTCCAGGGCGACGAACGCGACATCATGTACTTCTCCATCACCTTCGGCCCCGACCTGGCTGGCAACGTCTCGATGAACTTCGGGCCAATGAACCGGACCGGTGGCGAGCGGCGACTGAACGTGGCGATTACGCGCGCCCGCCACGAGTTGAGGGTTTTCTCGACCCTGAAGGCTGAGCAGATGGACCTTTCCAAGACGCAGGCCATTGGCGTCCGGGACCTCAAGCATTTCCTTGAGTTCGCCGAGCGTGGACCGCGTGCCTTGGCTGAAGCCACCTCTGGGAGCCTTGGAGGCTTCGAGAGCCCCTTCGAAGAGGCCGTCGCAGGTGCGCTCGCTGCCAAGGGGTGGCAGCTACACACCCAGGTCGGCGCGTCGGCGTTCCGCGTGGACCTGGCAGTCGTGCACCCCGACGCTCCGGGCACCTACCTTTCCGGCATCGAGTGCGACGGCGCCACCTACCACCGGTCGGCTACAGCGCGAGACCGCGACATGCTTCGCGAACAGGTCCTTCGCGGCCTTGGCTGGGAGGTTCTGAGAATCTGGTCTACAGACTGGTGGGTCGATCCCAAGGGCGTTGTTGAGCGCGTCTGCAAGCAATTGGATGACCTGCTGGCAGCCAGCCGCGTCAGGCGGGCTGCTGAGGCTGAGAAGGCTGCTGCGGAGGCCGCTGCGCGAGAGGCCATCGAGAAGGCCATGGCAGAGGCGCCGAGTGATCCGAAGCCGGTGGCGTCCGCGCCAGTGAAGGTGCACGGTTCGACCAAACAGGCCGAACAGGCTCCTGCGCAATCGGTGGAGCCGGGCGAGGAGGTGTACGCCCGGCAGGCGCCGAGGGAGGCCGGCGGCGAGGCGCGAAAGGTGTATGTCGAATGCGATCCGCTTTCAGCCGTGGGCGGATGCGACCCCGAAACCTTCTTCGATGCGTCGTACGACGAGCGACTGACGGCGATGGTTGCGCACGTTGTCGCTGAAGAGGGGCCGGTTGTCACCGACCGCCGTAATAGAGCCACCGATGTTCGCCGTAATGGAGCCAGGAACAGGTGGGTGGAACGGGCGTCCCGAGGGGTTACGCTGGGGTGGATTTTGAAGGCTTTTGCGGTGCCGGTTTCCCTGCTGCCGTGGCGATCTGCTTGGGCGCCCGGTACGACTGCCCGTCCAGCACCAGGCAGTAGGCGTTGTGGCGCAGCCGGTCCAGGCTCGCGCTGGCCAGCAGCCGGTTGGCCGGGAAGGCCTGATCCCATTCGGTGAAGTCCAGGTTGCTGGTGACGATGGTGGCGGCCTGCTCGTAGCGCTCGGCGATCAGGTCGTGCAGGTCCTCGTCAGCCGGCGCGCGCAGCGGCTTCAGGCCGAAGTCATCAATGATGAGCAGCGGCACCCGGGCCAGCGTGGCCAGCTTGCGCTCGTAGCTGCCCGTGGCGCGCGCCGCGTTCAGGCTCTGCGTCAGGCTCGCGCAGGTCGTGAAGACCACGTCCACGCCCTGGCGCACCGCGCAGTGGCCCAGCGCCTGCGCCAGGTGGCTCTTGCCAGTGCCGCAGGGTCCGACGATGAGTACCGGTGCCTTCTCGTGCAGGTAGCGCCCGGTGGCCAGATCGTGCACGAGCGCGCGGTTGAGCTGGGGCAGCCGCTCGAAGTCGAACTGCTCCAGCGTCTTGGTGGTGCGGAACTGCGCGCGGCGCAGCCGGGTGCTGAACTTCTTCTGCTCGCGTCGGGCGATCTCGTCGCTGATGAGCAGGGCCAGGAAGTCGGTGTAGGCCATCTTGGCCTCGATGGCCTGGCGGTTACGGGCTTCGAGCGAGTCGAAGATGCCGGACAGACGCAGCTGCTTCAACTGCGGTGCCAGCTCGGGGGCGGGGTTCATGGGTCTACTCCTTCGGTCAATGCAGCAGGTCTTGCTGCGGGTGGGGGATGAGTTCAGCGAACAGCTCGGTGGCCGGCCGGGTGAAGCGGGTGCGGCCATAAGCCTCTGGCGTGGGCGCAGGGACGTCGGCGCGCTGGTCGGCGCCGGTGGCCAGGATGGTCTTGACGGTGCGGTAGTGCGGCGAGCCGTGCGCCAGTGCGCGGGCGCAGGCCGCCTCCAGCCGGGCGGCTCCATAGGGCTTGAGCAGGGCCAGCACGCCCTGCGCCGCGCGCAGCCGCTCCAGGACCTGATCGCGCAGCAGCTGCTCGATCAAGGCCGCGCAGGACGCGCCGATGCGCTCGGCCTGGGTCGCGCACCAGGCCCGGTCGCGGCCGAAGAAGGCTTGCGCCTCGGGCGGCAGGTGCTCGCGCACGCTCACGCGCTGGCCGGGCTTGAGTCCTCGGGGATGGGTGGCGACGTGGCGGTAGTCCTCGAACAGCGCCACGGCCGCGTCGGTGGCGCGCAGCCACAGGGTCTTGCCCACCAGCGTGAACGGCGCCGAGTACAGCACGCGCTCGAACTGCACATGGCAGTCGCGGTGCACGTTCACGCGGTGCCAACTGCCCAGGTCGGGCGCCTGGCTGGGCAGCGCCTTCAGCAGCGGCGCTTCCAGCGCGAACAAGGCCAGCGGGCTGCGCCGCGTGGTGCCATGGCAGCGCTCGCCAGCCTCCTCCAGCACCCAGGCCCGGGCCTGCGCGTTGAGGTCGGCCAGGTCGCGGAAGGTCCTCAGCGGCAGGAAGTTGCCCTTGAGGTACTTCACGCCCGATTCGACGACGCCCTTCTTCTGCGGGTCGTGCGGCGGGCAGGGGTCGATCTTGAAGCCGTAGCCTTCCGCGCATTCGGCGTAGGCGCGCTGCACGGTGGGGTCCTGGGCGCAGGCGCGGGTGATGGCGCACTTGGCGTTGTCGATGATGACGCGCGCCGGGACGCCGGCGAACCACTCGAAGGCCCGGCGGTGGCAGCCCAGCCAGGTGGCCACGGTCTGGTCCCAGACGAACTCGACGTACTGGTGGCGGCTGCTGGCCAGCGTCATCACGAAGGCCCAGGTGCGCCGGGGCTGGCCGTCGGGGTGGATGAGCATGGGGCCGGCGCCGAAGTCGACCTGGGCGGCGTCGCCGGGCTCGAAGTCGAGGCGGCAGGTGGTCTCGGGCGGCAGCCGGCTGCGGATGTCGGCCACCAGGCGGCGCACGGCCGAGTAACTGCCGGCCCAGCCGTGCTGGCGCTTGAGCGCCGCGTGGATGGCCGTGCCCGAGACGCTTTGCTCGACCCAGGCCGCGATCCTGCCGCGATGGGCCTCCAGCGTGGAGATGGTGGTGCGAGCCTTGCGCGGGCTGCCTAAAGCGGCGGCTATGGCCTCGTCATCGGGCAGAGGCAGCGAGACGTCCAGCCAGCCCCGCTCGGTGGCCAAGCGGCGCCACTGCGCCGCCTTGGGCCGGCCCATGACACGGGCTGCTGCAAGGTCGCGGTCGGAGTCGCCCTGGCGCATGCGCAGCAGGGCCTGTCGGTAGTGATGCATCTCGAATCTCCTGCGCGCCATCCCTGGCCCTCCGGGCAAATGACCCGAAGGGTAGAGATGGCGTCGCTCAGTTCGAGACGCCCGTCACCCGTGCCAGCTGGCTTCTATATGCCGATCCGGCGCCGGCTCCATTACGCCGATCACGCAGTGGCTCCAATATGCCGGTCAGTCACTGGCTCCTACATGCCGATCACGGACCGGCTCCTATATGGCGGTCGGTGACAG
>JAEUPJ010000065.1 GCA_016790285.1 Roseateles sp. | reverse complement strand
TTCCAGTTCTATGTCGCCGAAGGCAAGCTCAGCTGCCAGCTCTATCAGCGCAGCGCCGACATCTTCCTGGGCGTGCCTTTCAACATCGCCAGCTACGCGCTGCTCACGCACATGGTGGCGCAGCAATGCGATCTGGCGGTGGGCGACTTCATCTGGACGGGAGGCGACTGCCACCTCTACAGCAACCACCTGGAGCAGGTTCAGACCCAGCTGTCGCGCACGCCCTACCCCTTCCCTGAGCTGCGCATCAAGCGCCGGCCGGCCAGCCTGTTCGAGTATGAGCTGGACGACTTCGAGCTGGTCGACTACCAGCACCACCCGCTGATCAAAGCGCCGGTGGCGGTATGACGGCCGTGGTGCTGGTGGCGGCGCATGGCCGCCACCGTGAACTGGGCGCGGGCAACCAACTGCTGTGGCACCTGCCCGAGGATCTGGCGCACTTCAAAGCACTCACCCTGGGCAAGCCGGTGCTGATGGGGCGCAAGACCTGGGAGTCGCTGCCCCCGCGCTTTCGGCCCTTGCCCGGGCGGCAGAACCTGGTGCTGACGCGGGGCGCGCCGGTGCCGGGTGCGCAAACCGTGCGTTCGCTCGACGAGGCCCTGCGCTGCTGCGCCGAGGCCCCCGAGCTCTGCGTGATCGGCGGCGCCGAGGTCTACGTGCTGGCCTTGCCCCATGCCACGCGGCTGGAGCTGACCGAGGTAAACGCCGCCTACCCGCAGGCCGACTGCTTTTTCCCGCCCTACGCCGCCCCGCCCGATTTGCCGCCCTGGCAGACCGCCGCCAACGGCCTGCAGTACCGCTTCCTCAGCCTGCCGGGCGCTCAGCGCAGCTGAAAGCCCCCCACGGTATCCACCAGCTGCGCGGCCTGCGTGCGCAGGCTCTCGGCGGCCGCTGCGGCCTCCTCCACCAGCGCCGCGTTGGCCTGCGTCACCTGATCCAGTTCGCCGACCGCCTGGCTGACCTGCTCGATGCCCGCCGTCTGCTCGGCGGAGGCGCTGGAGATCTCGCCGATCAAGCTGGTCACGCGCTGCACCTGGGTGACGATGTCGTCCATCGACTGCCCGGCTTCCTGCACCTGCCGTGAACCGGACTCGATGGTCTCGACGCTTTGGCCGATGAGTTGCTTGATCTCGCGTGCCGCCTCGGCCGAGCGGCCAGCCAGGTTGCGCACCTCACCGGCCACCACCGCAAAGCCGCGGCCGGACTCGCCGGCCCGCGCGGCCTCGACCGCGGCATTCAGCGCCAGGATATTGGTCTGGAAGGCAATGCCGTCGATGGTGCCGATGATGTCGGCGATCTTGCGCGAACTCGCGGAGATGTCGCCCATGGTGCTGATGACCTGCTGGACCACGTCGCCGCCCCGCGTGGCCACGCTGCTGGCCGACTGCGCGAGCTGCGTGGCCGTCTGCGCCGTCTCGGCGTTCTGGCGCACGGTGGCGTTCATCTCTTCCATGGACGCGGCGGTCTGCTCCAGGTTGGCGGCCTGCTCCTCGGTGCGCTGGGAGAGGTCGGCATTGCCGCTGGCGATCTCGCCCGCCCCGGTGAGGATGGAGTCGGCCCCCTGGCGCACCTGGCGCACGATGGTCACCAGGCCCTCGTTCATCTGGCCCAACGCGCCCAGCAGCGTGGCGATCTCGTCGCGGCCGTCGGCACTGATGTGGGTCGTGAGGTCGCCGCCGGCCACGGCCTGGGCCACGCCGACGGCGCGCCGCACGGGCTCGGTGATGGAGCGGGTGATCAGCCAGGCCAGCCCGCCGCCGAGCAGCAGGGCGGCCGCCGTGAGGGCCAGGGTGGCCGCGACGGCCGTCGAGCGGGTCTTGTCGGCCCGCTCGAATTCGGCGGCAGCTTCATCGACCTGCAGCTTCACGAGCTGGTCGGACAGGTCACGCGCCTTGGCGCCCAGCGGGAGGGTCTTTTCCTCGTAGATCTGCTGCGCGGTGCCCATGCCGCCGGTGGACAGCGCGTTGCCCACGGGCAACAGGCCTTCCTCGATGTAGGCCTTGCGCGCGGCCACGAAGCGATCGGCCAGTTCCTTCTCGGCGCCGGTCAGCCGGCTGGCAAGGTAGCCGTCCAGCAGCGCCTGGCCGCGCTTGAGGTTGCCGGCCAGTTCCTCGTTGCGGCGCTTGATCTCCTCGAAGCCCGGCGAGCGCAGCATCTCGACGATGACGAGGCGGTTGCGGGTGGAGAGGTTGTTGAGCTCGCCGAGCTGGGCCAGCGGCACGGTACGGTCGCGGTAGACCGTCTCCAGCCCGTCGGCCACGCGGTAGATGCCGCGCACGCCCACGGCCGCCACGATGACCATCAGCGCGAGTACCACCGCGAACGCGACGCCCAGCCGGCTGCCGATGCGCAACTGCTTCAGAGCATTCATGTCTTGTCCCCCGTGTGTCGCCCTGTCGAGCGGGCTCACGGAGTCTGCATGATCGCCGCGTTAACGTCGACCGTTCAACGGCGTCGGCTGCCGCTTCCGCCCAGGATGCTGCCCAATACGCCACGAATGATCTCGCGGCCGACGGCCGAGCCGATGCTGCGCACGGCCGACTTGGCCGCGGTCTCGGCCAGGCCGGGGTGGCGCCCGCCGCGCGGGCCGGTGGTGCCGAAGAGCACGTCCTTGAGGCCGTCCATCAGCCCGCCGCCCGCGTCCGCCGGTGCCGGAGCGGGTGCCGGCCCGCCCTTGAACACCTGGCCGGCCTCGGCCGCCATGCCGCCGCCCGCCGGCGCCGGGGCGCCCGCGGCGGGCTTGCCCATCAGCTTTTCATAGGCCGACTCGCGGTCCAGCTGCTTCTCGTAGACCCCCGCCACCAGCGAGTTGGCGACGAGCTGCTGGCGCTGCGCGGGCGTGATGGGGCCGATCTGGCTGCCCGGGGGCAGCACGAAGACGCGCTCGGTCACGCTCGGGCGGCCTTTTTCGTCGAGCAGGCTCACCAGGGCCTCGCCCACGGCGAGCTCGGTGATGGCGGTGGCGATGTCCAGCCCGGGCTTGGCGCGCATCGTCTCGGCGGCGCTCTTGACGGCCTTCTGGTCGCGGGGCGTGAAGGCGCGCAGCGCGTGCTGCACGCGGTTGCCGAGCTGGCCCAGCACCGCGTCAGGGATGTCCAGCGGGTTCTGCGTCACGAAATAGACGCCCACGCCCTTGGAGCGCACCAGGCGCACGACGAGCTCGATGCGCTCGACCAGGGCGTCCGGCGCGTCCTTGAACAGCAGGTGGGCCTCGTCGAAGAAGAACACGAGCTTGGGTTTGTCCAGGTCGCCCACTTCCGGCAGGGTCTCGAACAGCTCCGACAGCATCCACAGCAGGAAGGTGGCGTACAGGCGCGGCGCGTTCATGAGCTTGTCTGCCGCCAGCACGTTGATGACGCCCAGGCCGCCTTCCGTCTGCATGAAGTCGGCGATGTTGAGCATGGGCTCGCCGAAGAACTTGTCCCCGCCCTGGGCCTCGATCTGCAGCAGCCCGCGCTGGATGGCGCCCACGCTGGCGGCCGACACGTTGCCGTACTGCGTGGTGAACTGACTCGCGTTGTCGCCCACGTACTGCAGCATGGCGCGCAGGTCCTTCAGGTCCAGCACGAGCAGGCCGTTGTCGTCGGCGATCTTGAACACCATCTGCAGCACCCCGGCCTGCGTCTCGTTCAGCGCCAGCATGCGCGACAGCAGCAGCGGGCCCATGTCGGACACGGTGGCGCGCACCGGGTGGCCCTGCTCGCCGAAGACGTCCCACAGCGTGGTGGGGCAGGCGAGCTTCTCGGGGGCGTCCAGGCCGCGGTCCTTGAGCGTGGCCAACAGCTTCTCGCTCGGGTTGCCGGGTTGGCTGATGCCGGTGAGGTCGCCCTTCACGTCGGCCATGAAGACGGGCACGCCGATGCACGAAAAGCTCTCGGCGAGCTTTTGCAGGCTGATGGTCTTGCCGGTGCCCGTGGCACCGGTGATGAGGCCGTGCCGGTTGGCCAGGGCCGGCAGCAGCAAGCACTCGGTCTCGGCGTGTCGGGCCAGCAGGATCGGGTCAGTCATGAGGCGTCCTCTAAAATCAAAGGCTATTCAACGATAAACGGT
This sequence comes from Roseateles sp., assembly GCA_016790285.1. Taxonomy (GTDB): domain Bacteria; phylum Pseudomonadota; class Gammaproteobacteria; order Burkholderiales; family Burkholderiaceae_C; genus Pelomonas. The sequence continues at coordinate 34,468 of JAEUPJ010000065.1, read as the reverse complement.
CTGCTGCAACGGCAGTCCCCCAGGAGCCACACATGGCCGGTCATTCCAAATGGGCCAATATCCAGCATCGCAAAGGCCGCCAGGACGAAAAGCGCGGCAAGATCTGGACGCGCATCATCCGTGAGATCTCTGTCGCGGCGCGCCAGGGCGGTCCCGACGTCAAGGACAACCCCCGCCTGCGCCTGGCGGTCGACAAGGCCAAGGCGGCCAACATGCCGGCCGACCGCATCAAGTACAACATCGACAAGGCCAGCGGCAACATCGACGGCCTGACCTACGAGGAAATCCGCTACGAAGGCTACGGCATCGGCGGCGCGGCCATCATGATCGACACCATGACGGACAACCGCGTGCGCACCGTGGCCGAGGTGCGGCATGCCTTCAGCAAGTACGGCGGCAACATGGGCACGGACGGCTCGGTGTCGTTCCAGTTCAAGCACGTGGGCCAGCTGATGTTCGCGCCGGGCACGTCCGAAGACAAGCTGATGGAAGTGGCCCTGGACGCGGGCGCGGAGGACGTCGTCACCGGCGACGACGGCGCCATCGAGGTGCTGACCGCGCCCGCCGACTACGAAGTCGTCAAGGCGGCCCTGGAAGCCGCCGGCCTGGTGCCCGAAGTGGCCGAGGTCACGATGCGCCCCGAAAACACCATCGAGCTGACCGGCGAGGACGCCGAGCGCATGCAGAAGCTGCTCGACGTGCTCGAAGACCTGGACGACACCCAGGCCGTCTATCACAACGCGGAATTGGCCTGATGACACGCCGCCCCCACAGTCGCATTCGCTCCTTGCCCCCCGAGGGGGCGCGCGCCCTTCTTGGGGCGGCCCGGCGGAGTGCGCCATGAGAGTTCTTGTCATCGGCAACGGCGGCCGCGAACACGCCCTGGCCTGGAAACTGGCCCAGGCCGAGCGCGTCAGCCAGGTCTTCGTGGCCCCAGGCAACGGCGGCACGGCGCGCGACGAACGCCTGCAGACCGTGCCCATCGGCGTCACGGACGTGAAGGCGCTGGCCGACTTCGCCATTGCGCAGAAGATCACGCTCACCGTGGTGGGCCCCGAGGCCGCGCTCGCCGCCGGCGTCGTGGACGAGTTCCGCGCGCGGGGCCTGCGCATCTTCGGCCCGACCAAGGCCGCGGCCCAGCTGGAGAGCTCCAAGGCCTTCGCCAAGGACTTCATGAAGCGGCACGGCATCCCCACGGCCGCCTACGAGACCTTCTCCGACCCCGCCGCCGCCCACGCCTACGTGGACGGGCGCGGTGCCCCCATCGTCATCAAGGCCGACGGCCTGGCGGCGGGCAAGGGCGTGGTGGTGGCCATGACGTTGGCCGAGGCGCACGAGGCCATCAGCTGGATCCTGGAAGACAACAAGCTCGGCGTGACCCACAACGAGGGTGGCGCCCGCGTCGTCATCGAGGACTTCCTCGCTGGCGAGGAGGCGAGCTTCATCGTCGTGTGCGACGGCAGGCAGGTCGTGTCGCTCGCCACCAGCCAGGACCACAAGCGCCTGCTCGACGGCGACGCCGGCCCCAACACCGGCGGCATGGGCGCCTACTCGCCCGCGCCGGTGGTCACGCCCAACGTGCACGCCAAGGTCATGCACGAGATCATCCAGCCCACCATCGCCGGCATGGCCAAGGATGGTCATCCGTTCACGGGCTTCCTTTATGCCGGGCTGATGATCGACGAGCACGGCCAGCCGCGCACCGTCGAGTTCAACACCCGCATGGGCGACCCGGAAACCCAGCCGATCATGATGCGCCTGAAGAGCGACCTGTTCGAGCTGCTCATGCACGCCACCGACGGCACGCTCGATGAGGTCGAGCTGCAGTGGGACCGGCGTGTCGCGCTGGGCGTGGTGCTGGCGGCCGAGGGCTACCCGCTGAACCCGCGCAAGGGCGACGCCATCTCCGGCCTGCCCGCCGACGAGGACGAGGCCATGGTCTTCCACGCCGGCACGGCCATGGCCGACGGCGCCCTCGTCACCAGCGGCGGCCGCGTGCTGTGCGTGACGGCGTTGGGCGAGTCGGTGCGCACGGCCGCGCAGCGTGCCTACGAGGTGGCCTCGGGCATCCAGTTCGCCGGGCGCCAGTACCGCTCGGACATCGGCCACCGGGCCATCAAGCGTTGAGCCAGGCGCCGACCGTCCTGAACGGGCCGTGGCGCCCCCACGGCCGCGAAAGCCGCCTCGCACGGGGCGTGCTGCGCCTGTTCGGCTGGCGGGTGGACGCGCCGGGCCTGCCGGCGGAGCAGGGCGTCATCCTGGTGTACCCGCACACGTCCAACTGGGATTTCGTCATCGGGCTGCTGGCCAAGTGGGCCCTGGGGCTGCAGTTGCGCTTCTGGGCCAAGGACAGCCTGTTCACAGTCCCGCTGATGGGCCGCTGGGTGCGCTACCTCGGCGGCGTGGCGGTGGACAGGCACAGCCGCCACGGCATGGTCGGCGACACCGTGCGCCAGATGCAGGCCGCCGCGGCGCGCGGCGAGCGCTTCTGGCTGGCGGTGGCGCCCGAGGGCACGCGTTCCCTCACGAGCGGCTGGCGCACGGGCGCCTACCAGGTCGCCGTGCAGGCGAGCGTGCCGGTGGGGCTGTGCTACTTTGACTTCCGCGAGCGCATCGTTTCGCTGACGCGTTTCGTGCAGCTCACCGGCGACATCCAGGCTGACTTCGCTGCGTTTGCCGCCTACCTCGGCCCGCGTGTCGGCAAGCGACCGACGCTCGCGAGCCCCATCCAGCCCCGTTCAACCCCTCCAGGTCCGCGCCCATGAACACACAAGCTGTCCGCGACTACCTGCTCGACCTGCAGCAGCGCATCGTCACCGCGCTGGAGGCGGCCGACGGCAACCCCTTCCTGCGCGATGGCTGGACCCGCGAGCCTGGCGGTCGGCTCGAGGGCGACGGCCTGAGCCGTCTCATCGAGGGCGGTGCGGTGTTCGAGCGCGGCGGCGTCAACTTCTCGCACGTGAAGGGCCGCGTGCTGCCGCCTTCGGCCACGCAGCACCGGCCCGAGCTCGCAGGCGCGCCCTTCGAGGCCATGGGCGTGTCCCTCGTCATCCACCCGCACAACCCCTTCGTGCCGACGGTGCACATGAACGTGCGCATGTTCGCGGCGTTGCCGGCCAACGGCCCGGCGGTGACGTGGTTTGGCGGCGGCATGGACCTCACGCCCTACTACGGCTACGAGCGCGACGCGCAGCACTTCCACCGCGTCTGCCGTGATGCGCTGGCGCCGCACGGCCCCGACCTGCACCCCAAGTTCAAGACCTGGTGCGACGAGTACTTCTTCCTGAAGCACCGCAACGAGCCGCGAGGCGTCGGCGGCATCTTCTTCGACGACTACGCCGAAGGGGGCTTCGACACCGGTTTCGGGCTGATCCGCTCGGTGGGCGACGCCTTCGTGCAGGCCTACCTGCCCATCGTCGAGCGCCGCCAGGGCTATGCCTACGGCGAGCGCGAGCGCGAGTTCCAGGCCTACCGGCGCGGTCGCTACGTCGAGTTCAACCTGGTGTGGGACCGCGGCACCCTCTTCGGCCTGCAGTCGGGCGGTCGCACGGAGTCCATCCTGATGTCCATGCCGCCGCAGGTGAGCTGGCGTTACGACTGGGCGCCCGAGCCGGGCACGCCCGAAGCGCGCCTGTACACCGACTTCCTGCGCCCGCGCGACTGGGCCGACGAGACGCCGACGGGGCTGTGGCTGTGAAACTGGCGCTCTTCGGCGGCAGCTTCGACCCGCCGCACCTCGGTCACCTGGCCTTTGCCCGCTTCGTGCTCGACGCGCTCGCGCCGGACCGCCTCGTCTGGCTGCCCGCGGGGCGGCAGTGGCAAAAGCCCGACCAGATCATGGCCGCAGCCGTTCACCGTGCCGCCATGTGCAAGCGCCTCATCGACGGCGAGCCGCGCTTCTCGATCGACGAGCGCGAGCTGCACCGCCGCGGCCCGAGCTTCACGGCCGATACGCTGCGCGAGTTCACCGCGCAAAACCCGGGTGCCGAACTGATGTTCCTCATCGGCCAGGACCAGTACGCGCGGCTGCCGACCTGGTATCAGGTGGAAACCGTGACGACCCTGGCCACCCTCGTCGTCGTCCCCCGTGGCGGCGAGGCCGTCGTGACCCCGCCGGGCTTGGCACCGCACCGCCTGCGGGTGCTGGCCATGCCCGACAACCCCCTTTCGTCCACCGCCGTTCGCGACGCCGTCGCGCGCGGCGAGGACATCAGCCCCATGGTGGGCGCCGAGGTGGCGAGCTATATTGCCTCGCACCGCCTCTACGAGAAGAAGTAAAGAATGGACATCCGCAAGCTGCAACGCGCCATCGTCGATGGTCTCGAAGACGTGAAGGCACAGAACATCGTCGTGTTCAACACCGAGCATCTGTCGCCCCTGTTCGAGCGCGTCATCATCGCGTCCGGCACGAGCAACCGGCAGACCAAGGCGCTCGCCTCCAGCGTGCGTGAAACGGTCAAGGGCCGCGGCATGCAGGTCATGCGCACCGAGGGCGAGGACAACGGCGAATGGATCATCGTGGACTGCGGCGCCGCCGTCGTGCACGTGATGCAGCCCGCCATCCGCGACTACTACCACCTCGAAGAGATCTGGGGCGACAAGCCCGTCAAGCTCAAGGTGGCCAGTGGCGAGGTGAAGCTCGTGAAGGCCTCGGAACCCGAGCCGGCCGCCAAGAAGACGCCGGCCAAGAAGGCAGGCGCCGCCAAGGCGCCGGCAAAGACGGCGAGCAAGGCCCCGGCCAAGGCTGCCCCGAAGACCGCGGCCAAGGCGCCTGCCAAAGCCCCGGCCAAGAAGGCGGCCCCCGCCAAGAAAGGCGTGAGCCGCGTGGTGGGTGCCAAGACGCCGGCCGTCAAGACGGTGAAGGTGGGTGCAGCCAAGCCGGCGGCCAAGAAGACGGCGGCCAAGCCTGCCGCGAAGCCGGCGGCCAAGCCGGCTGCCAAGCCCGCCGTGAAGAAGGTCGTTGCCAAGAAGGCGCCCGCCAAGAAGGTGGCCAGCAAGACCGGCGCCAAGAAGGCCTGATGCGGCTGCTGCTCGTTGCCGTGGGCCAGCGCCAGCCGGCCTGGGCCGACACCGCCTACGAGGACTTCGCCAAGCGCTTCCCGCCCGAGCTTCGCCTGGAGCTCAAGGCCGTCAAGGCCGAAACGCGGGGCAGCAAGACGGCCGAGCAGCTGATGGCAGCCGAGGCCGCACGCATCGAGGCGGCGCTGCCCAAGGGCGTGCGCCGCATCATCCTGGACGAGCGTGGCGAGCGTCGCACCAGCGTGCAACTGGCCGAGCGGCTCAAGCTCTGGATGGGCGAGGGCCGCGACGCGGCCCTCATCATCGGCGGCCCCGACGGCCTGCACCCCGACCTCAAGGCCACGGCCGACGAAACCCTGCGCCTGTCTGACCTGACGCTGCCGCATGCCTTTGCCCGCGTGCTGCTCGCCGAGGGCCTCTACCGGGCCTGGACCGTCACCACCGGCCACCCCTACCACCGCGAATGAACCGCCTGCTCTACCTCGCCTCGCAAAGCCCCCGCCGCCGCCAGCTGCTCGAGCAGATCGGCCTGACGCCCGAGCTGCTGCTGCCTGGCGACGACGAGGACGCCGAAGCGCTGGAGGCCGTGCATGCTGGCGAGCTGCCCGAGGCCTACTGTGCCCGCGTGACCGCCGCCAAGCTCGACGCCGCCCTCGCGCGGCGCGTGGCCCGCGGCCTGCCGGCAGCACCCATCCTGTGCGCGGACACGACCGTCGCCGTGGACGACCTCATCCTCGGCAAGCCGCAGGACGACGCCGATGCCGCGCGCATGCTGGGGCTGTTGTCCGGCCGCACGCACCGCGTCATCACGGCCGTGACCGTGGCCGACTCCGGCCTGCGCGTGGCGGCGCTCAATGTGTCCCAGGTCGAGTTCGCGGCGCTGTCGCCCGCGCAGGTCGAGCGCTACGTGGCCAGCCGTGAACCCTTCGGCAAGGCAGGGGCTTATGCCATCCAGAGCCAGGCCGCCGCCTGGATCGTGAACATTTCAGGCAGCTACTCGGGCATCATGGGGTTGCCCCTCTTTGAGACCGCCTTGCTGTTGGCCAAATTCGGCATCGAGGTGTGAGCCCTGCGGGGCGCCCCCAGCCGTTCGAGTTCTGACGCCTGCGCGCATGCCCGCGCGCAACCGTCAGCATTCAAAGGTTCGCGATGGAAGACATCCTGATCAACTGGTCACCGCAGGAGACGCGGGTGGCCGTGGTCGAGAACGGCGCCGTGCAGGAACTGCACGTCGAGCGTACGTTGGAGCGGGGCCTCGTGGGCAACGTCTACCTCGGCAAGGTCGTGCGCGTGCTGCCCGGCATGCAAAGCGCCTTCATCGACATCGGCCTGGAGCGCGCGGCCTTCCTGCACGTGGCCGACCTGCACAGCGCCTCGCAGTTCGGCCACGGCCGCAACCACGGCAGCGACACGCCGCCCACGCCCATCGAGCGCCTCGTGTTCGAAGGCCAGCCGCTCACGGTGCAGGTCATCAAGGACCCCATCGGCACCAAGGGTGCGCGGCTGTCCAGCCAGATCAGCATCGCCGGGCGCATGCTCGTGTACCTGCCGCAGGACGAGCACATCGGCATCAGCCAGAAGATCGGCTCGCCCGAGACGCGCGAGTCATTGCGCGCCCGCATGGTGGCACTAGTGGGCACCAAGGAGCAGGGTGGGGGCGGTGGCTTCATCCTGCGCACCAATGCCGAAGACGCCTCCGACGAGGAACTGGCGACCGACATCGCCTACCTGCGCAAGACCTGGCATCAGATCCGCGACAAGGCCCTCACGATGCCGCCGGGCAGCCTGCTGCACCAGGACCTGAGCCTCGTGGAGCGCGTGCTGCGCGACCTTGCCAGCGAGCGCACCGGCGCCATCCGCATCGACTCCAAGATGCAGCACGACGTGCTGCGCCAGTTCGGCGAGACCTTCATGCCGGCCGCCACGGCCAAGCTGGATCACTACCGCGGCGAGCGGCCGATCTTCGACCTGTGCAACGTCGACGCCGAGATCGCGCGCGCCCTGGCGCGCAAGGTGGAGCTCAAGTCCGGCGGCTCGCTGGTGTTCGACCAGACCGAGGCGATGACCACCATCGACGTCAACACCGGTGGCTTCGTCGGCGCCAAGAACTTCGACGAAACCATCTTCAAGACCAACCTCGAGGCGGCCGGCGCCATCGCCCGGCAGCTGCGCCTGCGCAACCTGGGCGGCATCATCATCGTCGACTTCATCGACATGACGAAGGAAGAGCACAAGGCGGCGGTACTGGCCGAGTTCAAGAAGCAGTTGAGCCGCGACCGCACCAAGGTCACGGTGGGCGGCTTCACGCAGCTCGGCCTCGTCGAGATGACGCGCAAGCGCACGCGCGAGTCGCTCTCCCGCATGCTCTGCGAGCCCTGCCCCACCTGCGAGGGCCGCGGCCAGGTCAAGACGGCGCGCTCGGTCTGCTACGACATCCTGCGCGAGATCCTGCGCGAGGCGCGCCAGTTCTCGCCGCGCGAGTTCCGCGTGGTGGCGGCCGCCAACGTCGTCGAGATGATGCTCGACGAGGAAAGCGCGCACCTGGCGGGCCTGTCGGACTTCATCGGCAAGCCCATCTCGCTGACCGCCGAGCCCACCAACCAGACCGAGCACTACGACATCGTGCTGCTCTGAGCCTCGGGCCGCGGCGGGCCACGCGGCCTTGTCTGACGTTACATCTGCAGAACGTGCGGCAAAATCGCGCGCCATGCTCGAACCTCTCTCGCCCCCCCTGGGTGCCGTCTCCCGCCGGCGCAGCCTCGCAGCCCTGGCCTCGCTCTCCGCGCTCGGTGCCGCACCGGCCCTGGCCCAGGTCCGCATCGACATCTCCGGGGTCGGTGGCAGCCGCATTCCGGTGGGTATCGTTGATTTCCGCGACGACGCCAAGGCCTCGGCCCAACCCATCGCCGCCATCGTGCGGGCCGACCTCGAGCGCAGCGGGTTGTTCCGCAGCGTCGACACGCCGCCGGGCCTGAACGAGACGAGCGTGCCGGTCTGGGCCGACTGGCGCGCCCGGCAGGCCGATGCTCTGGCTGCCGGCTCCGTCACCCGTCTGGCCGACGGGCGCCTGGACATCCGCTTCAAGCTCTGGGACGTGGTCAAGGGCACCGAGCTCGTCGGCCAGGCCCAGGCCGTGCACCCCGACGACGCACGGCTGGCCGCCCACCGCATCGCGGACACCATCTACGAGAAGCTCACCGGCGACAAGGGCGTGTTCGCCACGCGCATGGCCTACGTCACCAAGGCCGGCCCGCGCTACAGCCTTGTCGTGGCCGATGCCGACGGCGAGGGCGCCAAGGTGGCACTCACCAGCCCCGAGCCCATCATCTCGCCCGCCTGGGCGCCCAACGGCCGAGAACTCGCCTACGTGAGCTTCGAAAGCCGCAAGGCCACGGTGCGCATCCAGGATGTGACGACCGGCCAGCGCCGCGTGCTGGCCGACTTCAAGGGCACCAACAGCGCGCCGGCCTGGTCGCCTGATGGCAGCCAGCTCGTGCTGAGCCTGTCGCGCGAGGGCGGCACCCAGCTCTTCGTCATCAACCGTGACGGCTCGGGCCTGCGTCGCCTCACCCAGAGCAGCGCCATCGACACCGAGGCCTGCTACGCGCCCGACGGCAGCAAGATCTACTTCGTCAGCGACCGCGGCGGCGGCCCACAGGTCTACCGCATGCCCGCGAGCGGCGGCGCGGCCGAACGCGTGACCTTCAGCGGCAACTACAACATCAGCCCGGCCATCAGCCCCGATGGCCGCACGATGGCCTACATCACCCGCACCAGCGGCGCGTTCCGGCTGTGCGTGATGGACCTCGGCACCGGTCAGGTCCAGCAGATCAGCGACGCCAACGACGACGAAAGCCCCGCCTTCGCGCCCAACAGCAAGCTCATCGTCTACGCCAGCCGCGCCGGCGGCAAGGAAGTGCTGATGACGACGACGCTGGACGGCAAGATCAAGACGCCGTTGCTTGTCACCCTCGTGGAGGTTCGCGAACCCACGTGGGGTCCTTTTACACGTTAGTAACTTGACACCGCACGCCTTGTTGGACAATCCAGCGCCCGCGCTGACCATGGCGCCGTGTATCACCCCGTTTCCTGCCCCCTGTCCGTTGTGGAGAACATTCGAATGAAACTGACCCGCTATGCGCTCACCCTGATCGCCACCGCCGTCCTCGCCGGTTGCGCCTCCAACGTCAAGCTGGACGAGCCCGCGCCGGTCGAAACCGCCCAGGTCAAGCCGCCCGTCGCGACCCCGGCGCAGCCAGCCAAGCCCGCCGAGACGGCCGTGCCGACCGTGGACCTGTTCGCCCAGTACACCCAGCAGGTGCAGGGCAAGCGCGTCGTGTATTTCGACTTCGACAGCGACGTGGTCAAGGAAGAGTACCGCCCCCTGGTGGACCTGCACGCCAAGCGCCTGAACGCCAACAAGAAGGCTGCCCTGAACCTGGAAGGCCACACCGACGAGCGCGGTGGCCGCGAGTACAACCTGGCTCTGGGCCAGCGTCGTGCTGAAGCCGTCGCCAAGTCGCTGACGCTGCTGGGCGTGGCCGCCAACCAGGTCGAAGCCGTCAGCTTCGGCAAGGAGCGCCCGGCCGTGCAAGGCACCGGCGAAGAAGTCTGGGCCAAGAACCGCCGCGTCGAGCTCAAGGACAAGTGATCGCCATGCGCGTTCTGCGACTGACGCTCACGGCCCTGGCCGTGGGTGCGGCCTTCGTGCAGCCCGCGCGAGCGGGCCTGTTCGAGGATGACGAGGCCCGCAAGGCCATCATCGAACTTCGCGCCAAGGTGGTGGCCAATGAGGACGCTGCCAAGCAGCGCGCCGACCAGCTCAACGCCGTGATCCAGGAACAGCTGCAGCCCCTGCGCCGCAGCCTGCTGGACCTCAACGGACAGATCGACGCGTTGCGGGGCGAGATTGCCAAGCTGCGCGGGCAGAACGAGCAGCTGGCCCGCGACCTGGCCGACACCCAGCGCAAGCTCACCGACCAGTCGCAATCGGTCGAGGCGCGCCTGAAGCCGCTGGAGCCGCAGAAGGTCAGCCTCGATGGACGCGAATTTCAGGTCGCGCCAGATGAGCGCAACCAGTACGAGGCCGCCATCGGCCTCGTGCGCCGCGGCGACTTCGCCGAGGCCGTGGCCGCGCTGAACGCCTTCTTGAAGCGCTACTCGGCCAGCGGCTACACCGACTCGGTGCGCTTCTGGCTGGGCAACGCCCAGTACGGCAAGCGCGACTACAAGGACGCCATCGCGACCTTCAAGGCCTTCATCGCCGGCAACCCGGACCACCCGCGTGCCGCCGAGGCGCTGCTCGCACTGGCCAACTGCCAGATCGAGCTCAAGGACAACAAGTCCGCCAAGCGCAGCCTGGACGACCTGATCAAGGCCTACCCGAGCACCGAAGCTGCGCAAGCGGCCAAGGAACGCCTGCGCGCCCTGAAGTGATGGTGGATCAGCTCGACGCTGATCTGGAGCGACGCTTCGGGGGGCTGCGCCGCCTGCATGGCGACGCAGCCTACACGCGGCTTCGTGCCGCGCACTTTGCCGTCGTCGGCCTCGGGGGCGTGGGCTCCTGGGCCGTCGAGGCGCTCGCCCGCAGCGGTGTGGCCGCACTCACGCTGATCGACCTTGACCAGGTCTCCGAATCAAACATCAACCGCCAGATCCAGGCCCTCGGCTCGACCGTCGGCATGGCCAAGGCTGAAGCGCTGCGCCTGCGCATTGCCGACATCCATCCCGGGTGCGATGTGCGCGTGATCGAAGAGTTCGTGGAGCCCGACAACTGGCCCGCGCTCCTCGGCGGCGCTGAGCTGGACGGCCTGATCGACTGCTGCGACCAGGTGCGCGCCAAGGCGACGCTGGCCGCCTGGGCACGCGAGCGGGCGCTGCCCTTCGTCACCGTGGGCGCGGCCGGCGGCAAGCGCGAGCCGCACCGCGTGCTGCTGGACGACCTTTGCGACACCACGCACGACCCGCTGCTCGCTTCCCTGCGCCAACGCTTGCGCAAGCACCACGGCGCCCCGCGCACGGGGAAGATGGGGGTGGCCTGCGTCTACTCGCGCGAGCCCGTGCACCTGCCGCAGCAGGGCGGAGGCGAGGCGTGCGACGTCGACGGGAGCCTGAATTGCCATGGCTATGGGTCGAGCGTCACCGTCACGGCGACTTTCGGCCTGTGCGCCGCGGCGGAGCTGCAGCGCCTGCACCTCACGCGCGTGGCGCCATGACGATGCCGAACTAATTTCGGAAGGTTCTTGCTGCGGCCTTCAAAACCTGCCTATAATGGCAGGCTCTGCTTGACGCGGGATGTTAGCTCAGTCGGTAGAGCAGCGGACTTTTAATCCGTTGGTCGCAGGTTCGAATCCTGCACATCCCACCAGAATCCCTGGCGACGATCTCGGCGAAAATTTCACAGAAATTCAACCAATCGGCGCCAACGTCCTGAAAAAGACGTTATAATCATTGGCTCAGCAAGATACTCTGGCTGAATCAAGGGCTCTTAGCTCAGTTGGTAGAGCAGCGGACTCTTAATCCGTTGGTCGAAGGTTCGAATCCTTCAGGGCCCACCAAATTTCAAGACGAAACAAGGATCTGTCGCGAGACAGGTCCTTTTTTCTTTTCTGCGCTCGCCATACTCGTGCGGGCGCTGCCTTTCCCCTTCACAACCCCAGCAGCGCCTTCGCGCGTGCGAGGTGCTCCAGGCGATCGTCCAGGCCGTTGTAGCCGCCGTTGATGCGCTTGGTCACGGCGCGGGCGTCGTCGGCTTCGGCCAGCGGTCCGATGCCGCGGGTCTTCCAGAACCAGCAGGCCACGTCCACGCAGGCGAAGGGGTCCAGCGCCAGTCTCGTCGGGTCGCTCACGTAGTCGATGCCGGTGAACTGGCTGTAGTCGCGGTAATTGTTGCGGCCGGTGAGCTGGATCAGCCCGCGACCCTTGAAGCGCGGGCCGTCGCCGGGCTGGGTGTTGCCGAGGTCGGTGCGGCCGTCGTAGGCGTTGCCGCTGGCGAGTTCCTCCGCATACAGCAGCGACCCGGACTCGTGCGCGAGCTGCGCGATGAAATGGGCGATCTGCCGCGGTGTATCGATGCCGTAGCGCGTCATGCCCTTCACGAGGGGTTCGTAGTAGAGGTCGATGCGCTTGGGCATGGCGCGCGGCATGACCAGGCCGAGCTTGTCCTTGGTCGGCCCCGGCGGCAGGCCGGCCAGCAGCCGTGCCATGGTGGCGTCCCCGGGCGTGACCAGGCCGTCGGACTCCGCCAGCCCCATCGCCCGCATCTCGAACGCCTTGATCGCATTGATCGTGTTCGGGCCGATCTGCCCGTCCACACCGAGCTGCGTCAGCGCCGAGCCGCTCCAGGCTTCACTGTTGAGGTTGAGCAGGACCTGGACGATGCGGACATCCGCGACGTCATTGCGGGCGCCCAGCCCCACACTCTTGGCAATGCACATGGCTCTCTCCGTCGACTCGGCAACGCCGCCACCTTAGGCCGAACCGTTGCCGCTGCGAATCCTCAACGCGACGGACACACCCGCCACCAGGCGCGCTCAGGGCAGGGGCCGGATGCTCCCGCCCAGGCTCCCCGGCGGGTACGTGTCGTTGAACAGCTGCCACACCCGCCCTGCCTTGGCCTGCTGCTGGAAGGCCAGACGCAGCCGGCGCCGGTCGGCGTCACCCAGCGAATGCCGGGACAGGTACACGCCGCTCTCCGACCAGCCCAGTTCCTCCAGAGCGTCGCTGCGCATCTGCTTGACCAGCGGCGCGAGGTCGGGGTCCTGCACCAGCGTGCCGATCAGGATGGAGGCCGTCATCACCGTGCCGTGCGCCAGGCCCTGGCGCAGCGCCCGGGCGACGCCGGTAGCGTCGGACTCCTCCACGATGCGCTTCTGGGCGCGCATCACGGCGATGGCGTTGTCGTAGGCCGCGCCGAAGCTGAAGCCGCGCACGACGGCGAGCCGGTAGTCGGGCTGCGCAACCATCTCGGCCAGCGACCGCGGCGACGCGCGCTCCCGCGAGAGCGTCATCAGGCTCGCGCGCACCTGGATCAAGGGCACGAACTCGCCGTCGACGTCGCGTGCGGGGGAGGCGGACGCCGGGAGCAGCAGGTCGGCCTGCCCGGCCTCGAACATCTTCTGCAGCCGGGCGCGCGGCACGCGCTGCACCTGGAACTCGCAGCCGCTGGCTGTACTCATCTCGCGCAGCAGCGTGGGGTAGACGCCGCTGGTGCGGTCGTCCTCGAAGCTGACGCTCAGGCCGACGGGCGCCATCGGCACGGCCACCGGACGGGTGCAACTGGCCTCGGCGCAAGCCGCCGCCGCCCACATCCAGGCCATCCACAGGCCCGCTCGCGCCATCGCCTTCATGCCCCGTCTTCCTTGGTCTTCTGCGGCCCATTGTGCGCGACGTGGCGCTCCAGGCCATCGAACAGGAGCTGGACCACCACCGCCAACGCGGCGGCCGGCAGGGCCCCGGCCAGCATGAGCGCGCTGTCGTTGACGGCCAGGCCCGCCACGATGCGCTCGCCCAGTCCTCCGGCGCCGACGAAGGCGGCCACCGTCGCGGTGCCCACGTTGGTCACCGCGGCCGTCTTCACGCCAGCCATCAGCGTGGGCAGGGCCAGCGGCAGCTCGACGGCCCGCAGCGTCTGCCCGGGCGTGAGGCCCAGCGCCATCGCGGACTGCCGCAGGCCGCTCGACACCGCCTGCAGGCCGGCGTGCGTGTTGCGCACGATGGGCAGCAGGGCGTAGACGAACAGCGCGAGCAGCGCCGGCACGAAGCCGATGCGCCCGACCCAGGCAATCAGGAAGGCCAGCAGCGCGAGCGACGGCAAGGTCTGCAGCAGCCCGGCCGTGGCCATCACGGGCGCGGCGATGCGCGGCAGGCGGTGCGCCGCCACCCCCAGCGGCACCGCCACGGCCACGGCCAGCGCGAGCGAGCCCAGCACGAGGGCAAGGTGCTGGGCCAGCAGACGCGGCAGGTCGGGCGCGATCAGGCGCGCCCACAAGCCGCCAGCGGCCTGGCGCGATTCGCCGGTGGCCAGGAAGCCTCGCGCCACGTCCGCAAAAGGCCGACCGTCCAGCTCGGCGGCGGCGTTCAGGCGGGTCATCTCGGCCTCCGGCAGGCGGCCGGCCAGGCGCTGAAGGGGGCGCTCGTCCACGCTCGCGCGCATCAGCAGCACGGCGTCGTAGCGGGGAAAGAAGCCGCGGTCGTCGCGCAGCACGCGCACCGCCTGGCGCGCCAGCTGCGCGTCGGTGGTGTAGACGTCGATGACGTCCACCTGGCCTGCGTCGAGCGCGGCATACGCCAGCCCGTGGTCCAGGCCGGGGCCGGGCGTGAGCCCCAGGCCGTAGGCTTGGCGAAGCGCCGGCCAGCCGTCCGCGCGGGCCAGGAACTCGTGCGAGAGGCCCGGCTTGAGGGACGGCGCCGCGCGCGCCAGGTCGGACAGCGTGGCCAGGCCCAGCCGCGCCGCGTCGGCTTCGCGCACGGCCAGCGCGTAGCTGTTGTTGAAGCCCAGCGGCACGGCCGCCTTCAAGCCCAGCGGCGCGAGCCAGGCGTTGATCTGCGCCAGCGGGGCCTGCGCGTCGGCGGGCGACGTGCGCTTGAGCAGCTCCCGCACGATGGTGCCCGTGTACTCGGGGTAGACGTCGATCTGCCCTTGCTGCAGCGCCGCGGCGAGGATGGCCGTGTTGCCCAGCCCCTGGCGGTGCTCGGCGGCAATGCCCTGGCCCGCGAGCGTCTGCGTGACGATCTCGCCCAGCAGGTAGCTTTCGGTGAAACGCTTGGAGCCCACCTGCAAGGCGGGTGCGGCCGCCGCCATGCCCAGCCAGCAGGCGGCCAGCAGCGGGAGCAGCAGCTGCGCCAGGCGCTGCAGGGGGCGGGGCGTCATGTGGGCATGGTGCCTCATCTCACGCCCCTCGCGCGTGTCGGACAAGCCCTACAAGCACTCGCCTCCGTGTCCGAATGCAACAGCGCGCTCGCCTGCATAGAGTGGAGGCATCGTTTTCGAGGAGGGCCTCATTCATGTCTCGCGCCACCGAACACCTGCTGCGTCAGCACACCGACAGCCTGGACGCCCATCTGCGTCAGTGCCGCACGCTTTCCGACCTGCGCCTGCGCATGATGTGCTCGCTGGAGGCCATCGACGCCGCCATCAGCGAGCGGGTCTTCACGACGGTGGTCATGGGCAGCATGCTGATGGCCGTGGTGCTGAGCCTGGTGGTCTGACCCGGCGGCGCCAGCCGCATCTCGCAACCAACGGCGGCCTTCGGGCCGCCGTTTTGCATCTGAAGGCCGCCGCGCCTTCACAGCACGGCGGCGGCCTCGGCGGCGCGGGCCGGCACGCCCTCGACCACCGGCACCCACAGGCGCAGGTCGCCACCCACGTCGGCGAGCGACAGCGATGCCCCGGGCACCAGGGTGCGGTAGCCCGCCGGCGCCGACGTGCCGGCCCCGCGCGGGGTGCGCTGCACGAGCACCTCGATGCGCCGGCCGTGGTCGTGCAGCTGCACGCCCGCCTGCGGCCAGTGCGGCGGCAGGCAGGGCTGCACGCGCAGTTGGCCGTCGGCCAGCTTCACGCCGCACAGCGACTCCACCGCCGCGCGCAGCAGCCAGCCGGCCGCACCGGTGTACCAGCTCCAGCCGCCCCGGCCGGCGTGCGGTGCCGCGGCCTCGATGTCACCCGCCACCGCGAACGGCTCCAGCCCGTAGGCCGCACCATGGGCACCGCGGTGGGCCGGGCTGATCGCCGTGAAGGCCGCCCAGGCCCGCTCGGCCTGGCCCAGGCGTGCGCTGGCCATCAGGGCCCAGGTTGCGCCGTGGTTGTACTGGCCGCCGTTCTCGCGCACGCCGCCCGGGTAGGCCTGGATGTAGCCTGCGGGCGGCTGGTGGTCCTTCAACGGCGGCCACAGCAGGCGCAGCAGGTGGGCGTCGCGGTCGTGCAGCTCGCGCCAGGCGCTGTCCAGGGCCTGTGCCGCGCGTTCGGGCTGGGTGGCGCCGGTCAGCACGGCCCAGGCCTGCACGATCAGGTCGATGCGGCATTCGCTGTCGCTGTGCGTGCCGAGCACGCTGCCGTCGTCGAACCAGCCGCGGCGGTACCAGCGGCCGTCCCAGGCCTGGGCATCGAGCGCCGCAGCCAGCGCGTCGCGCGCCTGCTGCCAGCGCGCGGCCCGAGCCGCCTCGCCGCGGGCGCGCGCCAGCGGCTGCAGCGCGTCGATGACGGCGCACAGGAAAAAGCCCATCCACACCGACTCGCCGCGGCCTTCCGAGCCGACGCGGTTCATGCCGTCGTTCCAGTCGCCAGTGCCGAACAGCGGCAGGCCGTGCGCCCCCACCGGCAGGCTCACCTCGATGGCGCGGGCGGCGTGCTCGTAGATGCTGCCCACCTCGTCGCTGATGGCGGGCACCTCGTAGACGTCCTCCTGGCCCTCGGGCACCGGCCGGCCTTGCAGGAAGGGCACGGTTTCGTCGGCCAGGGCCGTGTCGCCGGTGCGCTCCACGTAGAGCGCGAGCGCCAGCGCGAGCCACAGCCGGTCGTCGGCGAAATGCGTGCGCACGCCGGCGCCGGCCGGTTCGTGCCACCAGTGCTGCACGTCGCCGGGCGGGAACTGGCGCCCGGCGTGCTTGCGGATCTGCGCCGCCAGCCGCTCGGGCGCGTGCTGCACCAGGGCCATCGCGTCCTGCAGCTGGTCCCGAAAGCCGAAGGCCCCGCCCGCCTGGTAGAAGCCCGCCCGCGCCCAGATGCGGCAGCCCAGCACCTGCGCCGGCAGCCAGTGGTTGACGAGGGCGTCGAAGGCGGCGTCGGGGGTGTCCACCTGCACCGGGGCGCTCAGGTCCTGCCAGACGGCGCGCTGCGCGGCCAGGCGTTGCAGCGGGTCGGCCAGCCAGGCCTGTGCGGCCTGCTCACGCGCCGCGGCCAGGCTCGGGGCATGCCCCAGCAGCACCGTGCCGTGCCACGCGTGGCCGGGCTCCAGGCGCAGCGGCACGGCCAGCAGGGCGGCGGCGTCGGTGGCGGGGCCGGCATGGCCGTCCAGCGCGTGCGGGGCAACGAGGCGGCCTTCGTCGTCGAACAGCAGGCGGCGGTCGCCGCTGGCCTCGATGGCGGCCGTCCAAGGGCGGGGCACGTTCAGGTCCGGAGTGAAGCCGGCGTCCTGTGGCCAGGGCCATAGCCCATCGTCACCGGCCAGCGCGTCGATGCGCTCGCGGGTCAGGTCGCCCTCGCGGGTGGGGCGCAGGGCCAGCCACGCGGTGTGGCCGCCGAAGCCGTTGAGGCCGTCGGTCTGCGTGGCCAGGGCCAGCAGCGGGCCGTCGCCGGGTGAGGGTTCCAGCCGTGTGACCACGCTGCGCCGCGCACCGCTGTCCATGCCGAGCTGCCACTGCGCCGCGGCCAGCAGGCGCATCGGGCGCGGCGGCCGGCCCGGCGCGGCGTGCAGCTCCACCTGGCACTGCTTGACGGCCGTTGTCGCGTCCACCGTCCAGCGCAGGCGCACCACCATGCCGGGCAGCTGGAAGCTCATGGCCGAAGCCCCGGGGAGGTGGGTGACATCCTGCTCGGCGCTGGCGCGGCCCAGCAGCCAGGCCTTGCCGCTGGCCAGGCAGTGCAGCACCAGCCATTCGCCGGGCGAGTCCAGCAGCGCGTCGTTGGACCAGGGCGTGATCTGGTGCAGCCGGCTGTTGCCCGCCCAGGCCATGCCGGCACCGCGCTCGGACACCTGGCAGCCGAAGTTCTCGTTGGCGATGACGTTGATCCACGGCCGTGGCGGCTGCGCGGCGTCGCTCAGCGTGAAGCGGCAGGCGCCGTTGCCTGGGTCGAAGCGGCTTTCGGGCGCGGGCAGGCCGGGCAGGGCGGTCACGGTCGTCACGCGGGTGGCGCCCGCGCCGCGACGCGCCTTGGCAGCCTGCTCGTGCGTGATGACCAGCCGTTCGAGCTGCTGGGCCAGGGGCCGGCCGTCGGCGAACCAGCGCACGCGGGCCAGCAGGTTCAGCGCCAGGCGCGTGTCCGGCCCCACGGCCTCGTCGGACAGCACGTGCACGCGGCAGCGGCCGCCCATCGCGTGCGTCTGCTGCTCGGACAGCGAACGCAGTGCGCGCGACACCGGCGCCAGGTAGGACGGCGGCTCGGCGTCCAGCACCACCACGTCCACCGGCAGCGGGCTGCCCTGCGCCTGCAGCAGCGCGCACAGCTCGCGCACCATGACGACGCCCGTCGCGTCCGCCACGCGGATCAGCACGATGGGGTCGTCGCCCGAGATGCCGTGGCGCCAGAGCGCGTCGCGCTCGAAGCCGCTCTCGGGCACGGGCAGCGCCTCGCGCGCGGCCTGGGAGGTGAGCAGCGTCTGCAGCATCAGCCCCACGCGCCAGGCACCCGGCGCGAGCGCGGCGCCCTGCGTGCGCACGCCCGCCATGGTGTGCGCGAGCGTCAGCGCGCGCTCGCACAGCGCCGGCTGGCGCAGCTTGTCGAGCAGGTGGTCCAGCGTCTGCGCTTCGTGCGCGGCGGCGGTGGCGATGGTCAGTGTCACGTGCGCGCCCGGCGGCAGGTGCAGCACGAGGTGCAGCAGCGAGACCGGGTCGTTGCCGGTATCCAGCGGGCCTGCCTCGGTATGCAGGCCGGTGACGTCGGTGCCGAGCAGGGCCTGCACACCCGCGTGGGCGATGACGCCGCCGGGTTGGCCCGGTGCGCCGCCGCGTGCCAGCCAATGCGCGCGGTCGGCCCCGGCGCGCACGGCGTCCAGTCGGGCGCCGCCGTCGAACTCGGCACCCACCAGCGCATGCATCGCGTGCACGGCGGCCTCGCCCGGGCTGCGCGGCAGGCGCTGCCAGTGCAGGGCCTGCTGCTCGGGCGCCCAGCGCGCCTGCAGGAAGAGCTTGCCGAAGGCGGGGTGGGCGAGGTCGGCCTTGGCGGGCGCCAGCACGGGCTCGAAGCTGGAGACCAGCGCGAGCCGGCGCGGGCGGCTGGCGGTGTTGCGCAGCGTGATGCGGCGCAGCTCGACGTCGTCCTCCACCGCGACCCACGCCTCGGTGTGGGCATGCAGCCCTTCACCTTCGGCGGCGAACTGGGCGCTGGCCGGGTGCAGGCGGCAGCCGTAGCGCCACTGCGGCCCGGGCGTGGGCTTGAACGTGAGCGAGCGCCAGGGGCTGCTCTCCGCGGCGCCGTTCCACGGCAGGTCCAGGTCGCGCAGGTGCAGGTGGTGGCCGAGCAGGTCTTGCGCGAGGTCGTCGCGCCAGCGGCTCACCAGCACCTGGCTGCCGGGCTCGCCCCAGACCAGCGTGCCGCCGCCATGCTCGCGCACCAGCGCGCTGAGCTTGCCGTGGCCCAGCCACGCCGTGGCCGGCAGGGCGCGGCCGTGCAGGTCGGGCACGACCAGCGAGATGCGCGAGCGCCGCGGTGCGGTGCGCGTCGGGCGGGGCGGGGGCTCGCGCAGCGGCGCCACACGGTGCGGCGCGCGCTCGTGCAGCAGCCAGCGCACGGCGCACAGGCGGGGCTCGGCGTCGGCCCAGCGCTGCGGTGCGCCGCCGCACAGCACTTCGGTGAGCGCGACGAGCGACATGCCCTGGTGGTGGCTCATGGCCGTGGCGATGCGCTGGAAGCGCTCGCGCGGCTGGCGCGTGGGCGCGTCGGCCGGGGCCTCGGGCTGGCGGCTGGCGGTGTAGTCCAGCGCCTCCACGAAGCCGCCTTCATGGCGCGCGCCGAGGGCCTGCAACGCGCGCAGGTTGGCCACGGCGGCGCGCGGCATGACCATGGTCGCCATCAGCGTCGCGTAGGGCGCGATGACGAGTTCCTCCGGGGCCGTGTCGCGCAGCGCGAGGCTGGCCACGCCCTGCGGGCCGTACTGGTAGGCCAGGCTGTGGTCGCGCTTGGCATAGGCGCTCTCCGAGACCCCCCAGGGCAGGCCTGCGGCCCGCCCGGCGCGGATCTGCTCCATCACGGTGGCCCGCGCGGCTTCGGCCAGCGCGCTGCCCGTGGGCTCGTCCAGCACCAGCGACGGCATCAGCATCTCGAACATCGAGCCCGACCAGCTCTTCAGGCCGGTGAGCCGCCCGCGCGAGAAGAACGGCCGGCCGAGGGCGCCCCAGTGGGCCGGCGGCACGTCGCCCTTGGCGATGGCCACGAGGCTGGCCAGGCGCGCCTCGGAGGCGAGCAGGTCGTAGTGGTTCTGGTCCAGCCGCTCGGTGCCGTGCTCGCAGCCGACCGGGGCCATGGCGCCGATGTGCAGCAGGCGGCGCTGCGGGTCGTAGAGCCAGTGGAAGTCGTGCGCCAGCGCCAGGGCGCGTGCGCGTGCGGCCACCGCGTTGAGCGCCTCGGCCACGGCCGGCGGCGGGGGCATGCCTTCACCACCCCGCGCATACCCTTCGCAGGCGGCGGCCACCACCAGCAGGTGGGCGCAGAGGTTGCCGCTGTCCACCGTCGACACATAGGGCGGGTCCAGCACCGCCAGGCGCTGGGTGTCGATCCAGTTGAAGAAGTGACCGCGGTGGCGCGGCAGCCGGTCCAGCGTGTCCAGCGTGCGGCCCACGCGCTCGGCCAGGCCCACGTCGTGCAGCCAGCCGAACTCGCGGGCGCAGCAGGCCGACAACAGGTACAGGCCGATGTTGGTGGGCGAGGTGCGGTGCGCGACGGCGATGTCGGGGTCGAACTGCACGTTGTCGGGCGGCAGGTCGTGGTCGTCGGCCGTCACCCAGCGCTCGAACCAGCGCCAGGTGTCGCGCGCGACGCTGAGCAGGTACTGGCGCTCGTCGTCGTCGATGGCCTCGCGGCGCGGGCGGGGGCGCGGGCGGCTCGCCAGGCCGATCCACAGCGGCGTGAGGGCCCAGGCCACGAGCATGGGCAGGGCCAGCTGCCAGTCGATCGGGCGGCCGACCAGGGCGGGCGTCATGAGCAGCAGCGCCAGGGCGCCGGTGGCCAGCGTCAGGCGGCGATGCTGGTTCAGCAGCGAGCGCCAATCGGTGCGTGCCGCAGCTTCGGCAGCGTCGGCGGTGGTCCATTCCAGCAGGTGGCGCCGGCTCACCCGCTGGCGCCACAGCGCACGCGTGATCGCGTCGATGCTCAGCCAGGTGGCGTGCGGCAGCAGCGCGATGTGCCAGGCCACGCCGGCCAGCGCCCGGCCGAGCTCCGTGGCGGCCTGGCGGTAGAAGCGTGGCAGCGACAGGTTGTCGCCCGACGGCGCGCAGGCGGCGAGCGCGCCCATCAGCGGGCCGGCGCCGAAGGCCGCGGCCACCAGCGTGAGCGCCCAGGCCGGCGTGAGGCCCAGCCCCATCCACGAGGTGACCAACAGCAGCAGCGCTGCGGGCGGCACCAGCGAGCGGCGCAGGTTGTCCAGCATCTTCCACAGGTGGATGGTGCGCAGGCCCCAGCGGCGCGGGTTCGCGATGAAAGGCAGCAATTGCCAGTCGCCGCGCGTCCAGCGGTGGATGCGCGAGGCGGCCACGTCGGCGTGCATGGGCGCGGCCTCCACGAGCACCACGTCGCTCACGCCCGCGCAGCGCATCAGCGAGCCCTCCAGCAGGTCGTGGCTGAGCACCTGGCCCTCGGGCAGGCGGTGGGCCAGCACCTGGGCGGCGGCGCGCACGTCGATGAGTCCCTTGCCGGTGGCGCTGCCTTCGTCGAAGAGGTCCTGGTAGACCTCGGAACTGGCGGCGCTGTAGGGGTCCAGCCCCGGCTGGCCGGCGAAGAGGCTGTGGAACCACGTGCCGTGCACGGTGGAGCTGCCGGCGGCGGTGGCCAGCGGCGTGGCCACCCGCGGCTGGAGCATGCCGTGGCCGCGCACGACCGTGACGGCGCCTTCGGGTGTGTGTGCCACGCGCGGTCGGTTCAGCGGGTGCGCGGCGATGGCGACCATCTCGCGCAAAGCGCCGGGCGGCAGTGCGGTGTCGGCGTCCAGCGTGACGAGGTGGCGCACGTCGGGCGCGGGGGTGGACGTGGTGCCGAGGTCGACGAAGCGGTCCGGCAGCTGCGCGGCGGGCTCACCGGCCAGCAGTGCGACGAGGGCTTCGGTCTTGCCGCGCTTGCGCTCCCAGCCGATCCAGCGCTGCTCCGTCTCGCTCCAGCGGCGGCGGCGGTGCAGCAGCAGGAAGCGCGGGCGCCCGCCGCAGGCCGTGCCGTAGCGGGCGTTCAGGGCCTCGATGCCCGCGCTGGCCTGCGCGAGCAGCGCGTCGTCAGCGGACTGCTGCTCGCTCTTGGCATCGCCCCAGTCGCTGAGCAGTGCAAACTGCGCCTCGGCTTCGAGGTTGGCCAGGTGGTGGCGCTCCAGCTGCGCCAGCAGCGTGGCGATGCCCTTGGGCCGCGTCAGCATGCAGGGGATGACGACCAGCGTGCGCGAGCTCGCCGGGATGCCGGCCGGCCAGCTCAGGCGCGGCAGCCGCGCCGGTGCCGCCGATTCGCTGATGAGCCGGTTGGCCAGCGCCACGACGGCTTCGCTCGCGGGCAGCAGCGACAGCAGCACCGCAGCAACCACCATGGGCCAGCGGGCCTGTGGCGGCAGGCCGAGCACCAGCAGGGCGAGTTCCGTGAGGCCCAGCAGCACCACGAGGCTGGCCAGGTAGAGCGCCCCGCGGTGGCGCCGCAGGGCGGCGGCCATGCGTTCCCCGGCGGCAGGCTTCAGGTTGAGCTCGCGCAGCAGGCGCCGGCGCCCCGCGCCGCTCAGCCAGTACAGCGGTGCGGTCTCCTCGGCGTCATCCGGCCAGGCCGGGTCGTTGCACAGGCGCTGCAGCGTTTGCGCCACCTCGGCCTCGGACACCGCATGCCGCTCGGTCAGCGCCTCGATGGCGTGGATGGCCATGTCGCGCGTGGCCTCCTGCTCCTGGCGGTAGACGTCGATCTGGCTCAGCGCGCGCAGCGTGGGGTGGACGTCCTCGAACAGCCCGGCCCAGTCGGCGGCACCGAGATTGCGCAGGCTGCCGATGGCGTTGCGGATGCTTTGGTGGTCGGCCCCGCTCTCGGCCTGCTCCGCGGCCTGGGCGGCTGCCGGGTCGGGCAGGGTCTCGTCCAGCCACCGCCGGGCCGCGGCCCAGGAGGAGTCGTCGGCGTCGCGCGTGTCGGCCAGCGCCATGGTGCGGTCGGCCAGGCGCTCGTGCAGCCGCAGGGCCAGCGCGGTCAGCGCGGGGTCGCGCGGCCAGGCGCCCTGCCACTGCTGGAGCTGGCGCTGCACGGCCGGCGCGTCGAGGTCGGGCATGGCCTCGAAGAGCCGCTGCGCCGCGCGCCGCCCCAGGTCGCGCCAGGCGGCGCGCTCGGCCAGCCGGCGCAGGTTCTCCACCAGCACCACGCGCAGCGTGGACGGCAGCGCCCACAGCTCGCGCAGCGTCAGGGCCTGCACGTCGTGGTGGCCGGTGAGGAAATGCTGCATCAGCGGCAGCTCCAGCGAACTGTCCGCGTGGGCCACCCAGGCCCAGGCCACGCCGTAGATGCGCGGCAGGCCCTGCAGGGGCTCGTCGGCCAGGCGGGGCAGGCGCTGGAAGTAGCTGCGCGGCAGGTCGTGCAGCACCTCGTCGAGCTGCTGTTGCACGATGCGCGCGTTGTCCAGCAGCCAGGCGTGGGCGGGGTCGATGTCGGCCTGCAGGCTCTCCTCCGACAGCACGGCCAGCGCCGCCGCCCACACCTTGAGGTTGCTGCGCAGCCGCGGCGAGAACGGGCGCGGCTGGCTGCGCAGGTCGTCCACGCGCTGCGCGGCTGCCAGGCTGCGGCCGTGCTCGGCAAAGCGCTCGGCACCGAACTGCACCGCACGCACCGGTGCCGCGGCCGCCTCGGCGCCCGCCGTCATGCGGATGAAGGCCTGCGAGGCGCCGGGAGGGGTCAGGTCTTCGGAAGAGGCTCGGGTCGGGGCGGTCATGCCAGGACTGTCGGCGCCTGGGCCGCGAGATCACAGCGGCATGGGGCGCGTGAGCCTGTGGGCGCAGTCCTACAAGGGCCGCTGCGCTAGAGTCGGCGGCCATGCAGCACGAGGCCCCCGTGTCTCTCCCAGAGCATCCACCCGTGGCGCTTTACCGCGAGGCCATCGGCGGCGACCTGGCCGCCTTCGCTGCTGCCGCCTTCGCCTGGCTGCGCAGCGTCATCGAGTTCGACGCGGCCATGCTGGTCACGACCTTCCCGGACCGGCCGGCGTTCCTGGATGCGCACTTCGACGGCTTTTCCGATCCCGCCGCGCTCATGCGCAGCTGGGGGCCGGTCAGCCATCTCGACATCCTGGCTCCGGAACTGCTGGCGCAGCCCGGGCAAGCCCGTCGCCACGACATGGATGACCCTCGCCTGGCAGGCGACGAGTTCAGGCCCCTGCGCGAGCATCTGGAGCGTTTTGCGTTCCGGCGCTCGCTCTGCCTGGCCTTGCCGCGCGCTGGCGATGCGCAGGCGACGGTCATCATCCTGGTGCGCCATGACCTGGGCCGGCGCACCAGCGACGACGAGCTGCAGCGCCTGGAGGCCATGGGCCCCGCCTTGAGCGAAGCGCTCGCGGCCTGCCGCAGCATCGCGCTGCTGCGCAGCGCGGACGGCGACTTCGAAGGGCTGCGCGTGGCCCGCGTCGATGACCGTGGGGCCTTCGTCCAGACCACGCCGGCCTTCGCGCAGGCGATGTGGGCGGGCCGTGCGCCCCAGGACGTGCACCTGGCGCCCGATGCCTTGCGTGCCCTCGCGCAGGGGCGGGCCTGGCCGCTGCCGGGGCGCGCGCTGACCCTGCACGCGGTGCCGGACGGTGGCGGCTGGCTGCTGCGCCTGCAGCCCACGGGTGCTGGCGACCTCCTGAGCCCGCGCGAGCGCGAGATCGCGCACCGTTACGCGCGCGGCGAGTCGCACCAGCAGATCGCCAGCGCACTCGGCCTGGCGCCGTCGACCGTGCGCAACCACTTGAGCAACATCTACTCCAAGCTCCAGGTCCACCACCGTTCGGGCCTGATCGCTGCGTTGGCCTGAGCGCCGGCCTCCCCGCGAACCGGGGGCGCACGGATGATGCATTTGCTTCATGCCAGCCACGCCGCCGGGCGCCACACTGCCCGCGCAGCCCGGGAACAGCCCGGGCATCGTTCCACCGCCCAAGGAGCCCCTTCGATGAAGCAGCTTGCCCTGATCGGCGCCCTGGCCGCCGCCCTGTCTACGGCGCATGCAGCGCAGCCGGCCATTGCCTTCACGGCCACGCCGGGGAGCTTCCTGGACGGCAACACGCGGATGATCGGCTGGCAGTTCACGGTGCAGCAGGCCGTGAACGTGACCGCACTGGGCTGGTTCGATCTGGGCCAGGACGGCCTAGCCCGCGCGCACGAGGTGGGCATCTGGGACAGCGCGACGCAGTCCCTGGTGGCCTCCGTGGTCGTTCAGCAGGGCAGCGTCTCGACGTTGGAGGGCTTCTTTCGCTGGGCCGACCTGGCAGCGCCCGTGGCGTTGCTGCCGGGCGTGAGCTACCGGATCGCCGGGCTGGACATCGGTGCGGGCGGCGACGCGCACGTCTGGGACGCCGCGATCGGCGGCTACTCGGCGCATGTGAGCGGCCTCGTCGTGGACAGTTCCGTGCAGTTGGGGGGCGCGGGCTCGGCCATTGGTGGCCTGGCGTCCGGCTTCAGCTACCCCGCCGGCCAGATCGGTGATGCGCGGGCGGGGCTGTTCGGGCCGAACCTGGCGGTGGCCGTCGTGCCGGAGCCGTCCGTTGCGGCGCTGCTGCTCGCCGGCTCAGCGCTGCTGGCCTGGCGCCGTCAGGGGCGGGCGCGCAGCCGGGCGGCCAGCGTCAGGTAGTCGGCATCGACGCGCGCGGCGGTCGCATCGGCCAGGTGCGCGCGCAGCACGCGCCTGAGCGTCTCGGGCTGGGGCGTCAGCGGGCCGGCGAAGCGCACCTGCGTGTCGTCGGCGATGAGCAGCGTGGGGAAGGTCTCGATGTCCAGGTCGCCGATGAGCTCGGCCTCGTCCTCGATGTCGATCCAGCGCACGTGCAGGCCGTCCTGCGGCAGCTCGGCGCAGGCGGCTTCGAAGACTTCGCGGTAGGACTCGCAGGTGCGGCACCAGGCGGCGCAGAGGCAGGCGACGTGAAGGCTCATGGGCGTCATGGTGCCACGACCCGGCAGCGGGTCGAGCTGGCCGGGAAATGCCGCGCTGTTGCGGGCTTTGGCGGCCGGTGCGCCACTGCACCATGGTCACCCCATCCGCTTCCACGGAGCCGCCGTCGTGACCAGCATCAACACTGCCCTCATGGGCTATCTGTCCAGCCAGGCCGACGAAACCGCCGCCAAGCGCGCGCAGACGCCCATCAAGGTCGGCCCGGGCCAGGTGCCCAAGGCGGCCATGGACCGGGCCGCGGGCACGGCCAAGGCGACGTCGGCCGTGCGCCAGCTCGAGGCGGCGCAGCAGGCGCTCGGCACCGAGCTGCGGGCGGCCCTGGCCAAGTCAGGCGTGAAGCTGACGGGCACCGTGGAGTTCACGGTCAAGAGCGACGGCACGGTCCAGACCAAGGGGTCGGACGCCGACAAGGCGGCCGTCAAGGCCTTCCTCGCCGCCGACAGCGGCCGGCCGACCTTTGCCAGCCGCATCGCCAGCCAGGCGCAGGAGGCGATGAAGCTGTCGACCGGCATCCAGCAAAGTGCCGCCATCTCTCAGGCGGCCAAGCTGGCCAAGACCTCCGGCGGCGTGATGTCGCTCTACAACACGATGATGGCCCAGACGCCGGCCACCAGCGTGACCTTTGCGGTCTCCGCCGGCAGCAGCACGCTCAGCTACCCGGGCTCGCTCAGCGCAAACGCCTGAAACGCGCGCTCAGGGCCGGGGCCCCAGGCCGGCGGCCTGCGCGGCCAGGGTGCCCAGCTCGGCGTACAGCGGCAGCACGTTGGTGCCGCCCACCGGGTGCACGCGGTTGGACAGCAGCACGAAGAAGCTGCGGCTGCCCGGGTCGAGCCAGAACGCGCAGCCAGTGAAGCCGGTGTGGCCGAAGCTGGTGGCCGGGTAGAGGCTGCCGCGCGGCCGGGCGTAGGGCGAGGCGATGTCCCAGCCGAGGCTGCGCCGCTCGGCCAGGCCCGGGGGCGATTGCGGCGTGGTGAGCAGCGCCACGCTCTCGGCGCTCAGCAAGCGGTGGCCGTCGTCCGCCACGCCACCGGCCAGCAGCATGCGTGCGAAGCGGGCGAGGTCGGCCGTCGTCGTGAACAGGCCGGCATGCCCTGCCACGCCGCCCATCTTGCGGGCGGTGGGGTCGTGCACCTCGCCGCGCAGCACGGCGCCGCCGGGCAGCCGTTCGGTGGGCGCGATGCGCCCGGGCGGCAGCCGGCGCAGGGGTAGGTATCCGCTGTCGTGCATGCCCAGCGGCGCGAACAGGGCCTGCGTGGCCAAGCGCTCCAGGGGCATGCCGGCGGCCTGCTCGACGATGCGGCCCAGCAGGATGAAGTTGACGTCGGAGTAACGGAACAGCGTGCCCGGCGCCGCCGTGAGCGGCAGGCCGCAGGCGATGCGCTCGGCCGGTGCGGCGCCTGCCCAGTCGCCCGCGCCGTTGCCCGGCAGGCTCGCGGGCAGGCCCGAGCTGTGCGTGAGCAGCTGGCGCAGCGTGATGGCGGCCTTGTCGGCCCCGCCGCAGCCGGGCAGGTAGCGCTGCAGCGGCGCGTCGACGTCGAGTTGCCCGCGCTCGCGCAGCAGCTGCACCAGCGTGGCCGTGACGACGGGCTTGGTGAGCGAGGCGGCGTCGAAGACGGTGCTTTCGTCCAGCACCTCCGGCGTGGGTTCGATGGCGCGCTGGCCGTAGGCGCGGTGGTGGCTGCCGTGGCCCAGGCGTTCGATCCAGAGCGCAGCACCCGGGAGCTGGCGGCCGGCGACGAACCGCTCGACGGCGGCGTCAGCCCGTGCCAGCGGCTCGGAGGGAAGGCGGGCTGGCGTGGCGCAGCCGGCCAGCAGCGCGGCGAACAGGGCTGCCGGCAGCGCGGCGGGAACGAGGCATCGCATCGGGGCAGTGTGCCCGAGCTTGGGACCTGCGCCCGCGCCCTCAGCCCGTGCCCACGATGTGCTGCAGCACGCGCTCCTCCAGCGCCGCGAAGCCGGGCGCGGTGCGCGAACGCGGGCGGGGCAGGGGCACCTGCGCATCGAGCGCGATGCCGCCGCGGTCGATGAGCAGCACGCGGTCGGCCAGGGCGACGGCCTCGGTCACGTCATGCGTGACGAGCAGCGCCGTGAAGCCGTGGCGGCGCCAGAGCTGCTCGATGAGGCGGTGCATCTCCAGCCTTGTCAGCGCGTCCAGCGCGCCGAGGGGTTCGTCCAGCAGCAGCAGGCGCGGGCGGTGCACCAGGGAGCGAGCCAGGGCCACGCGTTGGCGCTGGCCGCCGGAGAGAGTGGCCGGCCAGTCGCTGCCGCGGCCGGCCAGGCCCACCTGGGCGAGAGCCTCCATCGCGCGGTCGCGGGCGTGCGGCCCGCGCAGGCCGAGCGCCACGTTGTCGACGACGCGCTTCCAGGGCAGCAGCCGCGCGTCCTGGAACATCAACCGGCGCTCATGGGCCTCGCCGGCCTCGACCTCGCCGGCACTCACGGCATCCAGCCCGGCGATCAGCCGCAACAGCGTGCTCTTGCCGCAGCCGCTGCGGCCGACCAGCGCGATGAACTCGCCCGGCGCCACGCTCAGGTCCACGCCCTGCAGCACATGCCGCGTGCCGAAGGACTTGGCCACGCCGCGCAGACGCAGGGCCAGGCCGGGCGCGGCGTCGGGGGTGGGCGGGGCGTCGGCGCGTGTGTCAGCGCCGGGTTCGGGCGGCAGCACGGGGATGTCGAACTCATTCACCCACATCAGGCATTCCTTTCGGCGGCATAGCCGCGGTGCCAGGGCAGCCAGGCGCGCTCCAGCGCGCGGGCCAGCACGTCGGCGAGCTTGCCCAGCAGCGCGTACAGCAGGATGCCCACGAGCACCACGTCGGTCTGCAGGAACTCGCGGGCATTCATCGTGAGGTAGCCGATGCCGGCCTGTGCCGACAGTGTCTCGGCCACGATGAGCAGCACCCACATCAGGCCCAGCGAGAAGCGCAGGCCCACGAGGATGGACGGCAGCGCGCCCGGCAGGATGACCTGGCTGTAGAGCCGCCAGCCCGACAGGCCGTAGCTGCGCGCCATCTCGATGAGGTCGCGGTCGACGCTGCGGATGCCGTGGAAGGTGTTGAGGTAGACCGGGAAGAACACGCCCACGGCCACCAGCACGAGCTTGGCGGCTTCGTCGATGCCGAACCACAGGATGACCAGCGGGATGAGCGCCAGCGCCGGGATGTTGCGCAGCATCTGCAGCGTGGTGTCCAGCAGCGCCTCGGCCTGGCGCCAGGTGCCGGTGAGCAGGCCCAGCAGCAGGCCCAGGCCCCCGCCGATGGCCAGGGCCGAGAAGGCCCGCGCGGCGCTCACGCCCACGTGGTGCGCCAGCTCGCCGGAGCGCAGCAGCTGCCAGAACGCGGCCAGCACCGCCGCGGGTTCGGGCAGGATGCGCGCGGACAGCACGCCGCTGCGCGAGGCGATCTCCCACGCGACGATGAGTGCGGCTGGCAGCAGCCAGGGCGTGAGGCGCTTGATCATGGCGTCAGCTCGCAGCGGCGGCCTTGGGGGCGTCGTGGTTGGCGATGATTTCGCCGAAGGGACCGGTGAGCGTCGGCGCGCTGAGCTTCTCGCGCACGTCCAGCGGCAGCAGCGGGAACACCAGCTCGGCGAAGCGGTGGGCCTCGTCCAGGTGGGGGTAGCCGCTGAGGATGAAGTACTCCAGGCCGAGGGCGGCGTACTCGGTGATGCGCTCGGCCACCTGCTTCGGGTTGCCCACCAGGGCCGTGCCCGCGCCGCCCCGCACCAGGCCCACGCCGGCCCAGAGGTTGGGCGAGATCTCCAGGCCCTGGCGCACGTCGGCCTTGTTGAACTGGCCGCCGTGCAGCTCGGCCATGCGGCGCTGGCCGACGGAGTCCATGCTCCTGAAGCGCGCCTGCGCGGCGGCGACGGTTGCTTCGTCCAGCTGCGAGACGAGTTCGGCGGCGGCGCCCCAGGCTTCGTCCTCCGTCTCGCGCACGATGACGTGCAGCCGGATGCCGTAGCGCAGCGTGCGGCCGCGGGCGGCGGCGCGAGCGCGCACGTCGTCGAGTTTCTTGCGCACTTCGGCCGGCGGCTCGCCCCAGGTGAGGTAGGTGTCGACCTGCTCAGCCGCCAGGTCGTGGGCGGGGCCGGACGAGCCGCCGAAGAACACCGGCGGGTAGGGCCGGTTCAGCGGCGGGTAGAGCACCTTGCCGCCCTTGACGCTGAGGTGGTCGCCGTCGAAATCGAAGGGTTCGCCGGTGTGCGAGCGGGCCAGCAGTTCTCGCCAGATGCGGATGAACTCGGCCGACTGCTCGTAACGCTCGGCGTGGCCCAGGAACTGGCCGTCGCCGGCCAGCTCGTCGGGGTCACCGCCGGTGACGAGGTTCACCAGCAGCCGCCCGCCCGAGAGGCGGTCCAGCGTGGCGGCCATGCGCGCACTCTGCGCGGGAGCCACGAGGCCCGGCCGCAGGGCGACGAGGAACTTCAGGCGCTTGGTCGCGTCGATGAGGCTGGCGGCGACGATCCAGGAGTCCTCGCAGCTGCGCCCGGTGGGCAGCAGCACGCCCTCGTAGCCCAGGCTGTCCGCGGCGATGGCGATCTGCTTGAAGTAGGCGTGGTCGGCCACGCGGGCACCGCGCGAGCTGCCGAGGTAGCGGCTGTCGCCGTGGGTGGGAATGAACCAGAAGATCTTCATGCTTTCACCTGCGTGACGGCGTCGGCCACATGGATGGGGCGGGGGATGAGGCCGAGATCCGCGAAGGCATCGGCCACCTGCTGCTGTTCCTTGACGAGCTCGGGCGTGAGCGGCCCGACGGGCGCGGCGCCGCGGCGCTCCACCATGCGCTGCACGGTGGCAGCCGGCAGGCCGGCGAAGTCGGCATAGCGCTGCACGGCGTCGCGCCGGTCGGCCTGCACGCGGGCGTCGGTGTCGGTGAGGGCCTGGAACACGGCCTTCAGCAGCGCGGTGTCGCGGCTGAGCGCGCGTGAGGCCAGGTAGAAGGTGTTGTTGTTCGACAGCCCACGGCTGGTGGCCAGGGCGCGCAGCTCGCCACTGATCTCGGCGGCGGCGTAGTACGGGTCCCACACGGCCCAGGCATCGACCGAGCCGCGCTCGAAGGCCGCGCGCGCTTCGGCGGGCGGCAGGTAGATGGGCTGGATGTCGGTCCAGGCCAGGCCCGCCCTCTTCACGGCCTGCACGGTCAGGAAGTGCGCGCTGCTGCCCTTTTGCAGGGCGACGCGCCGGCCTTTCAGGTCAGTCAGCTTGCGCAGCGGCGAGTCGGGCTTGACGAGCACGGCCGAGCTGTCGGGCTTGGGCGGCTCGGCGCCGACGTAGACGATGTCCTTGCCCGCGGACTGCGCGAACACCGGCGGCGCGTCACCCGTGGCGCCCAGCTCCACACTGCCCAGGGCCAGGGCTTCGAGCAGCTGCGGGCCGGCCGGGAACTCCGTCCACTGGACGCGCGTGCCGGGCAGGCGCTGCTCCAGCAGGCCGTAGCTCTTGAGCAGGGCCAGGTTGAAGCTGCCCTTCTGGAAGCCGATGCGCAGCTGCGGCGGCGTCTGCGCGCGCGTCCAGACGGCGGCGGTGGTGGCGAGGATGGCAACGGCCGCGCGGCGCGTCGTCGGCGCACTCACTTGGCGGCCTCGGCGAGCTTGGCCGCGCCCGGCAGGGCGTCAGCGACGCGGATGGGCTTGGGGATGAGGCCCAGGGCGTGGAAGGTGTCGGCGATCTTCTGCTGCTCGGCGGCCACGGCCGGCGTGAGCGGCTTCACGCCGAACTGGTAGCGGGTGATGCTCTTCTCGACGACCTCCGGCGCGAGGCCCTGCAGCGGCGCGATGACCGCCGCGGCGGCCTTCACGTTGGCCTTGAGCCAGGTGGCCTGGGCCTGGGTGTCGTCGAACAGGGCCTGGATGACCTGGGGCTGCTTTTCGGCGTAGCTGCGCTCGGCCAGGTAGTAGGCATAGTTGTTGACCAGGCCACGGCCGTCGGCCAGCACGCGCGCACCGCTTTGCTGCTCGACCGCGGCCAGGAACGGGTCCCAGATCACCCAGGCGTCCACCGCGCCGCGCTCGAAGGCGGCACGCGCGTCGGCGGGGGGCAGGTAGACGGTCTGGATGTCGGTGGGCTTGAGGCCCTGCTTCTCCAGCGCCTTCACCAGCAGGTAGTGCACATTGCTGCCCTTGTTGAGCGCGACCTTCTTGCCCTTCAGGTCGGCCACCGACTTGATGGCCGAGTCCTTGGGCACGACGATGGCTTCGGCTTCCGGCGCGGCGGGGTCGAAGCCGATGTAGACGAAGCGCGCGCCGGCCGCCTGGGCAAAGATGGGCGGCGCCTCGCCGACGAAGCCCACGTCCACGGCGCCCACGTTCAGGCCTTCGAGCAGCTGCGGCCCGGCGGGGAACTCCACCCACTTGACGCTCACGCCCAGCGGCGCGAGCTTCTTTTCGAGCGAGCCGCTGGACTTCTGCAGCGTCAGCAGGCTGGCCGATTTCTGGAAGCCGATGCGCAGCGTGGTGTCGGCATGGGCGTGGAAGCTGGCGGCCAGCAGCAGCGGCGTGGTCCAGCGCAGGAGGGAGCGAAGCGTCATGAGCGTGTCCTTCAAAAAAGATCCCGGCGCCGGGGCGCACCCGATCAGCACCGCAGAGGCGCCGGGATGAAGTCGCCGTTCCCGCAAGCGGGGGGCGAGGAGACAAACGGTGGTGGTGGAAGGGTGGCGAGCGCGTCAACAGCTGACGGCGGCCTCCAGCGGCGCCCGCATTCGCGGTGCCAACGGTGCGAGGGCGCGGTCCAGCCGCGCGATCAGGTCCGGCTCGGGCACGTAACCGCCGGCTTCATGGCGGCGCAGCTGGGCGTCGGTGGCGAACACGCCGTCCAGCACGTGGCGCGCGCCCAGGGCCGACAGCACGGGCTTGAGCGCGTAGTCCAGCGCGAGGAAGTGCGCCGGGCTGCCGCCGGTGGCCAGGGGCAGCACGAGTTTGTCGCGCAGGGCGTCGGGCGGCAGCAGGTCCAGGAAGACCTTCAGCAAGCCGCTGTAGGCGGCCTTGTAGATGGGCGTGCTGACGATGAGCAGGTCGGCCGCCTCGACCGACTGCACGGCGGCGGCGATGGCAGCGTCCTGGACGTCGGCCGCGAGCAGGGGGCCGGCTGGCAGTGCGCGCACGAGGATGTCATCGTGCCGGGCCGCGCGGCCCTCCAGCCGCGTCAGCGCGAACTGCGTGAGCCAAGCGGAACGGGAGCGTTCGCTCGGGCTGGCGGAGAGGCTGGTGATGTGCATGGGCGGCTGTCTCGGTTCAGGCCTTGCACGATAGGGAAGCGGCCTTCCTTGGGGAACGAAGGAAAGTGGCGATGCTTATGCGGGGGCCTGCTGTGCAGGCGGGTCGCTGTCCACAAGCTGTCGGCACTTCTTACATTTGGGATTGATCGACCGGTTGGTTTTGCGACAAGTGCTTGATTCAGCGTGAGAAATGACAGCTGGCCCGGTGTTTGCTTATATCTTGGCAAACCGGAGAACCAAAATGAAGACCTGGATCGCAGCCCTTTGCACCTCGCTGACCCTGCTGGCAGGCGTTGCCCATGGCAGCGCCAACCCTGTTGTCTACCAGCAGGGCCCGTCCGGTGCACCGAACGCCTACGCGTCGCAGTTCGACACCGGCGCCAATGGTGACTTCTCCAAGGTCTACGACGACTTCTCGCTGGCCGTCGACACGACGATCACCGACATCCATTGGTTCGGCCAGTACTTCAGCGGCTCGCGCACGACCGGCGTGGACAGCTTCCTGATTCAATTCTGGTCTGACAGCAACGCTGCGCCCGGCTCGGTGCTCTACGCCGCCACGGTCAGCAGCGCGAGCGAGACCCTCGTCAGCGGCGACACCTACAGTTATGACGTCGACCTGGCCAACGTCTTCCTCGCGCAGGCCGGCACGACCTACTGGGTGTCGATCCAGGCCACGATGCTGTTCCCGCCGCAATGGGGCTGGTCGGAAGGCACGGGTGGCAACGGCACCGCCGTCCAGGATTTCGTCGGTACGCGCTCGGCCATCGGGTTCGACATGACCTTCAGCCTGACCGGCACGCCCACCAGCCGCCTGCCCGAGCCGGCCTCCGTGCTGCTCGTGGGCCTGGCCCTGACCGGCGTCGGCTTCGCCCGCCGCGCCAAGGCCAAGCGCTGAGATCGCGCTGCCGCCTCGTGGGCTTGAGGGCCTGTGGGCCTGCATCGCTCAAAAAAAGTCCCGCTTCGGCGGGACTTTTGCTTTGTGGGCGCCGTTGCGCGGCGGGGTACCGTGTGGTGCTGGTGACCTGTATTGACCCAGTGAAAACCTGCTCAGGTGTTACCGTCGAAAGGCAGACACCGCGAGTACGTTGATGGACGAAGAGATCAAGCGCTGGACGGCCAAGCGCAAGACGGCGTTGGTGCTGGAGATCATCCAGGGCAAGACCAGCGTGTCGGAGGCAAGCAGGACGTATGACCTGCCGCCGTCGGAGATCGAGAGCTG
>JAEUPJ010000009.1 GCA_016790285.1 Roseateles sp. | reverse complement strand
CATGGAGCATCAGGCCTGCCCCGCTGCCTGCGTCCATCCAGCTGATGCACAGGAGGATCTGGATGGCGGGTCTTGACCCGCCCTACGGCGCCCTCTGCACCGAACCGTTGAACGACGGCTTTCAGGCTGTGAACTCGATGGTTTGGAGGACCGCACAGGGTCGTTCTCTGCCATCCACCAGCTACCCGTCGGACCGCGCGTCCGCCCAGCCAACCTCAACCGCCCGCTAAACTGCCCCTCGCTGCCAGGCCCATGTTTGGCAGCTTCGCTGGGGGTGCTGATCCTTCCCAGGATCGGCTGAGACAGTCCCTTTGAACCTGACTGAGGTAATCCTCGCGCAGGGAAGCACGCTCGATGGCCACCGGCCTCTCGTTCTCACGCCGGTATCCGGGCCTCGGGCGCTCGCCGACCTGTCATTTGCAGACATTGCACATGGCACATCCACATTTCCCCTTCTCTCGGCTGCTCCAGGCCGCACTGCTGGCGCTGCCGTTGCTCGTCGGCACGGCCGCCAATGCCCAGACGACACCCATGACCACCGCCACCACCGCACCGACGCCGCGCCAGCACATGATCGCGGAGATCCAGGTCCTGCCGCGGCCGGTGGGCACGCCGGAGGACCGCTACAAGTACGTGGACGCCGCCATTGCCGTCATCCAGGCCTCGGGCCTCAAGTACGAGGTGCATGCGATGGGCACGGTCATCGAGGGGCTGCCGGAGCAGATCTGGCCGCTGCTGCAGGCCGTGCACCAGGCCACGCTGGAGGCTGGGGCCGAGCGCACGATGAGCATCATCAAGGTGTCGAACTCGGCCCAGGCGGGCGGGCCGCGGGTGAGCGACCTGGTGGGCAAGTTCCGCCGCTGACCGCGCGCGGCGCCGGGCTGCATCGGGCCCACCACGAAAAAAGGGCACCGCAAGCGGTGCCCTTTGCTTTGCCGGGCCCGGGTGCGGCCCGGCCTGGTGGCATCAGAACGTGTACTGCGCGCTGAGCTTGAAGCTTCGCCCCGACGTGAAGTAGTTGTGGCCGATCATGCCGATGTGCTGCTGCATGATCTGCTTGTAGGTCTTGTTCGTCGCGTTGGTCACATCCAGCCCCATCTTGAAGCTGTCGCTCAAGGTGTAGTGCAGGCCGATGTCCACCTGCCCGTACGCGTCCGCCCACAGAGGCAAGCCCAGCGGCAGGCTGATGTCGTGCCGGTTGTAGGTGGCGCTCGCCGGGTTGGTGTCCAGCGCGTTGGTCTGGTTGGGGCCGGTGTTGTCGGAGTTCAGCGCCACACCGTAGAGGTAGCGGCCTCGCCAGTTGTAGGCGATGCGCGCCGAGAGCGGCCCGCGGTCGAACAGCAGCGCAATGTTGTAGGTGTTGCGCGAGAGGTTGTCCAAGGGCATGTCGCCGAAGGTGCGGCCGTCGGTATCGCAGCCGTTGATGTACAGGTTCAGGTTGTCCTGACCTGCACCGGGCGTGCAATAGGCGCTGTACACCGCGTTGTAGCGCTTCACCTTGCTGTCGACGTAGGTGTAGTTGGCCTGGAGTCCCAAGCCCTGCAGCCACGACGGCACCCAGTCGAAGTACTGCTGGTAGGCGATCTCCGCGCCCCGCGCATAACCCTTGGCGCCGTTGACCGGCCCATTCATCACGAAGCTGACGGGCTTGCCGTCGCTGTCCTGGATGGTGCGCTTGAAGGTCTGGTTGAGGATGATGTCCTTCAGGTCCTTGTTGAACACGGCCAACGTCAGCGAGCTGCCCTTGGCGAAGTACCACTCGGCCGTCACGTCCTCCTGCGTGGACCGGATGGGCTTGAGCTCCGGGTTGCCGCCCGCCGTGCCCGTCAGCTTGACGGCCTTGATGATCGGCGGTGCCGAGGAGCCCTGTGCCGGCGTCTCGACATCCAGGGTCAGCTTCATCGGCAAATAGGCCTGCATCTGGTCGAGTCGTGGCCGGGAGAGCCCGCGCGACACGGCGAAGCGGAATTGCAGATCATTCGAGGCCTTCAGGCGCAGGTTCAGGCTGGGCAGGAAGTCCGTGAAGCTCTGGTGGATGTTCTGCTGCCGGGTGTTCGCCGCGATGGTTGCCGCGGTGAAGTTTGGCAGCGTCACGCCGCTGGCGAGGATGGCACCGGCCGCAGCGTTCTGCACGCTCAGCGAGGTGTAGCCCTGCGCTTCGTTCTTGGTGTGAACCACGCGCAAGCCGACGTTGCCGTCCACCGGCAGGCCCTTCTCCTCGAGCGAGAAGCGCAACTGGCTGTAGCCGGCCGTCGTGGTTTCGCCCTGCGAGTTCGTGCCCTTGGGGTCGGTGCCGAAGGAGGCCACCGCCCATTTGCCACCACCCTGGACGCTGTTGGCCTGTTGAGCGCAACCCGCACCATCCCAGCCCGCCGTTTTCGAGAAGGCGTCGCACTTGTCGAGGTAGAGCTGGTGCAGCTGGTTGTAGCTGTCGGGCCAGCCGAAGGCGACGGACGCCGCCGGGAAATACAGCGCAGGCAAGTCGGCCTTGCCTCCGCCCATGAAGTTGTTGAACGTGTTCTTGTAGGTCGGGATCTTGGACTGGTTGATGTAGGCCAGCTCGCCGATGTTCCAGCCCAGTTGCCAGGCGTGGGTGATGGTCGCCCAGTTGTAGCTGTCGCCATTGGCGTTCATGCTGTTGATGGTCTCGGCGTCACGCTTGGCAACCCGCACACCAAAGCGGAGGTCCTCCAGGATGTCGCTGTCCTTGAACACCCAGCGGCCATCGAGCTTCAAGGCCTTCTGCGTGCCCTTGCCCTTGTCCAGGTGGTCCATCATCATGGCCCAGTAGTACTTGGACGGGTCGTTCAACGTGGCCTTCGCGGCGTCGCTGAACACGACCTGCGGCATGGAGCCCGTGAAGTCCACCTGCTGGCTGGGCAGTTGCACGCCGGTGCCCACCGTGGAGTCGAAGTTCTGCGTCTTGGACTTGATGTACTGCAGGTCCGAACTCCAGGTCAGCTGGTCGTTGACCCGGCCCTGCATCTTCCAGGACAGGTCGTCGGTCTGCGAGCTGCGCTTGGAGTAGCGGGTCTGGTTCTCGACCTCGATGCCGGTCACGTCACCGCTGCCGTTCACGCCGGTCAGGATGCCCTTGGTCATCACGCCGTTGGCGTCGTAGGAGGCGCCGCTGACCCGGACGTTGTAAGGATCGACCTGATTGCTGACGTTGTTCTCGTTCCAGTCGAACCGGTACTTGGAGCGGAAGAAGGTCAACGAGCTTTCGAGGTCGTCCTTCTTCCACTGCGCCGCGGCGTAGATGCCGTCCCGCACGCGGTCATAGAACTGCTGGCGCCAAGTGATGCCGCGCGACAGCCAGGTCGTGCTGGTCGCCGACTGCTTGTAGAACGGGTCGAGCACCAGGCCGTCGGTGCGGTTGGAGCTGAGCGAGTGCGCCACGTCCAGCAACAGGCCGACCTTGCCCAAGTCGGTGTTCCAGGTGTTGGTCACCAGGCCAGAGACGCTGGGCTTGTTCTTGCCCGCGAGGCTGTTGCGGCTCACGTCGACGGAGATGGAGCCCTTGAAGCCGGGGAAGTCGAAGGGCAGCGCCGTGCGCAAGTTCACCAGGCCGCCGATGGCACCCTCGATCTGCTCGGCCGACGGGTTCTTGTAGACGTCCACGCCCGCCATCAACTCGGGCGGCACGTCCTCGAAGCCCAGGTTGCGGCCTTGGTTGGCGCTGAAGGTCTCGCGCCCGTTGAGCTGGGCCGCGACATAGGTGAGGCCGCGGATGTTGACGCCCGAGCCTTCGACCGAGAAGTGCACCGGGTCGTTGGAGGCCGCCACGCGCGACATCGTGGCGCCGACGATGCGTTGCAGCACCTCCGACACCGAGCGGTCCGGCAGCTTGCCGATCTCGTCGGCCACCACCGAGTCGACGATCTCATCGGCGTTCTGCTTGATCTTCTGCGCCGTGGCGAGGGCTGCGCGGCGCCCCGACACGATGACCGTCTCCAGCGCCTGGGGCGCCTTGTCGGCCGACGGCGACGAGGCCGCGGGTGTGGCGGGCGCGGTTTGCGCCATCACCGGTGTGGCTGCCCAGACCAGCGCCTGAACGGCGGCCAGGGACAACGTTGTCCTCTTGAAATGTCTCATCCTCGTGTGCTCCTCTTTGGTGGGAAACATCCGGCCCCGTGAAGGACCTCGTGTCGGGCCTGCTGGCCTTTCGGCCGCAGGCAATTGGTAACGTTAACAACAAACTCTCGGGTGCCACATCAGGGCATTCCGGTATCCGGCGCATGCGGCCACTGCTGGAATCAGCCACCCCCTTCTGGCATGAGGACCTGCCAGGCCGGCAGGTCCAGGGCGACGGCCGTCAGGGCCTGTGGTAGCGCTATCCTGGAAGCGATGATGCGTTCGCTGCCAGGTACCAGATCGATGAAGTTGTCCGCCACGTCGAGCCCTGGGCCAGCGAGCCACAGGCCCTTGACCGGCCGGTCACTGCGCACGCGCAGCAGCCCCGGCTCGGCACGGACCTCCACGCGCGCACCGGCGAGCCGGTAGAAGCGGAACGGCTCGGTCCACGCACAGTCGCGCGCGACCTCGTCGCCGCTGGCGGGGTCCAGCGCACGCAGCTCGGCCACCACGGGCTCGTCGACCTGCAGCAAGGGCTGTGTGGACTCGACCGTGCCGGCGGCCGGCGCGACCGCGTCGCTGCGCACCTCGGCCAGCAGCCGGCCATCGAGGGTGAAGAGCCGCAGGTGCAGCGACAGCTCACGCGCCGTGGCCCCGCCGTTCATGACGGCCAGGCGCGCAAGCCCTGGCTCCAGGCGCACCGCCACGGCCACCGGGCTCAGCGCGCGGCGCACCGCGTGCCAGGCCGGCTTGACGGTGCCGGCGGAGTCGATGAGGGCCCAGCTCGTCACGGGCCAGCAGTCGTTGAGCTGCCACACCAGGGCGCCACCCACGGCGCGCGCACCGGGCCGCTGCCAGCGGCGGCGGAAGTCCTGGTAGGCCACGCGCATGGCCTCGGCCTGCACGAACTGCGTCGCGTAGACGTGCCCGGCCAACGTCGCCGTGGCGCGCAGGTTGTCGGCCTGGTAGACGCTCAGCCGCCGGTGCCCGTCCGGCCCCGCGGCGGAGCCGGCCTTGTTGTGCCACTGCACGGTGCGGCTTTCGGGAAAGCGCTCGTCCTCGGGCAGCACGGACTCCAGCAGCGCCAGCGACGGGTGCGACTGCATGCCGAACTCGCTGACGAAGCGCGCCTGCACGTCGCCATAGCGCTGGTAGGGCAGCATCTGCTGGTGCCAGACCTCCCAGCTGTGGCGGTCGCCCATGGTCGCGTCGCTGCTCTTGGCGCCCTCGCCTGGCGTGAAGGGGCTGCCGGGCCAGTAGGGCCGGTCGGGGTCCAGCGCGGCGCAGACCTCGGGCAGCAGGCCTTCGTAGATCGCACGCGCCTCGAACTTCTCCGCGGGCACGTCAGGCCCCGCCAGGCCGACGGACTCCGCCAGCATGTAGTCCTCGTTGTTGCCGCACCAGAGCGCCATGCAGGCGTGGTGGCGCAGCCGCTTGACCTGGCTTTCGGCCTCGGCGCGCACGCTCATCCGGAAGGCGTCATTGGCCGGGTACAACCCGCAAGCGAACATGAAGTCCTGCCAGACGAGCAACCCCAGCTCGTCGCAGGCCTCGTAGAAGGCCTCGTGCTCGTAGATGCCGCCGCCCCAGATGCGCAGCATGTTCATGTTCGCTGCGGCGGCCTGGCCCACGCGCTCGCGGTAGCGCGCCGGGCTGATGCGCTCCAGCAGGTTGTCATCGGGGATCCAGTTGGCGCCGCCCGCGAACAGGTCCTGGCCGTTGACCTCGAAGTGAAAGCTGCTGCCCGGCTCGCCCTCGACGGGCCCCTGCACCAGGCGCAGCGTGCGCAGCCCGATGCGGCGGCTGTCCTGGGCCATCACCGTGTCGCCGTCCAGCACCTGCAAAGAGAGCGTGTAGAGCGGCTGCTCACCCAGGTCGCGCGGCCACCACAGGCGCGCGTGAGGCACCGCCAACTCGGCCTGCAGGTCACCGGCCGGTGTGTCGTGGGCCGCCACGAGGCCACCTTCGGGATCGCGCAGTTCGACCCGGCAGCGCAACCCCACGCGCGCGCCCGCCACCTGGGCCGACACCTGCACCGTCGCACGCCGCGACACCGGGTCGACCTGCGTGCGGCAGCCCAGCTCCGCCACGCGCACCGACCACGCATGCCGGCGCACCGCCCGCCACGGGCCGCTGACGAGCAGCTCCGGGCCCCAGTCCCAGCCGAAGTGGTACTGCGCCTTGCGCGCATGCAGCCGTGCGCTGTCGCCGTTCCAGAGCGCCCGCTTGCCATGCACGGCTTCGACCTCGCGGGCCCGCGCCAGCGGCGGCTCGAAGCACAGCAGCAGCTGGTTGCGCCCGGGCCGCAGCCGCTCGCGCACCGGCACGCGGTGGGGCACGAACATGTT
The DNA here is from genome assembly GCA_016790285.1 of Roseateles sp. Taxonomy (GTDB): domain Bacteria; phylum Pseudomonadota; class Gammaproteobacteria; order Burkholderiales; family Burkholderiaceae_C; genus Pelomonas. The sequence goes on along the minus strand of JAEUPJ010000009.1, from coordinate 36,882 downwards.
GTCGGTGGCCAGCAGCGGCTCGCCGTTCAGCCAGACGCTGCAGTAGGTGTCCAGGCCCTCGAAGACGAGGTCCTCCTGCGGCGCCAGCTCGGCGGCGTCGAAGTCCAGCCGCCACACCCAGCGCCGCTCGGCCACCCAGCGCACGTCGGCCTCGTTGCGGCCATAGAAGGGGTCGGGGATGCGGCCTGCGGCCAGCAGCGCGCCGTGCGCGGTGCCCGGCACGGCGGCAGGCAGCCAGGCATCGGCGGGCAAGGCGGCCAGCGCGGCGCCGTCCAGGCCCAGCGGGGCCTCGGCCAGCTGCCAGCCGTCGTGCAGATCAAGGAGTCGTTCAGGAGTCACGGGTTCGGGGTCGTCGCGGTTGCGTGCGCCAGGCACCTGCAGCGGAAGACCCCGGCGATCCGGCACAGCCGGACGGCCCTCGTGCAGCCACCCCGTTCAAGGGTGGCGGCTTGTCTCCTGCTTCGCCACAGGCAAAGCTAAACATTGTTTTGTTGCGCATTCTGTTTCTCGCCGAGAAACACAACACTCGGGGAATTTCCTGATGTTTTCTATTGGAGACAGGCAACACATGAGCGCAACTCGCGAACATAATCGCTGCCGTTTAGTAAACAACAACGAGACAAGCTGGCTGTTACGGCCAGGCGTTCCTGCCATCCATGAAAGCCCTGATCCTCCCGGGCGCGCTGCTCGCGCTGGCCCTGGGCCTGCTGACCGCTGCGCCGCCGGCCCGGGCGGCGCGGCTGGTCGTGTGGATGGTGGGCGACGACAAGACGCCCCAGGTCATGCAGCCCGCCGTGGCGGCCTACCGCGCGCGCCACCCTGATGTGGCCATCGAGGTGCGCGACGTGCCCTGGGCCGACGCGATGACCAAGTACTCCGCGGCCCTGGCGAGCCGCCGCGGGCCCGACCTCATCACCGGCAGCACCTCCTACGCCATCGCGCTGGGCGACAAGGGCGCGCTGGTGGACCTGGCCGAGGCCGCGCCCGACCTCGCCGCCGAGCTCGCCGCCCAGGCCAACCCTGGCGCGCTGCGCGCCATCCACCGTGCAGACGGCCGCCTGTTCGGCGCGCCCTTCGACATGCACGTGCAGCTGCAATACCACCGCACCGACCTGCTGCCCACCGCGCCGGCCACCTGGGACGGCCTCATCGCCGCCGGCCAGGCGCTGCGCTCCCGCGGCCACGGCTACGCGCAGCAATGGGGCAACACGAGCTGGCTGGGCTTCTACCCCTACCTGCGCCAGGCCGGCGGCACGGTGTACGACGAGCAATGCCGCCGCGCCGTCATCGACAGCCCCGAGGCCGTGCGCGCCCTCACCTACTACGCCCGCCTGTACCGTGAGCTCAAGGCCCCCACCGACGGCTGGCCCGATGCCGACGGCGGGCTCGAGTCCGGCGCCTACGGCCTCATGCAGAGCGGCACCTGGCTGCTCTCGCGCATGGACATGGTCCACACCGGGCTGGTCGGCAAGTGGGCCGCGGCGCCGCTGCCGGCCGGGCCCACGGGCAAGCGCACCGCCGTGCTCGGCGGCACGGTGCTGGCCATCACCCGCTTCTCGCCGAACCGCGCGTTGGCGCTGGACTTCATGCGCACCGTCTACCAGCCCGACGTCACCCGGCGCATGGCCGAGGCGGCCCTCGCTTACGGCGGCATGTGGCTGCCCTCGGGCCGGCAGGACCAGATCGCCCGCCTGCCGCTGCCGCATCGCGACGCCCTGCTCACCCAGCTCGCCGATGCCGAAGGCCCGCCGCCCTGCCCGGCCTGGATCCGGCAGGACTACATCGTCACGCGCGCCGTGCAGCGCGCGGTGCTGGCCGGCGCCGACCCCGCGGCCGAGCTGCGCCGTGCCGCCGCCACGATGAACCGCACGCTGGAGACGCAGCCATGATCTGGCGCCGACATGGGCGGGACATGCTGCTCGTCGCCCCCTTCTTCGGCCTCTTTGCCGTGTTCGGCGTGTGGCCCGTGCTGCGCTCGGCCTGGCTCAGCCTGACCGACTACCACGCCACCGACGCGCCCCGCTTCATCGGCCTGCGCAACTATGCAGAACTGGCCGCCGACGAGCGCTTCTGGACGGCCCTGGCCAACACGGCCGCCTACATGGCCAGCGTGTCCGTCATCGCCGTGCTGCTGGGCCTCGTGCTGGCGCTGAACTTCGGCAGCAACTCGCGGCTGCACCAGGCAGTGCGGGTGGCCTTCTTCCTGCCGGCCGTGGCCGGCGGCGTGGGCGCCATCTCGGCCTGGAAGTGGCTCGCCAACTCCGAGGCCTATGGCCTGTTCAACAGCCTGCGCGCGGCGCTCGGGCTGGAGCCCGCCCGCTTCCTGGGCGACCCGGCCTGGACGCTGCCGGTGCTGGTGCTCGTGGGCGTGTGGTCGGTGCTGGGCTACAACCTCGTCATCTTCGTGGCGGGGCTGCGCGCCATCCCCGAGGAGCTCTACCAGGCCGCGCGGCTGGACGGCGCCTCGCGCTGGCAGCAGCTGCTGCACATCACGCTGCCCAACCTGCGGCCCACCCTCGTCTACGTGAGCGTGACGGGCATGATCGCGAGCTTCCAGGTCTTCTACGAGCCCTACCTGCTCTACGGCGCGGTCGACACCCTCGGCGGCCCGCTCGACTCGGCGCTGATGCTCGTCACCTACCTGTTCGACCGGGGCTTTCGCCAGCTCGACCTGGGCCTGGCCTCGGCCGCCGCCTGGGTGCTGACGACCCTGCTGTTCGGGCTCACCTGGGTGAACCTGAAGCTCATCGGCCGGGAGGCAGGCCGATGAAGTGGCTCGTTCGCGCGCTGCGCCTGCCGCTGTGGCTGCTGCTGCCCGTCATGCTGCTGCCCTACTACTGGATGGCCATCGGCGCCTTCAAGCCCGTGGCCGAATTGCTGCGCCAGCCGCCCACGCTGTGGCCGCAGCAGCCCACGGCGCAGAACTTCTTCAACCCGGCCTGGGCGGGCACCACGGCCGACCCCACCAAGCTCGCCGGCATCCTGCAGGTCAGCGTCGAGGGCCACGGCTTCCTGCGCTTTTACGCCAACAGCCTGCTCGTGACGTTCGTCGTCACCGCGGCGAGCCTGCTGGCGGCCTCGCTCGTGGCCTTCGTGCTGACGAAGAAGCCCTTCCCCGGCAGCCGCTGGCTGTTCCGTGCGCTGCTGCTGTCGATGATGCTGCCGTGGGAGGTGACCATCGTCCCCAACTTCGTCACGGTCGCACAGCTGGGCTGGATCAACAGCTACGCCGCGCTGATGGTGCCGGGCCTGGCCAAGGCCTTCGTCGTCTTCTATTTCCGCCAGGCCATGCTCGCCGTGCCCGACGAACTGGTAGCCGCCGCCACGCTGGACGGCGCCGGCACCCTGCGCACCTGGTGGAGCGTGGTGCTGCCGATGCTGCGGCCATCGCTCGCGGCCATCGCCATCCCCGTGGCGGTGGGCGAGTGGAACAACTTCCTGTGGCCGCTGCTCGTCGTGAACGACGCGGCCACGCTCACCCTGCCCCTGCAGCTGGGCAAGATGGCCGGCGACCTGAGCTTCAACCCGCAGGCGGCCGCCGTGCTGATGGCGGGCTCCCTGCTCGCATCGCTGCCGGCCATCGTGCTCTTCCTGATCTTCCAGAAACAGTTCGTCGCCGGCCTGCAAGCCGGTGCGACAAAAGGCTGAAATGAATGTGTTCCAAGGACTGGCCGTGGCCCTGTCGATGACGATGCCGATGCTCGCGCACGGCGACGCTCGCCTGCAGGCCGTGATGAAGCGCATCGACGCCGGCGAGCGCGTCACCGTGGCCGTCATCGGCGGCTCCATCACCACCGGCTACGCCGCGCAGCCGCCCCGCGAGCGCGGGTGGGCGGCGCTGCTGGCCAAGTCACTCGGCCCGCAGGTGAAGCTCGTGAACGCGGGTGTCAGCGGCACCGACTCGGCCGCCGCCGTGCACCGCGTGCAGGCCCAGGTGCTGGATGCCGAACCCGACCTCGTCATCACCGAGTTCGGCGTCAACGACGAGTGGCTGGACCCCGCCGTGCGCGGCAGCAGCTACGAGGCCCTGCTGCGCCGGCTGCTGGCCGCGAAGAGGCCGCCCGCCGTCGTCGTGCTGGCCCTCACGCAGCAAGGCAACCAGCCGCGCGCCGCACCCGAGCTGCAGCTGCGCCTGGCCGCGCACTACGGCCTGACCGCGCTCGACTTCGGCCGCTGGATGCAGGCCCGCGTGGACGCGGGCGAGGACCGCTGGGCCACGCTGTACGACGAGCCGGTGCACCCCAACGGCACCGGCCACCAGCGCATTGCCCTGGCGCTGGCCGAGACGCTGCGCGCCGCCGCCCGCGCACCCGCGGCCCCGGCCCCGACCCCGACCGCTACCCTGCCGGCGCCGCTGCACGGCCGTGCCCATGAGTTCACCCGGCTGCTCGCGGGCGAGAGCCTGCAACCGTCCACCCAGCAAGGCTTCAGCCGCGGCGGTGCCGTCCACCCCGAGTGGCCGGGCCAGCAACCCGGCTGGCAGACCACCGACGACGACGCGCGCGCCACCTTCCTCGCCTGGGGCAGCGAGGTGGCCGTCTTCCACGCCGAAAGCGACGGCTACCGCAACCTCGAAGCCCGCGTGGACGACGGCCCCTGGGTGACGCTGCAGGGCCATGTGCCCGAGCGCAAGGGCTATCTCGGCTGGCACTACACCGTGGTCGGCCGCGACCTGGAGCCCGGCATCCACCTGCTGCACGTGCGCATGAAGCAGGACGCCTGGGCGGGCAGCGGCCGCCCGGCCTCGCTGCTGGCCGTCATGCAGGCGGGCCTGTACCCGAAGGACGCGCGCCCGAGCGCCTTCGAGCGCCAGCCGCTGGCCAGCACCGGCCCGGGCCTGATCGCGGTGGACGACCCGCAGCTGCGCTGGGTCGGCCGTGTCGGGCCGGCCACCGACGGTGCGCGGCTGCTGGCCTGGAGCGGCAGCGAGCTGCGTGCGCGCTTCACGGGCCGCACGCTCGCGCTGCGGTTCGCCTCGCGCCACTGGGGCACCGCGCACTACGCGGTCGAGATCGACGGCCAGCGCCAGGTGCTCAGCGTGCCCGGCCAGTCCGACGGCGAATGGCAGCTGCGCACGCCGCTGGCCGAGGGCGAGCATGAGCTGCGCCTGGTCAAGCGCACCGAGGCGGGCATGGCCGAGAGCCTCTTCCTCGGCCTGCGACTGGCGCCCGGCGCGCGGCTGCTCCCGCCGCCCCCGGCCCGGCCGCTGCGGCTGATGTTCTACGGCGACTCCATCACCGCCGGCGCCTGCCTGGGCGACCCCGGCGAGGACCAGTACGACGACCTCTTCTTCCACGACGGCACCCGGGCCTACGGCGCGCAGACCGCTGCGCGGCTGAAGGCGGACTACGTCGGCATCGCCGTGAGCGGCATCGGCATCACGGCCACCTGGGGCGAGCAGCTGATGCCGCAGGTGTGGAACCGCCTGGCCCCGCGGGTGGACGCCCCCGTCGCCGACGACGACCGCGCACCCGACGTGGTGGTCGTCAACCTCGGCCAGAACGACCACGGCTTCCCGGCCTCCAAGGGCCAGCGCCTGGCGGCCGACTTCGCGCCCCGCTACCTCGCCTTCGTGCGCGAGCTGCGCGGCCGCTATCCGCAGGCGCGCCTCGTGCTCGCCATCGGCGGCATGAGCGCCTGGAAGGACGAACCCGCCATCCCGCGGGCGCTGCAGGCCGCGGTCGCCACGCTGCGCGCCGAGGGCGACACGCGCGTGTGGACCTACCAGTTCCAGGCCTTTGCCTGGGCCCACCCGCGGCTGGACGTGCACACGCAGATGGCCGACGAACTCACCCGTTTCCTGACGACCGAGGTCCTGAAATGACCGCTGTTCCCGACCTGCGCCGCCCCGAGGCGCTCTGGGCGCACATGCGCCACACCCTGGCCTTCTACGCGCCGCGCGTGATGGACGCCAGCGGCGGCTGCTTCCAGTTCTTCAAGGACGACGGCACGGTGTACGACCGCCGCACCCGCCACCTCGTCAGCAGCACGCGCTTCGTGTTCAACCACGCGCTGGCCTGGCGCTGGTTCGGCGGCCCGGTGGAGGACGTGGCGCACGCGCTGGCCTTCGTGAACCATGCGCACCGGCAACCGCAAGGCGGCTACGCCTGGGTGCTGGACTGGCACGAGCAGCGCGCCACCGTGCTGGACGCCACGAACCACTGCTACGGCCTGGCCTTCGTGCTGCTGGCGCATGCGCACGCGGCCGAAGCCGGCGTGGCGGGCGCGCGCGAGGGCATCGCCGCCACGTTCGCGCTGATGGAGCAACGCTTCTGGGAGCCCGCCCACGGCCTCTACGCCGACGAAGCCACGCCGGACTGGGGCATCGGCCCCTACCGCGGCCAGAACGCCAACATGCATGCCTGCGAAGCCATGCTGGCCGCCCACGCCGCCACGGGCGAGGCGCGCTACCTGGACCGCGCCCTCGTGCTGGCCACGTCCATCGCGCAGCGCCAGGCCGCGCTCGCGGGTGGCCTCGTCTGGGAGCACTACCACCCCGACTGGACGCCCGACTGGGACTACAACCGTCACGACAAGACCAACATCTTCCGACCCTGGGGTTTCCAGACCGGCCACCTCACCGAGTGGGCCAAGCTGCTGCTGATGCTGGAGCGCCGCCTGGGTGCGTCCGCACCGGGCTGGCTTGTGCCGACTGCCCGGCACTTCTTCGACACCGCCATGCGCCAGGGCTGGGACGCCACGCACGGCGGCCTGGTCTACGGCTTCGCGCCCGAGCGCGAGGGCGGCGGCGTGTGCGACGCCGACAAGTACTTCTGGGTGCAGGCCGAGAGCCTGGCTGCGGCCGCCTGGCTCGCGGTGCGCACCGGGGACGACGCCTACTGGCAGTGGTACGACCGGCTGTGGGCCTACGCCTGGGCCCATCTCGTGGACCACGAGCACGGCGCCTGGTACCGCATCCTGGGCCCCGCCAACGAGAAGCTCACCGACGAGAAGAGCCCCGCCGGCAAGACCGATTACCACACCATGGGCGCCTGCCAGGACGTGCTGGCCGCGCTTGGCGTGGTGCCGCCCGCCCGCACCTGAGGAGCCCGCCATGCGCCGCCGCCTGTTCACGAGCACCCTGGTCGCACTGACACTGTCCGCCTGCGGCGGCGGCGGTGGTGGCGGCAGTGCCACGGCGTCAGCCGCCACGCCCGCCCCGGCCGCCGACCCCTGGGCCGCCTACCCCACGATGCCCGCCGGCACGCCCCCTGGCGCGTCGGAAGCGGCGCGCACGGCGGCTGCAGCCCTCGCCAGCGGCATCAACTTCGGCAACATGCTCGAGGCCCCGACCGAGGGAGCCTGGGGCCTGAAGGTCGAGGACGAGTTCATCCAGCTCTTCGGCCCCGCGCCCGCCGTCAGCCAGGCGGTGCGCCTGCCCGTGCGCTGGAGCAACCACGCCAGCGCTGACGCCGCGGCCACCATCGACGCCGCCTTCATGACCCGCGTCGAGACCATCGTCAACAAGCTGCTCGCCCGCGGCGTGACCGTGGTGCTCAACATGCACCACTATCACCAGCTCGACGGCGACGCCGTCGAAAGCGGCGAGGCGGCGGTCGCGGCAGACGTGGTGCAGCTGCGCTTCCTGGCGATGTGGCGCCAGATCGCCGAGCGCTTCGCCGCGGCCGGCCCGGGCCTGGTGTTCGAGCTCTACAACGAACCGCACAACAAGCTGGAGGCCGACTGGAACACACTCGCCTCGCGCGCGCTGCGCGTCGTGCGCGACAGCAACCCGAACCGGGTCGTGATGATCGGGCCGGTGCAATGGAACAGCCCCTACGCGCTGGCCAAGCTGCAGCTGCCGGCCGATGCCCACCTGCTGCTGACCGTGCACCACTACGAGCCCTTCAGCTTCACGCACCAGGGCGCGGAGTGGATCAGCCCGGTGCCGCCCACCGGCGTGGACTGCTGCGACGCGACCCAGCTCGCCAAGATCCGCGAGGGGCTGGACCTGGCGGCCAACGCCGCCAAGACGACCGGCTACCCGGTCGTCGTCGGCGAGTTCGGCGCCTACAGCAAGGCCCCGGCCGCCGCACGGCTGCGCTACCTGCAAGCCATGCGCAGCGAGATGGCCAGCCGCCAGTTGCCCTGGATGTACTGGGAACTGGCCTCGGGCTTCGGCCTGTACGACCCCGTGGCCCACGCCTGGCGCGCCGACCTCGTCAAGGCCCTGTACGGCAACCCCTGACCCGCCCTGGAGACTCCCCATGACCCTGAGACACCTCGCCGCCGCCAGCCTGCTGGCCCTGAGCACCCACACGGCCTGCGCGGCCGAACCCCTGCCCTGGCGCGGCATCAGCCTGTCCAGCGCCGAGTGGGGCGAGAAGCTCCCCTTCCCCGGTGAGTACGGCAAGGACTTCGTCTACCCGAGCGTGGCCAGCACCGCCTACTACCAGGCCCAGGGCATGAACCTCATGCGCATCGCGTTCCGCTGGGAGCGGCTGCAGCCGGTGCTGAACGGCGAACTCGACCCCACCGAACTCGCCCGCCTGCGCGCCTTCGTTGACGGCACCACCGCCCGCGGCCTGCACGTGCTGCTGGACCCGCACAACTACGCCGCCTACAAGGACGTGCACGTGGGCAAGCCCGAGGTGCCCATCGCCGCCTTCGCCGACTTCTGGCGCCGTCTGGCCCTGCAGTTCAAGGGCAACCCGCGCGTGCAGTTCGGCCTCGTCAACGAGCCGCGCAACATGCCCACCGAGACCTGGGGCCAGGCCGCCCAGGCCGCCATCGACGCCATCCGCGCCACCGGTGCCACCAACCTCATCACCGTGCCCGGCAACGGCTACACGGGCGCCTGGAGCTGGTTCGAGAGCACCTGGTACGGCACCCCCAACGCCCAGGTCATGGGGCAGGTGCGCGACCCGTTGGACCACATGGTCTACGAGGTGCACCAGTACTTCGACAAGGACGGCTCCGGCACCAGCCCCGAGTGTGTGAGCCCGGAGATCGGCGCCGAGCGCCTGAAGCGCTTCACCGCCTGGCTGCGCGAGCACAAGCGGCGAGCCATCCTGGGCGAGCTCGGCGGCGGGGCCAACGCCACCTGCGAGCAGGCCGTGACCGGCGCCCTGAAACACCTGCAGGCCAATGCCGACGTCTGGACGGGCTGGCTGTGGTGGGCCGGCGGCCCGACCTGGGGCGACTACTTCCTGTCCCTGGAGCCCACCGCCGACGGCCGCGACAAGCCGCAGATGCGCTGGCTGGCGCCCTTCCTGAAACAGCCCTGAGCGTCAGCGCGCCAGCCGGAACACCGACACGGCCTCCACCAGGCGGTGGGTCTGCTCCTTCAGGCTCTCGGCCGCGGAGGCAGCTTCTTCCACCAGCGCGGCGTTGCGCTGCGTCATCTCGTCGAGCTGACCCACCGCCGAGTGAACCTCGCCGATGCCCTGGCTCTGCTCGCGGGCAGACGCGCTGATCTCGGCGATCAGGTCGCTCACGCGCTGCACGCTCTGCACGATCCGCTCCATGGTGGCGCCTGCGTTGTTGACCAGGGCCGAGCCCGAATCCACGCGCTCGACGCTGGAGGCGATCAAGGTCTTGATCTCTCGTGCCGCCGAGGCGCTGCGCTGCGCCAGGCTGCGCACCTCGCCGGCCACCACGGCAAAGCCGCGCCCCTGCTCGCCAGCCCGTGCGGCTTCGACCGCGGCATTCAGGGCCAGGATGTTGGTCTGGAAGGCGATGCCATCGATGACGCCGATGATGTCGTGGATGCGACGCGAGCTCTCGCTGATCTCGCCCATGGTGCTCACGACCTCTTTCATCAGCGTGCCGCCCTGCTGAGCCGTGCCGACCGCAGACACCGCCAGCTGGTTGGCCGTGGTGGCGGAGTCGGCTGTCTGGCGCACCGTGCCCGTGAGCTGGGTCAGCGAGGCGGCGGCCTGCTGCAGGTTGGAGGCCGTCTGCTCGGTGCGGCCCGACAGATCCATGTTGCCGACGGCGATCTCGTTGCTGGCCGTGCTGATGCTGTCGCTCGATCCGCGCACCTCGCCAATCAGGCGCACCAGGGCAGACTGCATCGTCTGCATGGCGCGCAGCAGCTGCCCGGTCTCGTCGCGGCCACTGGCATCGATCCGGTCGCTCAGGTCAAAGCGCGCAATCGCGTCGGCCGCCTGCACGGCACGGTTCAGCGGCCGGGTGATGGAGCGGGTGAGCATGACGGCGATGCCGATGCCGACAAGCAATGCCACCGCGCTGAAGCCTGCCAGGGCCGCGCGAGCACGCAGGTTGCTGGAGACGACCAGGCTGATCTGTTCGTCCAGCTGCTCGCGCTGCAGTTCGGCCACGGCGCGGATGCCCTCGAGATACTCGCGCGACGCGGGCAGGAAGTCGGAGAAGAGCTGCTTGGCGCGGTCAGCGTCGCCGGCCTTCTTGGCCTCGCTGATCTGGTCGCGCAGGCTGATGAAGCGCTTGCGCAGCGCGCCCACCTTGTCGAAGACGGCACGCTCCTTGGGCGTGGTCAGCAGCTTGTCGAGCCGGCTCTGGAACTCGGAGGACTGCTTGGACGCCTCGGTGGCGTCCTTGGCGAAGAACGTCGCCAGCGAGGCGTCTTCACTTGCCGCGATGGCCGTGGTGCGCGTGGTGCCGTTGAAGACGACCCGGTACCAGTCCGACGCGAGACGTTCGGTGACGAGCGAGTCCTCGTACATGCTGCGCGTCGCATCCGCGACCCCGCTCAGGCCCAGGTAGCCGAGCCCCGATCCCGCCAAGGCCACCAGCAGCACCAGCGCCTGGCTCCAGCCCAGACGCTTGCCGATCGACGCATCCAGTCCCAACAGGTTCCACATCGCGCACTCCAAGCGTTGAGAAACAAGGAGCCTAGGACGCGCACCCTGCAGCAACAAGATGACGCAGCCGCGAAACAACGCAGCCCGGCGACAAAGCGACAAATCGGGAATTTTTCCTGGCTTGCCTTCATCTGAGCCGCCTGCGCACCGGTGCCAGGCGCGCCTGCTCCGCGGCCAGGAACCTGCTGAAGTCCTCGCGGCCCGACAGGCACGACCCCATTGGACCCAACGCAGCAGCTTGATCACGGCCGGGCTCCTGGGTGGTTTTCGCCACAGTCACCCCCCGGGGATGGGTGGTCGGCGGCGTGACAACCCGCACAGGCATAAGCATCTGACGAATGCGTTGTTGGGATTTCTGTCATCGCCCGTCAGACTTGCAGCGTTGCCACCAGCACCGACCGCTACCGCCCCGTCCGATGTGTGAGCTTTTCGCCCTCAACAGCCGCCAGCCGGCTGCCGCCACCTTCTCGTTGAGCGGCTTCGCCGCCCGCGGTGGTCGCACCGCAGACCACGTCGACGGCTGGGGCGTGGCCTTCCACGAAGGCGAGCGCTGCGAGGTGACGGTGGAGGACACCCCGGCCGCCGAGTCGGCCCTGGCGCGTCATCTGGTGCAGCACCCGGTGCGGGCCCGCAACATCCTGGCCCACATCCGCAAGGCCACGCAGGGCGCCCGGTCGGTCGAGAACTGCCACCCCTTTCGCCGCGAGTGGGCGGGCCGCACCTGGGTCTTCGCCCACAACGGCTGCCTGAAGGACTTCCACCCGGCGCTGGACGGCAGCTTCACCCCCGCCGGCGAAACCGACAGCGAGCGCGCCTTCTGCTGGCTGATGCAGCGCCTGCAACAGCACTTCGGCAGCCGCCTGCCCGATTGGCCGGAACTGGCCGCCACGATCACCCCCTGGATCCACGAGATCGCCGAGCACGGCCGCTTCAACCTGCTGCTGACAGACGGCCGCGCCATGCTGGCGCACGCCTCCACCCGGCTGCACTGGCTGCAGCGTCGCCCGCCCTTCGGCCACGTGCAGCTGCGCGACGGCGACCTGAGCGTGGACCTGGCCACCGTCAACAACCCGGCCGACCGCATGGCCCTCGTCTCCACCGAGCCGCTGACCCATGGCGAAGCCTGGCAGGCGTTCGCCCCCGGCGAGGTGCGCGTGTTCCAGGACGGCGACTGCCTCTTTCTGAGCGAAGGCGTGGCGGCCCAGGCCGCCGCCTGATTCAGGCCGGCACGGCCAGGGCGCGGTCCACCAGGGCGCGCGCCTCGTCGAGCAGCTGGCGCAGGTGCGCCTCGTCCCGGAAGCTCTCGGCGTAGACCTTGTACAGGTCCTCCGTGCCCGAGGGCCGTGCGGCGAACCAGCCGCTGGCCGTGCAGACCTTGATGCCCCCGATGGCTTCGCCGTTGCCCGACGCGCGGTCCAGCACGGCCGTGATCGGCTCGCCCGCGAGCGACGTCGCCGAGACATCGGCCGGGCTCAGCGCCGCCAGCCGCGCCTTCTGCGCCCGCGTGGCGGGCCCCTCGACGCGGTCGGCCAGCGGCTCGCCGAGGTCGGCGGTCAGCCGGGCGTAGGCCTCCCCCGGGTCGCGCCCGGTGCGGGCGGCGATCTCGGCGGCCAGCCAGGCAGCCGCCATGCCGTCCTTGTCGGTCGTCCAGACCCGCCCGTCGCGGCGCAGCAGCGTCGCGCCGGCGCTCTCCTCGCAGGCCAGCCCCAGCCGGCCGGCAAGCAGCCCCGGCACGAACCATTTGAAGCCCACCGGCACCTCCGACAACGTGCAGCCCAGGCGGCGCGCGATGCGGTCGATCAACGCCGTGGTGACCACCGTCTTGCCGATGCCCGCCTCGGCCGGCCAACCGGGCCGGTGGCGCATCAGGTAGTCGGCCGCGACGCTCAGGTAGTGGTTGGGCGGCATCAGGCCGCTGCTGCGCGTGACGATGCCGTGCCGGTCATGGTCGGTGTCGCAGGCGAAAGCCACGTCGAAACGGTCCTGCAGCGCCGTCAGCCGGCGCATGGCCCACGGGGATGACGGGTCCATGCGGATCTGCCCGTCGCCGTCCAGCGTCATGAACGCGAAGCGCGGGTCCACGACGCGGCTCACCACCGTCAACGGCAGCCGGTAATGCTCGGCGATCGCCGGCCAGTAGTCCACGCCCGCGCCGCCCAGCGAGTCCACCGCGAGCTGCAGCCCGGCGCTGCGGATGAGATCGAAGTCGATGACCTCGCCCAGGGCCTGGACGTAGTGGCCCTGGAAGTCGTACTCATGGCAGTGGCTCGTCGCCAGCGCCCGCTCGGCGTCACGCCGGAGCACGCCCTGGAGCATCTGCGCCAGGTAGCCATTGGCGGCGGCCTGGATGCCGGCTGTGATGGTGGCTTCGGCGGGCCCGCCGTGCGGCGGGTTGTACTTGAAGCCGCCATCGCGCGGCGGGTTGTGGGAGGGCGTGATCACGATGCCGTCCGCCCGCTGCGAGCCCTCGCGGTCCCGGTTGTAGGTCAGGATGGCCAACGACACGGCCGGCGTGGGCGTGAACTGGCCCGCCGGCGCCAGCATGACGTCCACGCCATTGGCCACCAGCACCTCGACGGCGCTGACCGTGGCCGGCTCGGACAGGGCATGCGTGTCGGCCCCGAGGAACAGCGGGCCGGCGATGCCCTGGCGCCTGCGGTGGTCACAGATGGCCTGGGTGATGGCCAGCACATGCCACTCGTTGAACGACCCGTCCAACGCCGAGCCCCGGTGGCCGGACGTGCCGAAGCTGACGGCCTGCTCGGGGCTGGCGGGGTCGGGCCGGCGCCAGAAGTAGGCCTCCCGCAGGGCCTCCAGGTCGATCAGCACGTCGGGAGGCGCCGGCTGGCCGGCGAGCGGGTGAGGGGCTGGGCGCATCGGGCCATGCTGGCCGCCACCGCGCCGTGGCGGTGCCGGACAACACGCCTGCCGCATGCAGGCCCGCGCCTACACGTCGCCGTCCAGCACCTCGCGCACCCGCGCGGCGAGTTCGTCCAGCGTAAACGGCTTGCCGATCAGGTGCACGCCGGGGTCCAGCACGCCGTTGTGCACCACCGCATTGCGGGTGTAGCCCGTCGTGAACAGCACCTTGAGGTCGGCGCGGCGGCGGCGCGCCTCGTCGGCGAGCTTGCGGCCGTTCATGCCGGGCATGACGACGTCGGTGAACAGCAGCGAGATGTCGGCATGGGCATCCAGCAGGCGCAGCGCCGCCTGGCCGCTGTCGGCCTCGAGCACGCGGTAGCCGAGTTCCTGCAGTGTCTCCACCGACAGGGCGCGCATGGCCGGTTCGTCCTCCACCACGAGGATGAGCTCCTTGCCGTCGCCATGCAGCCCGGCAGCGGCCTGCTCCACGTCCTCGTCCGCCACCTGGGCGCCCACCTGGCGCGGCATGTAGAGCTTGACGGTGGTGCCGTGCCCGAGCTCCGAGTAGATCTTGGCGTGGCCGCCGGACTGGCGCACGAAGCCATACACCTGGCTGAGCCCGAGGCCCGTGCCGCGGCCGACCTCCTTGGTGGTGAAGAAGGGCTCGAACGCCTTGGCGACCACGTCGGGTGACATGCCGGTGCCGGTGTCGGTCACGGCCACCATCACGTACTGGCCCGCCTGCACGCCCGGGTGCTCGGCGGCATAACGTTCGTTCAGATGGCAGTTGGCCGTCTCGATGGTGAGCCGGCCCTCGCCCATCGGGTCCATGGCGTCGCGGGCGTTCACCGCGAGGTTGAGGATGGCGCTCTCGAGCTGGTTGGGGTCGATGTGGGTGCGCCACAGGCCGCCGGCCAGCACCGTCTCCAGCTGCACGCCGCCGCCCAGCGAGTGGCGCAGCAGGTCCGACATGCCCGCGACCAGCTTGTTGATGTCCAGCGACTCGGGCTTGAGCGGCTGCTGCCGTGCAAAGGCCAGCAGCCGCTGCGTGAGCTGCGCGGCGCGCCGGGCGCCGTTGCGCGCGGAGTCCACGAAGCGCCGTGCACGCGGGTCGTCGGCGAGGAACTTGCGGTCCAGCAGGTCCAGCGAGCTGAGCACCACGGCCAGCATGTTGTTGAAGTCGTGCGCGATGCCGCCGGTGAGCTGGCCCACGGCTTCCATCTTCTGCGACTGGCGCAGCGCCTCTTCGGTGCGCAGCCGCTCGGCCACCTCGGCAGCGACGCGGCGCTCCAGGTTGTCGTTGAGTTCGCGCAGGGCCATCTCGGCGCGGTGGCGCGACGTCACGTCCTGGAACAGCACGGCCACCTGGCGCAGCTCGGGTGGTTCGATGCGAAAGGCCGCCAGCTCCAGGTAGCGCGAGGTCTTGACCAGCTCGCGCTCGAAGCGCACCGGCTCGCCGGTCAACAGCACCCGGCGGTAGATGTCGACCCAGGCGTCGGCCTCGTCGGGGACCATGTCGCGCACCTTCTGGCCGACGACGTTGGCGATGCCCGCATTGGCGAGGTAGGCCGGGTTGGCCAGGATGTGCACGTAGTCGCTCATCGGCCCGTGCGGGCCGTCGAGGAACTCGATGACGCAGAAGCCCTCGTCGATGCGCTCGAACAGCGCCTGGAACTGCTGCTCGCTCTGGCGCAGGGCGGCTTCGGCGGCCTTGCGCGAGGACAGGTCGAGCATGGCGCCGATCATGCGCACCGCCTGCCCCTGGTTGTCGCGCAGCACCGAGCCGCGGTCGAAGACGGCGGCATAGCTGCCATCCGCGCGCTGGAAGCGGTACTCGCCCGTCCAGGCATCCCCTGCACCGTCGATGACGGCGTGGATGCTCGTCTCGACGCGAGAGCGGTCCTCGGGGTGGATGTGGCCGAGCCACCACTGGGCGTCGGTCTGCTCCAGCGCATGGCCGAAGAGCCGCGCCAGCGCCGGGTTCCAGATCACCTGGCCGTCGGCGAGCTGCCAGTCCCAGATGGCGTCGTTGGTGGCGAGGGCGGCCAGCCGGTAGCGATCGGCGATCTCCTGCTGCTGAGCCAGCCGCTCGGCCTCCAGGCGCAGGTTGCCGGCGGCCAGGGCCTGCAGCGCCGCCTGCTTGTCGGCCAGGGTCTGCTGGGCACGCACTTTCTCGGTCGTCTCCCACACGGTGGCGAGCAGGCCGCGCACCGCGCCTTCCTCGTCGTGCAGCGGCGCAAACCAGAACGTGAACCACGCTGTCCTCAGCGTGTCGCCTTCCTTCACCTGGACGGGGAAATCCTCCCGGTAGACGCCTTCGCCCCGCAGCGTGGTGGCCACGAGCTCCTCGAGCACCGGCCAGGCCTCGGCCCACACCGTGCGCAGCGATTGGCCGAGCGCCTGCGGATGTTTGGGCCCGAGCAAGCGGGCATAGGCCTCGTTGTAGACCATGGCCAGCTCGTCACCCCAGGCGAGCCATTTCGGCACAGGCGAGGAGGCCAGCCAGGACGCGGCGGCGCGCAGTGCGGGGCACCAGTGCGGCAGCGGGCCCAGGGGCGAGGTGCTCCAGTCATGGGCACTGAGCATGGCCGCAGACAGCGTGGCGCCCGGAAAGAGGTGGCTGGCATCGGGTGGCGCGGCGCCCTGCCCGGTCTGCGCGTCGTGGTCTTGCATCGTCAGCCTGTGAGGCGCACCCTTGCCCGGATGCCCGCGGCAGTATCACATGCAGCCCGAGCCCTAACGAAGCCTCAGGTGATGGGCGCCGGGTTGAACAGCACCAGCGCGTTGTGCAGCCTCCAGTGCTCGGCCCAGGTCTTGCGTCGGCCGCTGGCCACGTCCAGCAACAGCTGGAACATCGCCCAGCCCGTCTCCTCGATGGAAGCCTCGCCGTCGGCGATGCGCCCGGCGTTCACGTCCATCAGGTCGTGCCAGCGCCGGGCCAGGTCGGTGCGGGTGGCCACCTTGACGACCGGGCACTCCGCCAGGCCGTAGGGCGTGCCGCGGCCGGTGGTGAAGATGTGCAGGTTCATGCCGGCGGCCAGCTGCAGCGTGCCGCAGATGAAGTCGCTGGCCGGCGTGGCGGCGTAGACGAGGCCGCGCTGGTCGCGGCGCAGCTTCTCGCCGGGCGCGAGCACGTGCGAGATGGCCGAGCTGCCGCTCTTGATGATGGAGCCCATCGCCTTCTCGGCGATGTTGGACAGGCCGCCGGCCTTGTTGCCCGGCGTGGTGTTGGCGGCCCGGTCCACGCGGCCGCGGTCGAGGTAGCGGTCGTACCAGCCCAGCTCGCGCACGATGGCCTCGGCCACCTCGGGCGTGGCCGCGCGGCTGGTGAGCTGCTCGACCGCGTCGCGGACCTCGGTGTTCTCGCTGAACAAGACGGTGGCGCCGGCGCGCACGAGCAGGTCGGCGCAGAAGCCCACGGCCGGGTTGGCCGTGACGCCCGAGAAGGCATCGCTGCCGCCGCACTGCACGCCCACGATGAGTTCGCTGGCCGGCACGGTCTCGCGGCGGCGGGCGTTCAGGCGCTCGAGGTGGGGGCGAGCGCTTTGCACGATGTCGTCGAGCATGGACATGAAGCCCACGTGCGCGTCGTCCTGCAGGCAGATGGTCTCGGGGCCGGCGCCGGGGTCGCGCTCGTCGGCGATGGGGAAGGACCCCGGCGGCAGCAGCCGCGCCGGCTGCAGCTTCTCGCAGCCCAGGCTCACCACCATCACCTCGCCACCGAAGTTCGGGTTGAGCGAGATGTTGCGCAGCGTGCGGATGGGAATGACGGCGTCGGGCGCGTCGATGGCCACGCCGCAGCCGTAGCTGTGCTCCAGGCCGATGACGTCGTCGACGTTCGGGAACCGGGGCAGCAGTTCGGCCTTGATGCGGGCCACGGCCTGCGCGACGACACCGGCCACGCACTGCACGGTGGTCGTGATGGCCAGGATGTTGCGCGTGCCCACCGAGCCGTCAGGGTTGCGGTAGCCCTCGAAGGTGTAGCCGGTGAGGGGTTCGGCCGCGGGCGGCCGCACGGTCGCCAGCGGCAGGCCCTCCAGCGCGCGCGCCGAGGGCATCTGCAGCAGCCGCTCGTGCACCCAGCGACCCGCGGGGATGGGCTGCAGCGCGTAGCCGATGGGCACGCCGTAGCGCAGCACCGCCTCGCCCACGGCGATGTCGCGCAGCGCGACCTTGTGGCCCTGGGGCACCTTGTCGCGCAGCACCAGGCCCGCGCCGGGCACGCCCTCGGGCAGCACGGTGCCTTCGGGCAGGCCGCCGTCGTTGGCGACGATGGCGACGTTGTCCTCGGCGCGCATGCGCAGGGTCAGCGGGGGGCGGGGGGAAACGGCATTCATGTCTGGCGTGGGAGTGGCTACAGTGCGCGGCAGTCGTTGTACGTCGTCCAGTTGTCGTACAACATAATGCACTGTAGACGCCCCGCCCCGTCCAAAGTTCCGGGATAACCCGCAAATGCACGCCCCTGTCAGCCGCCGCCGGCCCCGCACCCTGGCCCATGAAGTCGTGGAGCGCTTCGGCGACCGCATCCGCGCGGGCCAGCTGCAGCCGGGCGACAAGCTGCCCACCGAGGCCGCGATCATGGGCGAGTTCGAGGTGAGCCGCACCGTCGTGCGGGAGGCGCTGTCCAAGCTACAGGCGGCCGGGCTGGTGGAGACGCGGCATGGCATCGGCACCTTCGTGATCGGGCCGGGAGACGGCCCCTCGTTCAAGATCACGCCGGAGCAGTTCAGCACGCTGCAGGACGTCATCGCGGTGCTGGAGCTGCGCATCGGTCTGGAGACCGAAGCCGCCGGGCTCGCCGCCCAGCGCCGCACCGAAGCCAACCTCGGCGCGCTGCGGCAGGCGCTGGATGCGGTCATCGCCGCCGTGGAGGCGGGTGAAGACTCGGTGGCGGCCGACTTCCAGTTTCACCTGGAGATCGCGCGGGCGACGCAGAACCACCACTTCACCGAGCTGATCGCCACGCTCGGCGCGCAGATCATTCCGCGCGCCCGCCTTGAGCCCGACCCCGACATGACCGCCGAGCGCCTGGCCTACATGCGCCGGGTCAATGCCGAGCACGAGAGCATCCTCGACGCTATCGCCAGCCAGGACGCCGAATCCGCCCGCGCCGCGATGCGCACCCACCTGAGCAACAGCCGCGAGCGGCGCCGCAAGGCCCAGGCACAGGCAGCCGCCCCCGCCAGCCCAACGGCCTGATCCACCCCGGGTTTCCACCAGCGCTCCGGACGTCACACACAGTTGTACGATGACCTACAACTTGTCGCACCGCGACTGTTCCGCCCCGCCCTCACCCGAAAGCCCTGCCCATGTCACCCCAAGAACTCAAGACCGTCCTCGAGTCCGGCCTGCTGTCCTTCCCGCTGACCGACTTCGACGCCGACCTCAACTTCGCGCCCAAGCCCTATGCCGAGCGGCTGGAATGGCTGCAGCCCTACGGCGCCTCGGCGCTGTTCGCTGCCGGCGGCACGGGCGAGTTCTTCTCGCTGGAGCCGGGCGAGTACCGCGACGTCATCCGCGTGGCGCTGGACACCTGCCGCGGCCGCACGCCCATCCTGGCCGGTGCCGGCGGCGGCACGCGCGTGGCCATCCAGTACGCGCAGGAGGCTGAAGCGCTGGGCGCTCAGGGCATCCTGCTGCTGCCGCACTACCTGACCGAAGCCAGCCAGGCCGGCCTCATCGCGCACGTGGAGGCCGTCTGCAAGAGCGTGAAGTTCGGCGTCGTCGTCTACAACCGCGGTGCCTGCAAGCTCACACCGGCCTCGCTGCAGATCCTGGCCGACCGCTGCCCCAACCTCATCGGCTTCAAGGACGGCCTGGGCGACATCGAGAAGTTCGTGGCCATCCGCCAGACGCTGGGCACGCGCTTCGCCTACCTGGGCGGCCTGCCCACGGCCGAGGTGTTCGCCGGGGCCTACAAGGCCATGGGCTGCCCGGTGTACTCGTCGGCCGTCTTCAACTTCATCCCGAAGACGGCCATGGCGTTCTACGACGCCCACGCCGCAGGCGACACCGCCACGACGGACCGCCTGATCCGCGACTTCTTCCTGCCCTACATCGCCATCCGCAACAAGTCCGAGGGCTATGCCGTGTCCATCGTGAAGGCGGGGGCCACGCTGGTGGGCCACAGCGCCGGCCCGGTGCGCCCGCCGCTGTCGGACCTGCTGCCGGCGGAAGTCGAACAACTCGCCGCGCTCATCGACAAGCTCGGCCCGCAGTAACCACTGTGCCCACAACAACCCCTGGAGACACCCCATGAAGCGACTGCTGACCTCCGCGCTGCTGAGCCTCGCCGCCCTCGGCGCGGCCGGCCCCGCCCTGGCCCAGGCCTGGCCGGCCAAGCCCGTGACCCTGCTGGTGCCCTTCCCGCCCGGCGGGTCGAGCGACGCCATCGCCCGCATGCTGGGCAACAAGCTGCAGGAGAAGATCGGTGGCAACTTCGTGGTGGACAACCGCGGCGGCGCCGGCGGCACCATCGGCACGGCCACCGTCAAGCGCGCCGCGCCGGACGGCTACACGCTGCTCGTCACGTCGCTCGGGCCCCTCGTCATCGGGCCGCACCTGCTGAAGAACATCGGCTACGACCCGACCAAGGACCTGGACTACATCAGCGTGGCGGTGCAGGCACCCAACGTGCTGGTCGTGCCCGCGGCGTCGCCCCACAAGACGATGGCCGAGGTGCTCGCCTTCCTGAAGGCCAACCCCGAGAAGATGAGCTTCGCCTCCAGCGGCAACGGCTCCAGCGACCACATCACCGCCGAACTCTTCTGGCAGCAGACCGGCACCTCGGGCCTGCACATCCCCTACAAGGGCGGCGGCCCCGTGATGACCGACCTGCTGGGCAACCAGGTGGACGCGAGCTTCATGAACATCAACACCGCCCTGCCCCAGATCAAGGCCGGCAAGCTGCGCGCCCTCACCATCACCGCGGCCCGCCGCTCGCCTGTGCTGCCCGATGTGCCCACGACCGATGAGGTCGGCGTGAAGGGCCTGCAGGTCTACTCCTGGCAGGCCGTGGCCGCGCCCAAGGGCCTGCCCGCCGACATCAAGGCCAAGCTGCACGCCGGTATCGTGGCGGCACTCAACGCGCCGGACATCAAGCCCAAGCTGCTGGAGCAAGGCTTCGAGATCGTGGCGAACACGCCGGAGCAGTTCACCGCCTTCCAGCACACGGAGTTCGAGCGCTGGAAGAAGGTCATCACCGAACGCAAGATCACTGCAGATTGAGCAAGCCGCACCCTCGATGCGATCGGTTCAACGACAACCCAACAAAGCCACAGAGGCACAGAGGCACAGAGACAGCGGAGTGAAGGCCTCTCTGTGTCTCTGTGACTCTGTGGCTGTGTTCTCTTACCTCAAGCCATCTCGGGCTTGCCGCCTTGCCGGTTCGGCCAGTGCCGAGGCTGCGGACGAACATCTCACATGAGTTCCACCCCCACCATCCAATCCCTGCGCGTCATCCCGGTTGCCGGGCGCGACAGCATGCTGCTCAACCTGAGCGGCGCGCATGCGCCGTTCTTCACGCGCAACCTGCTCCTGCTCACCGACAGCGCCGGCCGCACCGGCGTGGGTGAGGTGCCGGGCGGCGAGAAGATCCGCCAGACGCTGGAGGACGCGCGCGAGCTCGTCGTGGGCCAGCCGCTGGGCAGCCACCAGGGCCTGCTGCAGCGCGTGCAGCAGGCCTTTGCCGACCGCGACGCCGGCGGCCGCGGGCTGCAGACCTTCGACCTGCGCACCACCATCCATGCCGTCACGGCCATCGAGTCGGCCATGCTGGACCTGCTCGGCCAGCACCTGGGCGTGCCCGTGGCCGCGCTGCTCGGCGAGGGCCAGCAGCGCGACGCGGTCGAGATGCTGGGCTACCTGTTCTATGTGGGCGACCGCACCCGCACCGACCTGCCCTACGCCAGCGACCCGGGCGCCGACAACGACTGGTTCCGCCTGCGCCACGAGGCGGCGATGACGCCCGAGGCCATCGTGCGCCTGGCCGAGGCCGCGCGCGAACGCTACGGCTTCAACGACTTCAAGTTGAAGGGCGGCGTGCTGCGCGGCGACGAGGAGGTGCTGGCCATTCGCGCCCTGCACGAGCGCTTCCCGCAAGCGCGCGTCACGCTGGACCCCAACGGCGGCTGGCTGCTCAAGGACGCCATCCGCCTGACGCGCGACCTGCACGGCGTGCTGGCCTATGCCGAAGACCCCTGCGGCGCCGAGGATGGCTTCTCCGGCCGCGAGGTGATGGCCGAGTTCCGCCGCGCCACCGGCCTGCCCACGGCCACCAACATGGTCGCCACCGACTGGCGCCAGCTGCAGCACGCGCTGTCGCTGCAGAGCGTGGACATCCCGCTGGCCGACCCGCATTTCTGGACCATGGCCGGCTCGGTTCGCGTGGCCCAGACCTGCCGCGACTGGGGCCTGACCTGGGGCTCGCACTCCAACAACCACTTCGACGTGTCGCTGGCCATGTTCACGCACGTCGGTGCTGCCGCGCCGGGCAAGGTCACCGCCATCGACACCCACTGGATCTGGCAGGACGGCCAGCGCCTCACGAAGGAGCCGCTGCAGATCGTCGGCGGCCACGTGCAGGTGCCCAAGAAGCCGGGCCTGGGCGTGGAGCTCGACATGGCCGAGGTGGAGAAAGCCCACCAGCTCTACCAGCAGCACGGCCTCGGTGCGCGCGATGATGCGGTCGCGATGCAGTACCTGATCCCCGGCTGGACCTTCAACCCCAAGCGCCCGGCGCTGGACCGTTGACCCGGATTGTTCCCATGCGACGGCACATCAACAAAGCCACAGAGACACAGAGGCACAGAGACGTCGGGGTCCTGCCCATCGTCGTGCCTCTCTGTGTCTCTGTGCCTCTGTGGCTGTGTTCTTCGGCGCGCATCACAAGAAACTCATGACCATGCACAAGAACCTCATCAACGGCGAATGGCTCGACGGCCACGCCGTCTCGCGCAACATCAACCCGTCCGACACCCGCGACCTCGTCGGCGAGTACGCCCAGGCCGACGCCGCGCAGGCCGAACTGGCCATCTCGGCGGCATCGGCGGCCTTGCCCGCCTGGAGCCTGTCGACGCCTCAGCAGCGCTTCGACATCCTGGACGCCGTCGGCACCGAGATCCTGGCGCGCCGCGCCGAGCTCGGTGACCTGCTGGCCCGCGAGGAGGGCAAGACCCTGCCCGAGGCCATCGGCGAGGTCGTGCGGGCCGGCAACATCTTCAAGTACTTCGCCGGCGAGGCGCTGCGCCCCGGCGGCGAGAGCCTGCCCTCGGTGCGGCCGGGCGTGGGTGTCGAGATCACGCGCGAGGCCGTGGGTGTCGTCGGCCTGATCACGCCCTGGAACTTCCCCATCGCCATTCCCGCGTGGAAGATCGCGCCGGCCCTGGCCTGGGGCAACTGCGTCGTCTTCAAGCCGGCCGACCTCGTGCCCGGCTCCGCCTGGGCGCTGGCCGAGATCCTGTCGCGCAGCGGTCTGCCGGCGGGCGTGTTCAACCTGGTCATGGGCCGCGGCTCGGTGGTCGGCGAGAAGCTGCTGAACGACCCGCGCGTGGCGGCAGTCAGCTTCACGGGCTCGGTTGCCACCGGCCAGAAGGTGGCGGCCGCGTGTGTGGCCCGCATGGCCAAGTTCCAGCTGGAGATGGGCGGCAAGAACCCGATGGTGGTGCTGGACGACGCCGACCTGGGCGTGGCCGTCAACGCGGCCGTCAACAGCGGCTTCTTCTCCACCGGCCAGCGCTGCACGGCCTCCAGCCGCCTCATCGTGACCGAGGGCATCCACGACCGCTTCGTCGCCGCGATGGTCGAGAAGATGAAGTCGCTGAAGGTGGACGACGCCCGCAAGGCCGGCACCGACATCGGCCCCGTGGTGGACGCCAGCCAGCTTGGCCAGGACATCGACTACATCGACATCGCCCGGGACGATGGCGGCCGCCTGATGCACGGCGGCGCCCGCCTCGAATACAACGCCGACGGCGCACCAGGCTTCTACCTGACGCCTGCCCTCATCACCGAGACGACACCCGACATGCGCATCAACCGCGAGGAGGTGTTCGGCCCGGTCGTGAGCGTCATCCGCGCGCGCGACTACGAGCACGCGCTGCAGCTCGCCAACGACACGCCCTTCGGCCTGGCCGCGGGCATCGCCACCACCTCGCTCAAGCACGCGACGCACTTCAAGCGCCACTCGCAGGCGGGCATGGTGATGGTCAACCTGCCGACCGCGGGCGTCGACTATCACGTGCCCTTCGGCGGCCGCAAGGGCAGCAGCTACGGCCCGCGCGAGCAGGGCCGCTACGCCGCCGAGTTCTACACGACGGTCAAGACCGCCTACACCCAAGCCTGACGCTCAGCGCTCGGCCACCAGCCGCAGCAACCGCCAGCGCCCAGGCACGCCGCGCAGGGTGACCCGCACCCCGCGCGCCATGAACGGCTGCGCCAGCGTGCAGCGGTGCGCATGCAGCTGCGCGGCCGGCCCGGGTGCCGGAGCCCAGTCGTAGGCGCTGCAGCGTGATTCACGCCAAGCCTGGCCTGCCGTCGGCCGGTACTGCGACACCGACACCAGCACCTCCGCAGAGCGCGAGCCCTCGATGGGCAGCTCCGGGATGGGTGCGAGCGCCGACGGCGCGATGGTGCCGTGGTCGTACACCACCTCGACGGCCGTCAGCAGCGCGTCGTCGTCGCCCAGGTCGAACTCGTAGGTGAGCTCTTCAAGCAGGCCGCTGCCGATGCTGAAATGCACACCGGTCTGCCGATCCCGACGCCGGTCGGACACCTCTGCACCCGGCGCGTCGATGCGCAACTTCGACCAGTCCACCGGCCGCACAGCCTGCCCAACGAAGTCGGAGATGGCGCGAGCATCCACCACCTCCGCGCGGCCGTTCCCCACGCGAAGCAACATGCCCGCGATATGCGCCAAGCCCCATTTTTCGAGGGAATACTTCAGCTCCTGGCCGTCGTAGCGTTGGTCGGTGAAATGGCCGCTGTCGCGCCAACCGACCCACAACATGGCGCCACTGTTCCCAGACACGGGCAACCGGCCGAAGCGGCCGTCAGGCGCCTCGTGCTTGCGGTTCCAACCGCTCACCACACCGCCATTGCGCGCGGTAGGTTCAGCGGGGTCGGGCCGCGGCTTGGCAGTCACGGTGAACTCATGGGATTGAACGCGCACGCTGCCCGGCAGCAGCGCCACGTCAAACCGGTCCAGGCCGCCCGCCGGGCTGGCGATCAGGTCGAACCACGTGGCCGGTGTGGAGGTGAGACCGGGCTGGTACTCATCCACCCGGGTGAGGTTGAAAGCGGGAAAGCCGCCGCACGACACCTGCACGCCAGGCGCGGGAGGGCGAATCAGCAGCAGGGCCAAATCCCGCTTTTGATCGGCGGCGATGACCCTGGCCACGTGCGCCTGCCCCAGCCGGTCCGTCAGTCGGACGGTCGACTGCGCAGCGTCGTTGAGCGCCGGAACGCCATGCGCAGGGGTGATCGCCACACACTGACGCGCCAGCTCGAACGCATACGCCTGGGCGGCTGTCGAGCCGTGCCGCACCCACATGGGCTCGGCCAGCGCCACCGCCGAAACAGCAGTGGCCAAGCAGCCAACGACGCAGTGCCGCAAGCTCACGGTGCTGCACCCGGCCGCGCAGCGTGCCGCCGCCGTGCCACCAAGGCTCCCCGCACCGCCATGCCGGCGAGCGGCAACACCAGCGTCAGCGCCGTGAGGACACCGTAGATCCAGCGCAGGTTCGGGTCACCGAGCAGCCGCGCGCTCTGCGTCAACGACATCACGTCGGGGGCTGCACCTCCCTGGCCTTGGTGAACCGGGGGCGACGGCAGGTAGATCGCCACAGAACGCGCATTG
Source organism: Roseateles sp. (assembly GCA_016790285.1). GTDB lineage: Bacteria > Pseudomonadota > Gammaproteobacteria > Burkholderiales > Burkholderiaceae_C > Pelomonas. The sequence continues at coordinate 11,382 of JAEUPJ010000009.1, read as the reverse complement.
GACGTCGCCTCGATGTCCAGCGCCTGGGACGGATCGGCGTCGTTCATGTCGACGAAACCGCTCCACGCGGCAAGCTCGGCAGCAGGGTCAGCTTGACGGTCTTCGGCCAGCGCCCGTTGCACCACGGTACCTCCGGGCAGCTGCAGCTCGTTCACCGGGTACAAGGCGCCAGCAACGAACGGCGGCACGTCCAGTGGCAGCCACAGCAAGCGGGAGATTGCCCTGCCGAAGACCTGCAGCTTGCCGCTGATCAGCAGGCTCGACGGTTCGTCCGCCGCGCTGGGCTGCACCGCCAACGCCTGCCCCACCACCAGGTGACCGTGCGCAGGCAGGCGCACACGGTCCTGGGTGCCGCAATCGCCATCGGAGCGGATCACCTGGTAGCGCAGAAGCCCAGGTTCGTCCATGCGCCTCGCCGGGCCATCGCCGTGGCTCACCGTGGTCCCCGGCGCGGCCTCGATGATCACGCGCAGCGATGACCCGCGTGGCCGCACGTACCGCACGACAGAGCCCACAGCGGGTGTGACGAAGACCCTCTCGGCGCACGACTTCGTAGCAGCGTCCATGGCGCGCGGCAACCACAGGGCGGACCGCTTGGGGTCAATGACCCGCACCTCCACCCATTCGGTGCGCGCGCTCAGGTACAGCAGCGTGCGCGGCACCTCCAGCGACATGATGGCCAACAGGCTCAGGCACGCCATCACGGCCAGCAAACCCATCGCGAGCAGCCTCACTGCCCGCAGAGCACGCCTGCCGCGTGACCGTTGACGCCATCCGAACCACCTCATGGGGGTGGCAGGCGCAATTGCAGGTCGGGAACTTCGCGGCGGGGCGGCCCGTCATGGAAGGTGCGCGTCAAGGTCATCTGCCATGCCGTGCTACGCCCGGGCAGGCGGGCCGTGCACCACATGCCAAAGGACACTCGGCGGCCCTCGATGCGACGGCACTCTGCAGCCTGCGTCGCCTGTCCATCCGAAAAGTTCACGCGGACCGCCAGGGCCTGACCGGGATTGACGGCCAGTTGGACCACGCGTTTGTCACCCTCGAAGTACAGGGGCTCGATGACGCCGAACGGCGAGGGCGAGCCCGGCTGGCACTCCGCGCGGTCGGTCAGCATGCCGGCGAAGTCCTGCCCGGCATACGAGGAGACGACATCGGGCTGGCCACTGAAGCCAAGGACGTTCAGCGGGTAGAGCCCGACGCCCGCGAGTTTGAGCTCGCCCCACGCTTCATAGACGCCATCCACCGAGGTCATCTCGATGCAACGGCGCCGCGGCAGATCGGCGTGGGAGGTCAACTGCAGCCGCGCCAGCGACACGCGCTGGGGCAACTGGCCCAACATCGCACCGACCACAAGCCCGCCGCTGACCTTCTTGCTCTCGTTCACGCGCTCGAAGATCTGCCCCGTGACGGCCGGCGCCGCGGTGGCCGCGAGCGGCAGATTCAGCGCCAGGCAGGTGGACAGGGCCACCTGCCAGCTGGCGCTTGTGCGCTGAAGACCCGCCCGGCACCGAGCTTGACTGACACGAAGGGAGGCTTGACTCACCGACACAGCGCTGACGTTGGGGGATGCCATGCCCATATGCTACGGGTTAGCTCCGCGCAGCATCCCCCGCAGCATCCCGAAGGCCTCCTCGCGACGAAGGACGCGGGCGATCTGGTGTCCGCCGATCAAGGCGAAGGTTTGGCCCAACGCATTGCCCAAGCCTCGTAGCCGTTGAGCGCCTTCACCGGCCAGGTGCCCCACCAGGAGTAGCCGTTGCGGCGCTCGGCGCTGATGTCGTTGACGTCGTCGTGCAGGCTCTTGTCGCGGTCGCCGAACACCGGCTTGAGCGTGACCGGGTCGTAGAAGCGCGCCCAGAGCGGGCCGGCGCCGGGCTGGTCCACCAGGCGCCGGGTGCCGTCGACCTTGACGAAGGCGCGGCCGTGCACCGGCAGCTCGCGCAGCGTCGCAATGCCGGCGTGCACCGCCTGCACGATCTGCGGTGATGGCTGGGGCTGCTGCATGAGGAACTCCAGCGCCCGGGCGCTTTCACCGGCGCTCAGCGCGGGCGGCTCGTAGTTGCGGGCGGAGGTCGGCGCGAGCGTCAGCGCGTCGTGCTGCTGCGCCCACAGCGTGAGGCGGCCGTTGGTGCGGACCTGCGTGGCCAGCAGCAGCTGCACCGCGCGCTCGTGCGCCGCGGCGGCGGCTGCCTTCACGTCGGCCGGCAGGAAGGCCAGGCCCGCCTCGCCGCGCGAGACCCAGTTCATCAGCTCGGCCACCTCGACAACGGCGTTGTCGTTGAGGGTGACGGCGTCGTGGTAGCCCCCCTGCAGCGGCCACACCTGTGGCCAGCCGCCGTTGGGGAACTGCGCCGCCAGCAGGTAGCGCACGCCGCGCTCGGCGGCGTCGCGGCAGGCCTTGGCCAGCTCGGCCGGCAGTTGCGGCGCGGCCTTGGCGAGGAAGCGGATCTCGGTGATGGTGGCATCGTTGTCGACGGTGCCCACGTAGGTCCACTGCGGGTCCTGCGCGGTGTCGAAGTCGCCCGGCGTGGCCCGCTTGTTGTTGTTGTCGGCGACGTAGGCCTGGCCCTTCTGGCGCGGGGCGCGGTCGCGGGGCTGGTTCTTGCCCCAGCCGCCGGCGGGCGTCTGGAAGCTCAGGATGTTGGCCACCACCGTGCGGGCCGGCTCGCTGCCGTACCAGGCGGCGGGCTTGTCCAGGGGCATGCTGTCCTCGCTGTGGCCGCCTTGCGGCGGTGCGGGCCAGCTCGCCATGCCCTCGCGTTCGGCGGCCAGCGCGGCGCGGTCAGCGGCGCGCTGCGCGTCGGACCGGGCCAGGTAGGCCGCCCAGGGCGCGCGCTCGGCCGCCGGCAGCGCCGCGACACGCTCCGCCGTCAGGGCTTGCGCGGGCGGGATGGTGCCGATCTGCGCCGCGAAGGCCGACGAGGACATCGCCAGAACAAGGGGAAGCAGGGGAAGGAAGCGGCGGGCAAGGGACATTGGACAGATGGGAGTCAGCGCTGGCAGGCAATCTAGCCGCTGGCGCCGTCAGGCACATTGCTACTCTATTGCCGCTCACACGGTTGATCGACACATGATTCATCTTGCGCGTTTCCTGCCACTGGCCCTGCTGCTCGCCCTCGCCGGCTGCGCCACGCCGCCCCCGCCTGCAGCACCGGCCGCGCCGCGCACCGGGCTGCAGCAGGCGTGGGTGCAGGCCGTGGCCGGGCCCGGCTGGGCGGTGCGCGCGCTGACGGATGACGACGCCTGCCCCGCCCTGCGCTGGGAAGGCGGCAGCGCCCCCATGCGCGAGCGCAGCGCGCCGGGCGAGGAACCGCCGCCGCCGGGCAACACCCAGCCCGAGCGCAAGCCGTCCCGCTTCACGCTGCGCGCCTGCGAGGCGGCCTGGCCCGCCGGTGTCTCGCGCGTGCAGGTGGGCAGCGTCTCGCTGCAGGCGCCGGCAGCGGAGCTGCTGCGCATCGTCGTCATCGGCGACACGGGCTGCCGCCTGAAGGCGTCCGAGCGCGACTTCCAGGCCTGCAACGACGCCTACGCCTGGCCCTTCCCTCGCGTGCTCGCGCAGGCGCTCAAGCTCAAGCCCGACCTCGTCGTGCACGTGGGCGACTACCACTACCGCGAGAGCCCCTGCCCCGCCGCCCTGGCCGGCTGCGCCGACAGCCCCTGGGGCTACGGGGACGACGCCTGGCAGGCCGATTTCTTCCAGCCCGCCAAGGCCCTGCTCGCCGCCGTGCCGTGGGTGTTCGTGCGCGGCAACCACGAGGCCTGCAACCGCGCCGGCCAGGGCTGGCTGCGCTACCTGGACGCCGCCACCGGCCCGGCGCGGGCCTGCGAGGCCGAAACGGCGGCCGTCGGCCGCGTCAACGAGGGCGACTTCACGGCGCCCTTCGCCGTGCCGCTGTCGCCGCGCAGCCAGCTCATCGTGTTCGATTCGTCCCAGATCGGCGGCGGCCCGGTGCCGCCGGACTCACCCGCCTGGGCGCGCTGGCGCCAGCAGCTCGACCGGGTCGCCGAGCTGGCGGGCGAGCGGGCACAGAGCCTCTTCGTGAACCACCACCCGAGCCTGGCCTACACGCCGAGCCTGCTGGGCACGCCGGGGCGCGCCCGCTCCGGGCTCACACCGCTGCTTCAGGACGCCACCCCCGGGCGGCTTTATCCGCCGGGCGTGCAGGCCACGGTGCACGGCCACCTGCACATCCACGAGGTGCTGGGCTTTGCGACCAACCAGCCGGCGAGCCTGGTCATCGGCAACGGCGGCTCGGCGGCATCGGGCCGCATCAACGTGGCCGCGGCCCTCAAGGGCGAGCCGCTGCCGGGTGTGCAGGTCGAGACCTTCCACAGCCACACCGAGTTCGGCCTGACCCTGCTGAGCGCCACACCGCAGGGCTGGCACCTGCTCGCCTTCGACACTCTGGGCCAGCCGCTGTCGCGCTGCACGCTGGCGGGCCAGAAACTCAGATGCTGATGCCAACGTCCCGTTACCACTGACTTCCGACATGGGGGCGCCACGCGCATTTCGTCACTGCCTACCCGATATGAAGGGTTTCTGCAGGGTAAATGGGCAAGGTTGGCGAGGGGCGCAGGGCTACACTCGGGACGACCTGTCAAGCTGTTTCGGCAGGATTTAGTTGATACAGGACTCGGCCTCATGAGCTCCAAATTGAAAGTCGCCGGTTGGGTTGCCCTCGGCGCCGTCGCAGGTGCACTCACCACGATGCAACTGCAGGCCAATGCGCGCAGCAGCCTGTCTCCCCTGCCCCTGGACGAGATGCAGCAGCTCGCTGCGGTCTTCGGCATCGTCAAGAGCGACTACGTCGAGCCCGTGGATGAGAAAAAGCTCATCAACGACGCCATCGCCGGCATGGTCTCGGGCCTGGACCCGCACTCCCAGTTCTTCGACAAGAAGTCCTTCCGCGAGTTCCGTGAAGGCACCACCGGCAAGTTCGTCGGCGTGGGCATCGAGATCGGCATGGAAGACGGCCTGGTCAAGGTGGTCTCCCCGATCGAAGGCTCCCCCGCCTTCCGCGCCGGCCTCAAGAGCGGCGACATGATCACCCGCATCGACGACACCGCAGTGCGCGGCCTGTCGATCGACCAAGCCGTCAAGAAGATGCGCGGCGAGCCGGCCACCAAGGTCACGCTGAACATCTACCGCAAGGCCGAGAACCGCACCTTCCCCGTGACCATCGTGCGCGAGGAGATCAAGGTGCAGAGCGTGCGCGCCAAGGTCATCGAGCCGGGCTACGCCTGGATCCGCGTCAGCCAGTTCCAGGACCGCACGGTCGACGACTTCGCGCGCAAGCTCGAGGAGATCTACAAGCAGGAGCCCCACCTCAAGGGCCTGGTGCTCGACCTGCGCAACGACCCGGGCGGCCTGCTGGACGGCGCCATCGCCATCTCGGCGGCCTTCCTGCCCAAGGACGTCGAAGTCGTCTCCACCAAGGGCCAGCTGGCCGACCAGCAGGCCACCTACAAGGCCACGCCGGACGACTACCGCCGCCGCAGCAGCGACGACCCGATCAAGCGCCTGCCCGCCGCACTCAAGAACGTGCCGCTCGTGGTGCTCGTGAACGAAGGCTCCGCCAGCGCCAGCGAGATCGTGGCCGGCGCCCTGCAGGACCACAAGCGCGCCACCGTCATGGGCGCGCAGACCTTCGGCAAGGGCTCGGTGCAGACCGTGCGCCAGCTCGGCCCGGAGACGGCGCTCAAGATCACCACGGCCCGCTACTACACCCCGAGCGGCCGCTCCATCCAGGCCAAGGGCATCGTCCCCGACGTGCTGCTGGACGAAACCGCCGAGGGCAATGTGTTCGCCGCCCTGCGCACCCGCGAGGCCGACCTCGAAAAGCACCTGAACAACGGCCCCGAGGCCGAAGAGAACGAAGCCCGCGCCAAGGCGCGCGAGGAAGCGCGCCAGAAGCTCGAGGCCGAGATGGCCAAGCGCGCCGAGCCGCTCAAGCCGCTGCCGGAATTCGGCTCGGCAGAAGACTTTCCGCTGGTCCAGGCCCTGAACCAGCTCAAGGGTCAGCCTGTCATTGCGTCCAAGACGGCAGTGGAACGCAAGGCTGAAGCGAAGACACAATAAAGCCGTAGCTCCGCAATCAAGCACACGGGCCTCGCAAGAGGCCCGCTTTTTTTGTGCCGGCCCAGCGCCAGCTCAGCGCCCGCGTGAGCGGGTGATCGCGATGGCGCCCAGCGCCGCCACCGCACCCAGCACCGGCACCGCCCGCCAGCCGAAGGCCGCCAGCAGCGCCGAGCCCAGTGCCGCGCCGCTGGCCATGCCGACGAACATCGAACTCACGAGGATGGCGTTCAGCCGGCTGCGCGAGGCGGGGTCCAGGCTGTAGATGACGCTCTGGTGCGACACCAGCGCCGCCTGCACGCCCAGGTCGAACACCACCGCCACGCCCACCAGCAGCACGAGCGAAGCCGGCGCCAGGGCCTGGACGGCGAACGACAGGAACACCAACAGCGCCGCCACGCGGATGACGGCCTGCGGCCCGCGCCGGTCGGCCATGCCACCGGCCAGCGGCGCAGCCAGCGCACCGGCCGCACCGGCCAGGCCGAAGGCGCCGGCCACCGCGCTGCCCTGCGCGAAATCGGGCCCCGCCAGCACCAGGGCCAGCGTCGACCAGAACGCGCTGAACGCCACCGACAGCAGACCCTGGGCGATGGCCGCCCGGCGCAGCGGCGCGTGCTGCATCCACAGCCGGCCCATGGAGGCGAGCAGCGCGCCATAGCCCGCCTGTGTCGCCGGCACGAAGCGCGGCAGCCCGCGCCACAGCAGCGGCATGACAGCCAGCACCGCGACTGCCGCCAGGGCGTACACGGCACGCCAGCCCGCCAGCGCCGCGATGCCGCCACTGGCCACGCGCGACAGCAGGATGCCCAGCAGCAGCCCGGTCATGACCTGGCCCACGCGGCGGCCGCGTTCAGCCTCGGGCGCGAGCGTGGCGGCCGCAGGCACCAGGTCCTGCGCCAGCGTGGCGGTGATGCCGATGACGACGCTCGCCAGGGCCAGCGCCGCGAAACTCGGCGCCACCGCGGCCAACGCCAGGGCCGCCACCAGCGCACCGGACTTCACGAGGATGATGCGGCGCCGGTCGAACCGGTCGCCCAGCGGCGACAGCAGCAGGATGGCCACGCCGTAGCCGAGTTGGGTGACCGTGGGCAGCAGCCCGATGCCCGCGCTGCCCACCCCGAACTGCGCCGACAGCAGGCCCAGCAGGGGCTGCACGTAGTAGATGGACGCCACCGCCAGGCCGGTGGCCGTGGCCAGCAGCAGGGTGAGCGCGGTGCCGAGGGTCGGGGCCGGCGCGGCGCCGGGCGCCGTCAGGGCTTGAGGCATGCGTATCTCCAGGAACTTCAATGGCCCGCAGTGTGCGCAGGGCCTTTGCCCCTGGGTAGACGCAGAGCACGCCTGACTGCCATACGCTAGGCGCATGAGCACCACCGTCGACCGGCTGCAGCTGATGCAGACCTTCATCCGCATCGTCGAGGCGGGCAGCCTGTCGGCGGCCGCACGGCAGCTCGGCACCACCCAACCGACCGTCAGCCGCCGGCTGCAGGCGCTGGAGCAGCAGTTTGGCCAGCCCCTCATCCAGCGCTCCACGCACGCCCTGCGCCTGACGGAGACCGGCGAGCGGGCCCTGGCGCGGGCCAAGGCGCTGGCGGCAGACTGGGAGGAGTTCGAGCAATCGCTGCGCGCCGAGCCCGCCCGCCCCGAGGGCCTGCTGCGCGTGCAGGTGCCGCACGCCTTCGGCCAGGAGCACCTCATCGCCCCGCTGGTGCGCGCCCTGCAGGACGCCCCGGCGCTGCGCGTGGACTGGCTGCTCAACGACGCCGCGCCCAACTTCATCGAGCAGGGGCTGGATTGCGCCATCCGCGTGGGCGGCACGGCCGAGGGCGCGGTCGTCGCCATCCCGCTGGCGCGCGTGCCGCGCGTGCTGGTGGCCTCGCCCGCGTTGCTGGCCGGGCGGCGGCTGGACGAGCCCGACGACCTCGCCGCCCTGCCCTGGATCGCCATCTCCACCTTCTACCGGCAGGAGCTGCAGCTCGAGCGCGACGACGGCGTGCGCCAGCGCCTGGGCATCCGCCCGGTGCTCGCGACCGACAGCCTCTACGCCACGCGCGAGGCCGCCCGGCTGGGCCTCGGCGTGGCGCTGCTGTCCGGCTGGGCGGTGCAGCAGGACATCGCCGAAGGCCGCCTCGTGCACGTGCTGCCGCGCTGGCGCGGCCCGGCGCTGCCCGTGCACCTGCTCTACCCCAACCCGCCCGCCCCGACGGCGCGTTTGCGCTACTTCATCGAGGCGATGCGGCGCAGCATGAGCGAGCCGCTGTGGCCCGATCTATCCTCCGCTCCATGAACGACGACGACCTGCTGCGCTACTCCCGCCACCTGCTGCTCGACGAGATCGGCATCGAGGGCCAGCAGCGCCTGCTCGAGGCGCGCGCCCTCGTCATCGGCGCCGGCGGCCTGGGCTCGCCGGTGGCGCTGTACCTGGCCTCGGCCGGCGTGGGGCAGATCACGCTGGTGGACCACGACACCGTGTCGCTGACCAACCTGCAGCGCCAGATCGCCCACGACATGGGCAGCCTGGACCGCCTCAAGGTCGACTCCGCCGCCGCCCGCATGGCTGCGCTCAACCCAGGCGTTCGCGTGCACACGCACGCCGTGCGCGCCGACGAAGCGCTGCTGGACGCGGAGGTGCCGCAGGCGGACGTCGTCATCGACTGCACCGACAACTTCGCGACCCGCCACCGCGTGAATGCCGCCTGCGTGCGCCACGGCAAGCCGCTGGTGTCGGGCGCGGCTATCGGCTTTGACGGCCAGATCAGCGTCTACGACAGCCGCGGCCGCACGCAGCCCTGCTATGCCTGCGTCTTCCCGCCCGAGTCGGGCTTCGAGGACGCGGCCTGCTCGACCATGGGCGTGTTCGCACCGCTGGTGGGCATCGTCGGCAGCCTGCAGGCCGCCGAAGCCCTCAAGCTGCTGGCCGGCGTGGGCGAGGCACTCGCCGGGCGGCTGCTCATGCTCGACGGCCGGCGCATGCAGTTCAGCGAGATCGCCATGCACCGGGACACTGCCTGTGCCGTCTGCGGCGCCGCATGAAATCCCGTCCAGTCGCCTGAACGCGGCACAAAATTCGCCCCCGACCTGCAGACAATGCCCCGCACATGAAGCCTTCCGACGTCCCGACGCGCAACTTCCCCACCGCCAAGGAGGAGTGCCGCAGCCTCCAGCCCCACCCCGACTACGACAAGCCGGGCAGCGCCTACGAGCTGGCGTTCAAGGACGAGGCCTTCCTGCTGCGCCAGGACATGCGCGCCGTGCGCATGCAGCTGGAGCTCATGAAGCCCGAGATGCTGCTGGACGAACAGGGCGTGCACGCCACCATCGTCATGTTCGGCAGCGCACGCATCCTGCCGGCCGAGGCCGCGCAGGCGCTGATCACCGTGGCCGAGGACCGCGGCGACGAAGCCGGTGCCGCCCGCGCGCGCCGCCAGCTCGCCATGAGCCACTACTACGAAGAGGCCCGCCGCTTCGCCCACATCGCCACCAGCGCCTGCGCCGAACGGGGCAACCCCGTCGTCATCGCCACGGGCGGCGGGCCCGGCATCATGGAGGCCGGCAACCGCGGCGCCTTCGAGGCCGGCGGCAAGAGCGTCGGCCTGAACATCGTGCTGCCGCACGAGCAGTACCCCAACCCGTACATCACGCCGGAGCTGTGCTTTCGCTTCCACTACTTCGGCCTGCGCAAGATGCACTTCCTGATGCGCTCCATCGCGCTGGTGTGCTTCCCCGGCGGCTTCGGCACGCTGGATGAACTCTTCGAGACGCTCACGCTGATCCAGACCGGCAAGAGCCGCCCGCGCCCCATCCTGCTGTTCGGGCGCGAGTTCTGGACGCGCCTCATCAACATCGATCTGCTGCTCGAGACCGGGATGATCAGCCCCGGCGACGAGAAGCTCTTCCATTACGTGGAGACGGCCGAGGAAGCCTGGGCCGTCATCCAAGGCGAACCTGAACTGTCCTCCGCGAGCCCGACATGACCCAACTCCGCAATGTCTCCCTGATCGGCGCGCCCACCGACATCGGCGCTGGCGCGCGCGGCGCCAGCATGGGCCCTGAAGCCATGCGTGTGGCCGGCCTGGCCGAGGCGTTGCGCGCCCGCGGCGTGGACGTGCTGGACCGCGGCAACCTCAGCGGCCCGGCCAACCCCTGGCAGCCGCCGGTGAATGGCTACCGCCACCTGCCCGAGGTCGTCGCCTGGAACCGCGCCGTGCACGAGGCCGTCTACGCCGAACTCAAGACCGGCCGCATGCCCATCCTGCTGGGCGGTGACCACTGCCTGGGCCTGGGCTCCATCAGCGCCGTGGCCCGCCACTGCCGCGACGTGGGCAAGAAGCTGCGGGTGCTGTGGCTCGACGCCCATGCCGACTTCAACACCAGCGCGCTCACGCCCAGCGGCAACATCCACGGCATGCCCGTGGCGGCGCTGTGCGGTTTCGGCCCGCAGGAACTCATCGAGATCGGCGGCCAGGTGCCGGCCATCCAGGCGAAGTGGGTGCGCCAGATCGGCATCCGCAGCGTCGACGAAGGCGAGCGCCGCTTCGTGCACGAGCACGACCTGGAGGTGTTCGACATGCGCTTCATCGACGAGATGGGCATGCGCCACACGATGGAGCTGGCCCTGGCCACGCTGGACGACAACACCCACCTGCACGTGAGCTTCGACGTGGACTTCCTCGACCCGGTGATGGCCCCCGGCGTGGGAACGACGGTCGGCGGCGGCCCGACCTACCGCGAAGCGCACCTGTGCATGGAGATGATCGCCGACACCGGCCGCATGGCGTCCATGGATCTGATGGAGCTGAACCCGGCGCTGGACGTGAAGAACCAGACAGCGCTGGTGGCGGTGGACCTGATCGAGTCGCTGTTTGGCAAGTCGACGTTGATGCGCAAGTGAGGGCGGCGGTCGCCCTGCCGAGAGGCGGGTAGGTGGCGGAGCGGGCGGATGTCGTGGGCTGGCGTGACGGGCAGCAGGTCATCTTGAGCTGTCGCGCCGGCGGCTCTGCAGCGGTTGCGGTCTTTCGCCGTGCCGAACTCGCCGCCCGGAAGCGGCCGTTCAACGTGTGAGCTGAGCGGGCCGCCACCGGCGGAGCCGCTTGGCCCTGGAAGGGACAATTTTCGTGCTTGGCCCTGGAAGGGCCAAGTGGCGCAGCCGGTGGCGGTCCGCTCGAGTGATGGGATGGACTCCCCCGTTTGTTTACCGCGCAAGATCGCGGCACTGGTTTCCATGGGCGTGGGGATCAGGTTTGCAAACACGAGGAGTCCGACATGCATGCTACGACCGTGGCCGTGGACCTGGCCAAGAGTGTTTT
>JAEUPJ010000098.1 GCA_016790285.1 Roseateles sp. | reverse complement strand
CATGTCTTCCGCCACCGCGACCGCCACCAAGGCCCCCGCTGGTGACCCGCCGGTGCCCGCCAAGGGCAAGAAGAAGCTGATCCTGATCATCGTCGCGGCGCTGCTCGTGCTCCTGCTCGGCGGCGGCGGCGCGGCGGTGTTCGTGATGAAGAAGCGCGCCGCGGCGGCGGCCGAGGAAGCTGGCGAGGAAGGCGCCGCCGGCGCTCAGGCTGCTGCCGAGAAGGCCACGCATCACGGCCCGCCGATATTCGTGCCGCTCGAACCCTTCACCGTGAATCTCGCCGACAAGGACAGCGAGCGCTACGCCCAGATCGGCCTGACGCTCGAGGTCGAGGACGCCAAGTTCGCCGAGGAGATGAAGCTGTACATGCCGGCGATCCGCAATGCCATCCTGATGATCCTGGCGCACAAGCAGGCGGCCGAGCTGCTCGACCGCAGCGGCAAGGAAGCGCTCGCCGCCGAGATCATGCGCGAGGCGGTGCGCCCCATGGGCATCGAGATCGCCCCCGAGCCGGCCGAGGACGCGGCCTCGGGCGCCCGGCATGCCAAGGCCGCAGGCGCGGCGCACAACCCGGTGCGGCGCGTGCACTTTGCGAGCTTCATCGTCCAGTAGCGCGTCATGAACGAACACATCCTGTCGCAGGAAGAAGTCGACGCGCTGCTGCAGGGCATCACCGGCGAGAGCCAGAAGCTCGAGGGCGACAGCGCCGGCGCCGACGGCGTGCGGCCCTACGAGCTCGCGAGCCAGGAGCGCATCGTCCGCGGGCGCATGCCCACGCTGGAGATCATCAACGAGCGCTTCGCGCGCAACCTGCGCGTCGGGCTGTTCAACTTCCTGCGCAAGAGCCCGGAGATCTCGATCGGCGGCATCAAGGTGCAGAAGTACAGCGCCTTCCTGCGCGAGATCGTCGTCCCGACCAACTTCAACATCGTGTCGGTCAAGCCGCTGCGCGGCAGCGGCCTGATCGTGTGCGACCCGACGCTGGTGTTCGCCGTCATCGACAGCCTGTTCGGCGGCATCGGCAAGTTCCACGCCCGCATCGAGGGCCGCGACTTCTCGCCCACCGAGCAGCGCGTCATCACCCGCATCGTCGAGGTGGTGCTCAACGAGTACCACAAGGCCTGGAAAGGCATCTACCCGCTCGAGCTCGAATACCAGCGCTCGGAGATGCAGCCCCAGTTCGCCAACATCGCCACGCCCAGCGAGATCGTGGTGTCGACGTCCTTCACACTGGAAATCGGCGAGACCAGCGGCACGATCTACTTCTGCATCCCCTACTCCACGCTGGAGCCCATCCGCGACGTGCTCTACAGCACCACGCAGGGCGACTCCACCGAACCCGACCGCCGCTGGATCAACCTGCTCAAGACGCAGATCCAGGCCGCCGAGGTGGAGCTCGTGGCCGAGCTGGGCACGGCGCCGGCCACCGTGGAGCAGCTGCTGGCCTTCAAGCCAGGGGATTTCATCGAACTGGATCTCGAACCCATGATCCAGACCAAGGTGGACGGCGTGCCGGTGTTCCAGTGCCACTACGGCACCTCCAACGGCCGCTACGCCCTCAAGATCGACAAGATGCTGACCGGCTCGCAGGAAAGCTGGTTGGGAGCCAAACATGAGCCCTGATTCACCCAGCCAAGAAGAACAGGACGCGATGGCGGCCGAATGGGCTGCGGCCCTGGCCGAAGCCTCGTCCGCGCCTGCTGCATCGACCGAAGTCGTCTCCGAAGTGGCGCCGGAGCAGGTCTCCACGCCGAGCTTCGCCAACTTCACGCCGACCGCCGCCGCCGGCCCGGCGGGCGACATCAACATGATCCTGGACATCCCCGTCCAGCTGACGGTGGAGCTCGGCCGCACCCGCATCCCGATCAAGAACATCCTGCAGCTGGCCCAGGGCTCGGTCGTGGAGCTGGACGCGCTGGCCGGCGAGCCGATGGACGTGCTGGTGAACGGCTACCTCATCGCCCAGGGCGAGGTGGTGGTGGTGAACGACAAGTTCGGTATCCGCCTGACCGACATCGTGACGCCTTCGGAGCGCATGCGCCGCCTCTCCAAGGCAGCTTGAAGGGCCGGAACACAGCCACAGAGACACAGAGACACAGAGGCGGCGCCCCGGTGGCAAGGGCCTGACCCCTCTGTGTCTCTGTGCCTCTGTGGCACTTCCCGTTCCGCCGAATAGCCCCCTCATGCACCGCCTGTTGGCGGGTTCAGCACCTCAAGTCGCTCCGCAGAATGCCGAGGCATGAATGCTTCCGGCCTGCTCCCCTTTCTCTGGTTCCTCGGGATCGTCGCGCTGATCCCCGTGGCCCTGTGGCTGCTCAAGCGCACGCCCATGGGCGGCGCGGCGGCGGCGGGCGTGCTGCGCGTCGTGGCGCAGCTGCCCACGTCGCCCAGCCAGCGCCTGCTGGTGGTGGAGGTTGGCCAGGGCGAAGACCGCCGCTGGCTGGTGCTCGGCGCCACCGCCCAAAGCATCACCACGCTGCACACCCTCCCACCGCAAGCGGAGCCGCCAGCACCCGCAAGCTTTGCCAAGCTGCTCAAGAAGGAGCGCGGCGATGCGGCCTAAGCACCTCATCGGCCTGACGCTGCTCGCCGCCGGCAGCGCCCTCGCCCAGACGCAGAGCCCGCCGGCCTCGCTGCCGCTGCTCGTCGGCCAGGGTTCGGGCGGCAGCTACTCGGTGCCCATCCAGACGCTGCTGTTCTTCACGGCGCTCGGCTTCCTGCCCGCGGTCATCCTGATGATGACGGCCTTCACCCGCATCGCCATCGTGCTGAGCCTGATGCGCCAGGCGCTCGGCACCCAGGCCGCGCCGCCCAACCAGGTCATCGTCGGCCTGAGCCTGTTCCTGACCTTCTTCGTCATGAGCCCGACGCTGGACAAGGTCTACGCCGAGGCCTGGCAGCCCTACAGCGCCGGCACCATCCAGTTCGACGAGGCCTTGAAGCGCGCCGAGGTGCCGATGCGCGGCTTCATGCTCAAGCAGACGCGCCAGGCCGACGTCGCCCTCTTCTCGCGCCTGGCCAAGCTCGATGCCAGCGTCAAGGCCGAGGACGTGCCCTTCAAGGTGCTGGTGCCCGCCTTCGTGACCAGCGAGCTCAAGAGCGCCTTCCAGATCGCCTTCCTGATCTTCATTCCGTTCCTGGTCATCGACATGATCGTGGCCAGCGTGCTGATGAGCCTGGGGATGATGATGCTGTCGCCCGTGCTGGTGGCCCTGCCCTTCAAGCTGATGCTGTTCGTGCTGGCGGACGGCTGGAACCTGCTGCTCGGCTCGCTGGCCGCGAGCTTCGTGACCTGAACTTTTCGTCGAGAACCGCCATGGACGCCCAACAAGTCTTCACCTTCGGCCAGCAGGGCCTGTACATGCTGATGCTGGTCTCGGCCCCGATCCTGATCGTCGTGCTGCTCGTCGGCGTGGTGATCAGCGTGATCCAGGCGGCCACGCAGATCAATGAGGCGACGCTGTCGTTCGTGCCCAAGGTGATCGGGGCCGTGCTGACGCTGGCGGTGGCGGGGCCGTGGATGGTGACGACGTTGGTGGAGTACATCCAGCGGACGCTGCAGACGATTCCTTCTGTCGTGGGGTGACGGGGCAGACCGCACCCGCGACAGCATGTTCACCGTCACCGAAGCCCAACTGCTCGCCTGGCTCAACCCCCTGCTGTGGCCCTTCATCCGCACGCTGGCCTTGTTCGCCGGCATGCCGACCTTCAGCCAGCGCAACGTGCCCCTGCGCCTGCGCGTCGGCCTGGCCCTGTTCATCGCGGTCGCTGCCCAGGCCTCGCTGCCGGAGATGCCCGTCACGCCGCTGGACTCGCTGCCCACGCTCACCCTGCTCGTCGCGCAGCAGCTGCTCATCGGGCTGTCCATGGGCTTCGCGGTGCGCATCGTGTTCGCCGCGCTGGAGTTCGCCGGTGAAATCATCGGCCTGCAGATGGGCCTGAACTTCGCCGGCTTCTTCGACCCCGGCACCGGCGCGCAAGGCACGGCCAGTGCCCGCTTCTTCGGCAGCATGGTGGCGTTCCTGTTCATCGCCATCAACGGCCACCTGCTGCTCATCAACGCCCTGATCCAGAGCTTTCACGCCTTCCCCGTGGGCGGCGAGCCCTTCGCCTTCCTGCGAGCGGCCGCGCCCCAGACCTGGGGTGCCGAGATCTTCAACATCGGGCTGTGGATCGCCCTGCCGCTGATCACGATGCTGATGTTCGTCAACCTCGTGCTCGGCGTCATCTCCCGCGTGGCGCCGCAGATCGGCGTCTTCTCGGTGGGCTTCCCGCTGACCGTGAGCGTGGGCCTGATCGGCATGGTGGCCACGCTGCCGCTCATGCAGACGCCCTTCACGGTGGCGCTGGAGCGGCTGCTGGCCGTGTTCAGCTGAAGACTGGCGCGGCCTGGACGCGAGTTGCGCACCGGCGGTGCTTGCGGCCTCCCGCTTCCTCGAACTCGACGCCCGGTCGTCGCCGCTCGACGCTAGCGCCGAGGGGAACAGGCCGGTGCGAAACAGTCAGACCTCGCGCTCGAAGCGCTGCTCCTCGACAACCTTTCCCCACTGCGTGCCGGGGCTCTGGTACACCAGCTTGAAGCCAAACGCCTCGTACAGGTGTCTTGCCGCTTCGAGACCGGCGAAGGTCCACAAGTAGACCTTTTTGTACTCGCGTGCATCTGCGAGGGCCAGCGCTTGCGCCAGCAGCTGTTTGCCAATGCCATGGCCACGAAGCGAATCCGAGGTGATGAACCAACGCAGGTGTGCGCCAGCTTCACTGGCCTTGGAACCGTCGAGGATGACGGAACCCTCGATCTCCGGGTTGTGCACCAGCCAGATGCCATCTCGGCGCGGGATGTAGCGGCGACAGAACTCGCTCAACTCACTGGCCACCTTGGCTTCGAACTCCAGGCCAAAGCCATGAGAGGCCGCGTAGTAGGCGGCGTGGAGCTGCGTGATCTTGCCGATGCAGCCGGGCTTGTAGCCTTCGGAGATGACGGGGTTCATGTGGATTTGATGGCGAGGACAGGCTGTGCGCGATCAAGTCGCCAACTCAGTGCGGGCCGCTTTGCGCAGCCTCAAGCCTCCCGCAACGCGGTGGTGACCGGCAGCGACGCCGCCCGCACCGCCGGGAACAGCCCGCCGATGAAGCCGATGGCCAGGGCCCACTTCAGGCCCTCCCACAGCAGGCCAGGCGACACCGCCAGGTTGAAGCTGAGCTTGCCCACCGAGCCGGCCGACATCGTCGAGGCCTCGAAGCCGTTGAACAGCAGCCATGCGATGAAGCCGCCGATCAGCCCACCCACCAGTGCCAGCAACGTGGTCTCCAGCATCACGGCGACGACGACAGGCAGGCCGCGAAAGCCGATGGCGCGCAGCGTCGCGATCTCGCGGGCCCGGGCGGCCACCGCGGCGAACATGGTGTTGAGCGCACCGAACACCGCCCCCACCGCCATGATGGCGCCCACCGTGATGCCGATGATGCGCAGCACCTGGGTCATGCGCTCGGACTGCTTGGCGAAGAACTCCAGCGTGGTGCTGGCCTTGACCTTGAGCTGCGGGTTGCCCTCCAGCGCTTCGCTGAAGGCCTTGATGGCCGCCGGGTTCTCCAGCTTCACCGTCGCCGAGTTGCGCCCCGCGCCGCGGCGGTAGGTGTCGTTGACGACGTTGGCGTCGGCCCAGAGTTCGGACTCCATCGCATCACCCGATGCGAAGATGCCCACCACCGTCCATGGCTGGTTGCCGAGCTTGAGGCTGGCGCCCACCTTGAGCCCTTCGAACTGCCGCACGGCGCCTTTGCCCACGATGATCTCGCGCAGGCCGGGCTGGAAGGTCCGGCCTTCGACGATCTTCACGTTGGGCCGCACGGTGAAGGCCGCCTCGCCCACGCCGCGCACCTGCGCACTGCCCTCGTCGTGCGTCTGGCTGCCCTTCACCGGCAGGTTGGCCGCCGCCACCGTCTCGGCCGAGACGATGGGCTTGCCTTCGGCGTCACGGGCCAGGCCCGGGGCCTGTTCGATCTGCACCACGTCCTCGCGGCTGAGCGAGGAGGACACCTCGTTGGCCGAAGCGCCGCGCATGACGATGGCCGTGTCCAGCGATCCGGAATTGCGCAGCGTCTGCGCGTAGCCCTCGGCCATGGCCAGCAGGGCCACGAGCACGCCCACCACGCCGGCGATGCCCACGACGATGACGGCCGAGGAACCCAGCCGCTGCGTCAGCGTGCTGATGCCTACCGACGCCACCGAACGCATCTGCATGCCGCTGCGAAACAGGAAGGTCCACGCGACGAAGAGCACTGCGAGCGCAACGGCGCCCTGCCAGGGCAGCATCACCCAGGCCGCCAGGAACAGCCCGGTGAGCAGCACGAGGCCCACGTTCTTGAGAAAGTTCATGTCACGCCCTCCCGGCAAGTGCATCGGTGATGTTCACGCGCATCGCGCGCAGCGCGGGGAAGGCGCCCACCGCCAGCCCGAACGCCAGGGCCAGGCCCACGCCGATCGCCCAGCTCGTGGCCCCCGCTGCCGGCAGGTTCAGCGCGCCGCCGCTGCCCGCGCTGACGGCCGGCCCGATCACGCTGGACAAGGCCAACCCGATGGCGCCGCCGATCAGCAGCATCAGCACCGACTCCGCCAGCACCATGGCCAGCACGCTCTCGCCCGAGAAGCCGAGCGTCTTGAGCACGGCGATCTCGCCGGTGCGCTCGCGCACCGCCTGCATCATGGTGTTGCCGGCCAGCAGCAACAGCGTGAAGAAGACGGCGCCCATGATGGACGTGACGATGAGGTTGATGTCGGCCACCTGCTTCATCCAGCTGCTCATCGCGGCCTGCTCGGTGAGGGTGCGGGTCTCGTGGTCGGAGTTGGCCGAGATCTCGTCGATGGCCTTGAGCACGCGGTCGGCCTGGTTGACGTCCTTCACCTTCGTGACGTACCAACCCACCTGACCCTGGTTCCAGGGCGTGGTGTCGTCGAAGTACTTCCAGTTCAGCAGGAAGGTCTGGTCCCACCAGCCGCCGGTCTTCTTGTCGGCCACGTGGATGATGCCCACGATCTTGAACGGCCAGTTCTGGCTGCCGTTCTTGTCGGGGAAGATGGTGGACTGCATGGGCACCTGGTCGCCCACCTTCCAGCCGAACTTGCGGGCCAGGCCCTCGCCGATGAGGGCGCCATCCTTGGTCTCGGCGAAGGCCTTGCGGTGCTCGGCCGAGACTTCCATCTCCGGGTAGACGTCCAGGTAGTTGGGCGCGACCGCGAAGCTGAAGACCTGGTTCTCGGGCTTTTGGTAGGCGCCGCCGAACCAGTTCGCGAAGGTCACTTCCTTCACGCCGTCGATCTGCGAGATGCGCGCACCGAGCGACATCGGCAGCAGCTGGATGAAGCTCAGCTTCGCCCCCGTCTGCAGGCGCTGCGCGCCGTTGGCGCTCTGCCCGGCCTGCGCGAAGCCCACACGCACGGCGTCCAGCAGGCCGAACAGCAGGAAGGCCGTGATGATGGAGACGAGCGTGAGGAAGGTGCGGCCCTTGCGCCTGAACAGCGCGGCCCAGATGAGGTGGAGGTATTTCATGGCATCCCCTCGGGCAGGTCAGGCCAGGGCCGCTTCGGCTTCGGTCACGAGCGTGCCCTTGTCCAGGTGCAGCGTGCGGCTGGCGCGCGCGGCGGCGCGCGGGTCGTGGGTGACCATGACGATGGTCTTGCCATGCTCGCGGTTCAGGGCCTGCAGCAGCGTGAGCACGTCTTCGGCGGACTGGCGGTCCAGGTCGCCGGTGGGCTCGTCGCAGACGAGCAGCGTGGGGTCGGACACGATGGCCCGTGCGATCGAGACGCGCTGCTGCTGCCCGCCCGAGAGCTCGGTCGGCTTGTGCGAGGCGCGGTCGGCCAGGCCCACCAGCTGCAGCGCGATGGCCGCGCGCTTCTTGCGCTCGCCGGCCGAGAGCTTGGTCAGCAGCAGCGGCAGCTCCACGTTCTTCTGTGCCGACAGCGTGGGCATCAGGTTGTAGAACTGGAACACGAAGCCCACCCGCGAAGCGCGCCACTTGGCCAGGGCCGCGCCGGAGAGCTTGTCGATGCGCTCGCCGCCGACGTTGATGGAGCCGCCGCTGGGCGCATCCAGACCGCCCATCAGGTTCAGCAGCGTCGTCTTGCCCGAGCCCGACGGGCCCATCAGCGCGAGGAAGTCGCCCTGCGCCACGTCGAGGTTGATGCTGTGCAGCACCTCCACCTTCTGCTTGCCGCGGGTGTAGACCTTGGACAGGTCACGGATCTCGATCAGTGCGCTCATGCTCAGTCCTTGTTCACGATGGTGGAACCCTGCTTCAGCTCGGCGGGGGGCGAGACGACGACCGTCTCGCCGGCCTTGAGCCCCTCGGTGGCGAGGCGGAACTTGCCCACGTCGCCGCCGAGCTTGACCGCGCGCCGCTCGGCGCGGTTGTCCTGCACGACGAAGACGGCCGGGCCGCCGTCACGGTCGACGACGGCGTCCGGCGGCACCAGCACGCCCGGCACCGGTTTGGCAGCCGTCTGCGCCTTGGCCAGGAAGCTCACGCGCACGCCCATGTCGGGCACGACGCGGTCGTCCTTCTGCTCCAGCGCCACACGCACCTTGACGGTGGCCTTGCCCCGGTCGGCGCTCGGGATGACGGCCACGACGTGCGCCGGGATCTTCCAGTCGGGGTAGGCGTCCAGCACCGCCTCGCAGGGCATGTCGGGCTTGACCTGGGCGATGTAGGCCTCGTTGACGTCGACGTTCACCTCCAGCGAATCCATGTCGACGATGGTGCCCACGCCGGTGCGGGTGAAGCCGCCGCCGGCGGACAGCGGCGAGATGATCTCGCCCACCTGCGCAGCGCGCGCCGTGACGACGCCGTCGAACGGTGCGCGCACGGTGGCGTAGTCGAAGTTCACGCGCGCCTGGCGGGCCTGCGCCTGGGCGAGCTCGACCTGGCGCTGCGCGGCTTCCATCTGCGCCGCCACGGTCTTGACCGCGGTGGCGGATTGCTCGCGCGACTGGCGCGTCGTCATGCCGCTGGCGTTGAGCTCGGCCTGGCGCCGCTCATCGGCCTGCGCCTGGGCCAGCTGGGCGCGCAGCTGGCCCAGGTTGGCCTCGGCCGTGCGGATCTGCGCCTCGGCGGCGGCGAGGCCCGCCTTCAACCCGGTGTCGTCCAGCCGCGCCAGCACCTGGCCCTTGCGGACCTTGAAGCCCTCGTCGATCAGCACCTCGGTGAGCGTGCCCGTCATCTGGGCGGAGACCGTGGCCATGCGGCGCGCCGTCACGTAGCCGGTGGCCTGCAGCACGGCATCGGCGGCAGGCCCCTGGCCGTTGGCGCGCACGGTGGCGGTCTGCACCGCCACGGGCTTCTGGCCAGCGATGAACCACCACGCCGCCCCACCGGCGAGCGCCAGCGCGACAGCGCCCGCCACCGCCCCCCAGACCCATTTGGGCGGGCCGCCGCCGGGGTCGTCTCGCTGCGCACCGTCGATGCGCAATTCCTTCAGCAGTCCGGTATCGATGACACGCTCCCGAAAGTTGTCGCCCAGCGGCGATTCGTGCCGGATTTTGCACAGATAGCGCTATCAGTCGATCGGGCTTTCGATGAATGGCAGCCGGCGCTGGCGAATCGACAGCCGGGCCGGATGAACGGCGAGCAGTCAGCGCACTTCGCGCGCGAGCTTCAGCACGGGGGCGGCCAGGCTCAGGCCGCGCTTCTTGGATTCACCGTGGTTCACGGCGAAAGCCATGCCCTGGGGTTCGCTGATGAGGGCGATGCACACGCCCGCACGCAAGGCCTCGGGGCTTGTGGCCACGACGAGCACGGGCGCGTCGCTGACGGCGCCGATCCACTGGCGCAGCGTGGCGGCGTCAGGGTGCCCGAGCAGCAGCACCTGGCAGTCACGCGCCGCATCCCGCGGTTCGGCGGGCGTTCGCACGCGCACCTGGGCGCCGCCCACCGGCCGGCTGGTCAGCGCCCGCACGGCGTCCAGGCCCGATGACGACAGGCCCGCGACGCACAGTGAGAGCGTCTGGCCATCGGCCGCTGCCGCCGGCCACTGCGTGTACTGGGCCAGGCGCAGCACGAAGGCGGCGCGCAGCCGGTCTTCGTCCAGCGCCTGCGCCTGGGCGAGCGAGGCAGCGGCGGCCAGCAGCACCGGCGCAAGTTTCACTGCGCGTCTCCACGCCACGTGAAGCCGGCCTGCCAGCGCGTGCCGTCGCGCTGCAGCGTCGGCGTGTAGCCAGCGCCGCTGGACTCGGCGTAGGCGCGGCCGCCCACGTTGTCGGCGCCGACGAAGACCTCCCATTGCCGGCTGGGCTGCCACAGCAGGTGGGCGCGCGTCTGCGCGTAGCCCGGCAGCCGCTCGTCGCCGATGCGCTCGGAGGTGGCCCAGCCGCTGAGCGACAGCCGCACCCCCGTGTCGGCCACGGGCATCTGCAGCGCCCACTTGAGCGTGCGCGCCGGGCTGTAGGCCTGGCGGCTGCCGTCGTCGGCGCGGTTGCGCTGGCCCATGAGGCTGAGCTGCATCTGCCAGCCCTGGCCCCACTGGCCGTTCAGCCCGAGCTCCGCACCGCGGGACTGGGCCACCGGTGTGTTGACGAAGGGCGCGCCGCTGTCGCGTTCAATGAAGTTCACCAGCCGGCTGGAGAACAGCGATGCCTGCCAGCTCCAGCCCGCTCCCGCCCCCGGCAGAGGCCCTTGCCAGGCCAGCTCCAGCGTGCGCAGCCGCTCGGGCCGCAAGGGCGCGGCGCTGCCGCTGTCGTTGTAGACGCGCTCGAAGCGGTTCGGGGCCCGGTAGGCGGTGCCCCACATCAGCTTCAGGCTCTGCCCGGGCTCGGGCGACCAGACCCAGGCCGCGCGCGGGTTCCAGCTCGACTCGCCACCCCGCGCGCCGTCACGGCGCAGGCCCAGCACCAGGCGCTGCCGCTCGGCCAGGCGCCACTCGTCCTGCACGTAAAAGCCCAGGCGCGTCGACGTGAACGCCTGGTCGTTGGGCGCCTCGCCGAGGTAGACGTAGCGGAACCGCTGCAGGCTGTCGCGCTGCCAGTCAACGCCGAAGGTGGTGGTGTGGCTGTCGCCGGCCGGCCCGCCCCAGGCGCGGCCCAGGCGCAGCTCGCCCAGCCACCAGCGGCCCAGGGCCTCGAACCGGCTGGTGCGCAGCTCCGCGCCGGTGTCGTCGGCCTGCTCCGCACGAAAACGCGAGGACTGCCAGGCCAGGCCCAGGTGCACGTCCCAGTCGGCCGCGCGGCCGTCCCAGCCGCCCTGCGCGAAGTTCTCGCGCATCGAGTCGACGGTACCGGTGATGTCACCCGACTGCGGCAGGAAGCCGTACAGCCCCCGGTCGCGCAGCACGCCGCCAGCGCGCAGTGACAACCCGCCGGCATGCCCGCCCAGCAGCCAGCGCCGGGCGCGGTCCCACTCCAGAGGCTTCAACTGCGCGTGGTAGGCCTGCGGCTCGCCGAAGGACAACGGCGGGTGGGGTTCCTCGTCGCTGCTGAAGGCGGCGAGCCACTCCGCGCCGCTGTCCAGCCGGCTGGCATACGACAGCCGCGTGCTGACCTGGCCGCGTGGCGAGAAGGCGACGCGGGCCTGGGGGCCGGCGAGGGTGTCGGCCCGCTGCGTGACGATGTTGACGACGCCCAGCAGCGCATTGCCGCCATAGAGGGCCGAGCCCGGGCCGGGGGTGAACTCCACGCGCTCGATGAGGCTCGCGTCGACGAAGAACTCCCGGTTGGCGGGCCCTGCGTCATAGAGGTTGTCGTTCAGGCGCAGGCCGTCCAGCAGGAAGAGCACGCGGCCGTTGAAGTCGCCAGGCGCCACGCCCCGCACCGCCACGCGGCTGAACTCGCCGTCCTCGCGGACCTCCAGGCCAGGCATCTGGCGCAGGATGTCGCCCAGGTCGCGCAGGCCCAGCCGCGCGATGTCCTGGCGGGTGACGACGCGGGTGACGGCGGGCGCGAGGTCGGCGCTCTGGGCCTGGCGCGACGCGGTGCTGACGGAGACGTCGGCAGCCCCGCCGCGCCGCTCGGTGCGCAGCAGGTCCTCCAGGCTCGGGATGTCGGCCGCCGTTGTCGGGGCCGCGTTCGCACTCGCCGTCGGGGTTGCCGTCTGGGCCCAGGCCGCGCCGCCCAGCAGCAGCCCGGCGCCCAGCTCAAGGGTCCACAGGCAACGAGCGAGTCGCCCTGCGATAGGTGTTCTTGCCGGCATGCTTGGCAGCGTACATGGCGGCATCGGCAGCGTGCAGCAGCGACTGCGGGTCGGTTGCGTCATCAGGCACGAAAGCCAGGCCCACGGTGGCCCCGACCGGCTGGACTTCACCCTGGATGAGCAAGGGTTCACGCACCGCCGCGATGAGCCGGCTGGCCAGCTGCTCCACCGCCTCGGGCTCCGCCACGTCGCTCACGAGCAGGGCGAACTCGTCGCCCCCGAGGCGAAACAGCGTGTCGCTGGCCCGCAGCACGCCGCTCATGCGTCGGCTCACTTCGACGAGCACCGTGTCGCCCGCACCGTGGCCGAGGCGGTCGTTGACGGTCTTGAAGTTGTCCAGGTCGATGAAGAGCAGGGCCAGGCGTTGCGTCGGGACCTGGCCCGCATGGTGCAGGTCGACGAAGAGCCGCTCCAGCGTCAGCTCGAAGGCCAGGCGGTTGGGCAGGCCCGTGAGGGTGTCGCGGTGGGCGAGTTGCTGCATGGCCTGGCCGCTCTGGCGTTCCTGGTCGAGCTGCTGGTTCATGTCCTCGTGCCAGACCTGGATGCGCCGCAGCATGCCGTTGAAGCGCTCGGCCAGGCGCCCCACCTCGTCCTGCTCCCGCACCGGGGCGCGCAGGCTGTAGTCCTGGCTGCTGGCCACGCGCTCGGCCAGGCGCGACAGGGCGATGAGCGGCGCCAGCGCGCGCCGCTGGGTCCAGCGCAGCAGCAGGCTCGCGCCCACCAGCGACAGGCCCACCACGAACAGCGCCCCGGCCGCCAGCCGCAGCAGCGTGTCGTTGAGGGCGTCGAAGGATTCCGTCCAGGCCAGGCTGCCGATGCGCTCGCCCTGCAGCTGCACGGGCACGACCAGCCGCAGGCCCTGCCAGCCCACCCGCCGGGGGGCGTCCGACCAGGGGGCCGAGCCGGCCGCGTCGGGCCAGTGGGCGAAGGTGTCGCCTGCCGGCTCGCGCACGACCAGCGCCTGCAGGCCCTCGCGGCGGCTGAAGGCGACGAGCGCATCCCGCGTGGCCTCGCGGTCGTGGAAGGCCAGGGCCGGGGCCAGGTTCTCGGCCAGCAGCTGGGCCGACTGCTCCGCGCTCTTGAGCTGCGCCTCGCGCAGGCTGTGATAGACCCAGGCCGCCAGCGCCAGCGCGGTGAGCATCAGCGTCGCGCCCATCACGGTCACGCTCAGCCGCGTGAGCCGCCGCACCAGCGACGGCCGGCGCGGCAGGCGCGCCTCAGCTGGCGACGAGTCCGTTGCGGATGGCATAGACCGTCAGCTCGGAATTGTTGGTCAACCCCAGTTTCTCGAGCACGCGCGCCCGGTAGACGCTCACGGTCTTGGGGCTGAGCATGAGCTCCTCGGCGATGTCGGACAGCCGCTTGCCCGAGGCGATCATGACCAGGGTCTGCAGCTCCCGGTCCGACAGCTTGTGGTGGGCCTGCTCGGTGACGGGCGCAGTCAGGCTCTCGACGAGCATCTGGGCGATCTCGGGCGTGACGTACTTGCGCCCCTGGGCCACGGTGCGCACGGCCTGCACGAGCGTGGCCGGGTCGCCGCCCTTGTTCACGTAGCCGTAGGCGCCGGCCCGCAGCGCGCGGATGGCGTACTGGTCTTCGGGGTACATCGACACGATGAGGGCGCGCACGGGGTTGCCCTCTTCCTTGAGCACGTGCAGCACGTCCAGGCCCGAGCGGCCCGGCATGTTGATGTCCAGCACCAGCACGTCGCAGGGGTTGTCGCGCCCGAGGGTGTGCAGCAGGCCGCGCAGCTCGGTGTAGTCGCCGGCTTCGCCCACGACCTCGATGTCCTGGGCGTCGGCCAGGGTGTCGCGGATGCCGCGGCGGATCAGGCCGTGGTCGTCACACAGAATGACCCGAATCACACGCGCCCCCAGATGGAAGTGCCGTCATCCTTGCCGAAGTCGGTCGAGTCGTCCAGGGCATCGATGGCGTCCTGCGCCAGGGGCACGGTGAGGATGAGGCTGGTGCCCCCACCCGGCGGGCTGGCCAGGTCGACCCAGCCGCCCACGGTCGCGGCACGCTCGTGCAGGCCGCGGATGCCGAAGGAGCGCTCCTTGGCCAGGTCGTTGGGGCCCATGCCGCGCCCGTTGTCGCGGATCTCCAGCGTCAGCACGCCGGAGTCCAGGCTGAGTTCGACGTCCACGCGGGTGGCGAGAGCGTGCTTGGAGACATTGGTGAGGGCTTCCTGGGCGGTGCGGTAGGCCACCAGCGGCACGCCGGGCGGCAGGGCCAGGCGCTCGTCGCCCAGGCGAAGGCCGGCCTCGATGCCGGTGCGGCGCTCGAAGCGCGCCGTCATCCACTGCAGCGCGGCCACCAGGCCCTGCTCCAGGATGGCAGGGCGCAGGTTGTGCATGATGCGCTGGCTGGCATCGATGGCGGCGTTCACCGTCTCCAGCGCGGCCGCGACGCGCTGGCGCACCTCGGGCTCCTGGGCGTGGCGGTCGATCCAGGCCAGGTCGAACTTCACCGCGGTGAGCGAGCCGCCGACGTCGTCGTGGATCTCGCGGGCGATGGCTGCGCGCTCCAGCTCCACGCTGGTCTGCAGATGCCCCGCCAGCTCGTGCAGACGCTGCTTGGACTTGACCAGCTCCTGGTCGGCGACCTGCCGGGCGCGCTCGTTCTCCGCGGCGTCGATGGCATGCAGCAGCGCCGGGGCCAGCCGGTTGAGGTTGTTCTTGAGCAGGTAGTCCGACGCGCCGTTGCGCATGGCGGCCACAGCGGTGTCCTCGCCGATCTCGCCCGAGACCAGGATGAAGGGCACCGTGATCTGCCGCTCCTTGAGCGCCTCCAGCACGTCCAGCCCCGAGAAGCCCGGCAGGTTGTAGTCGGAAATGATGGCGTCCCAACGGTGGGCCAGCGCGGTGAGCACGGACGGCAACGCGTCCAGCCGCTCCATGTCCACCTTCAGGCCGGACCGCGACAGCTGGGCAGCGATGAGTTGGTGGTCGAGTTCGGAGTCCTCGACATGCAGCACACGCAGGACCCGGGAGGCCTGCTCCAGACCGGAAATCGTCATGGGGGCGCAGTATGCCGCGCGCCGCACGAGCTGGCTGGCGCCACCCTGGCGCCACACTCAACGCGGTTCAGACCGGTAATACGGCTCGTTCTCGGCACATCTCCAAGTCGACACATGCCGAAAAAGGGTTGAACATGCCATGATGCATTCGCCCTGAGGGTAACCACAGGGCTTTGGGACAAGAAGCAGCATCCCCTCGCGGAGACACGATGCAGACAGACACTTCCACCGCCGCAGAATTTGATGGAGCCGTGGCCGCCATGCCGCTGCTGGCGGCCGCGGAACTGCAGGATCACCTGATGACGGTGACGAACGATCTCGAGCGCCTGCAGCGCCTGCTGGACGACGCCGGAGAGGCGCTGTCCTCCCATTTCTACAGCGCGTCCAACCAGACCATGGCGCTGCTGAGCGCCAGCGACGGCAGTGCCGCGTCCGACGGGCTCAAGCAGATCATGCAGGACATCGCCGGCGCCATCACCGCGCTGCAGTTCCAGGACATGGCCACCCAGTTGATCGCCCACACCAGCCAGCGCCTGCGCAACTGCGCCGACCAGCTGGCCCGCGACACCTTCGGCATGGACGACGAGGACGGTGCCGCCATCGTCGAAATCGCCCCGCTGCGCCCCAATCCGGTCACGCAAGACGAGATGGACGCTGGGTCCATCGAGCTCTTCTGATCCCCCAGTTCACTACGGCCCCCCAGGCAACTCGTTCTCTCGGAGAAAACACAAATGCACTCAATCCTCGCTGTCGACGACTCGGCCTCGATGCGCCAGATGGTGGCCTTCACGCTCAAGAACGCCGGCTTCAACGTGGTGGAAGCGGTGGACGGGCAGGACGCCTGGGAAAAATCCGGCCAACGCGACTTCGACCTCGTGCTGACTGACCAGAACATGCCTCGCATGGACGGCATCAGCCTGACCAAGAAGCTGCGCGAGAACCCCAAGTTCAAGACGACGCCCATCCTGATCCTGACCACCGAGTCCAGCGACGCGATGAAGCAGGCCGGGCGTGCTGCCGGCGCCACCGGCTGGCTCGTCAAGCCCTTCGACCCGGCCAAGCTGATCGAAGTGATCGGCAAGGTCATCCGCTGAAGCTGGTTCCGAAACGGGAGCACCGCCATGGGTGACATGACCACCGAAGGCGCCAGCATCAGTGCTGGCATCGACCTCAGCCAGTTCTACCAGGTCTTCTTCGAGGAGGCCGGCGAGAACCTCGACAACATGGAGCAGCTGCTGCTGAACCTGAATGTCGACGAGGCCGACGACGAAGAGCTGAACGCCATCTTCCGCTGCGCCCACTCCATCAAGGGTGGCGCGGCGACCTTCGGCTTCAGCGATGTCGCCGAACTGACGCACCAGATGGAGACGCTGCTGGACAAGCTGCGCCGCCACGAGCTGCAACCCACCTCGCCGATGGTGGACGTGCTGCTGCAGTCGGGTGACGCGCTGCGCGCCCAGCTCGGCCGCCACCAGGGCTCGGGCGCCGACCCGGTCGACACGGCCGAGCTGCTGTTCAACATCAAGAGCTTCGTCGAGGGCGGCAGCGCCCCCGCCGCCGCGCCGGCTGCAGCCGCTCCCGCGGCAGCCCCGGCGCCCAAGGCGGCTCCCGCACCGGCTCCCGCCACCGCCGCACCCGCCGGCCCGGGCACACGCCTGCTGGAGCTGCAGGTCGGCCCGCTGACCGACATGAGCCTGGCCGACAACCTCGTCGAGCTGTTCAAGGAAATCACCGACCTCGGCACCATCGAGCCGCTGGATGCCGGACAGAGCTCGGACGGCATGCGCCGCTTCAAGATCCTGACCAGCTCCACCGACAACGACCTGCTGGATCTCTTCACCTTCCACGTCGCGCGCGAACAGGTCAAGCTCACGCCGCTGGGCCCGGGCTTCGGCTTCTATGACGGCGCCCCCGGTGCGCCGCCGGCTGAAGCCCCGTCCACCGACCCGGGCTACGGCTTCTTCGACGAAGCCCCCGGCGTGCCCGAAGGTGCTGCCACGGCGGCGCCCGCCCCGGCGGCCGAGGCCAAGCCGGCTGCGGCCATCGTGCCGGCCCGGCCCGCCACCCCGGCCAAGGCCGAGGCCAAGCCCGCCGGCGGCGGCCTGGACCAGACCACGCTGCGCGTGTCCATCGAGAAGGTCGACCAGCTCATCAACCTGGTGGGCGAGCTCGTCATCACCCAGGCCATGCTGGCCCAGAACAGCCGCGACGTGGACCCGGCCATCTACCAGCAGCTCACCTCCGGCCTCGCCGACCTGGAGCGCAACACCCGCGACCTGCAAGAGTCGGTCATGTCGATCCGGATGATTCCGATGTCGACGGTGTTCAACCGCTTCCCGCGCATGCTGCGCGACCTGGCGGCCAAGCTGGGCAAGAAGGTCGAGCTGGTCACGCAGGGTGAAGCCACCGAGCTGGACAAGAGCCTGGTCGAGAAGATCACCGACCCGCTCACCCACCTGGTGCGCAACAGCTGCGACCATGGCATCGAGATGCCGGCCGACCGCATCGCCAAGGGCAAGCCCGAGCAGGGCACCATCACGCTGGTCGCTTCCCACCAGGGTGGCAGCATCGTGATCGAGGTGCGCGACGACGGCCGTGGCCTGAACCGCGACAAGCTCATCAAGAAGGCCCGCGAGAAGGGCATCGACGCGCCGGACACGATGACCGACGCCGAGTGCTGGAACCTCATCTTCGCGCCGGGCTTCTCCACCGCCGAGCAGGTGACGGACGTCTCCGGCCGCGGCGTGGGCATGGACGTGGTCAAGAAGAACATCACGTCGCTGGGCGGCACCGTCGAGATCGACTCCGCCGAAGGCTACGGCATGAAGGTGTCCGTGCGCCTGCCGCTCACGCTGGCCATCATGGACGGCATGAGCGTGGGCGTCGGCGAGGAGTGCTACATCCTGCCGCTGTCTTCCGTCGTCGAGAGCTTCCAGGTCCAGAAGGACACCATCAAGACCATCGGCGGAAGCGGCCGCGTCGTCGAGGTGCGCGACGAGTACATGCCCGTCATCGACCTCGAGAAGGTCTTCGGCGTGCCGCGCTTCGACTTCGAGCACGTCAGCAACATCATGGTCGTCGTCGAGGCCGAAGGCGGCCGCGTCGCGCTGCTCGTCGACGAGCTGCTCGGCCAGCAGCAGGTGGTGGTGAAGAACCTCGAGAGCAACTACCGCAAGGTGCCCGACGTCTCGGGCGCCACGATCCTCGGCGACGGCCGCGTCGCCCTGATCCTCGACGTGGGCGCGCTGGTTCGCCGTTCCCGCCACTGAAGCCTGCCCGCCGCAGCGGCCCTGCATCCGACCCGACAGGAGCATCACGATGAACCCGACCCGACTGATGCGCCGATTCACGGTGAAGGTGCGGATGATCGGCGCGGTG
>JAEUPJ010000068.1 GCA_016790285.1 Roseateles sp. | reverse complement strand
CGGCCGGGTTGCCGACCTCGACGTCATCTTCAACAACAACAATGAAGACCAGGGTCAGCGCAATGCGCAGACCCTCATGGACATCCTCGGCGCGATGGCCGTCCAGCCGTCGCTGGACTTCACTGGCGATGAACTGCCTTTTTGAAGTAGCGGGCTTTCCAAGTGCGCAGTTTGGTACTGGTATAAATCTCGGACGGCGCAGGCTTGCGCCAACCGCCCACAAGGTGAACAGGCTTCGGTCTGATGGCTACAAGGCAATGAGCCTACATTCCGAACTCCGCATGGGGAGACAGTGGGCGGTCCCTCTGCATTCGGAGATTCGAGATGTCGAGGTCACGCCCCACCGCAACCCTTGTCGCCAAGATCAAACGCGCCGCCAAGCAGGCCGCCCGAGGCACCCCTCCAATTTCCCATTCGGAAGCACTTGAGGTCGGTGCCCGATCCGCCGGGTATTCGAGTTGGCATGAGCTGCAGCAAGCCGCATCGGAAGGCGGGCGAGCAATCTTCCAGCAGCGTGACAAGCCACTGAGCAAACTTGCCTTGGCAATACTCAGGATCGCCGCATCGGCACCGAATCCAGTTCCTTTTGCCAGCTTGGCCCAGGAACTGCGCGGACCGCTCCCTTCGTGCGCTGACCTTCTGATCACCCTCCAGCAGCTTGAAGACGCCGGCGTCGCTGCCCGAACCTCTTGTTCGGAAGACAGCTTCAGCATTGACTTTGCCGACATCGAATTGCCGGTTGATCCGCAGCTGCCGCCAGACTTCGACCACACCCCGAACGAAGATCGCTCACCAGAGGAGATCGACGCATGGTGGGACCGCCCATATGCGATCCGTCATCCAGACGGCTACGCCGTGCGGTGCCTTGATGGCGGCGCGTGGGACCGGTCGACGTCATACGGCTTCGCGACCGACCTGCCCGCCGCAAAGCGCCTTGCGGCTGGCCGGCTGGCGTACTGGCGCTCAGCCATGAATACACCGACGGCGCTCCTCGACGGCAACGGCAAGATCAGCGTTGCACTCCAGCCGAGACGCCCCGGCGAAGGGTTTCGGATCCTGAAGGAGTGCAAGAACTCGGAAGAGGTGGGACTCTTCATACGCCAGTACACCGGCGAGCTGGGCCCGTGAGAGAGCAACGACCGCGCTGGGGCTAGGCGATCCGTTCCGGCGCCTGGCCGGCGCCCACCAGCAGCACCAGATCGTCGACCAGGTCCTGATCGTCCGTCAGCAGCTTGGTCGCGCCGCATTGCAGCGCGTAGGCGCGAGAACTCGGCGTCGGCGACCGCGAGAAGAGGTAGATCGGGCAGCGCATCTGCATCTGAGCGCGCAACAGTTGCGCCAGCCGATATCCGCATTCGCGGCCATCGACCTCCGCGACGCCAGCGATCACGGCCCGGTAGTCGTTCTGCCGGGCTGCCAGCATGCAGATCGCCTCTCGCTCGGTCATCACGAAGTCCGCTTCGAACGCGAAGGGCGCGAAGCGCGCCGGTGCGTCAGTGAGGATCAGTAACCGCTGTGGGGTGCCAGCGCCGGGCATTGCCGGTGTCGCTGGCGTGAACGTGACCGGGCTGGACTCCATCGTCGACACCTTCCCTGGGGCCATGGTGGGCGCTCGCGAACTACCCGCCCAACTGCACGGGAATACTATCAACTACTTCTCTTGCCTAGCAATTGGATGTAAATGAAAGAGAATGTCACCTAGGGATGGGTAGCACCTTCACTACTCCTACCTACACCTATTGATTGCGCTACAGTGCCGCGACGCACCGCTGTCGGGGTGCAAAGCGAAACCACGGGCACAGCATGGAACCCATTCGCGTCCTGATCGCCGACGACCATCCGCTGATCATCGAAGGCCTAAAAACGTCGCTCGCTCGACATGGGATCAAAGCGGCAGGCACCGCGTCGACGGTAGGTGAAGTAATGCCGCAGTATGAGCAGTGCCGGCCCGACGTCGTCGTTCTTGACGTCAGATTTGGGGATGGTCCTACCGGCTTGGACGTGGCCAAGAGCCTCGTCAATGCGCATCCGCAAGCGCGTATCGTGATCTACACGCAGTACGACCAAGATAGTTTGGTGCGCGAAGCCTATCGAATCGGCTGCGCTGCCTTCGTCACAAAAAACAAGGACCCCCAGCTGCTGAGCGACGCCATCAAGGACGCTCATGCAGGCAAGACCTACTTTCTCAAGGAAATTGCAGAGCGCCTGGCGCTCATCAGTTTGCGAGGAGAGGAAGCCCATTCCCCCCTTGAGAAGCTCGACAGTCGCGAGATTGAGATTCTGAAAATGATGGCGCTGGGCAAGCGAAATGCAGAGATCGCTGAAGCCATGAATCTGTCCGTAAAGACGATCAGCTCCGCGTCGCAAACGATCAAGGACAAGCTGGGCGTCGATCGCCCTGCCGAGCTCGCACTGCTTGCAGTCCGACTCAAGTTGATCGAGCCGTGAGCTGAATCCCAACCCATCGCAGATGCTTGCTTCAGCCATTGCCCTCGGCCTCGCGATCATTTCGGTTTGGATGCCTCCCCTTCGCCTCTCGTCAGGTCGAAGGATCGTGTGGTGGCCTTTGTTCCTCTTGGTGGCTCTTGCCGTGGGGCTCTACGTCGGCACTGTCACGGCAATCGGTGCGCTTGTAGTCGCTGCTGCCTGCCTGGTCCCGACTGCTCGCAACTGCGTGTCTCGGAAGTGGGTCCAACGAACCTGTGCGGTGGCCGGGGTGTTCGTGTGTTGAGGCTCGCAGCGAACTGACCCGGGGCGCTCGTGCAGAACTGACCCACCCCTGAAGGCTACCCGAGGGAGCCTGAGTCTGTGGATATCTCTGAGGTCTTGGGGTCTCCTTTCTTGCGCTGAGTGGGTCGGGCACGC
>JAEUPJ010000038.1 GCA_016790285.1 Roseateles sp. | reverse complement strand
GCGTGCCCGACCCACTCAGCGCAAGAAAGGAGACCCCAAGACCTCAGAGATATCCACAGACTCAGGCTCCCTCGGGTAGCCTTCAGGGGTGGGTCAGTTCTGCACGAGCGCCCCGGGTCAGTTCGCTGCGAGCCTCAACACCTTCAGCCCTTCCGGCAGGCTTGGGTGCTCAAACGACGGCTGTTTTTGGCGCTGCCGCATTCCGTCCCAGAACTTCTTGAGTTCCTCGCCGGGGACCCCCATCGAGCCCCGCTTCACCAACTGGTAGAGCTTGTTCTGAGTCGGAGTGATCCCGAATTCGAAGAACAACAGAGAGCAGACCTCTTGGTAGAGGTCTCGCGTGTTCGGAAACCGGGTTTTCAGGGCTTCGACCGCGGAAGCAACGTCTGACGCTGGGTTCATGGCGTAATATTTTGAGCGTAATACGTTATGAATTCAACTGTCGTTAGACATTACCTACATAGTGTCTAAAATTGGCGTTGAACGGCCAAAAACGATGCAGCAGCCCCCATCCGTCCCCGTAGAAGGCATCCTCGCGACCGCCCAACTGGGGCAAGTCGCGGTTTTGGAGGACATGTCGGGCCGTGACGGTACGAATCGGTCGCTAGGGCGCGCCCAGATTTCGGCAGCAACCGATGAGGAGGCTGTGATGGCCTGGCTCGCACGGTTCGCAGACAGCCCGAACACCCTGGCAAACAGCCGCCGCGAGACCGAGCGCCTTGTACTCTGGGCTGTTCGCCAGCGTGGCAAGCCACTCTCCTCTCTGACCCACGAAGACTTCCTGATCTACCGCAGGTTCTTGGCCGACCCGCAGCCTGCGCAGGAGTGGGTGATGAAGCCCGGACGTCGTTTTGGACGGCACGAACCTGGTTGGCGGCCGTTCGCTGGGCCGCTGTCGGAGACCAGCGTGCGTCAGTCGATGACAGTGATCAACTCGATGCTGAGTTGGCTCGTCGAGGCTGGCTATCTGGCAGGCAACCCGCTGGCTCTCAGCCGCAAGCGCGGCTCCGCGACTCCCCCCCGCATGACCCGGTTCCTTGAAGAGGACCTCTGGGCGGCTGTGCGAGAGGCAATCCTGGCCATGCCGCGGATCACTCAGCGCGAGCGCGACATGTACGTCAGGGTGCGTTGGCTGTTCTCGCTGCTATTCATCGGAGGGCTGCGGATCTCCGAGGTCGTCGGCAACACGATGGGAAACTTCTTCAATCGCCCCGACACGAAGACCGGCGACCCGCGCTGGTGGCTTGATGTGCTGGGCAAGGGCAAGAAGCGGCGCCTGGTGCCGGCAACGACAGAGCTGATGGTGGAGTTGATGAACTATCGGCGCGCGCTTGGCCTGGCCGATCTACCGCGCCCAGATGAGCCCTCTCCCCTCCTCTTCCCGGTTACTTGGAAACGTGCCGACCATCCGGCGCCATCCTGGCCCGAGTCGCTGACGCGTGGCGCCGTCCACATCGTCATCAAGGATGTCTTCGCGATGGCAGCCGAGCGCTGGCTCAAAGAGGGGCGTGGAGAGGAGCAGGCGGAGAAGCTGAAGGCAGCATCCGCACACTGGTTGCGCCACACAGCCGGGTCCAGCTTGGCCAATGCGGCCGACCTGCGCTATGCACGCGACACGCTCGGCCACGCCAACCTATCAACCACCAGCGTCTACGTTCATTCTGAAGATGACGCTCGGCATGCGGCAGTCAGCTCTGTGCATCGTGTCAGTTGGGGAGCGTCGCCTAGCGACGGCTTAAACAAGTAGCCGCGCGAATTGCGCTGCAGCGCGCATGCCCCAGGCGCCTGAGGTCGCCGAAACAGTCGTGCCCGCATCGCGCACGGCCACCGTCCGGACCATAAAGTCCGCGGCCTACTGATCAATGAAGCCTGCGCCAAGGCAGGTGCTGCAGCGGAATGACAAGATCAGGCTCTTGTCGGAATGCGTTGACGTGATCGGCGTTTCATTTTTTACATCAACAGCTTACGAGACGCAGAATCTCGTCATGCCGAAAACTGTCGAGCAGCTTATTCACGAATCCGGCCCCACGGGCGTCGGGGCCGGAGCGCTTGATGGAACTCGTGGGCGAGTCCATGAGCAGGTCCACGCTCAACCGCGCGTTGCGTATTCCGAAGCTGTTGATCACTCAGTCCGGCGCGGAGATCACCACGACCGGTGCTCAGGCTCATTGGACTTCTGAACAAAACTTCTTCAGCGGTGGGCAACGCAACGCGTTGTCCACGGCCAGCCGAGCGCGCAGCGCCCGGCCCTCTTTAGCTGCACGAGTCCGAAGTCTTGCCCTCGTTTTTCAACCTCCGGTTCCGACAAGGGGCCGAACCTGCACCTTCATCGAAAACGCTTACTGATTCAGGCGGCGGCGATGCAGCAACATCCACGCCGCCGGGATGACGAACATACTCAGCAGCGGTGCGCTAACCATGCCGCCCACCATGGGCGCGGCGATGCGGGTCATGACCTCGGAGCCGGTCCCGTGGCCGAAGAGTACAGGGAGCAGGCCGGCCATGATGACGGCCACCGTCATGGCCTTGGGACGCACGCGCTGCACCGCCCCCTCGCGGATGGCCGCCAGCAGCGTGGCCTCGTCGTCGGCCGCACCGGCCGCCAAGCGCTGCTCGTGGGCCTGTTTCAGGTAGACCAGCATCACGACGCCGAACTCCGCGGCCACGCCCGCCAGGGCGATGAAACCCACGGCTGTGGCCACAGAGATGGTATGTCCCAGCGCCCATATCAGCCAGAAGCCACCCACCAGCGAGAAGGGCACCGCTGCCATCACGAGCAGCGCGTCGCCCGCGGAGCGGAACAGGAGGTAAAGCAGCACGAAGATCACCACCAGCGTCAGCGGCACGACCGCCTTCAGTCGCTCGGTGGCGCGCTCCAGGTACTCGAACTGTCCTGACCACGACACCGCGTAACCCGCCGGCATGGCCACCTGCGCCGCCACCGCCGCCTGCATGTCGCGCACCACGGAGCGCAGGTCGCGCCCGCGCACGTCCACGTAGACCCAGCCCGACAGGCGCGCGTTCTCGCTGCGCACCATGGGCGGGCCGTCTTCGACATGCACGCGGGCCACGTCCTGCAGCAGCACCGTCGCTCCGGCCGGCGTCACGAAGGGCAGGCGGCGCAGGCCCTCCAGCGAGTCGCGCAGTTCGCGCGGGTAGCGCAGGTTGATGGGGAAGCGCTCGCGGCCCTGGATGACCTCGCCCACGTTGTCGCCGCCGATGGCCGAGGCCACGATAGCCTGCACGTCGGCCACGGCCAGGCCGTAGCGGGCCGCTGCTAGGCGGTCCACGTCCACGTCCACGTAGCGCCCGCCGGTCAGCCGCTCGGCCAACGCGGACGACACGCCCGGAACGCCCTTCACGACGGCCTCGATGCGCGTCGTGAGCCGGTCCAGCATAGCCAAGTCCGCCCCGGCGACCTTGATGCCCACGGGGCTCTTGATGCCGGTGGCCAGCATGTCGATGCGGTTGCGGATGGGTGGCACCCACACGTTGGACAGCCCCGGGACCTTGACGACGCGGTCCAGCTCTTCGACGAGCTTGTCCGGCGTCATGCCGGGCCGCCATTGCTCGCGCGCCTTGAACTGGATGGTGGTCTCGAACATCTCCAGCGGTGCAGGGTCGGTGGCCGTGTCGGCCCGCCCGGCCTTGCCGAAGACGCGCGCCACCTCGGGCACCGTCTTGATGAGCCGGTCCGTCTGCTGCAGCAGCTCCGCCGCCTTGGACACCGGCAGGCCCGGCAGCGCCGACGGCGTGTAGAGAAGGTCGCCCTCGTCCAAGGGCGGCATGAACTCGCCGCCCAGGCGCAGCACCGGCACGGCGGTGACGGCCAGCACCAGCGCGGCAATGGCGAGCGTGGCCTTGGGAAACCGCAGCACGGCCTCCAGTGCGGGCCGGTAGATCGCGATGAGCCCGCGGTTGATGGGGTTGGCCGTCTCCTTGGGAATGCGGCCGCGAATGAGATAGCCCATCAGCACTGGCACCAGCGTGACCGACAAGCCCGCGGCAGCGGCCATCGCATAGGTCTTGGTGAATGCCAGCGGCGAGAACAACCGCCCCTCCTGCGCCTCCAGCGTGAAGACGGGCAGGAAGGACAGTGTGATGACCAGCAGCGAGAAGAACAGCGCCGGCCCGACCTCCACGGCGGCCTTGGCCATCAGCGCCCAGCGCTCGGCGTCTCCCGGCGGGCGGCCATGTTCTTTCTCGAAATGCTCCACATGCTTGTGCGCCGCCTCCACCAGCACGACGCTGGCGTCCACCATGGCACCCAGCGCGATGGCCACACCGCCCAGGCTCAGGATGTTGGCGCTGACACCCTGCCAGTGCATGACGATGAAGGCCGTCAGCACGCCCACGGGCAGCGTGACGACGGCCACCAGCGCCGAGCGCAGATGGAACAGGAACATCGCGCAGACCAGCGCCACGACGATGAACTCCTCGATGAGCTTCTCGCGCAGGTTGTCCACCGCGCGGTCGATGAGCAGCGAGCGGTCATAGGTCTCCACTACCTCCACGCCCGCCGGCAGGCTGGGCTTCAAGGTCTCCAGCCGCGCCTTCACCGCGGCGATGACGCTGCGCGCGTTCTTGCCGGAGCGCATCACCACGATGCCGCCCGTGACTTCGCCCTGGCCGTCCAGCTCGGCCACGCCGCGGCGCATCTCGGGGCCGACCTGCACGAAGGCCACGTCCCGCAGCAGCACCGGCGTCGCGCCGACCACCTTCAGCGGGATAGTGCGGAAGTCGTCCAGCGACTTCAGGAAACCACGCGAGCGCACCATGACCTCGGTCTCGGCCATCTCCACGACCGAGCCGCCCGATGCCTGGTTGGCCTTGTCCAGCGCCTCCACCACCATGGCATGCGTGATGCCCTGTGCGCGCATGCGGTCGGGGTCCAGCACGACCTGGTACTGCCTCACCATGCCGCCCACGCTGGCCACCTCGGCCACGTCGGGCACGGTCTTCAGCTCGAACTTGAGGAACCAGTCGTTCAGCGCGCGCAACTGTCCCAAGTCGGTCTTGCCGGTGCGATCCACCAGCGCGTACTCGTAGACCCAGCCCACGCCGGTGGCATCCGGCCCCAGCGCCGCCGTTGCGCCGGCCGGCAGCTTGCTTTGCACCTGGCTGAGAGATTCGACCACCCGCGAGCGCGCCCAGTAGGGATCGGTCTTGTCGTCGAACAGCACATAGACGAAGGAGTCGCCGAAGAAGGAATAGCCGCGCACCGTCTTCGCGCCAGGCACGCTGAGCAGCGTGGTGGTCAGCGGATAGGTGACGAGATCTTCCACCACATGGGGCGGCTTGCCCGGGTAGCTGGTGCGCACGATGACCTGGGTATCGGACAGGTCCGGAAGCGCGTCGACAGGCGTGCGCAAGGCCGACCAGATGCCGGCGGCCACGAGGAAGGCCGTGGCGATGAGCACCAGGAAGCGGTTGCCCACCGACCAGCGGATCAGCGCGGCAATCATTGCGCGCCTCCCTGCGGCGCCGAGGCTGCCGACATGCCACCCAGCACCGAGCGCAGGCGCGCTTCGGAGTCCACCAGGAACTGCCCGCTGGCCACGACCTGGTCGCCCTCGCTCAAGCCCTCCACCACCTCGAACTGCTCGCCCAACTCGGCGCCCAGCTTCACGTCACGCGGCTCGAAGCTGCCATCGCCCTTGCGAACGATGACGACGGCGCGAGTGCCGGTGCGAATGACTGCCTCGGCCGGCACCACCAGGCGTGAGACGGATGGCCCGGCCACCTGAACGCGCAGCAGCATTCCGGGCGTCAGGCGCCCGGCGCGGTTGTCCACCTCGAATCGGGCCTGCAGCGTGCGGCTGTTCGCGTTGACCTGAGGGAGAACCTCGGTCAGCGTGCCAGCGAAGGTTTGCGTGGCGTCAGCCTGCTGGGCGGCCATCACTTTCTGGCCAGGCTTGAGCTGCAAGGCCTGCGCCTCGGGCACATCGACGACGGCCCAGACCTTGTCCAGACCTGCGATGCGGAACAGCGTCATGCCCGGGCTGACGGCGGCGCCTTCCCGCACACCCAGCTCCGCGACGATGCCACCGGCCGGCGCGTTCAGCGTGTAGCGCGCCTGCGCGGTGCCAGTCTCCTCGCTCTGGCGCACCAAGCCATCAGGGATGGACATGGCCTTGAGCCGCTCACGCGCCGCCGCAACGAGGTCGGGGGCCACGCCGGCGCGCTTGAGCGCCAGCAGCTCGTTGATGGGCCCCAGCCATTCGGGCGCGTAGACGGTGGCCAGCGCCTGGCCCGGACGCACCCGTTCCATCGCGGCGCGCACCTGCAGCTTCTCGACATAGCCGGCCACCCGGCTTTGCACAGCCACCTCCAGCCGCTCGTTGAATTGCACCGCGCCGACGGCATCGAAGCTGGATGCGGTGCTGGCCCGCGTCACCATGGCCGTGCGTATGCCCAGGTTCTGCTGTACAGCCGGGCTGATGCGCACACCGGCGTCGCCGCCCTCGTCGGCATAGACCGGCACGAGCTGCATGTCCATGAAGGGGGACTTGCCCGGCTTGTCGAAGCGCGGCCCGGGAACCATGGGGTCATGCCAGTACAGCGGCTTGCGCTCTGCGGCAGTGGCAGGGGCTTCCGGTGTAGAGGCGGTGGGTTGCATTGAGCGGCCGGCGTAGAACCCGCCAACGACCAGCAGAGCGCCGCCAGCGACGAGCGCGGCGACGAGAGTTGCGCGCTTCATCGTGCGGCTCCTTCGGGGATCGGTTTCAGGGCAAGCTGAGCCTGGGTCTTGGCCAGGTCACGCTGCAGGGCAAGCAGCTTTCGCTGCGCCTCGACTTCGGCATGGCGTGCCTCGAACAGCGTCATGAGGGGGGCTTGGTTGGAGCGGTACGCTGCCAAGGCAGCGTGCGTGCGCTGCTGCGCCACTGTGGCAACGGTCGCGCGGTAGCGCTCGATGCGCTCGGCAAGGCGTTTTGCGTCGCTCGCAAGCGCGCGGTATTCGCCAGTGGCCATCCGCGTGGCCTCGGCCAATGCAGCCTCCGTCTTCTCTGTAAGCGCCAGCTTGGACGCGATGTCGCGGTCCTGGCGCCGTGCTGGCGCGACGGTCAGAGGGATGCTGACGCCGACGGAGACCATGTCGGGATAGCCGGCACGCTGGCCGTAGCTGA
Organism: Roseateles sp.; assembly: GCA_016790285.1. Lineage (GTDB taxonomy): Bacteria > Pseudomonadota > Gammaproteobacteria > Burkholderiales > Burkholderiaceae_C > Pelomonas. The sequence goes on along the minus strand of JAEUPJ010000038.1, from coordinate 6,525 downwards.
CCTCCCAGGACCAGTTCGGGTTGCGGCTGGTTCGTGCCAGCTCTGCTTCCCTGCGCGCCAGCTCAGCGTCCAGTTGCGCAGCGAGGACCGCAGGGTGGCTGGCCACATAGGCCTGCTCTTCCGGTGTCTGGAGGCTCGCAGGCGCAGCCAGGTCGCCGGCTTGTGCGCCCACCCAGCGCTCTAGCATGGCCCGCGCCGTGGCCTGCTGCTGTCGCACCTCGGCGGTCTCGTCTTCGGTGACGCCCCGCGCGCCGGTCAGCGCCAGGACTTCCTGGCTACTACCGGTCGCGGAGGACAGCCGGGCGCGCGCGGCTTCAAGCTCTTCGTGGGCATGGTGCTCCATCAGCGTCGTGAGCTTGAGCGTCTCGCCTGCAAACCAGGCGTCAAGATAGGCGAGGCCCGTCTGGAGACGCACTTCGGCGGCGGTGGCCTGCACAGCGGCACCTTCACGCCCGACCATTGCATCGGCAGCGGCCTGACGCGCGGCGCGCTTCTCGGCGGAGAGCCATTCCTGGCTGATGCCGATGCGCTTCATCGTCATCGAATCCCGGGAGCTGAAGCGGTCGGTCCCGGAGATGGGCAGGTTGTCGACACCCGCACGCAGCACTGGGTCGGGTAGCTGGCCGGCAGCCTGGGCGGCCTCGGCAGCGCTGGTCACTCCAGCGCGGGCAGCACGGGCGGACTCGGAACGCTGGACGGCCAGTTCAAGGGCCTGGTCGAGCGTGAGGGGTGCCGCGCCGCTCAAGGCGGGCAGCAATGCGGCAGCCATGGCGACTGACCGCAGGAAAGGTGGTGATGGCATGAAACTCCGTGGACGAGCGGCGGCGTTGCCGGGATGCGGACGTGCCGCACCGGCGCCTGTCAGTCGACGGAGCTGGTCAGACTCTCAGTCTGAGCGTGGAGAGGAAGAGTGGGTCCGGAGGCGGCTGCGCCTCGGTCGTGGCGGCCGCGGGGACAGTCGCTGCCTCGACAGCGTCGAGCACCAGCGGCAGCTCCAGCACCTGGCCCACCATCGGCAGCGACACCGTCGGGACCTTGACGGCCTCGAAGGACTGCGCAGCGCTGGACGAGTGCTCGGCGCACAGCGCCGGCTGGTCTTGGTCCATGCCCTCGCAGGGCACGCCAGCAGCCATCATTTCCACCATCGCGGCTGCGTTTGCCTGTTGCGGGCAGACGTAGCTCGCCAACGCCAGCTGCGAGAACAGCAGCGACAACACCACGAAGAACGCGGTGGTCAGGCGACGGGTAGAACGGCGGAACATGGTCGCGCAAAGTTTAGCGCCCCGGCTCCAAACCGCTGGGGCGCACGGGATTCGCCCTATCGTTGTTGCCCGGGTTTGGGCTGCACGCGTCCATGCCAAAGGAAGAATCCGAGCACCACCGCCAGAACGACAGCTTGAGCGGCGAGTCCAATGCTGGACGGGTAGACGCCAAGCAGTTCAAACCGAGGGGCCGTCAGCGCGCTCGGCGCAATCCAGCCCGCCTCCTGCAGTGCGGCCACGCCCTTGCCCGTCAGCACGACGGCGAGCACCGCAACCAGCCAGGAACTGGCAGAGAAGAACTTGCCGATGGGCAGCCGGGCGCTGAAGCGCAGCAGCAGGACGGTGATGGCCATCAGGCAGACGACGCCCGTCGCCAGCCCGGCCAGGATGGCGTGGTCGTTGCCCTGGCCCCAGAGCGCCGCATAGAACAGGATGGTCTCGAAGACCTCGCGATACACCGCGATGAAGGCCAGGCCGAACATGAAGAACGCCGACTTGCGGTTCAGGGCCGCAGACATGCGTTCACGCAGGTACGTCTGCCACTGGCCGGCGACGCTCTTCTGGTGCATCCAGACGCCGACGCTCACAAGCACGGCTGCGGCGAAGAGGCTGGACAGCCCTTCCGTCACTTCCCGGTTCGCGCCGCTGATGGTGACGAGATAGGTCGCCACACCCCACGTCGCCGCGCCCGCGAGGAGCGCCGTCACCCACCCCGCGTGCACGTAGGCCAGGACATCCGGGCGTTCCGCCTTGCGCAGGAACGCGATCATCGCGACGACAACCAGGAGGGCTTCAAGGCCTTCGCGCAGCAGGATGGTGAGGCTGCCTAGGAAGGCGGCCGTCGCGTCCGCCCGCGAGTCCAAGAGCACCTGGTCGCCCAGCGTGAAGAGCCGCTCCACATCGGCGGCGGCTGCGACGACTTGGTCAACGGGGGCTTTGTCCGAGATGCGCGAACGGTAGAGGCTCATCCCCACTTCAATCTGGTTCTTCAGCGAGCCGTCCTTGGCCGCGAGCGCCTGCTCGTAAGGCTCGACACCGTCCAGGTAGGAAGACAGGGCCAGGTCCTGGGCCTTCTTCAGGTCGCCGGCCTTGTAAGCCGCCAGGCTGTCCTCAAGCTGCTTGCGCGCGAGCGTCAAGCCACCAGTGGGCGCCTGGTTCAGCACCTCCGGGCTTGCATGCAGATAGGCCATGACCGCACTCGCGTCCTTGGCGCCAAGCGACTCGGCCAGGTCGTTCTGCGTCAGGCCCACGAAGCGGTCGAGATTCGGGACCGCGGCTTTCGCCTTCTCGCCGTCTGCCCAGACCTTCTTGCCCTGCTCGACCTCGCTGCCATCGTGCGCGAAGGTGCCCAGGTACGTGGCCACTGCCCATCGGTCTTCTTCCGAGAGCTGATTGAACGCGGGCATCGCTGTACCGGCGATGCCCTGCGATACCGCCTGGTAGAGGGCAAAGAGGCTGCGCTGGCTCGCACGTCCCTTGTCGGTGAAGGCGATGGGCGTCGGGTCCAACGACTTCCCAATGGGGCCGTCGCCATTGCCGGTGGCGCCATGACAACTGGCGCAGTTCTGGGCGTAGACCTTCGCACCTAGCTTGACGTCGGGGACGGTCGATGGCGCCAGCGGAACGGGATAAGCGGCGATTAGGTGCTTGGCCAAGGCCTTCGACAGCGTGCCGACTTTGCCCGCGTCGGCACGGGCCGCGATGGCCGCCTCAAGTTCGGCCGCCTGGGCGACCAGCGCCGCCTGCTCGGCCTTGGCCTCCAGCGCGGTGATCTTGGTTCGCGCCGTGAGCGCGAACTCCTTCATCTCGTCGTACTCGGACTGCGAGACCACCTTGCCATCCTGGACGGCACCCGCGTAGTCAACGGCCAGATAGTCGAGGATTTGCCAGACGCGCTTCACGTCGGCCTCAGATGCCTGCAACACGCCCGAGAAGAGGAACGCGGCAACGACGGCGAGCGCCTTGGCGCTGCGATGGACGGACTTAGTGAGACTCATTTCGGTTCTTGTGCAAAAAGATGGCCCGCGCGTTGCGGGCCCATATCGCCGTGGCGCTCAGCGCGTGCTTTTCAGCAGACGCAGGCCGTTGAAGACCACTAGCAGGCTGGCGCCCATGTCGGCAAAGACCGCCATCCACATCGAGGCGTTGCCGAACACGGCCAACACGAAGAACACCACCTTGATGCCCAGCGCCAGGATGATGTTCTGCCAAAGGACAGCATAGGTTCGCTTGGACAACCTGATGGTTTCGGGCACCTTGCGCAGGTCGTCGTTCATGATGAGCACGTCCGCCGCTTCCTTGGCCGTGTCGGTGCCGGCGCCGCCCATCGAGAAGCCGACCGCGGCTGCGGCCAGGCTCGGTGAATCGTTGACGCCATCGCCGACCATGCCGACATGCATGCCGGCGCCCAACTCGGTCACGACCTTGAGCTTGTCCTGGGGGAGCAGATTGGCCTGGATGTCGTCGATGCCGACCTGTGCGCCGATGGCGCGCGCCGTCGAGGGGTTGTCGCCGGTCAACATGACCGACCGGATGCCCAAGGCCTTGAGTTCCGCGACCGCCTGCTTGCTCGTTTCCTTGGTGGTGTCCGCCACGGCAAAGAGCGCGAGGACACGGCCTTGGTCAGCCAGCAGCGAAACGGTGCGGCCTTGCACCTCGTGCTCTTCGAGCTTTGCCTCCAGCTCCGGTGAGCAGAGCCTGCGGTCGTGAATCCAGCGATGGTTGCCGAGGGTGTAGGCATGGCCGTCGATAGCGCCATGCACCCCGAGGCCAAGTTCGGCACCGAAGCCGTCGACTTCCAGCGGCTCTACGGAGAGGCCCGCTGCAACGGCCTTGGAAACCGGGTGGTCAGAACGGCCTGCCAGGCTGCGCGCGATGCGCAGGACTTGCTCTTCGGCCAGGTCGCTGGCCAGCACGGCTTGCGCGACGAGCTTGGGCTTGCCTTCGGTGAGCGTGCCGGTCTTGTCGAGCGCGACGACCTTGAGCTTGCGCGCTTCTTCGAGATAGACGCCGCCCTTGATGAGGATGCCTCGACGGGCCGCCGCAGCCAAGCCGCTGACCACGGTCACCGGCGTGGAGATGACCAGGGCGCACGGGCAGGCGATGACGAGCAGGACCAAGGCCTTGTAGATCGCGGTGAGCCACGGCCAGCCCATAAGGAACGGCGTGCCGACCGCGACGGCCAGCGCCAGGACGAACACCGCGGGCGTGTAGATGGCCGCAAACTTGTCGACAAAGCGCTGCGTCGGCGCGCGCTGACCCTGCGCTTCTTCCACTGCGTGGATGATTCGCGCCAGCACGGTGTCGCTGGCAGGCTTGGTGACCTCGAACTCCAGCGAGCCGCTCTGGTTGATGGTGCCGGCGAAGACGTCGTCGCCCGGCGCCTTGTCGACGGGGATGCTCTCGCCCGTCACAGGTGCCTGGTCGACGGCACCGTGGCCCGCAGTCACCCGCCCGTCCAGCGCGAACCGTTCACCGGGCTTCACGCGAGCGACAGCACCAACCGCGACGGTCTTTGCATCCACGCTCGCCCACTGACCATTCGATTGCCGAACCTCAACCTGCGGCGGGGACAGCGCGAGCAGGCCCGAGATGGCATTGCGTGCCCGCTCCACTGACCGTGCTTCGATGAGTTCGGCCAACGAGTACAGCGCCATGACCATGGCGGCCTCGGGCCACTGCCCGATGGCGAAGGCGCCGATGACGGCGACGCTCATCAGCGCATTGATGTTCAGCTTGCCGTGCAGCAGGGCCGTGAGGCCCTTCTGGAAGACAGCCAGCCCTGAGAGCGCAATGGCGACTGCGGCAACAGCCATGCCGGCGAGTTGCCACGGCGTGGAGTCAGGACCGACCAGGTGGAGCAGTTCGGCCCCAAAGGCCACCATGAGAGCCGCAATCAGACGCCACAGCTCGACACGCTGCGACTTGGCGGTGTCATCGGCAGATGGGGGCGTCGACAGCACCTCCGCCTTGAAGCCGGCGGACTGGATGGCGCCTACAACCGCATCCCACTGGTCGGCCTGGGCATCCAGCGTCAGGGTGCGGGCAGGCAGGTCGAAACGCGGGCGCTTGATGGCAGGGAAGCCTTCGAGGACGCGGCGAATCTGGCCCTCCTCGACGGCGCAGTCCATGGCGGGGATGCGGAGCAGGAGGGCACCTTCGGGCGCTTCGGCGACCAGCTGGCTGGCCACGGGCGTCGAGCACGAGTCGTCGTCGCAGTATGCGCTGGCGGCGGGCTTCGGGGCTGACACCTGCAAAGAGATCACTTTGCGGGGCTTCGGCGCGGGCGTCGAGCCGCAAGACGAGCTTGAACAGCAGTCGTGGCCGCCATCGGTGGCCGGCTCGGCATCTTTGGACGGATGAGGCAGATGGGTGTTCGACATGGGCATTCCGGCGGTCTGAGCAGATTAGAAGACCTGTAGCCACTACAGAGTCAAGTCCCTACACTTCTGTCGGAACAGGCTTGGACCATCCCATGAAGATTGGCGACTTGTCGGCGGCATCGTCGACCCCCATCGAGACCATCCGGTACTACGAGCGCGAGGGGTTGTTGCCGGCACCCGGTAGAACGCAGGGGAATTTCCGGGTGTACGAGACACCGCATCTCGAGCGGCTGCAGTTCATTCGGTATTGCCGCAGCCTCGACATGTCGCTGGACGAAGTTCGTGTCCTCCTTCGATTCAGGGACGCGCCCGGTGAAGACTGCGGCGACGTCAACTCGCTGCTCGACGAGCACATCGGCCACGTAGCAAAGCGCATCAAGGAGCTGCGCCTGCTGGAAGCGCAGCTGCGAGGGCTTCGGCAACGCTGTAGCGATGCTCGCAGAACGGATCAGTGCGGCATCCTTTCTGGCCTCCGGGAGGCATCGCAGGAGCAGCCCCCGGCGGAGCTGCCAGGCCTACACCTACGTGCTGTGCACAAACACTGACGTCCGAGGCCACTAGCGACACCTGCGGTGCTGCTGCCACTGCTGGCCGCCATCCCTGATGATCTGGCGGTCAAAGTCTGGCGGCACGCCTAGGTGCAGCAGGGCATCATCTGAGGCATGAACACCACGCCAGATGAACTCTTGCGTTGGACGCAGGATGAAGCCATCGCGTTCGAAGCTGCCCGCGACTGCATCTGAATCGCCCCGGTTCTCCTAGACACCCGTGAGCCGTTGGGAATGGCGTCGTTCGAACTCGACCGGCGAAGTGTCGCCGGCGGTGCCGTGGCGCCGCTTGGGGTTGTAGAACATCTCGATGTAGTTGAAGACGTCGGCGCG
>JAEUPJ010000031.1 GCA_016790285.1 Roseateles sp. | reverse complement strand
GCGGATCCACCAGGTGGCGTAGGTCGAGAACTTGTAGCCGCGGCGGTATTCGAACTTGTCGACCGCCTTCATCAGGCCGATGTTGCCTTCCTGGATCAGGTCGAGGAACTGCAGGCCGCGGTTGGTGTACTTCTTGGCGATCGAGATCACCAGCCGCAGGTTGGCCTCGATCATCTCCTTCTTCGCGTCGCGGCTGGACTTCTCGCCCGCATTCATCTTGCGGTTGATCTCCTTCAGGTCGTCCAGCGGCACCACGGCGTGGTTCTGCAGGTCGATCAGCTTCTGCTGCAGCTCCTGGATCGCCGGCAGGTTGCGTCCCATGATCGCGCTGTAGGGCTTGCCGGCGGCGACCTCCCTGACCGCCCAGTCCAGGTTCAGGATGTTGGGCGGGAAGGTCCTGACGAAGTGGTCCTGCGACATGCCGCAGCGGTCGACCACGATCTTGCGGATCTCGCGCTCGAAGCGGCGCACGTCGTCGACCTGCGAGCGCAGCACGTCGCACAGCCGCTCGATCGTCTTGACCGTGAAGCGGATCGTCATCAGGTCCTCGGTCAGCTGCTGCTGGCACCTGGCATACGACGGCGCGTTGTAGCCGTCCTTCTCGTAGGCCTTGCGCATCTTGTCGAAGTGCGTGCGCACCAGCGCGAAGCGCTCCAGCGCCTGGCTCTTCAGTTCCTCGAGCTTCTTGGTCAGCGCCTTGCTGCCGCCGTTGCCGTCGTCGTCGTCCTCTTCGTCGAACTCGTCGAAGTCCTCCTCGGCGACGTAGTCGTCGGCCTCGTTGGTCGAAACGAAGCCGTCGACGACCTCGGAGATCTGCATCTGGCCGGCGGCGATGCGGTCGGCCATCGACAGGATCTCGGCGATGGTCTTCGGCGAGGCGCTGATCGCCTGCATCATCGACTGCAGGCCGCCTTCGATGCGCTTGGCGATCTCGATCTCGCCCTCGCGGGTGAGCAGTTCGACCGAGCCCATCTCGCGCATGTACATGCGCACCGGGTCGGTGGTGCGGCCGAACTCGCTGTCCACCGTCGACAGCGCCGCCTCGGCGGCCTCCTCGGCCTCCTCCTCGGTCGCGGTGGTCGTGGTGCCGCCGGCGATCAGCAGCGTGGCGGCGTCGGGCGCCTGCTCGTAGACCGCGATGCCCATGTCGTTGAGCATCGAGACGATGGCCTCGAGGATCTCGTTGTCGACCAGCTTCTCGGGCAGGTGGTCGTTGATCTCCTGGTGGGTCAGGAAACCGCGCGTCTTGCCCATCTTGATGAGCGTCTTCAGCTCGAGCCGGCGCTTGGCGACCTCTTCCTCGGTCAGCGTGGTCTCGTCGAGGCCGAACTCGCGCATCAGCGCGCGCTCCTTGGCGCGCGAGACCTTCATGCGCAGCGGCTTGGCCTTGGCCTCGACCACGCCTTCGTCGGCCACCGCCTCGGCCTCGGCCTCGACGTCCAGTTCGAGGTCGGCCTCGATGTCGGCCAGATCCTCGTCCTCGGCCTTCTTCGGCTCGACCTTGCCCTTGGCGCTCTTGGCCGTCGCCTTGTCGGCCTTGGGCGCCGGCTTGGCATCGGCCTTGACGACCGGTTTGACCTCGGCCTTCGGGGCCGGCCTGGCCTTGGCTGCCGGCTCGATCGGCACGGCGGACTTCACCGGCTTGTGGTCGGCGGGCTTGGTCTTGGCGTCCGCTGCCTTGTCGGCGGCTCGTGCGGCGTCTTTGGCGGCGTCGGTCTTCTTGGCGGTCATGCGGGTCCTTGCGCGGGGAGATCGGGGAGAGATGCCGAGCCGACAGCCATGGCCTCGCCGCACGACACCGACGGCGCAGGGCCACGCCCTGCGCAGCCGCGCAGGCGCCGTGGCCCGGCGCCCGGTCAGACGGGAAGTCGGGTGAACGATGCTCGGTCGGGCAAGCTCGCGTGGACGTTCATTTGCGCAGCCCTTGCGGGGGAGGTTGGCCTTATCGCTTCTGCGGGCCCGTTTCAGGGGCGGCCAGGACCGGAGGTGCTGCTGTCACTCTTGCCGATTCAACCAATCGCGCATTATCGTCGCAAACGCCATCGCCGTCAAAGCGCGGGCCGGAACAAGCCCATGACGGCGGCCCCGCGCTCAGCGGGCGGGCGCCACCGAGCGCTTCAGTTCGGCCTGTCGCGCGTACAGCGCCCGCAGCCGCGAAGCCACGGCGTCGGACAGGTCACCGGTGGCCGTCAGGTTCCTCAGCGCCTCGTTGACGCCGTCGAGCTCGAGCCGGCACAGCACGGCCTCGATCATCGAGGGCGGCGGATCGCTGTCGATCTCGTGGAAGCGCTGCACCCGCTCCAGCAACGGCCGCAGAATCGCTGCCTCGGCGTCGCCGGCCAGGTCCTGCAGCAGCGCGGTCATCGCCAGCGGGCCATGGTCGTGCAGCAGGCGCTCGAGGGCGCAGAAGTACGGTCCGTGCGGCGCCGGCTGCTCGCACAGCAGCAACTGGGTGTCGTGCGACAGCCCCAGCCACAGCTCGGCATGGCGGGTCAGCAGCCAGGCGGCGCGGTCGAGCGGATTGGCGGCGGTGGGTGTGGCCCGCCCGGGCCGGGCCCAGCGGGCGCGCTCCTCCCTCGTGGGCTCGGGCGGTTCGGCGGCGGCCGCCCGACGGCCGTCGCTGCGACCCCAGTGCGCCCGCAGCGCCTCGACCGCCAGGCCGCCGCGCTGCGCCAGGTCGGCCACCAGCTGCTCGCGCAGCAGGCCGTCGGGCAGCAGCGCCACCAGCGGCCGCGCCTGCGACAGCATGCGCGCGCGCCCCTCCGCGGTGGCCAGATCGCAGTCGGCGGCGGCGTGGCCGATCAGCTGGGCCGACAGCGGCACCGCCCGCGCCACCTCGCGCTCGAAGGCCTCGGGCCCGAGTTCGCGGATGAACGAATCGGGGTCGTGCTCGGCCGGCAGGAACAGAAAGCGGATGCTGCGGGTGTCGGTGGCATGGGGCAGCGAGGCCTCGAGCGCCCGGCCGGCGGCGCGGCGGCCGGCGGCGTCGCCGTCGAAGCTGAAGACGACCGACTCGGTGAAGCGGAACAGCTTGGCCACGTGCTCGGCGGTGCAGGCCGTGCCCAGCGTGGCCACCGCGTTGGGGTAGCCCCACTGGGCCAGCGCCACCACGTCCATGTAGCCCTCGACGACCAGCGCATAGCCCTTGGCGCGCAGGCCCTGGCGGGCCTCGAGCAGGCCGTAGAGTTCCTGGCCCTTGTGGAACACCGGCGTCTCGGGCGAATTCAGGTACTTCGGCTCGCCGGCATCGAGCACCCGGCCGCCGAAGCCGATGACCTCGCCGCGCACCGAGCGGATCGGGAACATGATGCGGTCGCGGAAGCGGTCGTAGCGCTTCTGCTCGTCGGCTTCGTCGCCGCTGACGATCACCAGCCCCGATTCGGCCAGCAGCGGGTCGTCGTAGCGCGGAAACACGCCGGCCAGCGTGCGCCAGCCTTCGGGCGCGTAGCCCAGGCCGAAGCGTGCCGCGACCTGGCCGGTCAGGCCGCGCTGCTTCAGGTAGGCCACCGCGCGCGGGCTGGCCTTCAGCGCGCCGCGGTAGAAGTCGCCGGCCTTGGCCAGCACCTCGCTGAGCGTGGCGCGCTGCTGGCGCTCGGCCTCGGCGCGGGCCTGATCCTCGGCGCTGGCGCTGTTCTCGGGCACGGTCATGCCGACCTGCTGGGCGAGATCGCGCACCGCGTCCATGAAGCCCATGCCATGGTGCTCGGTCAGGAAGCGGATCGCGTCGCCGTGCGCGCCGCAGCCGAAGCAGTGGTAGGTCTGGCGCGACGGGCTGACGATGAAGCTGGGCGATTTCTCGCCGTGGAAAGGGCACAGGCCCTTGTGGTTGATGCCGGCCTTCTTCAGCTCGACATGGCGGCCGACCACCTCGACGATGTCGACGCGGGACAGCAGGTCGTGGATGAAGCCGGTGGGCAGCACGGCCGCAGTCTAGCGAAGCGGCCCGCGACGGGCCGGTCGGGTCAGTCGCCGCCGACCGCCGGCGCCGGCGCCGGCCCGGCCGTTGCGCCGGCGTCGATGCCGATCGGGGCCGCAGCCGGCGCGGCCGGTGCGGCCGGTGCGGCCGGTGCGGCCGTCAGCGCGAACAGGCCCTTCCACTCGCGCACCCAGGGCGCCACTTCGGCGGCGGGCATCGGCGCTGCAATACCCAGGCCCTGCCCGATCTCGCAGCCCATGTCCAGCAGCATGCGGGCCTGCGCGGCGGTCTCGACGCCTTCGGCGACGACGCTGCAGTCGAAGGTGCGCGACAGGCTGATCACGCCCTCGACGATCGCCCGGTCCTGCGCGTCGGCCAGCATGTTGTGCACGAAGCTGCGGTCGATCTTCAGCACCTGCACCGGCAGGCGCTTCAGGTAGGTGAGGGTGGAATAGCCGGTGCCGAAGTCGTCCAGTGCCCAGCGCACGCCGAAGCGGGCGCAGCGCTCGAGCACGTCCGAGCTGAAGTCGATGTCGGCCAGCGCGGCGGTCTCCAGCACCTCCAGCTCCAGCCGGGAGCCCAGCGCGAGCGCGTGGCGCGCCAGCAGTTCGCCCAGGCGCTGCGAGAAATCGGGTTCCTGTAGATGGCGCCCGGTGATGTTGACGCTGACCGACAGGTCCAGGCCCTGCAGCTGCCAGACCTCGAGCTGGTCGAGCGCCTGCGCCAGCGCATGGTCGCCGACCCGTGCCGACAGGCCGGTGTGCTCGATCAGCGGCAGGAACTGCACCGGCGGCACCACGCCATGGTCCGGATGCTGCCAGCGCAGCAGCGCCTCGACGCCGAGCACCACGCCGCGCCTGAGGTCGACCTTGGGCTGGTAGTACAGCACCAGTTCGCCGCGGTCCAGCGCATCCTGCACCCGGCCGATCGCCAGCACCCGTTCCTCGTTGCGGCGGCTGTGCTCGGGGTCGAAGAACAGGAAGCCGTTGCGGCCCGATTGCTTGACGCCGTACATCGCGTGGTCGGCGTGGCGCAGCAGCGTGTCGGCGTCGCTGGGGTCCAGCGGGTAGACGGTGGCGCCGACGCTGGCGGTGATCAGCTCGGGCTCATGCCCCAAGCGGACCACGATCGGCTGGGCCACCACGCGAAGCACCCGCTCGACCGCGGCGCGCGCCTCGTCCACCGTGCCGGCGCGCAGCAGCAGCACGAACTCGTCGCCGCCCAGCCGCGCCGCGGTGTCGGACCACACGGTGCCGCGCACCCGCAGTGCGCTGCGCAGCCGGTTGGCCAGTTCGGCCAGTACCCGGTCGCCGGCGGCGTGGCCGTGGCGCTCGTTGATGGCCTTGAAATGGTCGAGATCGAGGTAGCAGACCGCCAGCAGGTAGCCGTCGCGGTCGGTGGCGGCCATCGCCTCGGCCAGCAGCTGGCCGAGCCGGGCACGGTTGGGCAGGCGGGTCAGTTCGTCGAAATGGGCCTGGCGTTCGAGCCGTTCGCGCTGCAGGCGCTGCTCGGTCACGTCGCTGACCACCAGCACGTGGTAGCGCAGCTCGCCCTCGGGCCCGTTGACGGTCGAGACCGTGACGTGCAGCGCGCAGGCCTCGCCGTTGCGCCGGCGCTCGACCACCTCGCCGACCCAGTGGCCGCTGTCACGCAGCGCTGCCCACAGGCTGGCCTGCTGCGGGCGGTTCAGGCCGTCGAAGGCAGCCGGGCGCAGCAGCGTCGGCACGCTGCCGATCAGCTCATCGCGCGGGATGCCGACGATGCGGCAGTAGGTGGGGTTGGCGTCGATCACCTGCAGCTCGGCATCGGTGACGACCAGGCCCTCGTGCAGGTGCATGAAGACGTTGCTCGACAGCTGCTGCCGCTCCTCGGCGCTGCGGCGCGGACCGACATCGGCCAGCGACGCGACCAGCCTGGCCGGCGCGCCCTCGTCGTCGCGCTCGGCCACCACCATGTGCAGGTCGAACCAGTGCCAGCCGTCGCCCACCCGCACCCGGATCTCGCGCCGCAGGCTCGCGCCAGGGGCGCTGTCGACGGTCTCCAGCGCGGCCTGCAGCGCCTCGCGGTCGTCGCCGTGCACCCGGCGCAGCCAGCGCTCGAAGCCGAAGCCGGTGTCGTCGTCGGCCATCAGCGCCCGCCAGCGCGCCGAGGCGAAGCCATCGCCGGTGCGCAGGTTCCAGTCGGCCACGCCCAGGTCGGCGCCGGCCAGCGCGAGTTCCCAGCGTTCGTTGAGGCGGGCCGTCTCGCCGACCTGGACATGGGTGACCAGCACCATGCCCGCCAGCGTGGCGACGTGGACCCACAGCAACTGCAGCGAGCCCGGCCTGGGCAGCGCGGCATACGGGCCCCAGCCCGCCGCGGTGCCCGCCAGCATCGCGACGCCGAGCAGCAGCACCGCTGCCGACGCCGGGCCGAGCCCCGAGCGCATCGCCATCGAACCCAGCAGCAGGTAGGGCAGCAGCAGCAGCGCCAGCGCGGGCATCGCGTCGCCCGGCGGCAGTGCGAACGCCGCGGTCACCGCGGCGGCGCTGCCCGCCAGCAGCAGCAGGTTGCGCAGCCGGCTGTCGGCGCCGAAGAAGCGGTCCAGCCCGTGCCGGCCGATCGTCAGCAGCGGAACGCCGGCGACGACCAGGCCCAGGCTGTCGCCCAGCCACCAGCGCAAGGCCTGGGCCGGCAGGTCGACGGCGCCGATGCGCCCGAAGATGGCCATCCAGGCGGCGCCGTTGGCCGCACTGAGCACCGTGGCGCCGCAGGCCCCGGCACCCAGCAGCAGCCACAGGTCGCGGCGCTGTTCCAGCCGCGGGTTGAAGCCGGCGCGCAGCATCCATTGCGCCGCAGCCAGCGGGGCGAGGGCATTGCCGATCGCGATCAGCAAGGCCAGTGCGGAGCCGGCGCCGGCCGAGAGGCCGACCAGCCAGGAGCCCAGCACCAGCGCCGGGGTGCATCCCGGACCCCAGCGCACCAGCGCCGCCAGCGCGAGCCCGGCCGCCGGCCAGAACGCGCCGACGAAGGGCGACGGGCCGGGCAGCGAGAGACCGAGCCGGCCCAGCGCGACATAGCCCAGCACCACCGCCAGCGATCGCCACAGCCAGATCATCGCGGGGGCCGAGGTGGGGGGTGGGCGTCGGGCGGCACGTTGAGCGGGCGCGGATCGGGTGGGTCCGGATCGCCCGGTGGGCGGATCCTACCGACCGCCCGCGCCGGGCGGCACCCCGCAGGCAGGGCCCAACGCGCCGGATCGTCCCGGCTGGGGCCGGGACGTCGCAGTCGAGCGCCGATGCCGGGCCGTCGGCGGCGCACCGCGCGCCGGTGATGGCACCGTGTCCCGGGTTTCGGTCCTCAGCGGCGGTGAGGCTCTCGGCCGCGCACGATCGCCCTGCGCACGGCCGCTCAGACCGTGAATTCCTCGATCTTGGCGCCTGCGGCCAGCGCGGCCTTCAACCATTTCGGCTGCAGGCCGCGGCCGGTCCAGGTCTCGCCGGTGGCGGCGTTGCGGTATTTGATGGCAACCTTCCCGGCGGGTTTGGCGGCGGCACCGGACCGCGCGGCTGGCGCCTTGCCGGAAACGTCGGTGGCGGTCAGGCCAAACTCGGACATCAGGGCGCGGACTTTGGCGATGGCGGCGGCGCGCTCTTCGCGCTGCACCTCGACGATCTTCTTTTCGATTTCAGCGCGCTGGGCCAGCAGGTCTTGCAGGGAGGACATATCGAAGCTCCGGGGTAATTGACGGCGTCGGTAGTGTAATACCAACCCACCCCCGGCCATTCTGCCGACAAACCCTGAAACCCGCCGAAAACCCCAGCGGCTCAGGCCGCAGGCGGCACGTAACCCGCCGGCTGGTCGGCGCCCTCGCCGAAGAAGAAGCGTTCCATCTGCCGCGCCAGGTATTGCCGCGCGCGCTGGTCGGCCAGGTTCAGGCGATTTTCATTGACCAGCATGGTCTGGTGCCTGAGCCATTGCGCCCAGCCCTCCTTGCTGACGTTGGCGTAGATGCGCTTGCCCAGTTCGCCGGGATAGGGGGCAAAGTCCAGCCCTTCGGCTTCCTTCTTCAGCAGCACACATTGCACGGTACGGGCCATCGGGTTTCTCCTTGTCGCCGCGGCGGGCGGTTCGAACGAATTCCGGGTCGTTCAACCCAGTTTCTTGACCAGCACCTGCGAGCGCCGGTCCCAGTTGTACTTGCGCTTGCGGGCCTCGGGCAGCCAATCCGGGTCGACGACCACGAAGCCGCGCTTGATGAACCAATGCATCGTGCGCGTGGTGAGCACGAAGATACTGTCCAGGCCGGCCGCGCGGGCGCGCTGCTCGATGCGCTTGAGGATGCGCTCGCCGTCACCCTGGCCCTGCACCACGGGCGATATCGTCAACGCCGCCATTTCGGCGGTGCGCGCCTCCGGGTAGGGATACAGCGCGGCGCAGCCGAATATCACGCCGTCGTGTTCGATGACGGTGTAGCAGGCGATGTCGCGTTCGATTTCGGTGCGCTCGCGGCGCACCAGGGTGCCGTCGCGCTCGAACGGCTCGATCAGCTGCAGGATGCCGCCGACGTCGTCGGCGCCGGCCTCGCGCAGGCTTTCGAGTTTCTCGTCGACCACCATCGTGCCGATGCCGTCGTGGGTGAATACTTCCTGCAATATCGCGCCGTCGACGGCAAAGGGCAGGATGTGCGAGCGCTCGACGCCGCCCTCGCAGGCGCGTACGCAGTGCTGCAGGTAGAACGCCAGGTCGCTGGGCTGTGTCGGCGCGGGCAGCGCGGCCAGCAGGCGCCTGGCGTCGACCAGCGCCATCTCGGTGTCGATCGGGCTGTCGGGATCGTTGCGGTCCTCGGCGATGCCGGGGATCTCGGTCATGAACAGCAGCTTGTCGGCCTGCAGCGCGATCGCCGTGGCGGTGGCCACGTCCTCCATCGTCAGGTTGAAGGCCTCGCCGGTGGGCGAGAAGCCGAACGGGCTGAGCAGCACCAGCGAGCCGATGTCGATGGCCCGGCGCAAGGTGGCGCCGTCGACCCGGCGCACCAGGCCGGTGTGGATGAAGTCGACACCGTCGACGATGCCCACCGGCCGTGCGGTCAGGAAATTGCCCGAGATCACGCGCACCGTGGCATTGGCCATCGGCGTGTTCGGCAGGCCCTGCGAGAACGCGGCCTCGATCTCGAAGCGCAGCTGGCCGGCGGCCTCTTGCGCGCAATCGAGCGCCACCGCATCGGTGATGCGCATGCCATGGCTGAAGCGCGCAGCATGACCCTTGGTCGCCAGTTGCTCGTTCAGCTGCGGGCGGAAACCGTGCACCAGCACCACCTTGATGCCCATCGCGTGCAGGATGGCCAGGTCCTGCACGAAGTTGTTCAGCTTGCCCGCGGCGATCAGCTCGCCGGCCATGCCGACGACGAAGGTCTTGCCGCGATAGGCGTGGATGTACGGTGCCACCGCGCGGAACCACGGGACGAAGGTGTGCGGGAAGACCAGGCTCATGGGCGCGCGTCGATCGAGGCCAGGATTGTGCCGCAGGGGTCTTCGGGCAGGCCGTCGGCCGGCCGGACGCCGAATGTCAGGTCAGCGCGTCGCGCAGCGCGGCCTGCAGGCCGTCGGGAACCTCGGCCATCAGGCTGTGGCCCGAGGGCAGTGTCACGACGCGGGCCTTCAGCGCGGCGGCGATCTCGCGGGTGGCGCGCGGCGGCGTCATCTGGTCCATCGCGCCCAGCACCAGCGTCACCGGGCACTGCAGCCCCGCCGCCGCCTGCAGGCCGTTGGCATAGCGGTCGCAGACGCTGAAATCCAGGTGGAACAGGTTGCCGGCGCAGCCGGTGGCGTTCGGACCGTTCAGCACCCGACGCATCAGGGCCCGGTTGCTGCCGTGCAGCCATGTCCCGGGGCCGGGATGGCCGGGCTTGGCGGCGATCGTGCCGATCGAGAACGCGTTGACCATCTCGATCGCCTTCAGCGGCGCGTCGCGGGCAGTGTCCAGCAGCGCGGCCGAGACCTTCATCGGGTAGGCGGCGCCGACCATCACCAGCCGGCCGATGCGGCCCGGTGCGCGCGCCGCCGCCTCGAGCGCGATCAGCGAGCCCATGCTGTGGCCCACCAGCGCGACCTGGCCGGGCTTGCCGACGCCGGCGGCATCGAGCAGGGTCAGCAGCCAGTCGGCCTGCGCCTCGACGCTGTCCAGCGCCGGGCCGGCGCTGCGGCCGTGGCCGGGCAGGTCGACCGCCAGTGCGCCGTGGCCGTGGTGGGCGCACCAGCGCGCCAGCAGCGTCCAGACGCTGTGGTCGTGCAGCGCGCCGTGGATGAAGACGACGCAGGGCAAGGCCGGGTCGAAGGCCTTGCCGCCGGTGTAGGCATAGGCCGAGCGGCCGCCGACAGTGAGTTTCATGCGGCCTTCTCCGCCACCTTGAGGGCCCGCTTCAGGTCGTCGACCAGGTCGTCGGCGTCCTCCAGCCCGATCGAAAGCCGGATGGTGCCGGGGCCGATGCCGGCGCCCGCCAAGGCCGCATCGTCCATCCGGAAATGGGTCGTCGAGGCCGGGTGGATCACCAGCGAGCGGCAGTCGCCGACGTTGGCCAGGTGCGAGAACAGCTTCAGCGCCTCGATGAAGGCCACGCCCTGGGCGCGGCTGCCCTTCAGGTCGAAGCTGAACACCGAGCCGCAGCCGCGCGGCAGCAGTTGCCTGGCCAGTCGATGGTCGGGGTGCGATTCGAGCTCGGGGTAGCCGACGCGCGCGACCATCGGGTGGGCAGCGAGCATCTGCACGACCTTGCGGGTGTTCTCGACATGGCGCGCCATGCGCAGCGGCAGCGTCTCGATGCCCTGCAGGATCAGCCAGGCGGTGTGCGGGCTCATGCAGGCGCCGAAGTCGCGCAGCCCCTCGCGGCGCGCGCGCAGCAGGAAGGCGCCGACCGTGCTCTCCTCGCTGAACACCATGCCATGGAAGCCCTCGTAGGGCTGGCTCAATTCGGGGAAATGGCCCGAGCCGTCCCAGTCGAAGGCGCCCGAGTCGACCAGCAGCCCGCCCACCACCGTGCCGTGGCCCGACAGGAACTTGGTCGCCGAGTGGAAGATCAGGTCGGCGCCGTGGTCGAAGGGCTTCAGCAGCCAGGGCGGCGTGAAGGTCGAATCGACCAGCAGCGGCAACCCGGCGTCGTGGGCGATCGCGCTGACGGTCGGGATGTCCAGCACGTCCAGCCCCGGGTTGCCCAGCGTCTCGCCGAACAGCAGCCGGGTCTCGGGCCGGATCGCTTCGCGCCAGCCGGCGATGTCGCCCGGCCGCACGAAGGTGGTGTCGATGCCGAAGCGGCGCAGCGTGTAGTCCAGCAGGTTGTGCGAGCCGCCGTACAGCGCGCTGCTGGCGACGATGTGGTGGCCGGCGCCGGCCAGCGTGGCGATCGCCAGATGCAGTGCCGCCTGGCCGCTGGCGGTGGCGATCGCGCCGGCGCCGCCTTCGAGCGCGGCAATGCGTTCCTCCAGCACCGCGTTGGTCGGGTTGCTGATGCGGCTGTAGACATGGCCCGATCGCTCCATGTTGAACAGCGAGGCGGCATGCTCGCTGCTCTGGAAGACGAACGAGGTGCTGAGGTGGATCGGCACCGCCCGCGCGCCGGTGGCGGGGTCGGGCGCGGCGCCGGCATGCAGCGCAAGGGTGTCGAAACCGGGGTCGCTGTAGCCGGGCATGGTTCGAATGTGCTTCGCGCAGTGTCGTTCCAGCGCATTGTGTGCTATGTTTTTTGGGTGACGGCCGGGCCGTGAGCCAGCGAAGGAGAACCCGAGATGAAAGTCAGCGACATCCTGCGAGTCAAGGGCAACACGCTCTACACCGTGTCGCCCGGCCAGCCGCTGGCCGACGCGGTGCAGACGATGGCCGAGTTCGACATCGGTTCGCTGGTGGTGATGGACCATGGCGACCTGGTGGGCATGCTGACCTTCCGCGAGGTGATCGCCGCGGTGGTGAAGAACGGCGGCTCGGTCGGCCAGCTGACGGTGCGCACGGTGATGGACGACGCGCCGCTGACCTGCACCCCCGAGACCGAGATCGACGAGGTCCGCCGCATGATGCTGGGCCGCCATGCCCGCTACATGCCCGCGCTCGACGGCAAGACGCTGATGGGGGTGATCTCGTTCTACGACGTCGCCAAGGCGGTGGTCGACAGCCAGGACTTCGAGAACCGCATGCTCAAGGCCTACATCCGCGACTGGCCTCAGGAAGAGGTCGACGCCGACGCGCCGAAGCCGTAGCCCGCCGGCTGCGACAATCCGCGGGGCCGGCGCCGGTGCGCCGGCCCTTCTACTTGGTGGATGATCGATGCCCGGCAGCACCCTCGGCGAACTGTTCCGCGTCACCAACTTCGGCGAGAGCCACGGTCCGGCGATCGGCTGCGTGATCGACGGCTGCCCGCCCGGGCTGGTGCTCGGTGTCGAGGACATCCAGCCCGAACTCGACCGCCGCCGCCCCGGCACCAACCGCCACGTCACCCAGCGCAACGAGGCCGACGCGGTCGAGATCCTGTCCGGCGTCTACGAGGGCCTGACCACCGGTACGCCGATCGGCCTGCTGATCCGCAACACCGACCAGCGCAGCAAGGACTACGGCAACCTGCTCGACACCTTCCGGCCGGGCCATGCCGACTACACCTACTGGCGCAAGTACGGCCTGCGCGACCCGCGCGGCGGCGGCCGTTCGTCGGCCCGGCTGACCGCGCCGACGGTGGCCGCCGGCGCGGTCGCGAAGAAATGGCTGCGCCAGCAGCATGGCACGACGTTCTCGGGCTGGATGAGCCAGCTCGGCGAGATCGAGATCCCGTTCGAGGACGCGGCGCAGATCCCGCTGAACCCGTTCTATGCGCCCAACGCCGGCATCGTGCCGCGGCTCGAGGCCTACATGGACGACCTGCGCAGGGCCGGCGACAGCTGCGGTGCGCGCATCGAGGTGCGTGCCCACGGCGTGCCGGTGGGCCTGGGCGAGCCGCTCTATGACCGGCTCGATGCCGACATCGCCTACGCGATGATGGGGCTCAATGCGGTCAAGGGGGTCGAGATCGGCGACGGCTTCGCGGTCGTCGCGCAGCGCGGCAGCGCGCACGGCGACGAGCTGACGCCGGCCGGCTTCGCCAGCAACCACAGCGGCGGCGTGCTCGGCGGCATCTCGACCGGGCAGGACCTGGTGGTGCGCATCGCGATCAAGCCGACCAGCTCGATCCGCGCGCCCAAGGCCTCGATCGACCGCCGCGGCGCGCCGACCATGGTCGAGACCTTCGGCCGCCACGACCCCTGCGTCGGCATCCGCGCGACGCCGATCGCCGAGAGCCTGCTGGCGCTGGTGCTGATCGACCATGCACTGCGCCACCGCGCCCAGTGCGGCGACGTGCAGCTGGCGGTGCCGGCGATCGCCGGCGCGGCAGGCCGCGACGGCGCTGGCGGCTGAAGCGCCGGCCGTACTGCCGATCCGGGCGCAGCGCGGCTTCCGGCCGTCGGGCCGGCCTGCGTTTCGTCCGCTCGATTCGACCCCTGGTCGCAAAGTGCGGGGCCGCGCCGGGGTTGGCGCCTAGACTCGCGCCCGCTCGACGAGGGCAGGCAGACAGATGCGAGGAGCGCGGGATGCGCAGAGCGGGCTGGGTCGGGTTGGCAGGGGTGGTGGTGGTCGCCGTGGTGGCGGGGGCGGGTGTCGGGCTGGGGCAGCGGTCTGCCGGGTTGTCCGCTCTGTTCGGGCCGGCCGCTGCGGCCCAGGCTGCCGGCACGCCGGGCCGCGCGGCGTCGGCGGTGCCGCTGGAGTTCCGCGCGGCCGAGGTGGTGCAGCCCGGCCGCGCCAGCCTGCCGCAGACGATCGAATTCTCCGGTCCGCTGGTCGCGCCCCACACCGCGGTGCTGCGCGCCAAGGCCGCGGGCACGCTGCTCGAGCTGGCGGCGGCCGAAGGCACGCGCGTCGAGGCGGGCCAGGCGCTGGGTCGCATCGACGTGGCCGACCTGGCCAGCCGCATCGCCGAGCGCCATGCGCTGCTCGAATCGGCGCGCGCGACGCTGGCCCAGGCCGAACGCACCCAGGCCAGCAACGAGCGGCTGGCCGACCAGGGATTCATCTCGGCCAGCGCGCTGGACGCCTCGCGCGCCCAGCTCGACACCGCGCGCGCCGGCCTGCAGGCCGCCCAGGCGACGCTGGACACGACCCGCGTCGCCCAGCGCGACGCAATGCTGGTCGCGCCGATCGCCGGCATCGTCGCCCGGCGCCACGCGCTGCCCGGCGAGAAACTGGCGGTCGAGCAGCCGGTGCTGACGCTGGTCGACCTGGCGCAGTTGGAGCTGGCCGGCAGCGTCGGCACCCACGAGGTCTCGCGGCTCGCGCCGGGCATGACGGTGCAGCTGAATGTCGAAGGGGTCGACACGCCGCTGGCCGGCCGGCTGGCGCGCATCGCGCCGGCGGCCGAGGCCGGCACGCGCTCGATCGGCGTCACCGTGGTGCTGGACAACGCCCAGGAGCGGATGCGCGCCGGCCAGTACGCGCTGGCCCGCGTCGAGCTGGCCGACCCGCAACAGCGCATGGTGCTGCCGCAGGCCGCGGTCGGCAGCAGCAGCGGCCAGGCCCAGGTCTGGCTGATCGAGCAGGGCCGGCTGCTGCGTCGCGCCGTCACGCTGGGCCGGCGCGACGAGGCCGGCGGCCGCGTCGAGGTCGTCGACGGCCTGGCCCCCGATGCCCAGGTGCTGGCGGCGCGCTTCGACAACCTGCGCGAGGGCGCGCCGGCGCGGGTCGCCGCCGGCAAGCTGCCGCCGGTGGCCTCGGGCGCCGACGCGCCGGCCAGCACCACGCTGCGCTGACAACGGGGCTCGCGTCATGTGGATCACCCGCGTCTCGATCAACAACCCGGTGTTCGCCACGATGGCGATGGTGGCGCTGTGCGTGCTGGGGCTGTTCGCCTATGTGCGGCTGGGCGTCGAGCAGATGCCCGACATCGCGCCGCCGGGCGCCTGGATCCAGGTCAACTACCCCGGCGCGGCGCCCGAGGCGGTCGAGCGCGAGGTGACCAAGCCGGTCGAGATGGCGGTCAACAGCATCGCCGGCGTCAAGCGCATCATGTCGCGCAGCTACGAGGGCCGCAGCGAGACCAATGTCGAGTTCTCGATGAACGCCGACATGTCGCGCGCGATGCAGGACCTGCGCGACCGCCTGTCGGCGGTGCAGGCCGACCTGCCGGTGGACGCCAGGTTGCCGACGGTCGCGCGCTACAACAACGACAACGCCCAGCCGGTCGTCGTGCTGGCGCTGCTGGCGCCGCAGCGCAGCGCGCGCGAGCTGTCGCAGCTGGCCGAGCAGCAGGTCGAGAAGCGGCTGCAGCGCGTCGAGGGCGTCGCGCGCATCGAGATCTCGGGCCGCGCCGCCCGCGAGTTGCGCATCGACCTCGACCCGGCGCGGCTGCGCGCCTATGGCGTGACGTCGGCCGAAGTGGCGACGGCGCTGCGCGAGGCCAACGCCGACCAGCCGGTCGGGCTGCTCGGCGACGGCACGCAGGACGCGATCCTGCGCGTCGAAGGCCGCATCGAGGACCCGCGCGACTTCGCCCGCGTCGTCGTCGCGCGGCGCGGCGAGCTGGCGCTGACGCTGGGCGACCTGGGCCGGCTGGTCGAGCGCGACAAGGAGGCCGAATCGCTGGCCCGCATCAACGGCCAGCCGGCTGTCGGCTTCAACGTCTACAAGCAGCAGGACGCCAACATCGTGACCACCGGCGACGCGGTCAAGGAGGCGATGGACGAGCTGCGCAAGAGCCTGCCGCCCGATGTCGAGCTGCGGCTGATCTACGCCAACAGCGACTGGGTCAAGCAGTCGCTGCACGGCCTGCAGCGCACGCTGATCGAGGGCGCGGCGCTGACGGTGGCGATCGTCTTCCTGTTCCTGCACTCCTGGCGCTCGACCGTGATCACCGGGCTGACGCTGCCGATCGCGGTGATCTCCAGCTTCATCGCCGTCCACGCCTTCGGCTTCACGCTGAACTTCATGACGATGATGGCGCTGAGCCTGTGCATCGGCCTGCTGATCGACGATGCGATCGTCGTGCGCGAGAACATCGTGCGCCACATCGGCCTCGGCAAGAGCCATCGGCAGGCCGCGCGCGACGGTACCGACGAGATCGGGCTGGCGGTGATGGCCACCACCTTCGCGCTGTGCGCGGTGTTCGTGCCGGTGGCCTTCATGGGCGGCATCATCGGCAAGTTCTTCTACCCGTTCGGCATCACGGTCGCCGTCGCGGTGCTGGTCAGCCTGTTCGTCAGCTTCACGCTGGATCCGATGCTGTCCTCGGTCTGGCACGACCCGCCGTCGGCGCGGCTGAAGTCCTGGCCGGTCGTCGGCGCGCTGGTCCGCGCCACCGACCGCGGCATGGCTGCGCTGCACGGGCTGTACGAACGGCTGATCCGCTGGACCTTCTCGGGCCGGCGCTGGCCGCTGCCGCTGCCGGCCTGGGGCCGTGGCTTCGACGCCGAGGGCGCTCGCCTGCGCAGCGGGCCGCGTGGCTGGCGGCGCGCCACGCTGTCGCCGCGCGGCATCGTGCTGGGCGTCGGGCTGCTCAGCTTCGCCGGTGCGCTGGCGCTGGCACCGCTGGTCGGCAGCGAGTTCATCCCCGAGGTCGACCAGGGCTTCACCCGGCTGGCGCTGCGCATGCCCGAGGGCTCGAGCCTGGAGCGCAGCGACGCCAAGGTGCGCCAGGTCGAGGCCATCGTGCTCGCGCTGCCCGAGGTGGCCAGCGTGTCGACCTGGATCGGCGGCGCCGGCCAGCGCAACCAGGCCTGGCTGGACATCGCGCTGAAGGAACGCAAGGACCGCCAGCGCAGCCAGAAGCAGGTCGAGGCCTTCGTGCGGGCCCAGGTCCAGCGCATCCCCGGCACCGAGCTCGCGGTCGGCTTCAACCGTCCGATCTACGTCGCGATCCTCGGCCCCGACGCCGAAGGCCTGGCCCGGGTGGCGACCGACTTCGCCGAGCGGGTGCGCAGGATCCCCGGCACCGTCGACGTCGAGGTCTCGGTGCGGCCGGGCGTGCCGGCCTACGCGGTGCGACTGAAGCCCGGCGCGGTGCGCGAACTGGGCCTGACCGCGCCGCAGCTGGCGAGCAGCCTGCGCACCTACGTCAACGGCCAGGCGGCGACGCACTGGACCACCACCGACGGCGACCAGGTCGAGGTCGTGCTGCGGCTGAACCAGAGCCGGCGCGAGCGCGTCGACCAGTTGCGCCAGTTGCCGGTGGCTTTCGCGAAGGACGGCACGCCGATCGCGCTGGACGCGGTGGCGACGATCGAGCCGGTGTTCAACCCCGAGATCATCCGCCGCCAGAACCTGCAGCGCCGCGAGGCGGTGTTCGCCGGCGTGCAGGGCCGCCCCGAGGGCGAGGTCGGCAAGGACGTGCAGCAGCTGGTCAGGGACACCCGGCTGCCGGCGGGCTACAGCTTCGACGTCGGCGGCCGCACCAGGGACCAGGACGAGGCGTTCCGCGCCATGCTCGGTGCGATGGGGCTGGCGGTGATCTTCATCTACATCGTGCTGGCCAGCCAGTTCGGCAGCTTCGTGCAGCCGATCGCGATCATGGCCAGCCTGCCGCTGGCGCTGATCGGCGTGATGGGGGCGCTGCTGCTGTGGCGCAGCACGCTGAACGTGTTCTCGATGATCGGCCTGGTGATGCTGATGGGGCTGGTCACGAAGAACGCGATCCTGCTGGTCGACTTCGCCAACCAGGCCCGCCGCGCCGGCGCGCCGGTGGCCGAGGCGCTGCTGCAGGCCGGGCTGACGCGGATGCGGCCGATCGTGATGACCACCGCGGCAATGGTCTTCGGCATGCTGCCGCTGGCGCTGGCGCTCGAGGAGGGTGGCGAGCTGCAGGCGCCGATGGGCCGCGCGATCATCGGCGGCGTGATCACCAGCACGCTGCTGACGCTGGTCGTCGTGCCGGTGATCTACAGCCTGCTGGTGCGCGACCGCCGCGGTGCGGCGCTGCCGGCGTCAGGACCGGTCGAGGGCGGCGCCGCGCTGCCGCCGCTGGCCGCCGCCGATCGCGATTGAGCGCGACCGGACGCGACCGGACGCGAGCGGGCGCGCCTCAGCACTCGACGATGTTGACCGCCAGGCCGCCGCGGGCGGTCTCCTTGTACTTGGTCATCATGTCGGCGCCGGTCTCGCGCATCGTCTTGATCACCTGGTCGAGCGAGACGAAGTGGCTGCCGTCGCCGCGCAGCGCCATCCGTGCGGCGTTGATCGCCTTGACCGAGGCGATCGCATTGCGCTCGATGCAGGGGATCTGCACCAGGCCGCCGACCGGGTCGCAGGTCAGCCCCAGGTGGTGCTCCATGCCGATCTCGGCGGCGTTCTCGACCTGCGCCGGCGTGCCGCCGAGCACCGCGCAGAGCGCGCCGGCGGCCATGCTGCAGGCCACCCCGACCTCGCCCTGGCAGCCGACCTCGGCGCCCGAGATGCTGGCGTTCTCCTTGTAGAGCAGGCCGATCGCCGCGGCGGTGAGCAGGAAGTCGATCACCCCGGCGTCGGTCGCGCCCGGCACGAAGCGGTGGTAGTAGTGCAGCACCGCCGGCACGATGCCGGCCGCGCCGTTGGTCGGCGCGGTGACGACGCGCCCGCCCGCGGCGTTCTCCTCGTTGACCGCCAGCGCGTACAGGTTGACCCAGTCGAGCACCTGCAGCGGGTCGCGCAGCGCGGCCTCCGGGTTGGCGCACAGCGCGCGGTGCAGTGCGGCGGCGCGCCGGCGCACCTTGAAGCCGCCGGGCAGCACGCCATCGCTGCGGCAGCCGCGGGCGACGCAGTCCTGCATCACCTGCCAGATCTTCAGCAGCCCGGCGTCGATCTCGGCGTCGCTGCGCCAATGCTGCTCGTTGCGGCGCATCAGCGCGGCGATCGTCAGCCGGTACTGGCCGCACAGCGCGACCAGTTCGGCGCCGCTGCGGAACGGGTAGGGCAGCGCGGTGGTGTCGGGCACGATCGCCTTCTGCCGCGCGCCGTCGGCGGCCACCTCGTCGCTGACGACGAAGCCGCCGCCGACCGAGTAGTAGCAGCGCTCGGTGATCGCCGCGCCGCCGGCGTCGAAGGCGGCGAAGCGCATGCCGTTGGCGTGGAACGGCAGCGTCTCGCGGCGGTGGAATTTCAGGTCGGTCTTCTCGTCGAAGGCGATCGTCGGCCCGCCGGGCAGCGCGAGCGCCTTGTCGCGCCGCGCCGCGGCCAGCAGCGCCGGGATCGCCTCGACGTCGACGCTGTCGGGCGCCTCGCCCAGCAGGCCCAGCAGCACCGCCTTGTCGCTGCCATGGCCCTTGCCGGTGGCGCCCAGCGAGCCGTACAGCGCGCAGTGCAGGCGCGCCACCCCGCCCAGCGCGCCGTCGTGCGCCAGCCGCTGCACGAACAGCCGCGCCGCGCGCATCGGCCCGACGGTGTGCGAACTGCTCGGGCCGATGCCGATCTTGAACAGGTCGAAGACGGAGACGGCCATCGTGCGGCGCCGGGCGAGGCGATCAGTCGGCTGCGGCGTAGTCGTCGAGCGGCGGGCAGCTGCAGAACAGGTTGCGGTCGCCCCAGACGTTGTCGACGCGGCCGACCGGCGCCCAGTACTTGCCGCGCCTCAGCGAGGGCAGCGGCCAGGCCGCTTCGCTGCGCCGGTAGGCGTGGGGCCATTCGTCGGCGCCGACGGCCGCCGCGGTGTGCGGCGCGTGCTTCAGCGGATGGTCGTCCTTCGGCCACTGCCCCGCCTCGACCTTGGCGATCTCGCCGCGGATCGCGATCATCGCGTCGCAGAAGCGGTCCAGTTCGGCCAGCGGCTCGCTCTCGGTCGGCTCGACCATCAGCGTGCCGGCGACCGGGAAGCTCAGGGTCGGGGCGTGGAAGCCATAGTCGATCAAGCGCTTCGCGACGTCCTCGGCGCTGACGCCCGAGCTGTCCTTGAGCGGCCGCAGGTCCAGGATGCACTCGTGCGCGACGCCGCCGCCTTGAATGCCGGCGATGCCGCCCGAGAAATGGATGTCGTAGTGGTCGGCCAGCCGCGCGGCGACGTAGTTGGCCGACAGGATCGCCACCTCGGTCGCGCTGGTCAGTCCCTCGGCGCCCATCATCCGCACGTACATCCAGCTGATCGGCAGCACCGCGGCGTTGCCCAGCGGCGCTGCCGAGACGGCGCCGACGCCGCCGGCGATCCCCGCGGTGTGGTGGCCGGGCAGGAACGGCACCAGGTCCTCGACCACGCACACCGGCCCGACCCCCGGCCCGCCGCCGCCGTGCGGGATGCAGAAGGTCTTGTGCAGGTTCAGGTGGCTGACATCGCCGCCGAACTCGCCGGGCGCGGCGACGCCGACCAGCGCGTTCATGTTGGCGCCGTCGACGTAGACCCGGCCGCCGTGTTCGTGCACCAGCCGGCACAGCGCCTTGACCTGGGTGTCGAACACGCCGTAGGTGCTGGGGTAGGTGATCATGATGCAGGCCAGGTTCGCACTGTGCTGCTCGCACCTGGCCTGCAGGTCGGCCAGGTCGACGTTGCCCTGGGCGTCGCACCTGACCACCACCACCTGCATGCCGGCCATCTGCGCCGAGGCCGGGTTGGTGCCGTGCGCCGATTCGGGGATCAGGCAGATCGTGCGGTGGCCCTCGCCGCGCGACGCATGCCAGCCGCGGATCGCCAGCAGTCCGGCGTATTCGCCCTGCGATCCGGCGTTGGGCTGCAGGCTGATGCCGGCGTAGCCGGTGGCCTGGCCGAGCCAGCGGCACAGTTGCTCGTCGAGTTCGGCATAGCCCGCACGCTGGTCGGCCGGCGCGAACGGGTGGATGTGCGCGAACTCGGGCCAGGTGATCGGGATCATCTCGCTGGTCGCATTCAGCTTCATCGTGCACGAGCCCAGCGGGATCATGCTGCGGTCCAGCGCCAGGTCCTTGTCCGACAGGCTGCGGATGTAGCGCAGCATCTCGGTCTCGCTGTGGTGGGTGTTGAACACCGGGTGGGTCAGGAAATCACTCGTGCGGCGCAGCGCGGCCGGGATCAGCGGCGCCATGCCCGATTCGAAGGCTGCGAGATCGGGCAGCGCCTGGCCGGGTGTTGCGAACCACGACCACAACGCAGCGATGTCCTCGCGCGTCGTCGTCTCGTCCAGCGTGATGGCGATCTCGCTGGGCGTGAGCCGGCGCAGGTTGGCGCCGCCGGCCACCGCGCGGGCCAGGATCGCCTCGGTCGCGTCGCCGGTGGCGATGCTCAGCGTGTCGAAGGACTGCGGGTTCAGAACCTCGAACCCCAGGTCGGCCAGGCCGCGGGCCAGGATCGCGGTGTAGCTGGCGACGCGGCGGGCGATGCGCTTGAGGCCCTCGGGGCCGTGGTAGACCGCGTACATGCTGGCCATCACCGCCAGCAGCACCTGCGCGGTGCAGATGTTGCTGGTCGCCTTCTCGCGGCGGATGTGCTGCTCGCGGGTCTGCAGCGCCAGCCGGTAGGCCGGGTTGCCGTGCGCGTCGACGCTGACGCCGACCAGCCGGCCCGGCATCGAGCGCTTGTAGTCATCGCGGCAGGCCAGGTAGGCAGCGTGCGGGCCGCCGTTGCCCATCGGCACGCCGAAGCGCTGGGAGTTGCCGACGACGATGTCGGCGCCACACTCCCCCGGGGGCTTCAGCAGCGTCAGCGCCAGCAGGTCGGCGGCGACGATCAGCGCGGCCTGGCGGGCGTGGGCGGCCTCGGCCAGCGGCTGCAGGTCGGCGATCGCGCCGCCGGTGCCCGGGTACTGGGCGACCACCGCGAAGCAGTCGTGCGCCGCGACCAGCGCGGCGACATCGCCGACCAGCACCTGCAGCCCCAGCGGCGCGGCGCGGGTGCGGATGACCTCGATCGTCTGCGGGTGGCAGTCGCCGGCGACGACCACGGTGTGGCTCTTGCTGCGCACGCTGCGCTTGGCCAGCGTCATCGCCTCGGCCGCCGCGGTGGCCTCGTCGAGCATGCTGGCGTTGGCGATGGCCATGCCGGTCAGGTCGCAGACCAGGGTCTGGAAGTTGACCAGCGCCTCCATCCGGCCCTGCGAGATCTCGGCCTGGTAGGGTGTGTAGGCGGTGTACCAGGCCGGGTTCTCGAGGATGTTGCGCAGGATGACGCCCGGCGTGTGCGTGCCGTAGTAGCCCTGGCCGATGAAGCTCTTGTAGACCTTGTTCTTGGCCGCGATGGCCTTGAGTTCAGCCAGCGCGCCTGCCTCGGTGATGGGCGCGGGCAGCTGCATGCCGGCCGAGCGCCGGATCGAAGCCGGCACGACCGCGTCGATCAAGGCGGTGCGGCTGGCCACGCCGATCGCGGCGCACATCAGGGATTCATCGACGGCATCGGGCCCGATGTGGCGGGCGTGGAACTCGGTGGCGTCTTCGAGGATGGAGAGCGGCGTCGGCATGGCGGGTCTACAGCAGAGGATTTACAGGGTCTTCAGCAGGGCGTCGTAGGCGGTCGAGTCCATCAGGGCGTCGAGCTGGGCGGGGTTGCTCAGCTTCACCTTGAAGAACCAGCCGGCCTTGAGCGGGTCGGAGTTGGCCAGCGACGGGTCGTCGCGCAGGGCTTCGTTCACTTCCGTGACTTCGCCGTCGACCGGCATGTAGACGTCGGCCGCGGCCTTGACGGACTCGACGACACCGGCGACGTCCTTCTCGGCGTAGCTCTTGCCGACTTCGGGCAGGTCCACGAAGACGACGTCGCCGAGCGCGTCCTGCGCGTGCACGGTGATGCCGACCGTCGCGGTACCGTCGCCGTGGACTTCAAGCCATTCGTGGTCGGGGGTGTACTTGATGCTCATTTGGGAACTCCTCAGAAGAAGGGTGTCAAGGACTCAGCGGAAACCGTATCAAACCCAGCGGCACCCATGGAACCGGCTTTGCCGGGCCATCGGGTGCGCCCCCTTGAGGGGGCCGGCGAAGCCGGTAGGGGGGGGGCCATTTCAGCCTCTGTAGTAGCGGTTGGGGGTGAAGGGGGTGGACGAGACGACCATCGGGGTGCGCTTGTCGCGCACGATGGCGAAGACTTCGGTGCCGACGGCCGCATGGGCCGTGGCGAGGTAGGCCAGCGCCACCGGCTGGTTGACGGTGGGGCCCAGCGTGCCGCTGGTGACGACACCGATCTCGGTGCCATCGGCCGTGACGATCTTGGCTCCTTCGCGCACGGGCATACGCTCCTTGCCAACGAGGCCGACGCGCTTGCGGGCGGGGCCGCTGGCCAATTGGGTGTCGATGACGGCGGCACCCGGGTAGCCGCCCGCGCGGGCGCCGCCGGCGCGGCGCACCTTCTGGATGGCCCAGGTGATGCTCGCCTCGACGGGCGTGGTGGTGGTGTCGATGTCGTGGCCGTACAGGCACAGGCCGGCTTCCAGGCGCAGCGAGTCGCGGGCGCCCAGGCCGATGGGCTTCACTTCATCGTGGGCCAGCAGCTTGCGGGCCAGGGCCACGGCGTCGTCCTCGTGGACGGAGATCTCGTAGCCGTCTTCGCCCGTGTAGCCGGAGCGGGTTAGGAAGGTGTCGATGCCGTCGAGCTGGAAGAAGCCGCCCGTCATGAACGTCAGCTTGGCGACGTCGGGGTTCAGGCGCGACAGCACCGTCACGGCCTCGGGGCCCTGCAGGGCGAGCAGCGCGCGCTCCGGCACGGGGATGACCTCGCAGCGGCCGGCGAGGTGCTTTTGCATGTGGGCGATGTCCTGGTCCTTGCAGCCGGCGTTGACGACGACGAAGAGGTCGTCGGGCCGCTTGCACACCATCAGGTCGTCCAGCAGGCCGCCCTGGTCATTCGTGAAGAGGGCGTAGCGCTGCTTGAAGACGCCCAGGTCGATGATGTCGACCGGGACCAGGGTTTCGAGGGCGGCGGCGGCATCGGCGCCCACGAGGCGCACCTGACCCATGTGCGACACGTCGAAGAGGCCGGCGGCCGCGCGCGTGTGCTTGTGCTCGGCCATGACGCCGGTGGGGTATTGCACCGGCATGTCGTAGCCGGCAAAGGGCACCATCTTGGCGCCGAGCTCGACGTGGAGGGCGTGAAGGGGCGTTTTCAGCAAAGAGGACATCGATAGCTCCGACGGAATTCGGGTGTGGATGTCCTCGCTGTCCGGGGTACCTGAGAGATTGACGAGCGGGTGGCCTGTCCCGCGCTCGCTTGCCCCTTCGGTGGACGGGCTGCAATCCAGGATCGGCCCGCCTCTCTCCAGTGAGGAACGCCGCCAGTGTCTGCCACCGATGACGTTTTGTCAGTCCTTTTGCCTGAGCGTTCGGAACCCGGTCGGACCGTGCCCCTGCGCCTTCGGCGGCCCCCAACTGCAACGGGGCGCTCTCCTGACGGCGCGGATTCTAGCGGGGCGAAGCCTCTTCAAAACGGTCGACCTTGCGAATGCTTGCGAATTGCCAGCTCCACAGGCTGACCACGCCCAGGGTGCACAGCGCCCCGGTGACGGCGGCCGGCACGGCGCCCAGCCAGTGGGCCGCACTGCCGGCGCGGAACTCACCCAGCTCGTTGGACGAGCCGATGAAGAGCATGTTCACGGCGTTCACGCGGCCCCGCATGTCGTCGGGGGTGGAGAACTGCACCAGCGCCCCGCGGATGTACATGCTGACCATGTCGGCCGCACCCGCCACCGCCAGGGCCAGCAGCGACAGCCAGAACCAGTGCGACAGCGAGAACACGAGGTTGGCCAGCCCGAACACCGCCACCGCCCAGAACATGCGCCGGCCCACGTGCCGGTCGAAGGGCCGGGCCGCCAGGTAGAAGCCGGTCACCACCTCACCCAACGCCATCGCGCTGCGCAGCGCGCCCAGGCCCGCCGGGCCGACGTGCAACACCTCGTGGGCATAGACGGGCAGCAGCGCCACGACCCCGCCCAGCAGCACCGCGAACAGGTCCAGCGAGATCGTGCCCAGGATGATGGGCCGCGTGCGGATGAAATGGATGCCGGCGCCGAAGCGCTGCCAGATCGTGCCAGCCGACGCCAACACCACGGCGCGCGCCACGGGCACGCGGCTCAGCAGCACCGTGGCCAGCGTGAGGCTGGCCGCGCAGACGCCGTAGGTCAGCGCGCCGCCAGCGGCGGCATACAACACGCCCCCGAGGAAGGGCCCGCTGATGCCCGCCACGCGCAGCAGCATGCTGTTGGCGGCGAGCGCCTGCGCGAGTTGCTCGCGCGGCACGATCTGCGGCAGCAGGCTCTGCAGCGCCGGTGCCGAGAATGCCCGGGCGCAGCCGAAAAGCACCAGCACCGCGTAGATGCCTGTCACCCCACCGGCCCCGTGGCCGGACAGCCACCACAGCGCCCCGGCGCAGACGGCGCTCAGCCCCCAGGCGAGCGTCAGGATGGGCTTGCGGCTGAAGCGGTCGATGAGGTCGCCCGCCGGCAGCAGCAGCACCAGCATCGGCAGGAACTGGGCGAGGCCCACATAGGCCAGGGCGATGGGTTCGCGGGTCAGGTCATAGACCTGCCAGGCCACGACGACCGCCTGGATCTGCGTGGCCAGTACGGCCAGCAGCCGCGCGACGAGGAACTGGGTGAAGCCGGCGTGACGGTAGACGCTGAGCGCCGGCGCGGCGGTGGCAGGAGACGACAAGACGGGAAAGCGGGCGCGGCGACGGTGGGGAGCCGCCCAGTGTAGGCAGCCCCGCGCGTCGCAGCCCGCGTGGGGTCAGTCCCCGTTTCCGTGCCCGTGGGCCGCTTCCAGCGCTTCGCTGTCGATGGGCATGGTCTTGCCGTCCGCGCCTTCGAAGAACAGCGGCTTGCGCGCCTTGGCCACCGGGGCGACCTGGTTCATCGTCATCGCGTCGTACAGGCGGCCGTTCTGCATCACCTGGGCGATGCGGTCGCTCTGGCGGATGTCGGCCAGCGGGTTGCCGTCGATCACCACCAGGTCGGCCAGCTTGCCCGGCTCGATGGAACCCAGATCCTTGTCGAAACCGAAGTTGCGCGCCGGGTTGATGGTGGCGGTGCGCAGCGCCTCGTGCGGCGTCATGCCGCCGAGCACGAACATCCACATTTCCCAGTGCGTGCCCAGGCCCTCGCGCTGGCCGTGGGCGCCGATCATGGTGTTGACGCCGGCCCGCGAGAGCGCCGTGGCGGTGCGGGCCACGCGGATGATGTTGAAGTCTTCCTCGGGCGCCGTCTCGCGGCGGATGGCGCGCGGCTCCAGCACGGTGCGCGGCACGTAGCGGCTGAGCAGCGGATGCTTCCAGACATCCGTGCGGGCGTACCAGTAGTGCTCGCCGTCCAGGCCGCCGTAGCCGACGTTCAGCGTGGGCGTGTAGCCCACGGCCTGCTGGCCCCAGAGCTGCTTGACGTCGTCCCACACCTCGGCGATGGGCAGGGCGTGCTCCACCGTGGTGTGGCCGTCGACCACCATACTCATGTTGTTATGGAACAGGGCGCCGCCTTCGGGCACGACCATCATGCCGGTCTGGCGCGCGGCCTCCAGCACCTGCTGGCGCTGGTCGCGGCGCGGCTGCTGGTAGCTCTTGACGCTGATGGCGCCCTCGGCCTTCTGGCGGTTCAGGTGGGTGAGCGCGTCGTCCAGGCTGTTGACGTTGCTGTAGAACGGCGTGCGAGCACCGTACAGGATGGTGCCGGTGGAGTAGATGCGCGGGCCGGTCACGACGCCGGCGCGCTGCATCTCGGCCTGCGTGAAGATGGCCGAGCTGAGGTTGGACGGGTCGTGCAGGGTCGTCACGCCGAAGGCGAGCGAGGCCAGGGTGACCCAGCTCTGCTGCGGGATCAAGCCCGCGTCGTTCATGGCGCCGTGCCAGTGGGCGTCGATGAAGCCAGGCACGATGGTCTTGCCGGCGGCATCGATGCGCTTGGCGTCGGCCGGGATGGCGACGTCCTTGCCCACCGCGACGATGCGGTTGCCGTCGACGACGACGGTGCCGCCCTCGATGACCTCGTCACCCTTCATCGTCACGATGCGGGCGCCGGTCAGCGCGACCTTGCCGGCAGGCTTGTCGCTCGCCTGCTCGAAGCCGATCTTCTGGCTCGTCGCCTTGTCTTTTCCCTCGGCGTTGGCCGTGAAGAGGTCGTCGCCCAGCGTGAAATGCAGCTTCTTGCTGTCACCGCTCCAGTGCAGGCTGTTGCCCGCGTTCACGTCGAGCTGGCGCACGGGCAGGGCGTCCATCTTGGCGCCCACCGTGATGGTCTTGCCCGCCTGGCCCTGCACCGACGGCAGCGGCATGACGTAGGCGTGATACCGCTCGACGAAGCCCAGCCACTGGCCGTCCGGCGACACGCTGTACTCGGCGGCCGCGTCGCTGCGGGCGACCTCGGTTTCGCTGCGGTCGCGCAGGTTCAGGCGCATCAGCGAGAAGCGGGCCTCGACCTCGCTCGGGTTGCTGGTCTTGGTGAAGAACAGCTCGTCGCTTTTCGCGCCGAACTGCGCGCCGCTGCCGTCCTTGCTGATGCGCTCGGCCTTGCCCGAGCCATCGGCGGCGGCGAGGTAGAGGCCCGTGTCCAGGCTGTGCCAGGGGCTGGTCAGCGCGCCGCCCCGCACCTTGCGGTAGACCAGCTGCTTGCCGTCCGGCGACAGGCGCGGCTCCAGGTACTTGCCGGGCTCCTTGATGAGCACGGTCTCCTTGCCGGAGGCGATGTCCAGGCGGCGGATGCTGCCCTGGGTGTCGTCGCGCCAGGTGGCGTAGACGAGGCTCTTGCCGTCGCGCGCCCAGCTCGGGGCGAATTCAAACGACTCGTCCTGCTTGGTCAGGCGACGGGGCGCGCCATCGGGGAGGTCCTTCACATAGAGCGAGCCGAGCGCGGAGTAGATGACGCGCTTGCCGTCAGGCGACACCTGCGCGCCACGCAGCTGGCGCACGGTGAACCTGTCCGGCGCGACCGTCTGCGCGTACCGCATCGGTTCACGCAGCTCGCGCGTGTCCTTCACGTGGAAGGGGATGTCGGCGGCCGTGCCCTTGAACGGGTCGACGCGCCAGATCTTGCCCTCGGCCCACACCACCAGCTCCTTGCTGCCCGGCATCCAGGCAAAGCTGGGGTACACGCCCCACATCGCCCAGATTTCCTGCAGGTCGCGCGAGAGGCCGTTCCAGGCCGGGAATTCGCGGCCCGTGGCCAAGTCCTTCAGGAACAACGTGCTCTGGTTGCGCACACGGCGCACGAAGGCGAGATATTTGCCGTCGGGCGACGGCGTCGGGCGCACGGCACCGCCGGGGCCGGTGACGAAGGGCTCGACCGAGCCGTCGGTCAGGTCCTGGCGGAAGATGCGGTAGATCTCGCCGTTGCTGTCCTTGTTGTACTCGAACGTGCGGCCCGGCGTGGTGTCCTGGGAGTAGTAGAGGTACTTGCCGTCCGGCGAGATGGCGGGTTCGCCCAGGTCCTTCTGCCAGTTGGGCTTCTCGTTGAGCTGCACGCCCTTGTTCTTGGCCGCGTCGCCATCCACGTGGAAGAGCCAGATCTCGCCGGAGCCCGCGCTGCGGGTGCCCGTGTAGTGCTTGCGGGCCAGCAGGTACTTGCCGCTCGGGTGCCAGGCGGGGTTGTTGAGCAGGCGGAAGTCTTCCTTCGTCACCGCGCGCGCGCCGCTGCCGTCGACGTTCATGACCCACAGGTTGTCGCCGCCGCCGGCATCGCTCAGGAAGGCGATCTGCTTGCCGTCCGGCGAGAAGCGGGCCTGGTGCTCCCAGGCGATGGAGTGCGTCAGGGGCTTGGCCTCGCCGCCACCGATGGGCAGCGTGTAGAGGTCCCCCAGCAGGTCGAAGACGACGGTCTTGCCGTCCGGGCTCACATCCACGCTCAGCCAC
The DNA here is from genome assembly GCA_016790285.1 of Roseateles sp. Lineage (GTDB taxonomy): Bacteria > Pseudomonadota > Gammaproteobacteria > Burkholderiales > Burkholderiaceae_C > Pelomonas. The sequence goes on along the minus strand of JAEUPJ010000031.1, from coordinate 16,961 downwards.
GTGCCGGTACGCGTGTCGATGCTGATCGTCTTGGCCGTGCCGGGCGGGGCGTTGACGTTCCAGGCGGCAGGCTTGGGCGCGTCCTGGGCGTTGGCGGCGAGGGCGGCGGCCAGCAGCAGGGCGGGGGCGGCAGTCAGACGGAGCATGGAGGGGGGGTGGAAGAAGAAAACCTTCGATGCTAGCGAAGGCTGCACCCATCCCCGTTCGTCACGCCCCGGCGATCGCAAGGGCTTGTGCAAGCCCAAGGGTTTGCCCGGAGGCCCACGCGGTCGCGGCGCGCTCGCGCCCCAGTTGAGCGGCAGCAAGCCGCCGCACACGGGCCAGCGCGCGAGCCTCGCGTGCGCCGAGCGCGCCCAGATGGCGCTCCCAGTACCGTGCCGCGAAGGCCGCGAGTTGCAGGGCCTGCTCGGGTTGGCGCAGGCGCGCCAGCGGCCGTGCAAAGAGCTGCAGGGCCAGCGCTCGCGCATGCAGATGCTGGCGGGCGTGGGCGATGCGCAGTGCCTGGCGCGCCGCGGCGACGGCCGCTGCCCAGTCTCGGCGGGACTCGTGCGCCATCGCCAGGGTGTAGGCAGCGTCGAGCTGCCCCACGCCGTCGCCTTCGGTCTCGGCCATGCGCTGGCAGGCCGTGATCCACTCCACCGCCGTGGCCACGTCGCCGATCTCGATCAGGCATTGCGCGCGGTTGCGCAGCCGCGCTGCGGCCTGGCGCGCGTGGCCCAGCGCTTCCCAGAGGTCCTGGGCGCGCGCGTACAGCGCCTCGGCCTGCGCGGGCTGCCCGCGCGACACCGCGATCGCCGCGAGTTGCTGCCAGGCCCGGGCCTCGGTCGCGACGTCACCGGCGCGGCGTGCCAGCGACACGGCCTCCTCGAGCGGGCGGGTCTGGCCCTGCTCGCGGTTGTCGCCCGCCAGCAGCACCCAGGCGCGCCGCACGAGGGCGGGCGCCCGCGCTGCCGGGTCGGTGCCGGCATGCTGGATGGCGAGCTCGGCCTCGGCCAGGGCCAGTGCCCGGTCGCCATGGGTGAAGGCGAGCTGAGCCCGCAGCTCATGCCCGGCTGACGACGGAGGCACCCGCTGCAGCAGCTGGCCCAGCTGGTCGACAAGCAGCCGGTCCACGCCATCGCTTTCCCAGCACGGGCGCATCGCCAGCGCCAGCCGCAGGCCGGTGGCGGCATCGTCGTCCTCGGCGGCGCAGCCGATCAGGCCCCGGGCGATGTCGCGCCGGGGCTGCCATTCGGTGATGGGCGCCTGCAGGCCCAACGCCTGGGCCCAGTCGCACAGGGCCGCGCGCAGGTTGCTGCGGGCTGCACGCTGCTCGGCCACCGGCACCCGCGCGAGCACGCCGCGGCGCAGCAGCTCCAGCATGCGGTAGCGCGGTTCGGCATCGTCGCCCGTCTGCACGAGGGAATGGCCCGTCAGCTCGCTCAGCACGGCAGGCGTGCCATCGAGTGCGGCCACGTCGGCCCACGAAAAGGCGCCGGGCAGGGCGGCGAGTCGCTGCAGCAGCGCCAGCGGCTCAGGCCCGAGCAGGCGCAGGCTCCAGTCGAGCAGCCCCGCCACGGAGGCATGGCGTGGTGCACGCGTGGGGTTGGCGAGCCAGTTGGGAAGGGCGCTGCCGTCGGGCGGCGTCTCGCGCCACTGCGCCAGCATCTGCGCCGGCGAGAAGCTGCGCACGCGCGCTGCCGCCAGTTCCAGCGCCAGGGGCAGGCCCTCCAGCTCACCAATGAGTTCGGCAAGCGCGGCCTGGTTGTCGCGGCTGGCATGGAAATCGGCCCGCACCGCACGGGCCCGGTCGATGAAGAGGGCCAGGGCCGTGTCCTGCGCGTCGGCCAGGGGCAGCACGTCGACCAGCGTCTCGCCGTCGACCTCCAGCGCGTGGCGTGACGTGACCACCAGGCAGAGCTCGGGCGCTGCGGCCAACAGCCTCTGCACCGCGGCTGCGACGATGCCCAGCGCCTGCTCGACGTTGTCCAGCACCAGCAGCCGCACGGCGCCTGCGTCCTGCAGCGCGGCCTCCAGTGCCGGCCAGCCGCCGCCGCGGGTCACCGTCAGCGCCCGCTCCAGCGCGCTGACGAGCGCCGCTTCGTCTCGCACCTCGGCCAGCGCCGCCATGCCGCAGCTCCAGTGCTGCTCGCTGAACTGCCGCCAGGCCAGCTCCACCGCCAGGCGCGTCTTGCCGACGCCGCCCGGGCCGATGAGGGTGAGCAGCCGCCGGTGCGGCAGCTGGGCTGCCAGCGCCTCCAGCCGGCCGGGCGGTGCGAAGTAGCGGGTCAGGTAGCGCGGCAGGCTGGTGGCGAGGCTGGCCTGAAGCGGGGCTGCCGCCGGTGCCGCGGTGTGCACGACAGGGGGCCGGGTCGCAGGCTGAGCCTCGGCCAGCGCGGCCAGGCGGTGCCGCTCCGCCACCACCCAGTCGTCGAAATGCCCAGGCAGCAACTCGCCGCCGTAATGCACCAAGGCCCGCGTGGCCTCGAAGTCGGCCACGTCTGATGTCAGCGCACCGGGCAGCAGCGAGACCTGCTGCCGATCGGCGTTGAAGAGCGGCGCGTCCTGCGTTTCAAGCAGCGCCCGCAGCGTGGACAGCGTCTGGCGCAGGCGGTTGCGCCCCACGTCCAGCTCCACGCCGGGCCACAGCAGCTCCACCAGCTCTTCGCGTGGATGCTGGCGCCGCGGCTGCAGGGCCAGGCGGGCCAGCAGCAAGGCGGCCGCGCGGCTGGGCAGGCGCGTGAGTTCGACGCGGCCGGCGCGCTCGATCTCGAAACCACCGAGCAGGCGCAGCCGCAGCGTCGTCATGTCAGGGCCAGAGCCACCACAGGAGCAGGCCGCCGAACACGACCCACTGGATGGCGTAGTAGGCGAAACGGCTCCTGGCCTTGATGCGCTTGCCGAACAGCCGCACCTGCTGCACGTAGCCGAAGGCCTTGTTGATGCCACCGGTCTTGTCGGTGTCGGAATTGGGCGCAGCCGCCGCGCGGATCAAGGTGTGGCTGATGAAATGGTTGAAGGCCCGCGCGATGGGGTTGTTCAGCGGCCGCTCGACGTCGCAGAACAGGATGATGCGCATCTGCTCGGACTGGTTCTCGGCGTAGTGCAGATAGGTCTCGTCGAAGATGACGCCCTGTCCGTCGCGCCAGGAGTACTTTTCGCCGTCCACCGAGATGTAGCAGCGGTCGTCGTTGGGCGTGACCAGACCCAGGTGGTAGCGCACCGAGCCGGCGAAGGGGTCACGGTGCGTCACCAGCCGACCACCCGGGGGCAGCGCCGCGAACATGGCGGCCTTGACGGTCGGGATGCGCTGCAGCAGCCCGGTCGTCACGGGGCAAAGCTCACGAGCCGACGGGTGGGCGTCGCCATACCACTTGAGGTGAAAACGCGTCCAGCCCGTCTTGAAGAAGCTGTTGAAGCCGGCGTCGTTGTACTTGTCGCTCTTCTTGATCTCGCCGGCCTCGGCCAGCTTGAAGGCTTCCGCCCGGATGTCCTGCCAGTGGTCCTGCAGGAGCTTGAGCTCCGGGAAGCCCGACACCGGCAGGTAGGGCTTGGCCGGCAGCCTGGAGAACAGGTACATGAAGCAGTTGATGGGCGCCATGAAGGTGGAGTGGTCCATCAACTGGCGGAAGAAGCGCAGGCGCACCCGGCCGCGGAAGTGCACGTAGACCGTGCTGGCGATGAAGACCGCCACGATGGCGAGCTTGATGTAGGGGATGTCGTGGTTCATCGTGCGTAGAAATCGGCCTCGCCCGGCGGGCGGGACTTGAAACGCTTGTGCAGCCAGAAGTACTGGTGCAATTGTCGACGCGCCTGGGCTTCGATGACAGCGTTCATGCGGGTGGCGTCGGCCACGAGGTCGTCGCTGGGGAAATCAGCCAGCGGCGGCTCGATGACCAGCGTGTAGCCATCCACCTCACGGCGCGGGTAGCAGGGCAGCACGGCCGCCTTGGTGACTGCCGCCATGCGCGAGAGGCCCCCGATGGTGGCTGCCTGCACGCCAAAGAAAGGCACGAAGACGGAATCGCGGTGGCCGAAGTCCTGGTCGGGCAGGTAGTAGAGCCGGTAGCCGTCTTTCAGGGCCCGAAGCGTCGGCCGCGTGCCCTGCTGGCGGGCGAAGATGATGCCCGTGCCAAAACGCAGGCGCTTGGCGCGGAAGAAGGCGTCCAGCCACGGGTCCTTCTGGACCGAGTAGATGCTGACCACCGGCGTCTCCAGCGAGATGCGCAGGCCCGCCAGGTCCAGCCCGGTGAAGTGCGGCATCATCAGGATGACGTTGCGGCCTTCCAGGGCCTTCAGGTGCTCAAGACCCTCGATGCGCATGAGTCGCTTGAGCCGCTCCTGAGAGGCGAACCAGCCGTAGCCGTACTCCAGCAGCATCTGGACCATGGCCACGAAATGCCGGCGCAGCAGGCGCTGGCGCGAGGCTTCGTCCAGCTCCGGCAGGCACAGCCGCAGGTTGACCTCACCGATGTGGCGGCGCGAGGTCGGCAGCAGGTAGATGAGGCTGCCCACCGCCCAGCCTAGGGCCGAGATGACGCGAAACGGCAGCCAGCTCAGCAGCCATACCAGGCCGACCAGCAGCTTCACGCCCACGCGAGCACCTCAGCGAAATCCATCCACGGCATCGACAGCCCTCAGCAACGTCCAGGGGCGGCATCGTAGTGGCTGGCCGGGCGTCCTGCACACGGTGGCGCCTTGATCCACCGCAAGGACCCCGTCCAGGCACAGGACTAGCGTGCCCCCATGGACACCACCAGCCGCCGCATCCTCATCGTCATCGGCCACCCGGACGCCACCGCGCCGCACCTCTGCCATGCGTTGGCGCAGGCCTACCTCGAAGGCGCACAGCAGGCGGGGCACGCAGTGCGCACCGTGGACGTGGCCCGGCTCGACTTCCCCGTGTTGCGCAGCCAGCAGGATTGGCAGGCCGGCACCGTGCCCGAGAGCCTGGCGCCCGTGCAGGCCGACCTGACCTGGGCCGAGCACGTCGTGCTGGTCTTTCCGCTCTGGCTGGGCGACATGCCCGCGCTGCTCAAGGCCTTCCTGGAGCAGGTGGCCCGCCCCGGCTTCGCGGTCGGCCGCGCAGGCAGCAACCCGCTGACCACCAAGCTGTTGAAGGGGCGGTCGGCCCGCGTCATCGTCACGATGGGCATGCCGGCGCTCGTCTACCGCTGGTACTTCCGCGCGCACAGCGTGAAGTCGCTGGAGCGCAACATCCTCGGCTTCGTGGGGTTCGCGCCGGTGCGGGAGACGCTGATCGGCATGGTCGATCAGCTCGGCGACGCCGGCGTGGCGGCATGGATTGCGCGCCTGCGCCGCCTGGGGGCGAAGGCCGACTGATCAGGCCCCGGGCACCATGGCGCGGCGCACGTGCAGCACGTGCGCCGGCTCGTTCGGGTCCGGCTTCACCTCGAAGCCGAGCGAGCGCACGAGTGCGAGCATGCCGTGGTTCTCGCGCAGCACGTCGCCCACGACGCGTTGCGTGCCGCGCAGCGCGGCGTAGTCCAGCAGCGCCTGCATCAGGAGGCGCCCGAGGCCCTGGCGCTTGAGGTCGCTGCGCACGATGACGGCGAATTCGGCCTCGACGTTGTCGGGGTCGCGCACCAGGCGAGCCACGCCGAGCGTTCGCTGCGCGGCATCCACCGCGATGAAGGCCATCTCACGCTCATAGTCGATCTGCGTGAGCCGCGCGAGTTCGTCATGCGACATGCGGTGCGGCGCCTGGAAGAAGCGCAGTCGCAGGTCCTCCGGCGCGATCGCCTCCAGGAATTCGCGGTGCCGGGCTTCGTCCTCGGGCCGGATGGGCCGTAGCAGCAGCGCCTGCCCCTGCCAGGTCAGGTGTCGCTCCAGCTCCGCCGGGTAGGGGCGGATGGCGAACCGACCGACACCGGCCGGCTTGTCGGCCGAGAGCCGGATGCGGCCATCCAGCGCCAGCACGCCGGCTTCGTCGGCCCACAGCGGGTTGATGTCGAGCTCGGCCAGCTCCGGCAGGTCCGCGAGCATGCGGGCCACGGCAATCAGCGCGTCCGCGATGGCGTCCAGGTCGGCCGGCGCATGGTTGCGGTAGCCGGCCAGCAACCGGCGCACCCGCGTGCGGTCCATCAGCTCGCGGGCCAGGGCGCGGTTCAGGGGCGGCAGCGCGATGGCGCGGTCGCCGATGACCTCCACCGCCACGCCGCCCTGGCCGAACAGCAGCACGGGCCCGAAGATCGGGTCCACATGGGCACCCACGATCAGCTCGCAGGCATGCGGGCGCTGGGCCTGGGCCTGCACGCTGAAGGCCTCGATCCGCGCGGACGGGTGGGTCCTGCCCAGGCCCTCGAGCATGGCCTCGGCCGCGCTGCGGACGGCCTCGGGGCCGACGAGGCCCAGGCGCACGCCGCCAGCGTCGGACTTGTGCAGGATGTCGGGCGAGACCACCTTCAGCACCACGGGCCCTGCCAGCCGCGATGCGGCCTGCGCGGCGGCCTCGGGGGTGGGCGCCACCCGCCAGCCCGGGACGACCGGGATGCCGTACGCCGCCAGCAGGGCCTTGGCATCGATCTCGTCGAGCCAGTCCTGGCCGGCGGCGAGTGCGCCATCGACGATGCGTCGCGCCTCGGAGCGGTCAGGCTCGGGAATGGCGCTGGCGGTGGGCGTCTCGCGCAATGCCACCTGGTTGCGCCGGTAGGTCTGCATCAGCGAGAACGCCCGCACGGCCTCCTCCGGCGTGTCGTAGCCAGCGATGCCGGCGGCCTCGAAGGCCCGCCGTGCCGGTGCCACGGTGTCACCCCCCAGCCAGCAGCTCAGCACACGGCCCGGGCGGCTCGCGATAAGGGGTGCGCAAGCCTCAGCGATCGCGACACTGGACGCGATGGCGGTGGGGGCGTGGGCGAACAGGATGGCGCCCGCCTCCGGCGCGGAGAACAGGGCCTCCAGCGTGTCGACATAACGCTGCGGTGGCGCGTCGCCGATGATGTCCACGGGGTTGCCGCGGGACCAGTTGGCCGGCAGCACCGCATCCAGCCGCTGCATCAGGGTGTCGCCTGGTTGAGCCAGCGTCACGCCCAGTGCCGAGGCGGCATCGGCCACCATGACGCCCGCGCCGCCGCCGTTGGTCATGACCATCAGCTCGGCACTCGCGTTGTCACGAAACCGCGCCAGCGTCTGGGCGGCGATGAAGAGCTCCTTGAGCGTGTCCACGCGCAGCATCCCTGAGCGGCGGATCGCGGCGTCAAACACGATGTCCTCCCCCGCCAGCGCTCCCGTGTGCGAAGCCGCCGCCTTCATCCCGGCCGCTGCGCGCCCGGCCTTCACGACGATGACGGGCTTGACGCGGGCTGCCGCGCGGGCGGCCGACATGAACTTGCGCGGCGACGAAATGGACTCGATGTAGAGCAGGATGGCCCGCGTGCGCCGGTCCAGCGCGAGGTGGTCCAGCAGGTCGCCGAAGTCGACGTCCAGGTGCTCACCCAGCGACACCAGGTGCGAGAAGCCTATGCGTTGCGCATTGGCCCAATCCAGCAAGGCGGTGAGCAGGGCGCCCGATTGCGACACCAGCGCCAGCTCGCCGGGCAGGGCGTTGGCCTGGGTGAAGCTCGCGTTCAGCCCCAGCTGAGGGCTGAGCAGGCCGATGCAGTTGGGGCCCAGCAGTCGCAGCGTGTGGGGCCGTGCGGCGTCCAGTGCGGCCTCCTTCTCGGCGCTCGACAGGCCTGCCGTCACGATGACCGCTGCGCGTGTGCCGCGCGCGCCCAGTTGTGCGATGAGCGGCGCCACCGTGGCGGGCGGCGTGCACAGCACCGCGAGGTCGGGCGTGAAGGGCAGGGCGTCGACGCTCGGGTAGCACGGCGCGCCATCCAGGTGGTCGAGCCTGGGGTTGACGGGCGCCACGGCACCCTTGAAGCCACCGGCGCGGAGGTTGCGCCACACGGTGGTGCCGACTCGAGCTGGCTTGTCCGACGCTCCGAAAACGGCTACGGATTGAGGGCCGAGCAGGCGGTCGAGATGGCGTTGCGTCATGGGCAAGCATGGTGGCGCGCGGGCCGCCGCGCGGCCTTGCGCGAGGTCAATCCGCCGTCAGGACGGTCTCCTGGCCGCCTCGCAAAACGACGATGCGCGTTCCCTCGAGGCTGCGCCAGGCCAGCAGCGCCGCCACGAGATCGGCGCTGCCGCCGATGCGGCGGCCGTTCATCGACGTCACGACGTCGCCCGCGCGCAGCTGCAGCTTCTCGGCGAGCGTGCCGTGCGGGACGGACAAGATGAGCGCGCCGCTGGTTTCCCGCCGGCCCGCGGCCCACGCGCTCATGGGCGACACGTCGTCGAACTGGGCGCCCAGCCGCGGGCGGGCAGGGGCCTTGCCCTCCTGCCTGAACTCGGCCACCACTTGCAGCACGAGGTCGATCGGGATGGCCAGGCTCGCGCCCGGCGTGCCCACCGGGCCCACGATGGTGCGGGCGTTCATGCCGACGATGGCGCCTTGAGCGTCCAGCAGTGGGCCGCCCGAGTTGCCCGGGTTCAAGGCGACGTCGCTCTGGATGAAGACGAGCTCGCCGTCGTCGCCGAAATGTCGGTCCTTGCCGCTGACGATGCCCGCGGAGACGGAGTGCTCCAGGCCGAAAGGCTCGCCCACGGCAATCACCCAGTCGCCCACGCGCAGGCTGCCGCCGGGCGCAAACACCGGGTGCACCCGGGGCGCGCCGGCAATGCGCAGAAGCGCGATGTCCGTCACCTCGTCCTGGCCGATGATCTCGGCCGCGACGAGCCGCTTGTCGGGCAGGGCGACCAGGATCTGCTGCGCCTCGCCCAGCAGGTGCGCGGCGGTGGCGATGCTCCCCTTGTCGTCGATGAAGAAGCCGGCGCCGACGCGGGGCTCGTCCTCGCCGGGCACGAACATGTAGACGCCGACGCTCCAGGCCGCGCCGCGCTGGAAGGCGTCCGCGAAGCTGGCCGGCTGCGGCCGGGTGGCTGCAGGAGCGCCGCCCCCCACCAGAAGGAGCGCGAGAACGGCAAGAAGCAGCGCAAGACGCGCGAAAGCAGGGTGGCGGGACAAGGGCATGCCCTCACCCTAGCGCAGCGGGGCGATGCAGTGCTTGATGGGTGTCAAGCGCGCGCGATGGCCAGCGCGGTCAGGGCGTCAGTGCGACATCAGCACGGGCACCGTCATGGACTGCAGCAGCGTGCGCGAAACCCCACCGAACAGGCGCTCAGCCCATCGGGCGTGCCCATAGGCGCCCATGACGACGAGATCCGCGCCGTGGTCCGACGCGGCGTTGAGCAAGGCGTCACCGACGGCCAGCGTGGTCACCTCGTCGCGCACCTCGGCCTGCACGTCGTGCCGTGCCAGCCACTGGCGCAGGCTGGCGAGGCCAGGTTGCGGTGCGCCCTCGGCCGGCTCGCTGCGCCAGTGCATGAGCGTCACGCGCTCGGCGCTGCGCAGCAGGGGCAGGGCGTCCGTCATGGCGCGCACCGACTCCCGGCTGCCGTCCCATGTGACGAGCACGCGTCGGACGCGCAATGGGTCCAGGTGGGTGTAGGGGATGAGCAGGACGGGGCGCGCGCTGGCCAGCAGCAGCTCCTCGACGTCGGCGAGATGCTGCCGGTAGTTGGGCAGCGAGGGGTCGGGCTGGCTGAGCACCAGCAGGTCGGCGCACTGGGCCTGACGCAGCAGGGAGTCGGGCGAGGGTGCCTTGTCGGCCAGCGCCTCGAACGACACCAGGCCGGCGGCCTGGCAACGGAGCTGGAAGTCCTGTGCCAGGTCGTCGGCGCGGCCGAGCAGCGCAGCGCTGGCGCCCGCGACATAACCGTCCAGCGCCGCGGCGGTCTGGAAGTTCTGCAAGGCGGCACCGGTGACCGGTGCGAGGCCGGTCAGGTGGGCCGAACAGGCCTGCGCGAGCGACACGGCGATGTTGGTGCGTGCCGTATTGGCGGGTGTGGCGTCCAGGTGGACGAGGATGCTGCGGATGCTCATGTGGGTCTTTCCCGGCCGTGGGCCGTTTCAGTCGAAGGTCAGCACTGCGCGGCCGTCGATGCGGCCATTGCGCAGGCTGTCAAAGATGCGGTTGATGTCGTCCAGGCGGTGCGCGGTCGTGCAGGCCTGCACGGCGCCCTCGGCGGCGAACTGCAGGGCTTCGTTCAGGTCCTGCCTGGAGCCGACGATGGAGCCCCGCACGGTCTTGGCGTTCAGCACCACGTCGAAGATGGGCAGCGCGAAATCGCCCGGCGGCAGGCCCACCATGGACATCGTGCCGCGCTTGTGCAGCATGCCCAGGGACTGAGCGAAGGACTCGCGTGAGACCGCGGTGACGAGCGCCCCGTGCACGCCGCCGAGCTGCTTTTGCAGCAGCTCGACGGGGTTCTCCTCGGCGGAGTTCACGCAGACCTCGGCGCCCAGTCGCTGGGCCAGCTTCAGCCGGGCGCTGTCGATGTCGACGGCCACCACGTGCAGGCCCATGGCACGGGCGTACTGCACGGCCAGGTGGCCAAGGCCGCCGACGCCGACGATCGCCACCCACTGCCCGGGTCGCGCGTCCAGCACCTTGAGGCCCTTGTAGACCGTGACGCCGGCGCACAGGATGGGCGCGAGCGCCTCGAACGACAGGTTGGCGGGCAGGTGGCCCACGTAGGCGGGGTCTGCGAGCACGTATTCCGCGAACCCGCCGTTGACGGTGTAGCCCGTCATCTGCTGGTGGTCGCACAGCGTTTCCCACCCGGTCAGGCAATGCTCGCAGTGCCCGCAGGCCGTGTGCAGCCAGGGGACGCCCACACGGTCGCCCGCACGGATGCCCGTCACACCGGCGCCCACCGCGGCGACATGGCCGACGCCTTCATGGCCCGGGATGAAGGGCAGGGGCGGTTTGACGGGCCAATCGCCATCGGCCGCATGCAGGTCGGTGTGGCACACACCACAGGCCGCGACCTTGACGAGCACCTGGCCGGCGGGCACGTCGGGAATGGGAACGTCCTCGAGGCTCAGGGGCTCGCCGTAGGCGCGGACGACAGCGGCTTTCATGCTGGGCATGGCAACTCCTTGGTGCAGCGTGGGCGGCATGGACGCCTGCAGGCGCTCAGGCCGGGGTGTCCATTCATGGTGACCAAGCTTAGGAACACCGCAGGCCCGGCGCTTTGAGGGCGGTCAAGGGTTCGTGTTCCTGCGAGCTCAAGTTCGAAGGCGAGGGCGACAGGCGCTGCATCGAGATCGTTTCGTTCCCGGCAGGACCCCATTCGTCGCGAATGTCCGTGACCAATCGCACAGACCTCTACTGTTCCTCCCCAGAACGAGACCTGCCCAGCAGGCACGTGCGGGCAGCGACTGTTTCCGACAGACGCGCTGCCCGATGGCGGCGGCCATTACTGCTTGGGAGGGCCGCCATCCCTGACTGCCGAGGACCCTGTTTGCGCATGAATGACCTGTACAAGTTGCCAGGCTATGGCTACGACCCCTCCATGGAACTCGTCATCACGGCTCCGCTGTATCTGAAGCTCAAACGCGCAGCCGCCCAGAACGGCCTGTCCGTCGAGATCTTTGTCAGCCAGTCCGCTGAACGCGAGGCTGATCGCATCCTGATGCTCGAAGAGCTGGCGCGAAGCCGGCAGAACACGGCGGGCCTGTCTGCCAAGACCGCCAGCCACCGACCGCTGAGCAAACGCGAGACCGAGGTCCTGACGTTGCTCAGCCGAGGCTGTACCGCCGCCGAGGTGGCCGGCGTGCTTCGCATCCAGGGCGTGACCGTCAACGACCACATCAAGTCGATCTACAAGAAGCTTGGCGTGAACAACCGGGCCGGTGCCGTGGTGCTGGCCGGCAAGATCGGTCTCGGGCCCTGAGCGGTTCTACGACATCCGATCGCCAACGCTGTCTCCCACGGCTGACGGAACTCCAGCCCGTCTTGACGACGCCGTCGTTTGACGGCTCAGATGGCTGCTGGACAGGTGGCCTCGTGACCGCGATTGCGTTCAGTCCTGGCACCGCGCCGGGGCCTTTCCTTGTGAGCTGCGTGCCGCTCGCCACACTCCGCTTGAGGCGATGGCCACGGTGATTCCGATGCAGGTTCAGTTCCACTTCAGGGTGGACCAGCAGACTGACCGATCGCCAGCTGCCTGCCACGTCGATGTCCAACTTGATGCCTTACCTCGCGCTCGCTTTGTTGGCGATTGCGCTGCATCTGGTCCTGAGGCGTCGCCGTGAGCGCAAGGGCGCTGCAGTCAAGGCCGAAGTGATGGCCGCCGGCTTGAACGAGCCTGCGTCCCTGCACCCCATCGTTGATCCCGTGCGATGCATCGGGTCGGGCGGGTGCACCCGGGTGTGTCCGGAAGCGGCGCTGGGCATCGTGGGTGGCAAGGCGGAACTGATCAACGCGGCAGCCTGCATCGGGCACGGGGCCTGCGCCGCGGCTTGCCCGGTGGAGGCCATTCAGCTGGTCTTCGGAACCGCCAAGCGGGGCGTGGACATTCCGCGCGTCGACCCGCATTTCGAATCGAACGTGGCAGGGCTTTTCATTGCCGGGGAGCTGGGGGGCATGGGACTCATCCGCAAGGCGGCGACCCAGGGCGTCCAGGCCATGGACAGCATTCGCCGGCGGGGGCGTGCACCGTCGGACCGGTACGACGTCGTCATCGTGGGGGCGGGCCCTGCCGGCCTGGGCGCCGCGCTGTCGGCGCAGGCTCATGGGCTGCGCTACCTGGTGCTCGAGCAGGAAGACTCGCTGGGTGGCTCGGTCTACCACTACCCGCGAGCCAAGATTGCCATGACGTCGCCCGTGACCTTGCCCCTGGTGGGCCAGGTTCGCATGTCGGAAGTGTCCAAGGAAAAGTTGCTGGCGTTCTGGCAGGACGTCGTGCAGCGGCACGATCTGAAGTTGAGCTTCAAGGACGCCATGCATCGCGTGGAGCCCGACAGCGGCGGCTTCGTGGTGCATGCGACGCGCGGGCAGTACCGCGCCCAGTCCGTGCTGTTGGCCATCGGTCGACGCGGGAGTCCGCGCAAGCTCGGTTGCCCGGGCGAGGAATTGCCCAATGTGGTCTATCGGCTGATCGACGCCGAGCAGTACCGCGGGCGCCGCGTGCTGGTGGTTGGTGGCGGCGACAGTGCGCTGGAGGCCGCCGTCCAGCTGTCGGAACAACCGGGAACGAGGGTGCGGCTGGCCTATCGAAGCGCTGCATTCAACCGTGTCAAGGGCAAGAACCGGCTGGCGCTGGAGGGCGCTGTGGCTGCCGGTCGCATCCAGCTCCACCTGAGCACCGAGGTCGCGCGCATCGAACTCGCAAAGGTCGTGCTCACCGCCGACGGTCAACGCGATACGGTGCCCAATGACGATGTCATCGTTTGCGCAGGAGGTGTATTGCCGACGCCCTTGCTGCAGGCCATGGGCATCGCGTTCGACACCAAGCACGGCACCACGTGAGCCCTCGTCAGCGCACGCGAGACCCGATCACCACCTCCAGATCATGGCGACCCAGCGCCACCGCCTGCGTTGCACCTTCAAGATCGCCCGGCTGCGCCTGCGCCTGACCCGTGCGACTCACGCGTGCTGTCACGATGACCTGCTGGGCGCTGGACAGGCGCGCCGCGGGGTTCATGGCCTGGCTGTCGTCCAGCTCGAACTTCAGGGGCAGGTCCCGCACACGGCGCTGCACCAGCGCCAGGGGCATGCGCGGCCCCTCGGCGGCGCGGGCGAACACGAACACGGTGTCGTCGGGTTTGGTTTCACGCACCAACGCCGGAGACAGGCGTACGGTGCCGCCGACCTTGGCGCTGGTGACGATCTTGGCTTGGGCGGGAGCAGCGGTGTCAGCGGGGGCTGCGCCCGTGGCGCTCTGCTTGCGGGCATCCGCCAGGCCGTTGCGGGCCTGTTCCACCCATGCGCTGCCCGCTGGCCCTGCCGCCACCACTTGCTCCCAGAAGCGAATGGCTGCGGGCATGTCCTGCCGGTTGAAGGCGTCGGTGCCTGCCAGTAGCAAGGCCTTGGCTTGCTGCGGGTCCTGAGCCAGGGCCTTCTTCACCCAGGTCATCGGCTCCCCGCTCAGCTGCCGGCCCTGCTTGAGGGCCAGAGCGTCTGCGTAGTCCGCCATCAATTCGGCGTCCTGGGGGGCCAGCTTGAGCGCCCGGGCGTATGCGGGCAGCGATTCGTCAACCCGGCCGAGCGTGGTGTAGGAGCGTGCGAGCATGGCCCAGCCCTCGGCGTCATCCGGTTTCGTCTTCAGGCGCTCCGCCAGCGACTGGACCATGCCGACCATGGCCTCATTGCCCAGGGCGTGCGGTGCCGATGCTGCCGCCTGTGGGGCGGCACCCGTGGGCGCCCAGCCTGCGGCGCCGGCTGATGCCTGCCGCGGGCTGCCCTTCCAGGCGTAGCCCGCGCCGCCGACCGCCAGTGCCACCGCGGCGAGCACAGCAGCCTGGCGCGTGGCCCAGCGTGGCCGGTGCGCAGGGTTGCCTGGAGCCGCCTTGGGCGCCGGGCTCGCTGGCTCCAATGTGGTGAGAAGCAAGGCGTCCAGGCGTTGGCGGGCTTGCGCATACAGCGCATCCGGCACGTTGCCTTGGGCATGCGCCTTTTCGATCTGCTCGATCTGGTCGAGCACGCGTTGGAGGTCAGCGGACATGGGAGGTCTCAAGGGCGTCGGTCAATTCAGGGTCCGGTTCGAAGGCGTCGTCAGTCAGACGCGCGCGACGGCGCAGCTGCCAGGCGAGCCCCAGCAGCCCGCCTGTCACCAGCAGGGCCGGGCCTGCCCACAGGAGGGCGGTGCGCGCCTGCAAAGCGGGCCGGTAGCGCACGAAGTCGCCATAGCGGTCGGTCATGTAGCGCAGCACTTCGTCGTCGCTGGCCCCCAGGCGCAGCATGTCTCGCACCTGGTTGCGCAGGTCCACGGCCAATGCGGCGTGGGAGTCGGCCACCGTCTGGTTCTGGCAGACGAGGCATCGCAGCTCGCCGCTCACGGCCAGCACATGGGCCTCCAGCGCGGGGTCCTCGGCCGTGGGCGCAGCCTCCTGGGCGTCGGCCTGCAGCACGACGCAGGCCAGGAAGAGCGGCCCCACGAGCAAGGCACGCAGCCATGGCGCTGGTGCGCAGACGTTCCAGCGGCTCATGGTCTTCCTCCTGCGGCTTCAGCGCTCAAGCGTGCCAGCAGCGGCTCGATTCGCTCCTTGAGCACCTGCGGCGTGAGGGGGCCGATGTGCTTGTGCCGGACGACTCCGTGGGCGTCGATGACGAAGGTCTCGGGCACACCGTACACGCCCCAATCCAGGCCGGCGCGCCCCATCTCGTCAAACGCCGAGGCCACGTAGGGATCGCCGAGTCGCCGCAGCCAGTCCAGGCCGGCCGGGCGGGTGTCCTTGTAGTCCAGCCCGTAGATCGGCACCGCCTGGCGCCGGGCAAAGGCCAACAGTTCAGGATGTTCTTCGCGACAGGCGCCGCACCAGCTGGCCCACACGTTGAGCATCCACACCTTGCCCTTCAGCGCTGTTGCGGAGACCTGCGCGCCTGGGTTGTCGAGCTGGGGCAGCAGCAGCGGTGGCGCCGGCTTGCCAATCAGGGGGCTCGGCACTTCGCGAGGGTCGCGCTTCAGGCCGACGGCCAGCACCGCCACCAGGGCGGCAAAGGCGACCAGCGGCAGCAGCACGGGCCAGAGCCGGCGTCTGGTGGTGCTCATGCGAGTTCCCCTTGAAGTGAGACGGAAGCCGCGCTCGACTGCCGGGCCGTGCGCCGCTGGCGATAACGGCCATCGCTGGCGGCCAGAGCGCCGCCCAGGGCCATCAGCAGACAGCCACCCCAGATCCAGTCGACGAACGGCTTGACGTAGGCCCGGAGCGTCCATCCGCCGTCGGGCAGCGGCTCGCCGAGCGCCACGTAGAGGTCCCGTGTGAGCCCTGCATCGATGGCGGCCTCGGTCATCGGGTTCTGTTGCACGCGGTAGACGCGCTTCTCCGGCGTCAGGAAGGCGACCGGTTCGCCTTCGCGCGCGACGCTCACGCCGGCCTGCACGGCCTGATAGTTGGCCCCGGCCACATCCCGGGTGCCATCGAAGCGGAACTGATAGCCGGCCAGCGTGACGGTCTCGCCGACGTGCATGCGCACGTCCTTCTCGACCTCAAAACTTTTCACCATCGTCACGCCGATGATGAAGACCGCCACGCCGGCGTGCGCAACGGACATGCCCCAGCGCGCGCGGCCTATCTGTTGCAGGTGAGTCGGCAACCGGCGCCAGCCGCCATGCACGGGCCGGAGGTCGGCAGCGAGGTTGAGCAGGATCCAGAACGCGACCGTGAGGCCAAGCGCCGAAGCCCAGGCGATGCGCCCGGCCGCCCAGCTCGCCAGCAGCCCAGTGACGAGGGCAACCGCCGAGGCCCAGCGCATGCGGTGCATCATCGGGCCGGCGTCGGTTTGCTTCCAGCGCGCCAGCGGCCCGAGCGCCATCAGGAAAAGGACGGGGGCCATCAGCGGCGCGAACACGGCTTCGAAGTAGGGCACGCCGACCGATATCTTTCCGAGCCCCAGCGCGTCGAGCACCAGCGGGTAGAGCGTGCCCAGCAGGACTGCGCCCGCAGCGGCGAGCAAGACCACGTTGTTGATCAACAGCAGGGTCTCCCGCGACAACACCGCGAACCGGGCGCCGAGCCCCACCTTGGTGGCACGCCAGGCGTAAAGCCCCAGCGCTCCACCGACGGTGATGCCGAGCAAGGCCAGGATGAACAGGCCGCGCTTGGGGTCGGACGCGAAGGCGTGGACAGAGCTCAGCACGCCGGAGCGCACGAGGAAGGTGCCGAGCAATGACAACGAAAAGGCGAGGATCGCCATCAGCACCGTCCAGGACTTGAACGCGCCGCGCTTCTCGGTCACCGCCAGCGAATGCATGAGCGCCGTGCCGACCAGCCAGGGCATGAAGGAGGCGTTCTCCACCGGGTCCCAGAACCACCAGCCGCCCCAGCCCAGTTCGTAGTAGGCCCAGCCACTGCCCAGGGCGATGCCGAGCGTGAGGAACACCCAGGCGGCGGTGGTCCAGGGGCGCGT
>JAEUPJ010000022.1 GCA_016790285.1 Roseateles sp. | reverse complement strand
CCCCCCCCCCCCCCCCCGCGCACGCCTGCCCATAATCCCCCCATGCCCCGCATCGCCGTCATCGAAGACGACCCCACCACCAGCGCCCAACTCGCCGGCTGGATCCGCGCCGCCCGGCCCGAGCTGGAGGTCGACCAGCACTTCGACCGCGACAGCGCCGAGGCCGCGCTGCGGCGCGAGCGCTATGACCTTGTCGTGCTCGACATCGAGCTCGGCCGCGAGCGCAACGCGGGTGTTGCCCTCATCAACGAGATCAACAAGCAGGGCCTGGGCACGCCCGTGCTGGTGGTGTCGGCCATGCCGGCGGCCATCTACCGCAGCATCATGAAGGCGCTGGACGCCTGGGACTACCTGCAGAAGACCACCTTCGACGAGGCCGAGTTCATCGAGACCTTCCTCGACATCCTGCGCACCGCCCGGCTGCGCGAGCCCAAGGGCGGCCCGAAGGCGGCCGACGACAGCCTGCAGCTCGACCCCCTCAAGCAGCGCTCGGCGATGTGGCGCGGCCAGCGGATCAACCTGCCGCTCACCGCCCAGCGCATCCTCGCGACGCTGCACGAGCGCGCAGGCGAGGTGGTGAGCTACGAGGAGCTGTTCGACGTGGTCAAGAGCGGTCGCAACCGCGACAACGTGCGCAAGCACGTGGCCACCATCCGCGATGCGTTTCGCGACGTGGACCCCAGCTTCGACGGCATCGAGAACATCCCGATGCGGGGCTTTCGCTGGACGCCCGGCGGATGAAGCTCGGGCGGGTCGATTTCCCGATCCCCGACATGCCGCGCCTGGGCCTCGCGGCCTTTCGCAACCGCATCGTCTTTCACCTGGTGTTCATCGCGCTCGCGCTGGCCACGCTGGCACTGGCGGTCGCGCTGCTCAACGAGGAACGCCAGCGCAACGCCCAGCGCTACGAGCAGACCTTCGCCAAGTCGCTGGCCGAGATCGTCGCGCAGCTGCGCCACCCGTCCGGGCAGCTCGCGCTGATGAACCCGGAGCCGGCCCAGGTCGAGCCTGGCTGGGTGGCGCCGCTGGTGCTGCCCTTCGGCGCCATCGACTTCGACGACGCGACCAAGGCCCAGCGCGTCGTGGAGATGGCCGGCTGCGCGCTGCAATACCCCGGCGGCGCGAGCCTGTGCGCGGCCGTGGGCAGCAACGCGTACGCGGGCGGCTTCGTCTACCTGGTTGCCAGCGTGGACGCGCCGCCGCTGGTGAGCCGCGAGCGCGGCGCGCTGGACCTGAGCGACCTGCACCGCGTGTCGCTTCAGTTGCGCCAGGGTGGCAGCACGCAGCACTGGCTCGCGCCGGTGGAAATGCTGGACGCGCAGCGCGGGCAGCTGCCCGGCTTCGTGGTGGACGGCGCGGCCAACACCACCGCGCTCAAGCCCAAGGCCCGGCCGCAGCGCGACTTCCGCGGCTGGGTGTGGCGCGAAGGGCCCTGCCTCACCGCCGCCGAGCCCTGCGCCCGGCGCACCACGGTGTCGCTGCGCGTGCCGGTGGACGCGTTCCGTGAAGCGCTCTTTCGCCCGGGCGGGCCGCAGTGGCCACCGGCCGACCTGGCCCGCACGGGCCTGAGACTGGCCCTGCTCGGGCCCGGCGGCAGCACGCTCTTCGACAGCGCCGCCCCCGGCGCGCAGCCGCCGCTGAACCTCACCCGGCTGGCTGCCGCGCTGGCGCCGGGCGAGACGCTGAAGATCACGCGCGGCGCGCATGTCGTCGCGCTGCTGCAGGGCGCGGAGGAAACCGGCGCGCCGCCCTCGCCCTGGCTGATGGCGCTGATCCAGCACCTGCCCGCACCGGCCACGCCGCGCACGCTGGCCGCGCGCGACACGGTGACGACGCCGGGCGGGCGTTTCGACGTGACCCTCACCGGCGAGCTGCAGGGGCTGGATCGCAGCCTGAGCGCCAGCGCCGCGCGCCTGGCCTGGCCGGTGGGCGCCATGCTGGCGGCCATCGCGCTGGCCTGGCTCATCATCGAGGTGGGTCTCATCCGGCGCGTGGCGGTGCTCACGCGGCGCGCCGCGGCGCTGTCGCACCAGATGCAGCAGCCCGGGCCTGCCGAGCTCGGCACGCTGGACGTGGCGGACCTGCGCGGGCGCGACGAGCTGGGCATCCTGGCCGGCAGCCTGGCCGACCTGCTGCAGCACGCCCGCGACGGCCTGCGCCGCGAGCAGCTGCGCGCCGAGCGCGAGCACGACCAGTGGCATGCGGTGGGTCACGAGATCATGTCGCCGCTGCAGTCCCTCATGCTGCTGCACGGCGCCGACGAGGACCCGAGCCGGCGCTACGTGCAGCGCATGCAGCAGGCCGTGAAGGTGCTCTACGGCCAGGCCTCACCGAGCGAGGCGCTCGCGGCCGCGACGCTGGCCGTGGGCCGGCTGGACCTGGACGCCTTCCTGCGCCAGGTGGCGGCCAACGCGGCCTATGCCGGCATCGCCAGCGTGGCCTACACGCCCGCGCCCGACCCCGCCTGGGTGCAGGCCGACGAATACCCGCTGGAAGACGCACTGACCCACGTGCTCACCAACGCCGACCGCCACCGCGTGCCGGGCACGCCCATCACGCTCACGCTGCAGCTGACGGCGGCGTTCGCCACCGTCGAGGTGCACAACCACGGCCCGCACATTGCCGAGGAGCAGCTCGCGCGCATCTTCGACTACGGCGTCAGCACCGCCGAGCCGGAGGACGGCCAGCGCCGCGGCCAGGGGCTGTTCGTGGCCAAGACGTATCTCGCCAAGATGGGGGGCAGCATCACCGCCCGCAACGTGGACGGCGGCGTGGTGTTCGAAATCGCGCTGCGGCGCGGCGCCTAGGCGGCGGGGCGGCCCACGCGCGACAGCAGCTCCCGCGCGGCCAGCTCGGACTGCAGCGACATCTCCAGCGGCGCGCGGCACAGGCCGGCGTGGGCGTACTGCAGGTTCTCGTACAGCTCGGCAGCGGCGGGAAAGTGGTCCAGCAGCGTGGGCAGGGCCTCGTGGCCCTGGTGCAGGCGCAGCTCGGCGCTCAGCTTCTCGGCCAGCAGCCGGTACTGGTGGGGGTCGACGCTGCGATGCTCGACGGCCTGCAGCAGGTGCGCCAGGCGCACGAGCGAGAGCAGTTCGTTGGGAAGGGCAAGCTTGATGACGGACGACATGCGGGCACCCGGTTGAGCGTTTCCTGACCCCGAACGTGGGCGCGCCCGGCGCGGATTCAAGGGGATGGACTGCGGCATCGTTCACGCACACGCTTCAAAATGTGCGTCGCAACGCCCGGAGTCCATGCATGACCTTGCAGCCCGAACACGTCTACGCCCTGCTCGATGCCCAGGGCGGCATCCGCACCACGCCCGGCGGCGGCGAGTTCTGGTCGCAGCCCGACGCCACGCTGGACGCCCTGGGCCGGGACTGGCTCGTGTCCGAGTTCAGCTGCGACACCGACTGGGCCAGCTGGGAGATGCACCCCGAGGCCGACGAGTTCGTCTACCTGCTCGACGGCGACATCGACTTCCTGCTGCAAGCGCCGGACGGCGCACAGACGTCCCGGCGCATCACCGGGCGTGGCGCGGTCGTCGTGCCGCGCGGGCACTGGCACACCGCCAAGGTGCACCGCGCCAGCCGCATGTTCTTCATCACCATGGGCGCTGGCACCCAGCACCGGCCGGCCTGAACAGGAGAGCGTTGGCCATGGACCAGGAACTGGACTGCCAGCGCTGCGGCGCCTGCTGTGCCTACTTCCGCGTGTCGTTCTACTGGGCCGAGGCCGACGACGCGCCCGGCGGCACCGTGCCGGTGGCGCTGACCCGCCAGGTCACGCCGCAGCTGCGCTGCATGGCCGGCACCGAGCGCAAGCCATCGCGCTGCGTGGCGCTGGCCGGCGAGGTGGGCCGGCAGGTGGGCTGCACCATCTACGCGCAGCGCTCCAGCAGCTGCCGAGAGGTCCAGCCGGGCGACGACCAATGCCTGCGCGCCCGCGCCGCTCATGGCCTTGAAACGCCCGCGGCCGGGGCCATCTTCCAGCCCCCAGGTGCAGCGCCGACCGCGTCGGCTACCCGATGAAATCTCTTGGCAAACGCGCCAGCGGCGAACGGCTCGAGCGCATGCGGGCCTCGCCCCGCTACCGCGTCACCGACACGGGCGAAGGCTTCCGCAACGTCCACCCCATCGACCCCGGCCTGCGCGACCGCACCGAGCGCCCCTCGCTCGGCGACTTCCTCTGCGCCGACGGGCGGCGCACGCCCGAGCGCCCACTGCCCGCAGCCAACCCCCTGGACGCCTGGCTCAAGCCAGCGGGCAGCGGCCTGCGGGCGACGTGGCTGGGCCACTCCACCGTGATGATCGAGATCGATGGCCTGCGCGTGCTGACCGACCCGGTCTGGGGCAAGCGCGCCTCGCCCTCGCAGCTGGCCGGCCCGAAACGCTTCCAGCCCGTGCCTCTGGCGCTCAAGGCCCTGCCGCCGCTGGACGCCGTCGTCATCTCGCACGACCACTACGACCACCTCGACCACGCCACCATCCGCGAGCTCGTGCGGCTGCAGCAAGTGCCCTTCATCACCTCGCTCGGCGTCGGCGCGCACCTGCAGGCCTGGGGCGTGCCGGCCGAGCGCATCGTCGAGCTGGACTGGTGGGAGCACTGGCAGGCGCCGGCGGCCGAACTGCGCATCCACGCGGCGCCGTCGCAGCATTTTTCGGGCCGCTCGCTGGGCGACCGCAACGCGACGCTGTGGTCGTCGCTCGTCATCGAGACACCGCGCCACCGCGTGTTCTTCAGCGGCGACACGGGCCTCACGAGCGAGTACGCCGCCATCCGCGAGCGCTTCGGCGCGTTCGACCTCGTCATGCTGGAGGTCGGCGCCTACCACCCGTCCTGGGGCGACATCCACCTCGGCCCCGACAACGCGCTGAAGGCCCTGCAGCTGCTCGGCGGCGGGGCCTTCCTGCCGGTGCACTGGGGCACCTTCAGCCTCGCCCTGCACGACTGGGACCAGCCCGCCGAGGTGCTGCTGGCCCAGGGCCCGAAGCAGGGCGCCCAGCTGCTCATGCCGCGCCTGGGCGAGGCGGTGGAGCCCGCCCACGGCGAGCCCGTGCGGCCGTGGTGGCGGGAGGCGAACCAGCCGGGCGGTGCGGGGCATGCGCGGCGTGAGCGCGCACCCTCGCCGGCCGCGCCGGCGCCGGGGATGCCCTGGCCGCTGGATTGAGCGGCGCCCAGCCGGCGGCTGGCGCCTGAACACACCGCACAGGGCCGGCCCCGTCGACTGATCCAAGTCAACCGGCGCCCTGCCAAAGCGCGCACACTGCCGCCAAAAGGGCAAGCCATGCAAATCCAGGTTTCGGGGCCGGGCTTCAACGAGCCCCAAGGGACGATCGGCCTCATCGACGCCCCCACGCGGCATCTCTTCTTCACGGGCAAGGGCGGCGTGGGCAAGACGTCGCTGTCCACCGCTGCCGCGCTGGCGCTGGCCGATGCCGGCAAGAAGGTGCTGCTGGTCAGCACCGATGCGGCGTCCAATCTCGACGAGATGCTCGGGATCGAGCTGCGCAACACGCCTGTGCCGGTGCCTGGCGCGCCGGGGCTGTCGGTGCTGAACATCGACCCCGACCACGCCGCCGAGTCCTACCGGCAGCGTGTGCTGGCGCAGATGGATGAGGGCACGACCGGCGAGGAACGGGCGGCGGTGCGCGAGCAGCTCTCCGGTGCCTGCACGACCGAGATCGCCTCGTTCGACGAGTTCTCGTCCCTCCTGGCCGACATCACGCAGGACAGCACGCAGGCGTGGGACCACATCGTCTTTGACACGGCACCGACAGGGCACACCTTGCGCCTGCTCAGCCTGCCCAAGGCATGGACCGGTTTCCTGCAGGGCAACGACCGCGGTGCCTCCTGCCTCGGGCCGCACTCGGGGCTGAAGATGCAGGAGGCGCGGTTCCAGGCTGCGATGCTGGCGCTGAGCGACCCTGCGAGAACCACCGTCATCCTGGTGACCCGGCCTGAGCGAGGCGCGATCGAGGAGGCGGCGCGCACCTCGGTCGAGTTGCGCGAGCTGGGGCTGAACAACCAGCGCCTGGCCATCAACGGGGTTTTCCACGCCAGCGACCGCAACGATGCGGTGGCCCGTGCGATCGAGGACCTGGGCCGGCAGGCGCTGGACGCCATGCCGGCACCGCTGCGCGAGCTGCCCCAGGCCGTCGTGCCGCTGCGCCCGTTCGACACGGTCGGCCTGCAGGCCTTGCGTGCCCTGCTGCTGCCGGGCGCCGCTGCGATGGCGCCGCTCACCGGGGCGCCGAGCCGAGACGCCAGGCCGCTGCCCGGGCTGGCCGCGCTGGCCGACGAGCTGGCTGCAACCGGCCATGGGCTGATCATGGTGATGGGCAAGGGGGGCGTCGGCAAGACCACCATTGCCGCAGCACTGGCCATTGGCCTCGTGCAGCGGGGCAAGACCGTGCACCTGAGCACCACCGACCCGGCCGCGCACCTGGCCGGCACGCTGGCCGGCGACCTGCCAGGCCTCCAGGTGAGCTGCATCGACCCCAAGGTCGAAACGCGGCGCTACATCGACAAGGTCATGGCCGCCAGGTCGCCGGGCCTGGATGCGCAAGGGCAGGCACTGCTGCGGGAGGACCTGCAGTCACCCTGCACGGAAGAGGTCGCCGTCTTTCATGCCTTCTCGCGCATCGTCAGCGAGGGGCGAAGCGCCTTCGTCGTGCTGGACACCGCGCCCACGGGCCACTCGATGCTGTTGATGGATGCGACGGGCGCCTACCACCGGCAGATGACCCGCGAGTTCGAAGGCCACGGCGCGGCGCGCATCGTGACGCCGCTCATGCGACTGCAGGATCCGCAGTACACCAAGATCATCCTCGTGACCCTGCCCGAGGTAACGCCGGTGTCGCAGGCAGCGGCACTGCAGGACGACCTGCGCCGCGCGCGCATCGAACCGTTTGCCTGGGTGCTCAACAAGAGCGTGCTGGCGGCGGGGACGAA
Source organism: Roseateles sp. (assembly GCA_016790285.1). GTDB lineage: Bacteria > Pseudomonadota > Gammaproteobacteria > Burkholderiales > Burkholderiaceae_C > Pelomonas. The sequence continues at coordinate 134,023 of JAEUPJ010000022.1, read as the reverse complement.
CGACCCGTTGCTCCAGGCCCGCCTGGCGGGCGAAGCGCAGCAGGTCGCGCGACTGCGTGCGGGCCTGGCCCGGCAGCTCTATGCACTGCCCTGGCTGCCGGTCCCCCCGATCGGCCTGGATGCGCTGTCAAGGCTCGTTCGCACGCCGGTACCGGCCGACACGGCGGGGTGAGCCCGCCGGTGAAACCGCGCTCAGCTCCTGGCGCCTGACACCCGGAAGACGCTGACCGCCGAGACCAGCTTGCTGGCCTGGTTGCGCAGGCTCTCCGCCGCGGCGGCGCTTTCCTCGACGAGGGCCGCGTTCTGCTGGGTCACCTGGTCCATCTGCGACACCGCTTCGCCCACCTGGCCGACACCGGTGCTCTGCTCCTTGCTGGCCACGCTGATCTCGCCCACGATGCCGCCGACATCGCGGATCGCACCCACGACGCTCTGCATCGTGGCCCCGGCACGGTTCACGAGCGTCGAGCCCTTGTGAACCTGCGTCACGCTGTCCTCGATCAGCGCCTTGATCTCCTTGGCAGCACCGGCACTGCGCTGCGCCAGGGCGCGCACTTCGCCCGCCACGACGGCAAAGCCTCGCCCCTGCTCTCCCGCGCGTGCCGCCTCCACCGCGGCATTCAGCGCCAGGATGTTGGTCTGGAACGCAATGCCGTCGATGGTGCCGATGATGTCGGCGATCTTCTTCGAGCCGGTGTCGATGTCCTGCATCGTCGCAACCACCTCCCCCACCACAAGGCCCGCTTCGCTGGCAATGCGCGTGGCGTCGCGTGCCAGGCGATCGGCCTGCTCCGCATGCTCGGCGTTGTTGCGCACCGTGGTACCCAGCTCCTCCATGGTCGCCGCGGTCTGCTGCAGCGCACTGGCCTGCTCCTCGGTTCGCTGGCTGAGGTCGGCGTTGCCGGTCGCGATCTGCGAGGAGCCGGTGGCGATGGATTCGGACGCCTGGCGGACCTGCATGACGATGTCGGCCAACGCCGCCCGCATGTGGCCCAGCGACGCGAGCACGCTGCCCTGCGGCGCCCGCTGCTCACCCACCAGGGGGCTGAGGTCGCCGGTGGCGACCTGCGCGGCCGCCGCCCCCAGCTCGCTGGGCTCCGCCCCGAGGGCGCGCAACAGGCCCTTGACGATCAAGACACCGGACACCACGCCAACAACCACTGCCACGAGCACGACCGTCGTGAAGAGGCTCATGTCGCCGCTCATGCGCTTGTCCGCTTCGGCAATCATCTGCTGCGTCTGGCTCCGCGTGTACTCGGTGAAGGCATCGGTGGCCCGGACGAGTTCCGTCAGCAGGGGCCGGCACTTCTCGTTCATCTTCTGGATGGCCTCGTCGCGCTTGCCTTGCGTGGCCAGGGCCACGATGTCCAGCGCCACCGGCGCGTAGAGCTGCTCGACCCGGGCAATCTCGGCGATCAGCCCCCGGGCCTTGTCGGAGACGTCCTCGCCCTTGGCCATCTCCAGCAGCCGCGCAAGTTCGCGCGTCCCGGCTTGATGGGCCTTCTCCACCTTGGCGCGTTCCTGTTCGATGTCTTCGGGCCGGCTCACCAGGACGAGGTTGCGCGCCGCCACCGCCCGGGCATCGACCGCCTGCCGCACGGCGCTCGCGACCTGGGAGCGGGCGGTGACGCCTTCAGCGAAATGGTCGAAGGCGTCGTTCCCATGCCGCAGCGCACTCCAGGCCAGCAGCGCCACCAACAGCAACAGCACCACCAGCGAGCCGAACGCCAGCGTCAGCTTGGTGCGGACCTTCATCGACGAGAAATTCATCGTGTTCAACCTTTCAGCGCGGGAAATGGCATGGACATCACAGAAATGCGCCACACATCGCAACGCTAGTCCTTGGCGACCAAAAGCACCATCGGGGTGCAGGCACAAAAGCACGACAAATGCACAGAACGTTCGGGCGCGCGCCACGGTGCCGACTGCGTTTGTGGGTTGGTGCCGACGATGGCCACGCGCATCGCCGGCGGGATGCCCTCCCCAACTCTGGGCAGCTCGCCGCCGACGGCACGTCCAGCACCCGTCCTGGCTAGACTCGTCCGATGCCGCGCCGCGCCACCCGCCACCATCACCACGTCTATGTCGTGGAGCTGGCCGACCAGGTCTGGAACGAGCCGAGCTTTCGCAAGGCCAACCCGGACTACGTGCTCGGCAAGCCCTTCGTGTACGTCGGCATGACGGGGCTGGACCCGGACCTGCGCTTTGACCGGCACATGGCCGGCGTGCAGGCCAACCGCTTCGTGCTGGCCTATGGCCTGCGCCTGCTGCCGGGCCTGTACGAGGTCTACAACCCCATGCCCTACGAGGCCGCGCGCGACATGGAAGTGGAACTCGCCATCGGGCTGCGCGAGGCGGGCTACGGCGTGTGGCAGGCCTGAGGCGGGCGCGCCACGCGGCTGCGGCTCACCGCGCGCGCCGCGCCTCGGCGGCGATCCAGGCGTCCACACGCTGCGCCAGCACCGCCAGTGGCATCGAGCCCTCGCCCAGCACCTGGTCGTGGAAGGCCGCCAGGCTGAAGCGCGCGCCCAGGCGCTGCTCGGCCCGGCGGCGCAGCTCCTGGATCTTGAGCGCACCGATCTTGTAGCCCAGGGCCTGGCCGGGCCAGGCGAGGTAGCGGTCGATCTGCACGACCGCCTGCTGGCGGCTCGCGCCGGTGACGTCCATCCAGTAGGCCAGCGCCTGCTCGCGGCTCCAGCCCCTGGCGTGCAGGCCGGTGTCCACCACGAGGCGCGCGGCGCGGCTGATCTCCAGTCGCAGCTCGCCCGCGTAGGCCACCGGGTCGGCATACAGGCCCAGCTCGTGGCCCAGCGTCTCGGCGTACAGCGCCCAGCCCTCGCCGTAGGCATTGATCCACGTGCGGCGGCGGAACTCGGGCAGCGGCATCTCCAGCTGGCGCGCCAGGTGGAAGTGGTGACCGGGCTGGCCCTCGTGCAGGAAGAGGGCGGTCATCGTCGCCACGCTGTAGGTGGCCGGGTTGTTGATGACGGCCCAGAACACGCCAGGCGCGCTGCCATCGGCCTGGCCGACGGTGTAGTGGTCGGACGCAGTCGCGCGGGTCAGCTCGGGCTCCGCGCGGATCTCCAGCGGCATGCGCGGCAGCTGCCCGAAGAGGGTGGGCAGCTGGGGCGAAACGCGGTCGTTGATGGCGCGGTAGGCGTCCAGGATCTCCGCCTCGGTCTTGAAGGGAAGGAAGCGCGGGTCGCTGCGCGCCCAGGCCAGCAGGCCGCCGTTCTTCAGGGGGTCGCCGGTGAAGCCGAGCTTCGGGGCGAGCGCCGTGATCTCGCGCTGGATGCGCGCGACCTCCTGCAGGCCCAGGGTGTGGACCTGATCGGGCGTGAGGTCGGTGGTGGTCTGGTCGCGCACGAGCAGCCGGTACCAGGCCTTGCCCTGGGGCAGGTCGCTGACGCCGATGCCCTGCGTGCGCGCGGCGGCCAGGTAGTCCGCCTCGCTGAAGGCAAGCAGCCGCTGCAGGGCCGGCACGGTGCGCTCGCCGACCTCGCGGTGGAAGGCCTCGGCCAGGCGCCGAGCGTCGTCGGCAGGCACGTCGGCGGGCGGGTCGCCCTGCAGCAGCCGCGCGGGGGCGGCAAACGGGTTGCGGGCGAGGTCGGGGTCGGCCAGGCTCTTGATCAGCGGCAGCGTCGCCTCGACGACCGCACGCGGCTGCACCACACCGCGGCGCACGCCCTCGCGCAGGTTGGCCAGGGCCTGGTCGCACCAGGCGGGCAGGGCGCGCAGGCGGGCGAGGTAGGCGTCGAACTGCGCGGTCGTGCGCAGCGGCTGCTCGGCCTGGCCGCTGGCAAAGATGGCCAGCTGCAGCGGCACGGCGTCCATCTGCTGCAGGGGCAGGAGGTGGTCGGGGAAGCGCTCGAAGGCCAGGCGGCCTCGCAGGCTGCGCTCCAGCAGGTCGCGCGTGAGGCGCTCGGCCGGTGGCAGGGCGCTGGCCGGCACGCCGGCCAGCTCCTTCAGGAAGGCGCGGTAGGCGGCGAAGCGGCGCGTGCGCTCCGCGGGTGCCAGCGTCAGCGCGAGCTGGTCGTCGAAGCGGTTGTCGCCGCTCAACGTCGCCGTCAGCGGGTCGAAGCGCGACTGGGCCTCGTGGTAGCGGCTGGCCAGGTCGGCCAGGCGCTGGGCGGGCGTGGCGGCGAGCGCGCCGGCCGCGAAGGCGGCGGCGGCAAAGCTGAGGAGGAAGCGGCGCATGTCGGGCGGCGTGGGCAAGGGGTGGCCGGATTGTGGCCAGCCCTGCCGCCGACGGGTGTCAGCAGGGCCGACGCCGGGGTCAGGGCCGCAGCAGGAATGTGAGCGGCGTCTCCAGGCGCTGGGACCAGGCGGTCTCGTTGTGGCCCGTGCCCTCGAAGGTCAGGGCCAGGAAATTGCTGCCGTCCACGTAGCCGCGCTCGCGCGCCAGGCTGTTGACGAGGGACTGGTAGGGCGCATACAGGGCGTCGAGTTCGATCGTGCCGTGGTCCTGGTAGAGGCGGTGGGTGGCGGGGTCGGCCAGGTGCTCGCGCAGGAAGTTGAAGGCCGCCAGCGGCAGCGCGGCGTTGGGCTTGAAGATGCCCACCCAGTGCGTGGACAGGCCCGCGGCGCCGCCGAAGACCTCCGGGTAGCGGTTCATCGCGTAGACCGAGATCAGGCCGCCCATGCTGGAGCCCATGACGAAGGTGCTGTCGCGGTCCGCCCGCGTGGCGTAGCGGGCGTCAATGGCGGGCTTGAGCTCCTCGACGAGGAAGCGCAGGTAGGCGTCGCTCTGCGGCTTGCCCTGCAGGCCGTCGCGCACCAGGGCCTCGCGAAAGCCCGCCGGCAGCCCCGGCAGGAAGGCCTGCGGCATGTACTCGCTGTGGCGCCATTTGCCGTTGTTCCACACGCCCACCACGATGACGTCGCGGATGCGGCCCGCCTCGCGCAGGCGGGTCAGCGCGTCCTGCACGCGCCAGGCCTGCCGGTTCCACGTGGTGGCGGCATCGAACAGCATCTGGCCATCGTGCATGTAGAGCACGGCATAGCGCCGGGCGGGCGAGTAGCCGTCGGGCAGCCAGATGTCGACGTGGCGCGGGTCCACGTGCTTGGACGGCACGTTGGCCCAGCGCTCCACGCGTCCGTGCTGCACGCTGGGCAGGGGGGCGTCGGCAGGTGACTGGGCCAGGGCCGGCATGGTGGCCAGCACCAGGGCCAGCGAGGTCAGCAGGCGGCGCGAAAAGGACAGGCGGGCCATGGGTGCTCCGTGAAAGCTCACCGGAATTCTTGCAGGCGGCTGTGGTCCACTTCCGGCCACTGTGTGTCTGCCGGCGCGCCCGCGCCCCGTTCTGCCGTGTCGATGTCCGCCCGCGCCTGCCTTCTCTCCCTTGCCTGCGTCCTGGCCCTCGGCGGCTGCCAGCGCGCGAAGGACGTGCCCGCGGCCCTGCCCGCCGCCTCGGCGCCGCAGGACACCAGCGCCACGGCGCGCCTGCGCGAGGACGCCGATGGCCTGCTGGCCCTGCACCGCCAGATCGTCGTGCTGATGGACGGCGAGGCCTCCCTGCCGCCCGCCCAGCGCCGCGAGGTGCAGGCCCTGGGGCAGCAGCTCTTCCACGAACTCCTGCAGCGCCAGCAGCGCCTGGCCGACGCCGCGCTCAAGCCGGACGCCCTGGAGGCCACCGCCGCGCTGATGTCGCGCATCGAGAGCGAGCCCAGCTGGTTCGACGCCGACCGCCTGGCCTTCCGCGAGGTGCTGGAGCAGCTGGCCACCGGCCTGAAGACGGCGCAGACGCTGGACGGCATCAAGCTCGCCCGGCGCGCGCAGGACGACATCGACACGCTGGCCGAGGTGCAGAAGGCCTACGAGCAGGAGCTCAAGGAGGTCTTCGGCGGCTTCGCCAAGCGCGGCATCGAGCTGAAGCGCGAGCGCTGGACCGACTACACCGCCAAGCTGCGCGCCCTGCACACCCGCGAGGCGGTCATGAAGCAGCACGGCGCGCAGCTGCCGGCCGCGGCCGACCTGGCGCCCGAGGTGCCGGCCTCATCCGCCTCATCGGCCTCCGGCGCGATGCGCGGCGCAGCGGCCAAGGAGCGCGAGGTCTTCGGCGACAAGCTGCCGCCCAAGACCGTGCTGCTGACCTTCGACGACGGCCCGCACGCCCGCTACACCGACGAGATCCTGGAGATCCTCAAGCGCTACCAGGCGCCGGCCGTGTTCTTCCAGCTCGGCCAGAACCTCGGCAAGCTCGGCGCCGACGGCAAGCCGCTGCCGGGCAATGGCAGCGCGGTGGCCAAGCGCGTGCTGGCCGCTGGCCACCAGCTGGCCAACCACAGCTTCACGCACGGGCTGATGAGCAAGTTCGAGTTGGTGAAGGTGAAGGAAGAGGCCGCCAACACGGAGGCGCTGCTGGATGCGGCGGGTCGCAACGGCGACGCCCTGTTTCGCTTCCCTTACGGTGCCCGCAACGACGGCGCGCTCTCCACCATCGAGGCGCTCAAGCTGCGCTCGATGATGTGGAACGTCGACTCCCTGGACTGGAGTGACCCCATCCCGAAGAGCATCGCCGCGCGCGTGCTCGCCGAGCTGGAGAAGCAGCAGCGCGGCATCGTGCTCTTCCACGACATCCACGCCCGCACCGTGCAGGCCCTGCCGCTGGTGCTGGACCAGCTCGCCGCGGACGGCTGGCGCTTCGCGAGCTACAAGGACGGCCAGTTCGTCGTCAGCGGCGACCGCCCGGCGCCGCCCCAGCTTGCCGCCGGCGAGCTCTACCGCGACAGCCACGCGCTGGTCATCGGCATCAACGGCTACAGCGCCTGGCCCAAGCTTTCGCACGCGGTGCGCGACGCCCAGGCGGTGCGCGACGCCCTTGTCACCCGCTTCGGCTTCAAGGCCGACAACGTGACCCTGCTGACCGACGCCGAGGCCACGCGCGGCAACATCCTGAAGGCCATGAACGAGCGCTTCGGCGACGCCAAACGCGTCAAGCGCGATGACCGCGTGTTCGTCTTCTTCGCCGGCCACGGCAGCACCCGCAAGCTGCCCAGCGGCCGCGAGGTGGGCTACATCGTGCCGGTGGACGCGGGCCTCACCGACCTGCAGGCCGATGCCATCGCCATGCCGCAGCTGCAGGAGGTGGCCGAGGCCATCACGGCCAAGCATGCGCTCTTCGTCATCGACGCCTGCTACTCGGGCCTGGGCCTCACGCGCGCCGGCAGCGCCGGCGCCGACAGCAACTTCGCCCGCACCAACGCCCGCCGCGTGGGCCGCCAGATGATGACGGCCGGCGGCGCCGACCAGCAGGTGGCCGACGACGGCCCCGGCGGCCACTCGGTCTTCACGTGGACGCTGCTGCAGGCGCTGAGCGGCAAGGCCGACCTCAACGGCGACGGCCTCATCACCGCCACCGAGCTGGCCGCCTACGTGGCACCGGCCGTCGCCTCCATCGCGCGCCAGACGCCGGCCTTCGGCAGCCTGCCGGGCAGCGAGGGCGGCGAGTTCGTCTTCGAGCTGCCCACCGCGCAGGAGCCGGGGCTCAGCGGCGCCGTCGCCCAGCTCGACGACAAGGCCAGCCAACTCGCTGCCAAGCTGGACGAAGCCAGCACCGCCAGCCGCCAGGCCGCGCCCGCCGCGGGCGGCGCCAGCGGCGTGCAGGTGACGATCAAGGGCCTGGACGGCAAGGACCAGGCCCTGGCCGCCACCACCGCGCGCGTGGACCCCGGCGCCCGCGTGGCCGCCCAGCGCGCCAACGACCGCGGCCTGCAGCTCTACCGCGAGCGCCGCTACGACGACGCCGAGGCCGCCTTCAAGGAGGCCCTGCAGCTGCAGCCGAAGTTCGCGCTGGCCGCCAACAACCTCGGCTTCGTGCTCTACCGCCGCGGCCGCTTCGCCGAGGCCGCCGGCTGGTTCGAGAAAGCCGTAGAGATGGACGCGAGCCGGTCGCTGGCCTGGCTCAACCTCGGCGACGCCCGGCTGCAGGCCGGCGACGACGGCAAGGCAACGGCGGCCTACAAGACCTTCCTGGAACTGGCCCCGAAACATGCGAGGGCGGCGGAGGTGCAGGCCTGGATCGCGAATCCGTCTGACACGACGCGCCCCAAGGCCTTGTAGGACGGCCCCGCCGGGCCGGTGGTGGCCCCTACACTCGGTGCTCCCGTCGCGTTCTGCTCAACGGCGCGACATCGGTGGCTGGACGCCGGCGCACATCGCTTCGCGCCTCACGCCCGGGCCGGCTCCCGCCGGCCGGCAGCGGTTGTCGACCACCCTCAAGCGGCGAGCCCCAACCCGGCCCCCTCCAACGTCTGTCGAGGCGGCCACCCCCCGGTGCCCCGGCTCGCCCGCTCGACCCATGCGCTGCGCCTGCAGCGCCCCTCGCCGGCCTTGCCAAAGCACCTCCACGCCCACCGGGCACGTTTCCTGCGAGTCAGGAAGCCTGCCCTCTCGCACGTCCGGAGTCCCGATGAAGCCTACCGCCAAGCCCCGGTCCACCCGCTCGACCCGCCGGCCCGCCACGCCCGCGTCTCCCATGCCCCTGGTCACCCGCCGCGACACCCTGCGCGACGAGCTGCTCGCCACCGTCGACCTGCTCAAGCGGCGGCGCGCCGCCGAGATCGACGAGAGCTACATCGAAGACTATGTCGCCCTGCACTGGATGGAATGGCACGGCGGCTCGCTGCGCCTGACCACCACCGGCGAGAACGTCTGCAAGCACCTCGCCGCCCTGCTGAGCCGGGCCTCGCCCCAGCCCTCGCACTGAGCAGCGCGCCGTGACCGCCACCGCCGCGCCCATCGACCCCCTGCTGCTGGCCACGGCGCGCATCGGTACCTTTGTCGGCAAGAACGGCCTGACGAACGCGACCGGTTTCTTTTTCCGACGCGACGAGCGGCTCTACCTCGTCAGCAGCCGGCACGTGTTCATCGACGAGCCCAGCGGCCACCACCCCGACCGCCTGGAGATCGAGTTGCACCCCGATGCCGACAACCTGGCCGACTCCATCGGCCTGTCGGTGCTGCTCTACCGCGACGGCCTGGCCAACTGGCGCCAGGGCCGCGACGAGGGCAGCGAGATCGACGTCGGCGTGCTGGAGATCGACCCCGCGGCCCTGCCACCTGAGGTGGCGATGGCGGCCTTCACCCCCGAGCACCTGCCCGGGGCCGAGGACGTCATCGGCATCGGCGAGCCGCTGCTCATCCCCGGCTTCCCGCTGGGCTTTCACGACGGCCTGCACCACGTGCCCGTGGTGCGCCAGGGCAGCGTGGCCTCGCCCTACGGCTGGCGTTTCCAGGGCCGCGGCTGCTTCCTGACGGACGCGCGCACCCACCGCGGCATCAGCGGTGCGCCGGTGGTCGTGCGCGCGCCCGGGCGCGGCGCCTTGCCCTGGCTGCTGGTGGGCATCCATTCGTCGCGCCTGGACATGGGCGACCGCGACCTGGTGGCCGATGAGTCCCTCGGGCTGAACGCCGCCTGGTACCCGGGCATCCTGCTCACGCTGACCGAGGCCGATGCCGTGGAGGTCGCTCCCGACACAGGCTGTGTTCCACTTCCGGCGTGAATTCCGAAGTCCCTCCGAACACCAAGCCGGCCCGGCCGCCCGCCCCCGCCTTCCCCCTCCCCCAGCCCCGCCACGCCTCGCGCCTGCCGGCCAGCCTCGCACCCGAGGACTGGGCCCGCATCCGCCAGGCCGCGCACGCCCTGCCCCAGGTGCTGGTGCCCGCGGACCTGGACGACGGCAGCGACGACTCGCTCGACCGCCTGGGCTGCATCCAGATTTCCAAGGCCGCCGGTGGCGGCCGCCCGAGCCGCTGGATCCTGCCGCAGCACATCCCGGTCGCGCTCGCGCAGCTGGACGCCACGCCGCTGGCCAACACGCTGCGGCCGCTCATGCAGCAGCGCCTGCAACAGCTCGAAAGCCTGGGGCTGCGCCGCGAGGGCCTCGTGTTCACGCGGCTGTGCGTGCACCCGATCACGCTGTCGCACGAGGGCTGGCGCATTGACCTCTCGCACCGCGTGCCGGTGCCCGAGGCCCCGGTGTGGGCCTTCTTTCGCGACGGCGACGCCGCCGCGCTGCGCCATGCGCTGGGCCAGGCGCCGGAGTACTCGTACACGGCCGAGCTGGCCCTGCACCTGAACCACCTCATCGCGCGCAGCGAGGCCCTGGGCCACGCGAGTCAGCTCGCCTCGCTGCTGCCGCGCCTGCAGGCCGAGTGCGGCGTGCCCATGCCCTTCGAGGACCTGAAGGCCGCGCTCACCCGCGCGCAGGACCGCTGGGAGCAGCAGGTCGAGGAGCAGGACGCCCTCACGAGCCTGGGCCGTGAACTCGCTTTCCAGGGCTACCCCGACAGCTTCGACGCCGCGCGCAAGCTCGGCCGCAAGGTCACGCTCTACCTGGGCCCGCCCAACAGCGGCAAGACGCACGCCGCCTTCGAGCGGCTGGCGCAAGCGCTGGACGGCGCCTACCTCGCGCCGCTGCGCCTGCTGGCGCTGGAAGGCCGCGACCGGCTCGTGGCCCGCGGCGTGCCCTGCTCGCTGCTGACCGGCGAGGAGAACGTGCCGGCGGCCAACGCCCGCGTGGTGAGCAGCACCATCGAAATGGTCAACACCCGCGACGTGGTGGACGTGGCCGTCATCGACGAAGCGCAGATGATCTTCGACGACTCGCGCGGCTGGGCCTGGACGCAGGCCATCGTCGGCGTGCCGGCGCGCGAGCTCATCATCATCGGCTCGGCCTACGCCGCACCCGCCATCGAGCGGCTGCTGCAGCTGTGCGGCGAAAAGCCCGAACGGCGCGTGTTCGAACGCAAGCAGCACGTGCAGCTCATGCCCGCGCCGGTGCCCATGACGCACCTCGTGGCCGGCGACGCGGTCGTGGCCTTCAGCCGCCGCGACGTGCTGATGCTGCGCGACCAGATCGCCCAGAACGGCCATGCGGTCAGCGTCATCTATGGCGCGCTGCCGCCCGAGGTACGCCGCCGCGAGGCCGAGCGCTTTGCCGTCGGCGCGAGCGACATCCTGGTGGCCACCGACGCCATCGGCATGGGCCTGAACCTGCCCATCCGGCGCGTGCTGTTCTCCACGCTGACCAAGTTCGACGGCGTGGGTGACCGCGAACTCAGCGTCAGCGAGGTGCACCAGATCGCCGGCCGCGCGGGCCGCTACGGCATGCACGACGAAGGCTTCGTGAGCGTGCTCAAGGAGGCCGAGGCCGACGCGATGAAGTCGCTGCGCCAGCTGCTGCCCAAGGAGCCGCGCGCGCCGCGCGACTTCAAGGCGCCCGTCGCCCCCAACTGGCGCCACGTGGAGACCATCTCCCGGCGCCTCGGTGTGAACAAGCTCTACGCGGTGCTCAACATCTTCATGCAGCAGCTGCGGCTGGACGACGCGCACTTTGCCGTGGCGGAGCTGGAGCAGATGCTGGAGCTGGCCGAGATGCTGGACCGCAACGCCGCCTCGCTGCCGCTGCAGGAGCGCTTCCGCTACGCGCAGGCGCCGGTGGACAACCGGCTGCCGATGCTGGTGGAGCAGTACGCCAGCTGGGCCACCAACCACGCCCGCACCGGCAAGGCCGGCGAGCCGCACTTCCTGGACGAATACGACCAGCACGGGCGCCTGGACCGCATGGAGCAGGCCCTGCGCATCTGCACGCTGTGGCTGTGGCTGGACCTGCGCTTCCCCGGCGTGTTCGGCCATGTGGAGGAGGTCATCGACCTGCGCGCGCGGCTGAACGACGGGATCGAGCGGCAGTTGAAGGGGAAGAAGGCGCTGTGGCAGCGCAGGGGTCGGTAGGGGCTGGATGGGCCCGCGGGGGCATCCCGCCGCGCTGCGCGCCGCCGGCGAGGCAATGGTCAAGTGAGCGGCTTTGAATTGGCAAGTCCGAAGGCCGGAATGGTCAAGTTTCCCAACCGCCCGGGGTCTCGCCGCACGGAGGCACCCGCTTCAGACCACCCCCAGCGCGATCAGGTCGCGCGCCGACTTCAGGATCGCCTCCCGCGGCGCCCGGGGCACCCAGCCGAGCACCTCGCGCGCATGGCTTGAATCCTGGTGGCGCGCCGTGCCCAGTTCGCTGGCCGCCGCGCGCACCGTGGGGCTCACGCGCGCCAGCAGCCGCACGCTCCAGTCGGGCAGCTGCCGCGTGGGCACGCGGCGGGCGGCGTCGCCGAGTTCCTCGCGCAGCATCGCGGCGATGTCGCGCAGCCAGGTGAAGCCCGCGCAGGCGATGAAGCGCTCGCCGGCCATGCCTGGGGCGGTGAGGGCGCGCCAGTGCAGCTCGGCCACGTCGCGCACGTCGACGATGCCGAAGCCGATGCGCGGCATCGCGGGGATGCGGCCCTGCAGCAGGCTCTGCACGATGACGACACTCGCCGAGTAGTCGGCGCTGGCCACGGGCCCGAGCACGACGGACGGGTTCACCGTGCAGAACTCGAGGCCGCCACCCTCGCGCGCCACCCAGTCGCGCGCGGCGCGTTCGGCGACCGTCTTGGACTGCACGTAGGGCGGCACGTCGAGCGCGGCGAGGTCGGTCCAGTCGGCCTCGGTGAAGCGGTGCTCGCCCGGGCCGTGGCCGTAGGAGATGGCCGCCACGGAGGACGTCATCACCACGCGCTGCACGCCCGCGTCCCGCGCGGCCTTCAGGGCGCGCAGCGCGCCGTCGCGCGCCGGCACGATGAGCTCGTTGGCGTCGCGCGGCACGCCGGTGGGCAGCGGCGAGGCCACGTGGGCCAGGTGCGTGCAGCCCGCCGCCGCCTCGGCCCAGCCGGCGTCGGCCATCAGGTCGGCCGCGAAGCAGCGCAGCTGGTCCTTCTTGACGCCGCGGCTGGCGCCGAGCGCCTTGCGCAGCGCGGGCTCGCGGGCGAGGTCGCGCACGGTGGTGTGCACCAGCCAGCCTTCGGCGAGCAGCTGGCGGATCAGCACGCCGGCGATGTAGCCCGTGCCGCCGGTGACGAGGATGCGTGGGGTGGTCATGTGAACGATTGTGTTCGCAGCCGTGAAGAACCATGACTCACGGCACCGGGGCGATTGCGCATTGCCAGCGCGTTCGCGCGCAGGGACAGTCGCGCCTTTGCATTCTCCCGAGCTGCCCTTGACCTCCGCTGTTTCCGCTGCCGACGCCCGCGCGCGTCACGACCGCGCCTTCCTCGGCCACCCCGCTGGCCTGGGCTGGCTTTCCTTCTGCGAACTGTGGGAGCGCTTCAGCTACTACGGCATGCAGGCGCTGCTGGTGCTCTACCTCAGCAACTACCTCTTCCTGCCGCAGAACATCGGCCAGGTGGCCGGCATGGACGCGCTGCGCCACGCCATCGAGAACGTCACCGGCCCGCGCTCGCCGCAGCAGCTCGCCTCCGTGGTGTTCGGCCTGTACGTGGGCTGCGTCTACCTCACGCCCATCTTCGGCGGGCTGCTGGCCGACCGGCTGCTGGGCCGCACGCGCACCGTCGTCATTGGCGCGCTGCTGATGGCTGCGGGCCATTTCCTGATGGCCTTCGAGACGGCGCTGCTGCCGGCTTTGGGCTGCCTGCTGCTGGGCGTGGGCTGCTTCAAGGGCAACATCGCCGCGCAGGTGGGCGACCTCTACGCGCCGGGCGACAAGCGCCGCGCGAGCGCCTTCCAGATCTTCATGCTGGCGGTGCAGATCGCCGTCATCGCCGCGCCCATCGTCTGCGGCACGCTCGGCGAGAAGGTCGGCTGGCACTGGGGCTTCGGCTCGGCGGGCGTGGGCATGCTGATCGGGCTGGTGGTGTACCTCGCCGGGCGGCGCTGGCTGCCGCCGGAGGCGCCGCGCGGTGCAGCGCGCACCGCCGAGGCCGCGCCGCCGCTGGGCCGCCGCGCCTGGCAGCAGGTCGCGCTGCTGGTGGCCATCCTGCCGGTGCTGATGCTCTCCATCGTCGGCAACCAGCAGTACAACAACGGCTTCCCGCTGTGGTCGCAACAGCACATGGACATGTCGGTGGCGGGCTTCGAGGTGCCCGTGACCTGGCTGCAGGCGGTGGACGCGCTGCTGAGCACCACCACCATGCTCGCGTCGCTGGCCTTCTGGCGCTGGTGGGCCACGCGCCGGCGCGAGCCCGACGAGATCACCAAGATGGCCCTGGGCTGCTTCGTCGCCGCGGGCGCACCGGCGCTGCTGATGATCCCGGCCCTTGCCATCGAGGGCGGCGGCGCGCGCATCAGCCTGCTGTGGTCGTTCGCTTATGCGCTGGTCAACAACATCGGCTTCGCGAACATCATGCCGGTGGGCCTGGCGCTCTATTCACGCGCAGCGCCGCGCGGGCTGCAGGGCGTCATGATCGGCATCTACTACCTGCACCTGTTCTTCGGCAACAGCTTCGTCGGCTGGCTGGCCGGGCTGCTGGAGGTGATGCCGGGATCGCGCTTCTGGGGCCTGCATGCCGTGCTGGTGCTGGCGGCTGGCGTGGGGCTGCTGGCGGTCAAGCTGGTCTTCGGCAAGGTGCTCGCGCCCGACGAGGCTCCGGCAGCCCGCTGAACCGGGGCGGCAGGCCCGCCCGCGCAAGTCCGCAAGGCGCGTGATTTGGGTCACGCGCTGACCTTGCAATCGAGCAGCAACGACCGGGTCTCCCTGGCTACATTGGCGGGTTCAGGGAGGTCTTCCATGCGTGCACGAGAGCTGCTCTACCCGGGCATGTGGGCGGTTCGCCAGCTTCGCTTCGGCACCAAGCTGACGTTGCTGTTCATCCTGGCGGCGGTGCCCCTGGTGAGCATCGTCATCATGATGCTGCTGCGCAACCAGGACGAGATGCATCTGACGGCCACGGAGCTGCAAGGCATCCAGTGGATCGAGCAATCCAGCGCGCTGACGCGGGCCGTGCAGTCCCACCGCGGCCTGACCAACATGGTGCTGCTGGGGGATGACGGCCTGGTCGGCCGGCGCGACGCCGTGCGCGCCGACCTCGACAAGGCGCTGCAGACCCAGGACGCCTCGATGCAGACGGCCGGGCCCGACGCTCCGCCCTCCTGGCCCGCCCTGCGCGACCGCCTGCGCCAGCTGTACGCCCAGCTCGACGGCCAGCCCGTCAGCAAGAGCTTCAGCCTGCACAGCGGCCTGGTGGAAGACATGGCGCGGTTCACCTACGAACTGGCCGAACGCTCCAGCCTGCTCTACGACCCCGACCCCCTGACCTACCTGCTGATGGACATGGCGGTGACTCGCCTGCCGACCTGGCGCGACCAGCTCGGCCTCGTGCGCGGGCAGGGCGCCACCATCCTCAGCTCGCCGGGCGCGGACCCCGCCGACATCGCCACCATCACGCTGCTCATCGAAGACCTCGCGGCCGACACACGCAACGTGCGGCATGCCCAGCGCCTGCTGGCGGATAAGGGCTTCAAGACGGCGGCGTTCGACGCCGCGGCCACCGCCGTGGACCAGCTCGTGGAGGAGCACCGCAAGCGCTTCCGCACGGGCGTGCAGACGGGTGATGCGGAGCGCTACTTCGCCGACACCGGCAAGGTGGTGGAAGCCCTGGGCACCTACCAGCGGGCCGTCAACGACGCGATGCGCGAGGCCCTGCAGGCCCGCCGCGGCGAGCTGCTGCGCAAGACCTGGCTGCTGGCCGGCGGCTCGGGCCTCGTGATGCTGCTCTTCGTCTACCTGATGCTGGCCTTCCAGATCAGCTTCCTGGCCGACCTGCGCCAGGTGCTGCGCTTCATGGAGAGCACGGCCCAGGGCAACCTGCAGCACATGGTGCGCTTTCGCGGCCGCGACGAGCTGTCGGACATGTCCAACGCCATGTCCGTGATGGTCAACAACATCGCCTTCATGGTGGCCACGGTGCGCAGCAATGCCGCGCTGCTCGCTGGCTCGGGCGACCTGCTGGTGCAGGGCAACCAGGCGCTGTCAGAGCGCACCGAGCAGCAGGCGGCCAACCTGGAAGAAACGTCGGCCAGCGTGCAGGAGCTGGCCTCCACCGTGCAGGCCAATGCCGAGGCCGCGCAGTCCTCCGACGCCTCGGCCCAGGCCGTGCGCGAAACGGCCGAGCAGGGTGCGGCCGGCATGAAGGACGCCATCGCCTCCATCGAGGCCATCGCTGCGGGCGCGCGCCGCATGGACGAGATCGTCGGCGTCATCGACTCGCTGGCCTTCCAGACCAACATCCTGGCGCTCAACGCCGCGGTGGAGGCCGCGCGGGCGGGCGAGGCCGGGCGTGGCTTTGCGGTCGTGGCCGCCGAGGTGCGCACGCTGGCGCAACGCTCGGCGGCGTCGGCGCGCGAGATCCGCCAGCTCATCACCACCTCGTCGGGCCAGGTCCATGACGGCGTGGGCTTGATCCGCGTGGCCGGCGAGCGCATCGAGGCCATCGTCAGCGGCGTGCGCGCCGTGGCGGGGCACATGTCTCAGATCTCCGCCTCCAGCGCCGAGCAGAGTTCGAGCCTGGGCGAGATCACCTCCGCCATCCGCCAGCTCGACACCCTCACGCAGCGCAATGGCGCCATGGTGGAGCAGGCCGTGGCGCAGGCCAACGAGCTGCAGGACCGCGCCCGGCTGCTCACCGAATCGGTGTCGGTCTTCAAGCTGCCCCAGGGCACGGCGGACGAAGCCCGCGCGCTGGTGGACCGGGCGCTGTCGCAGCACACGCCGGGGAGCGGGCGCGAGGCCCTGCTGCGCCGGATCAACGCCGCCGACAGCGGCCTCTTCGACCGCGACATGTATGTGTTCGCGCTGGACGCGCAGGGCCGCTACCTGGGCTTTGCGGGCAACCCGGCCCGGGTGGGCCAGCGGGTGCAGGACGTGGCCGGCGAGGCCGGCGCGCAGCTCGTGCGCGCCATCATCGAGCAGGCCGAGGCCGGGCCCGGCTGGGTGCAGTACACGATGCCGCACCCGCAGTCGGGCAAGCCGCAGGAGAAGATGTCCTACGTGACCAAGGTCGACGACCTGTACGTGGGCTGCGGTGTCTACAAGAGTTCGATGATGGCGCTGTGATGGCGGCGGCCGGCGCGTCCCTACACTGCGCCCCATGATCACCGTCCACCACCTCAACAACTCCCGCTCGCAGCGCGTGCTCTGGCTGCTCGAGGAGCTGGGCCTGCCCTACGAGATCAAGCACTACCAGCGCGACGCCAAGACGTCACTCGCGCCGCCCGAGCTGCGCGCGGTGCACCCGCTGGGCAAGAGCCCGGTCATCACCGATGGCGGGCTCACGGTGGCCGAGAGCGGCGCCATCATCGAGTACCTGGTCGACAAGTACGGCCAGGGGCGGCTCAAGCCCACCGGCGAGCAGGACCTGCTGAACTACCGCTACTACCTGCACTTCGCCGAAGGCTCGGCCATGCCGCCGCTGCTCATGAAGCTGGTCTTCAACAAGATCAAGCGCTCGCCCATGCCCTTCTTCGTGAAGCCCATCGCCCGCGGCATCGCCGACAAGGTGCTGGGGAGCTTCGTGCAGCCCAACATCGACGCGCAACTCAGGTTCCTCGAAAGCGAGCTGGTCGCGCGGCCCTGGTTTGCCGGCGCCGAGTTCTCGGCCGCCGACGTGCAGATGAGCTTCCCGCTGGAGGCCGCCGCGGCCCGCGGTGGGGCCATGGACGCCTACCCGAAGATCAAGGCCTTCCTGGCCCGCATCCACGCCCGCCCGGCCTACCAGGAGGCGCTGGAGCGGGGTGGGCCGTATGACTTGATGAGCTGAGGGTGCGCGGGGCCCGGGACTGGCTTTCCGGTCGATCGGACCCGCCCCCTACACTTCGCCTTCCCCGTCTTGCCCCGCTGGCCTGTCGCCCGGCCGCTGCCCCTGCAGCGGCGCTGACCTCCCCGTGCTGCATCGCGATTGCCCACGCAGCTCACCGGAAGGCCCCATGCCCGGCTATGACGTCAAGGTCCAGACCCTCGCCATCGACGGCGCGGCGGACCTGCAGATCCGCTCCCTGTTCAACAACGACCAGTTCGCCGACCCCTCGGGCGCTGCCGAGGCGCTGGGCATCTCCTCGGCGCAATGGCCGCTGTTCGGCCAGGTCTGGCCCTCGGGGCTGCACCTGGCCGCGGCCATGGCCGTGCGGCCGCTGCCCGAGGGCGAGCGCATCCTGGAGATCGGCTGCGGCCTCGCCCTGGCCAGCCTCGTGTGCCACCGCCGCGGCGGCGAGGTCACGGCCAGCGACATCCACCCGCTGGCCGGCGCCTTCCTGCTGGAGAACCTGCGGCTCAACGAGCTCGCGCCGATGCGCTATTGCCATGGTGACTGGAGTGCCGACGCCGCGCCCGCCGCCTCCGGCGCGCCGCGGGTGCAGGGTCGCTTCGACCTCATCATCGGCAGCGACGTGCTCTACGAGCGCGACGATGGCGGTGCCCTGGCCGCCTTCATCGAGCGCCATGCGCTGCCGAGCTGCGAGGTCTGGATCGTCGACCCCAACCGCGGCAACCGCCCGGCCTTCACGCGCGCGCTGGCGGCGCTCGGTTTCGGCGTCAGCGAGACGCCGCTGGAAGGCCCGGGCTACCGGGGCCGGCTCATGCGCTTCTCGCGAACTGCGTAGTCGAAGGGCCCCGGGGCCTGGCACCCTTCAGAATCACGCCCTGATCAGCCCGCCCGAGAGGCCCACCCTTCATCATGGACAAATCCTTGCTTCAGCAGCTGGTGCTGGAGCGGCTTGCCGAGAACCTGCTTCAAGCCGAACAGGCGGCGCTGGCCGCCCATGAAACGGCGACGCACGAAGAGAACATCGCCGAGAACAAGTACGACACCTTGGGTCTCGAAGCCGCCTACCTCGCCACCGGCCAGGCCCGCCGCGCGGAAGCCATCCGCCAGGCGATGGCCCACTGGCGCCAGTTCCGCCCCGGCGCCTATGACGCCAGCAAGGGCATCCAGCTCGGCGCGCTGGTCTGCCTGGCCGATGCCGACGGCAACGAGCAAGAGCTCTTCCTGGGCCCGGCCGGGGGCAGCATGAAGTTGGACACCGGCGCCGGGCTGGTTCAGGTCATCAGCACCGACGCGCCCTTGGGCAAGGCGCTGCTCGGCAAATGCGAGGGTGACGAGGTGTCGCTGCAGGTCGCGCCGCGGCGCCAGCAGTTCGAGGTGCTGCAGGTTCAGTGAGCTGCACGCCAGCCCTCAGCCCCACAGGCGCCGCCCCACCAGCACCAGGTCGCGCTCGCTGCCCTCCAGGCGTGCCACCCGCGGCATGAAACCCCAGCGCTCGAAACCGTGCTTCTCGAAGAGGCGGATGCTGCCGGTGTTGGACGCAAAGATGGTCGCCGTCAGCACCTCGATGCCGAGGCCGGGTGCGGCTGAAGCGGCTTCGTCCAGCAGGTAGCTGCCCAGCCCGCAGCGCTGGCGCGCCGGGTGCAGGTAGATGGCGAGGTCGGCCGTCATGAAGTAGCCGGGCCGCTCGTTCATGAAGTGCAGGAAGCCGAGGTAGCCCACCACGCCCAGTGCGGGCTCGTCGGCGTCTTCAGCCACCCAGAGCGGCCGGTGCTCGGGCGTGTGCTTCAGGAACGAGGGCCGGCGGGCCTCGACGGTGATCGGCTCCAGGTCGCAACTGCAGGTGCGCGTGGCGACGGCGGCGTTGTAGATCTCGACGATGCGAGGCAGGTCGGCCTCGATGGCGTGGCGGTGGGTGAAGCGCATAAGCAAGCTCCCGGCGTATCACCCCTCAGTGTCGGCGAGACCCCGGCCCGTACTCCACCACCTGGCACCCCGGCCCCTTGGGGTCGGCGCAGCAGGCGGCGAGCTTTTGCAGGCTGTCGCTGAACTGCACGTCCCACTGGGCGCGGCTGTGCAGGTTGCCCGGGCTCATCCAGTGCGACTGCGGGAAACGCTTGGACCAGGCGTTGCCGCCCTCCTGCGCCGCGTTGCCGGTGGACTGCTGCATGGCCACCTGGCAGGAGTTCATGTTGCCCATGCGGTGGCAGGCGGTGCAGGTGTTGCCGCGCGTGGTGATGCCGAAGGCGTGCAGCCGCGCCCAGGCCTGCTTGAAGTCCTCGCCGATGGCCTTGGGCTGGTAGAAGCCGAAGGGGTCGCCGGGCAGCTGCGTGGTCTGCGCAATGTAGGGGCTGTACATGAAGGGGCCGCTGTCGTGGCAGCTGATGCAGGCCGGCTGGCTGCGGGCCACCTCGCGCGGCGAAAGCCACACCTTCTCGGCGGGCGGCGGCCGGGTGCCGTCGGGCGCGGGCGGCTGCGGGCTGCGCGGCAGCAGGCTGGGCGAGGGCACCCAGCGGCCGTCGATGCCGCGGTCCTCGCGCAACGGCTTGGCGGCCTTGGCCGTGAACCAGCAGGTCTTGCCGTCCTTCAGGCTGTGGGAGATGACGTTGATCTCGTCGAAGAGCGCGCTGCCCGCGGGCCGCGCCACCTGCTTGCGGCAGATGGCGCTGACCTGGGCCGTCTTGTCGTCGCGCAGCACCAGCGCCCGGCTGCCAGGCACGCATTGGCTTTGCGCGTCGCCCTGGGGCAGC
Source organism: Roseateles sp. (assembly GCA_016790285.1). Taxonomy (GTDB): domain Bacteria; phylum Pseudomonadota; class Gammaproteobacteria; order Burkholderiales; family Burkholderiaceae_C; genus Pelomonas. The sequence continues at coordinate 113,689 of JAEUPJ010000022.1, read as the reverse complement.
AGCGAGGGCCGGTCGCAGGTGGCCGGCGCGGGCTGGGGCGGCACGGGCTTGCCGTCGATGGTGATGGGGATCTCTTCGCCGGCCATGCAGTTGAAGGCCGGGATCTCGGCGATCTGCGCGGCGCACTGGCGGCCGTACTCGGCCAGCGTCTCGGCCTGGGCGGCCACTTGAACGGTGCCCGCAAGGAGCAGCAACAACAGGGGCTTCATGCCGTCACCAGCCCTTTCTCCGCCAGCACCACGGCGCGGATGGCCTGGTGGTAGCGGGCATAGCCGGTGCAGCGGCAGATGTGCTGGCCGACGGCGTCCTCGATGGCGGCGTCGAGCTGCGCCCGCCTCACGGGCTGGGCGCGCAGCCGCGCCAGCAGCATCTCGGTGGCCATGACGAAACCGGGCGTGCAGTAGCCGCACTGGAACGCGAAGTGCTCCAGGAAGGCGCGCTGCACGGCGCTGGGCCGCTCCAAGCTGCCGGTGCCCTCCACCGTGGTGATGGACTGGCCCTGCAGCAAGGCCACGGGCGTGGAGCAGGCGAGCATTGGCTGGGCCTGGCTGCCGGGCGCGCGGCGCGCGGCCACCGTGCAGGCCTTGCACACCCCGATGCCGCAGCACAGCCGCGTGCCCGACAGGCCCAGCTCCTCCTGCAGGAAGTCGATGAGGGGCAGGTCGTCGGGCACGCGCGTGTCCACCGCGCGGCCGTTGACGTGGAACTTCACAGGGACGAGGGCGTCGCTCATGACAGGGCCTTTGCGATGTCGGCAGCGGTGATGGGCAGGGCACGGAAGCGCCGCGCGGTGGCATGCGCGATCGCGTTGCCGATGGCCGGCGCGATCGGGCAGAGCACGGCCTCGGCGATGCCCTTGGCCGTGGGTTCGTCGGACGGCAGCGTCGTGATGTTCAGCCGCGCCAGCGGCACGTCGGCGCTGAGGGCCACGTGATAGCGGTCCAGGTTCCAGCGCCCATCCCCCGCGCCGCCGGCTTCCAGGGGCAGGTTCTCCAGCAGCGCGTAGCCGATGCCCATGGCCACGCCGCCCTGGGCCTGGCCCGCGAGCAGGTCGGGCTGCAGCACGCGGCCGGCGTCCACGATCAGCTCCACCGCCACCACGCGCGGCTCGAAGGTGCGCGGCGCGATCTCCACCGCCACCAGCACGCCCGAGGGCGCGTAGAGGCTGCGGCCGTACAGGCCCGCCTCGGGGTTGGGCGGGATCACGTCCTGCCGCAGCACCACCTGCCAGCTCGTCTGCCCGGCCGCGCGCAGCGACAGGCCGTCGATGGGCAGCAGCAGCGGCGCGCCCGTCGGCAGCGCGTAGGTGGCCGACACCCAGGCGGCTTCATACAGGCCGTGCACCATGGCCGCGGCCGTCAGGCCCGCCGCATGCACCTTGGCCGCCAGAGCCGCCAGCGGCAGCCGCGCGTGGCCCGGCGCCACGAGATGACCCGCCTCCCAGCGCGTGCGCCCCTGCAGGCTGGCCAGCGGCACGCCCCAGATCGCCGCTGCGGCCGGCAGCAGGCCCGCCTCGAACAGCACGCGGCTGGCCTGCTCGGTCACGTGCACCTGGTGGAAGGCCGTCAGGCAGGCGCTGCTGGACATCGCGAAGCTGGCTGTCCAGTCCGGCTTGGCCCAGCTGCCGCCAGCGTAGGTGCTCACGCCCAGCGCGTTGAAGCTGCCCACGTCGCCCATGACGATGTCGTGCGCGTTGTGGCCCAGCCAGGCGGCTGTGGAGATGGCCAGCGTCGTGGCCGAGCCGTTGCCCATGTCCACGCAGTTGGTGCGCACGGACAGCCGCCCGTCGGGCGCCAGCGCCACCTCGGCCATGACGCCGTCCTTGCCCGTGCCATAGGCCTGGTTGGCCAGCGCGAAGCCCACGCCGTAGCGCACGCCTTCGCGCGCCTTGGCGGCCCTGACGGCCTCGCGCTCGCGCCACAGCGGGTGGGCGCGGGCGCGGCGGCAGATCTCGCGCAGCGCCATCGCCTGCGTCAGCGGCGCACCGGTGATGGTGCGGTCGCCCTCGCGCAGGGCATTGATCTCGCGCAGCTCGATGGGGTCGCGCTTGAGCGCCACGGCCACCTCGTCCACGAGCGTCTCCACCGCGAAGCTCGCCTGCGGCCCGCCGAAGCCGCGCATGGAGCCGGCCACGACCCCGGTGCTGGGCTGGGCGGCGGCGTCCACATAGGCCTGGCGGATGTCGTAGCCCGACAGGCCGCAGTAGCCGGCCAGCATGGCCACGAACTGGCTGTAGTTGTTCTGGCCGCCCGAGGGCAGCACCTGGCGGCTGCCGAAAGCGACGAAGCGGCCCGAGGCGGGCTCCACCGCGATCTCCTGCGTGATGCGGCTGGCCAGCTGCTTCAAGCCGCCCTGGAACTGCTCGTAGCGGTCCTGCGCGATGCGCACGGGGGCATCCGCCAGCGCGGCCGTGACGGCGAGCAGCGACGGGAAGGTCGACACGTCGCGCCCGCCGAAGCCGCCGCCGGGGTAGCAGGAGTTCAGCACCACCGTGCCCACCTGGATGGGGCAGGGCGCGCCGAACATCGCCAGGCTGTCGCCCGCGTCGCCGTTGGTGGCCTGGGTGCCGAGCACGAGGTTGAGCGTGCCGCCGCCGTTGCGGTCCAGCCAGGCCAGGCCCGCTTCGGGCTCCATGAACATCGGGTCCAGCACCTGGGTCGAGTAGCTGCCGGCCACGCGCAGCAGGGCGGCGTCCTTCAGCCGCGCATCGATGCGTGCGCGCAGCGAGCGCGCGGTGCTGTTGTAGGGCGCGCTGCTGGAGTCGGGCGCGTAGGGGTCGGACTCGACGCCCACCTGCACCTGCGAGAACGGCGCGATGCCCGGCGCCTCATAACGCGTGAGGTAGGTGGCAGGCGGGTAGGGCGCGGCGTCGCCGGGCGGGATGGCCTCGCCGCGTTTCACGACGCCAGGCTCGAACTGCAGCGCGCGCCGGGCCCGGCGCAGCGCGTTCGCATCGGCGAACACCAGGATGGCCACCGGCTGGCCGTAGAACTGCGGCGCTGTGCCCCAGGGCACGAGCAGCTGCTTGATGCCGTTGGCACCCGCGGTGGAGAAGGGCAGCGTCAGGTTCATCGAGGCCAGGTCGCGCTGGGGCCAGGGGTAGCCGGGCAGCGGCGCCTGCGTGATGGTCAGCAGCGGGGCGATGCCCGCAGCTTCGAGCCGGGACAAGTCCAGCCCCGCGAAGGCGTGGTGCGGGTCGGTGGCGCGCAGGATGAGCGCCGCGCGCTCGGCGCGGGGCCAGCCGGGCATGTCGGCGGCGCGGAAGTCGCGGGCGTAGATCTTCTGCCCCGTGACCTTGGCCAGGCCGTCGATGCGAAAGCGCGCCTTGCCCGGGCCGCCGGACCAGTCCGGCGCACCCGGTGGCGTGGCGGGCTGCGTGGGCGTGCCAGTGGGCTGCGGCAGCGCGCCGAGCAGGCGCGGCGCGCCCGGCTTGCGGGCCAGCGCCAGCTCGTGCACCAGCAGCGTCACGGCGGCGGCGCCAGTGCCAATGACACGGCGCCGTGTCAGCTTGAACGGTGCGTTCGTGATCGTCGTGTCCGACACACGGTCCTCCCTCGTGGATATGGCCGGCAGTGTGTCACCGGCGCGCCCACGCGGCGAGCGGATCAACACCGATCCGGCCCGGGAGTTCTGCCGGGTTACGCGGCCGGCCGGGTGCGGTAGAAGGTCAGCGGCTCGGCCTTCAGGGCCTTGAGCACGTGCTTGCGCATGGCGCCCACCACGTGCATCTCGCAGGGCTTGCAGTCAAAGCGCAACGTGAGGGTGTCGTCACCATGCTTGAGCATCAGCGGCTCGGCGCGCACCGTGCCCTGCACGCCCGTCACGCCCTTGGCCTGCTTGGGGCACAGGCTCAAGGACCAGCGCACGCAGTGCTTGGTGATCATCAGCGGCACCTCGCCCAGCTCCTCGTGGCTCTCGTAGGCGGCGCCGATCACCTTCACGCCGTGGCGCGCGTAGAACTGCGCCGCGCGGCTGTTGTAGACGTTGGCGAGGTAGGTGAGCGTGTCCTCGGGGTAGGGCACGGGCGGCTCCACGGGCGCGTGGCGCGGCAGCGGCTCGAAGGCCGCTTCGCGCGCGGCCTCCAGCGCGGCGATGGCGTCGCGGCGCAACGCGTTGAGCTTGCTCACCGGCAGGAAGAGCGGCTCGCGCAGGGCCAGGCGCACGCGGCGGGCGTCGAAGATCGTGTCGCCCAGCTTGGCCAGGTGCTCCTTGTACTGGGCCTCGGCCTGCTTGGCGTCGCGCGCCGGCTCGTGTGGGTGCGGCAACCGCACGGCCGCCTTGGCGCCGGTTTCGTCCTTCACGCTGAGCTCGAAGCCGCCCTGCACCTGCGCCAGCGTCAGGTCCACCGCGATGCGGCGCTCGGCGCTGGGCTTGGCCAGCAGCCGCTCCCAGGCCATGTCGCGGTTGCGGCTGACGGCCGTGCCGGGGAAGAGGTCCTTGAGGTCGCCGAACGCCTGCCCCTTGCTGAGGTTGGGCTCGATGCGCCAGAGCGTGCCGCCCAGCGGCGTGGCCACGTTCACCGGCACGCCCTGCAGCTCGCCCTGGCGGTCCCACCACGTGAGGGCGTCGCCGTTGTTCACCGCGCGCGTGGCGTCGCCCGTGTCCAGCTCGAAGTCGGCCGCGCCCACGCGCCGCACCTCGCCCAGCGGCATGCCGGCGTGCTTCGGCGTGTCGAAGGCGCCGATATCGATCTTCCGACCGTTGACGAAGTAGTCTGTGCCGCCGCGGTTGAAGGCCTGCTCGGGTTCGGGCGTGAAGGTGAAGGTGCAGCGGCCGTGGCCGGTGCGGCCCAGCTCGGGGCGGCGGTCGATGATGGCGTCCAGCAGCGTGCGGTAGTGGGCCGTCACGTTCTTGACGGTGGCCATGTCCTTGTAGCGGCCCTCGATCTTGAAGCTGCGGATGCCGGCGTCGATGAGGGCCTCCAGGTTGGCGCTCTGGTCGTTGTCCTTCAGGCTGAGCACATGCTTGTCGTGCGCCACGATGCGGCCCGCCGCATCCGTCACGGTGTAGGGCAGCCGGCACTCCTGGCTGCAGCTGCCGCGGTTGGCGCTGCGCCCGGTGTGGGCGTGGCTGATGAAGCACTGGCCGCTGTAGGCCACGCACAGCGCGCCGTGCACGAAGAACTCCAGGTGCGCGCGCGGCACCTCGGCCTTGATCGCGCGGATCTGCTTCAGGTCCAGCTCGCGGGCCAGCACCATCTGCGAAAAGCCCACGTCCTGCAGGAAGCGCGCCTTCTCGGGCGTGCGGATGTCGGTCTGCGTGCTGGCGTGCAGCTGCAGGGGCGGCAGGTCGAGTTCGAGCAGGCCCATGTCCTGCACGATCAGCGCGTCCACGCCCGCGTCGTGCAACTGCCACGCGAGCGTTCGTGCCCCCTCAAGCTCGTCATCGCGCAGGATCGTGTTCAACGTCACGAAGATGCGCGCATTGAAGCGGTGCGCATGCCGCACCAGCCGGGCGATGTCCTCGATCGGATTGCCTGCCTTGTCGCGTGCGCCGAAGCCCGGGCCCCCGATGTAGACGGCGTCGGCGCCGTGGTTGACGGCCTCGATGCCGATGTCGGCATCGCGGGCGGGGGCGAGGAGTTCGAGTCGGGTGAGCGGTTCGGCGGCCATGCCGGATTCTAGAAATGCGACGCGCCCGCGCCGCATCGCCATATTGCGGCGCAGCAATAGTCGTACTAGTCTTCCCTGACGCGCCAACTGCGCGGCACACGACAGGGAGGACAAGATGCGGACCTGGATCGAACGCCTGGGTGTGGGCAGGAAGCTGCTCGCCGTGGCACTGGTGAGCGCGTTGATGGGGCTCATCCCCTCGGCGCTGTACCTGCGGCTGGCCTTGGCCGCCGATGCCCAGCTGAGCAAGGAGACGGGCGCCATTCCCGCCGTGACGCTGGGCCTGAAGCTGGCCCGCCTGACCGCCCAGCATCGGGGCCTGGCCAACAGTCAGCTCAATGGTGACGCCACGGCCGAGCCACGCCGCGAAGCCGTGTGGCGCGAGCTGCAGGCCCTGAAGGCCCCGGGGGTGGCCGCTGCACAGGCGGGCCTGGCCGCCGACCTCGTCAAGCGGCTGCAGGACGACTGGCGCACGCTGGAGGAACTGGCGGGCGACGTGGGCCGGCGCAGCCTGGCCGCGCCCGACAGCTTCCGGCGCCACACGGAACTCATCGACGCGCGGCTGGCCTGGGTCTACGACGCCGCCGTGGCGTCGGAGCTGGTGTTGCACCCGTATGCCAACGGGTACTTCCTGCAGGACGCTGCGCTGCTGCACCTGCCGCGCAGTGCCGAACTGCTCGGGCGGCTGCGCGGCGCCGGCATGGGGCTGCTGAGCAAGGGCGAGCTCACCGCGGCGGACCGGCAGCGCCTGGTGGTGCTGCTGGAGCGGGCGCTGGCCGACCAGGCCAACGCCGACCGCGCCCTGGCGCGCGTGACCGTGCCCGGCCCGGTCGGGCAGCAGTTGACAGCGTTATCTGCCACATTGAAAGCCCAGCTGGCGCAAGCCCGGCAACGCGCGCTGCAAGGCGTCATCGAACCGGAGACGCCGCAGCTGCGCCCGCAGGACTGGTGGGCCGTCATGACCGCCGCCATCGATGCGCAATACGCCGTGGGCGACGCCGCCGTGGCGGCGCTGCAGCAGGACCTGGCCGAGAGCCTGGCGGCGTCGCGCCGCACACTGGCAATCGGCCTGGGCAGCATCGGGCTGCTCGCCTTCGTGTGCGGGTGGTTGCTGTGGACCATCGCGCGCCAGACGGCACGTTCCATGGGCCGAGCGCTCGGCATCGCGCGGGCCGTGGCTGGCGGCGACCTGGCCCACCAGGCCCACGTGGACCCGCACTCGCGCGACGAAGGCGAGCAGCTCACCGCCGCGCTGCTGGACATGGCCGCCCAGCTGAGCGGCGTCGTCGGCACCGTGCGCAGCCGCGCCGACGAGGTGGCGCACGCGAGCCAGGAGATCGCCGCGGGCAATGCCGACCTGTCGGCCCGCACGGAGAACCAGGCCGCCGCCATCCAGCAGACGACCGCTTCCGTGGACACGGTGCGCCAGGGGCTGGAGCAAGGCGCCCAGCAGTCCGGCCATGCGGCCACCCTGGCCAGCGAAGTGCGCCAGCTCGCCGAATCCGGCGGCAGCACGGTGGCAGCGCTGGCGCGCACGATGCGCGAGATCCAGACCAGCTCGCAACGCATCGCCGACATCATCGGCACCATCGACGGCATTGCCTTCCAGACCAACATCCTCGCGCTGAACGCCGCCGTCGAGGCCGCGCGGGCGGGCGATCACGGCCGGGGCTTTGCCGTGGTGGCCGGGGAGGTGCGCGCCTTGGCCCAGCGCGCGAGCGCCTCGGCCAAGGAGATCCGCACGCTGATCAGCGACAGCGTCGAGCGCGTGGGCACCGGCCACGCCCAGGGCGAGGAGGCGGCCTCGCGAATGCAGCAGGTCGTGGACGCCGTCGGCCGCGTGGCGACGCTGATCGGCGAGCTCAGCACGCTCTCCCGCGACCAGCACCTGAGCATGGACGAGGTGGGTGTGGCCGTTCACCAGATGGACGACATGACCCAGCAGAACGCCGCCCTCGTGGAGCAGAGCGCCGCCGCGGCAGAGAGCCTGCGCCGCCAGGCGCAAGGGCTGCGCGAGGCGATGGCTCGCTTTCGCACCGCGGCGGGCTGAGGGCGTTTCAGCGCGTGAGGCGGTAGATCAGCAGCGCCGCACGGATGGCGCCGCGCTCGATGGAGGCGATCTCCAGCCATTCGTCGGGCGAATGCGCGCCGCCGCCGGCCGCGCCCAGGCCGTCCAGGCTGTCGACGATGGGGGCCACGAACTGCACGTCGCCGGCGCCGCGCAGCCCGGGCGGGAAGGCCACGATGGGCCCCAGGCCGGCATCGGCGCTGGCGCGCGAATAGGCGTCCAGCACCCGCAGGTTGCCGGGCGTGGGCGCCATGGGCGGGTAGCTCTCGCGGAACGTGATCCGGGAGCGCGTGCCGGGCAGCGACTGCTCGACGATGGCCTGCATGCGCTCGCGCACGCGGGCGCCCTGCTCGGCGGTGAGGTAGCGCAGGTCGCCGCGCACCTGGGCGTCGCGCGGGATGACGTTGGTCTTGCCGAAGGCCTGGCCCTTGCTTTCGGCGTCGTCCCAGGCGGCGCTGGTGCCGGCCACGAGCGTGGCGGCGTTGAAGGTCAGGTCGGGCTCGATGAGCTGCTCGCGAAAGGCGTTGACCACGCGCGCGGCCTCGTACACGGCGCCGAAGCCGTCGCGCCCGAACACGCCCGCCGAGTGCCCGGTGCGCGCGGTCACGGTCAGGTGCCAGCCGCCCGAGGCGCGGCGGCCGATGGTGGCGGCGTCGCGGCCTTCGTCGTCCTTGGTCGCGCCCTCGAAGGCGAGGGCGACATCGCTTTGCCTGGCCGCGTCGATGAGGGCGGCGCGCGCCACCTCCACCGGGCTGCCCACGCGCTCCTCGTCGCCCGTGAAGACCACGCGCACGGTGCGCCCCTGCAGCGCGCCGATGTCGTTGAGCGCCCGCAGCGCCAGCAGCACGATGACGTCGCCGCCCTTCATGTCCGACACGCCCTGCCCGCGCACGCGCCGGCCGTCGCTCTGCCAGGGCGGCACGGGGCTGTCCTTCTCGAAGACGGTGTCCAGGTGCCCGATCAGCAGCACGCGCTGGCCCCGCTCTCCGGTGCGCTCGGCCACGAGGTGGCCGGCGCGGCGCATCTCGACGGGCATCTCGACCCAGCGGGTCTTGAAGCCCAGCGCGTCGAACTCCCTGGCGAACAGGTCGCCCACCTCGCGCACCCCGGCCGGGTTGAGCGTGCCGCTGTTGATGAGCACGCTGCGCTCGAGCAGCTGCAGCGCGGCTGGCGTGTGCTGGCGCACGCGCGCGACGAGCTGGGCCTCTTCAGGGCTGAGGGCCTGCGCGGCGGCGCTGCCCGCCAGCGTGACAAGCAGCAGGGCCAGGCCCCGGCGGATGGCGTGGAATGGGTTCATGGGGCCGCAGTGTCCGGCAGCGCGGGGGCGCTGCGCAACGGGCGGCGCGCGGCTCAGTTCGACGCTCAGACCGACGGTTTGAGCGGCACGCTGCTGGCCATCGCCAGCCGGGTCTCGGCGCGCCAGGCTGCGAGGTTGGCCGGCGCCTCGCGCGGCGCCAGGCCACTGGCGCGGATGGCGCCCACATAGCCATCGCGGCCCTGGTCCTTGGCCGCGTACAGCGCGGAGTCGGCCAGGGCCAGGCAGGCGCGCCAGTCCCACAGCCGTGGGTGGCGCGGGTCCAGCGGGAAGGCGCAGAAGCCGATGGACACGGTGACCTGCACGGTCTGGCCGGGCGCGATCTCGAAGGGCTGCTCGCGCACGGCGGCGCACACGCGCGCGGCCAGCTCGGCGGCGTCGCGCCGGTCGGTCTCGCGCACGAGGGCCAGCACCTCCTCGCCGCCCCAGCGCACGAGGGAGTCGGTCTCACGGAAGACCTGGCGAAGACGCTGTGCGAGCTGCACGAGCACCGCGTCACCGGCGGCGTGGCCGTGCTGGTCGTTCACGCGCTTGAAGTGGTCCAGGTCCAGCAGCATCAACAGCAGGTCGGCGCCCGGCCCGACCTTGGGCTCGGCGTCGTCGTCGCCGGTCTCGAAGCGGCGCAGGCACAGCCGCAGGTCGTCGTCCAGCCGCAGCTCCAGGTAGCGGCGGTTGCGCAGGCCGGTGAGCGCGTCGGTGAGGCTGAGCTCGCGCAGCTCGGCGGTGCGCTCGTCGACGAGGCCCTGCAGCTCGGCCTCGCGGCGGCGCAGCGAGCGCGTGCGCCAGCGCATCCAGCCCCAGATGCCCGCCAGCGTCGCCAGACCCCCGCCCACGCGGGCCAGGTCGGTCTCCCACCAGGCGGGCTCCAGGTCGATGGGCAGCCGCAGCTGCTCGGTGCCCCACAGGCTGTGGTGGGCGGTGGCGCGCACCTGCAGCACGTAGTGGCCCGGCTTGAGCGGCCCGAAGCTCGGGTTGCGGCCGCTGGCGTCCACGCGGGTCCAGTCGCTGTCCAGGCCCTCGAGCCGGTACTCATAACGCAGCCGCGCGGGGTCGGCGAAGTCCAGCGCCGCGAACTCCACCGAGAGGTTGCGCTTGCCCGGCGGCAGCCGCAGCGCGGCCGGCGCACGCGGCAGCTGCACGGGCTGGCCGTGCACGCGCAGGCTGCTGATGACCAGCGGCGGGTTGGAGGGCTGGGCGCGCCAGGCATCGGGCTGCACGCGCAGCAGGCCGCGGCTGCCGCCGAACAGCAACGCCCCGCCTGGCAGCCGCGTGCTGGCAAAGAACCAGAAGCTGCCGAAGTTGGCGCCCTCGGCCCCGCCGAAGCCGTCCAGGCGGTCGGTCGCGGGGTCGTAGACGTAGAGCTGGCTCCAGATGCGCCCCTGCTCGTCCTCGTGCAGGTTGCCGCCGTACACGCCCTCGATGCCATGGCGCTCGCTGATGCGCTCGAAGCGCGCCCGGCCCTCGGCATCCCAGCCCTTGAGGCGGTGCAGGCCGCTGACGGGCGTGTCCACCCACAGCCGCCCGTCGCGGCCCCACAGCAGGCTCATGACGATGGGGGTGGCCAGCGCCTCGGTGGGCGACTGCGGCACCACCTCCAGGCCGCCGCCGCTGGCCTCGCGCTCGCGGAACAGGCCCGGCTGGCCGCCCACCCACAGCCGCCCGTCCGGCGCCGTGCGCAGCACGTAGATGCCGCCGTGCAGGGGCGCGCCGCCGAGGGTGTGCACGCGCGACAGGGCGGCGGCCTCGCGGTCGGCCAGCCGGTACAGGCCCTCCTGCATGCCGAGCCAGACGCTGCCGTCCGGGCGCAGCAGCAGCTGCTGGGCACGGCCGCCGTCCAGCGCCCAGTCGCGCAGCAGGCGGCCGTTCGCCGCACGGTGCTCCAGCCGCCCGGCAGCTGCCATCCACAGGCTGCCATCGTCGCCCTCGGCCATGATCTCCACGACGCTGCGCCGCTCGCGCGGCCATTCGCCCAGCGTGGCCAGCTCCCGCCCCGGGCGGCCGTCCAGCCGCACGACGTGGCCGGTCTGCGTCGGTGCGAGCACCTCGCCGTTCCTGAGCGCCAGCACCGCGCGCACGTCGGCCTCGGCCAGCGGGCTGGCGGGGTCGGCATCGGGGCCGCGCACGGCCAGGGCCGGGTGGGTGAGGTGGCGCTGCACGCCCAGCCCATAACCGCTCACCCACATGGCACCGCTGCGGTCGCGCAGCAGGCCGCTGATGTCGTTGCCGGCCAGGCCCATGGCGCGGCGCGGGTCCTGGCGCAGCACGGCCTCCACCGCGCCGCTGGCGGGGTTCACCCAGTACAGGCCCACCTTGGCCCCCACCCACAGCCGGCCGTCCGGCGCCTCGGCCAGCGCATTGATGGGCATGTCGAGCATCTGCACCCAACGCACCTGGCCCTGCTCGACGACACCCAGGTGCCCGTCCTGCGTGCCCAGCCAGATGCGGCCGGCTCGGTCTTCGGTGAGGGTCTGCACGGGCACGCCCTGCGGCAGCCCGGGCAGGGCCACGTCTTGCCAGGCGCCCTGGGCGTAACGTGCCAGCCCACGCCAGTGGCCCGCCCACACGGCGCCGTCCTGGCCCACGCGAACGGCCAGCACGCGCTGCTCGGCCTGGTCGTGCCAGCGCAGTTCGTGGGCCTCGAAGTGGCGCGTGGCCGGGTCGTAGCGGTACAGGCCGCGCCCGAGCGTGCCCACCCAGACCGCACCGTCACGCCCCTGGGCGAGCGCGCGGATGGCCGCGTGCGGCTGGTTGCCGCCCTGCGCGCTGCCATGGTTCTCGACGGTGTCGCGCGCGGGGTCGTAGGCCACGAGGCCCTGGAACTCCGTGCCCACCCACATGCGCCCGTCCGCCCCGGGCGCCAGCGCCCGCACCCAGCCCAGGCTGCGCTGCGCGGCGCTGTCGCCCGCGCGCTCGATGGGCCGCAACCGGTAGCCGTCGTAGCGGGTCAGGCCCTTGTTGGTCGCAATCCAGATGAAGCCCGCGCTGTCCTGCGCGATGGCCGGCACCGAGTTCTGCGGCACCGTCACGCTGCGGAACTGCACCTCCATCGGCCCGACGCCCGCAGGCGCGCCGGCGCGGGCCGGGGCCGCCCCGAGCAGCATCAGCAGCCAGAGCAGGCCAGGGATGACGGAGTACATGGAGGCGCATCCTAAAGGCGCCGATTGACGTCATCCCCAACGCCGGTGTAAACGCGCGCAGTTGCGCGCAGTCTTGCGCAAAGAAGGCCCGCCCATCCCGCGGCGGGTTGGGCGGCGGGTTGGCGCGGGCGGCTCAGCCCAACGCGCTCATCGCGTCCACCACCACCCGCCCGTCCAGCAGCCGCAGCGTGCGCGAGGCCTGGGCGGCATGCTCCAGCGAGTGGGTGACCATGACCAGCGTCGTGCCCTCGGCGTTGAGCTCGCGCAGGATGCGCATCACCTCCGCGCCGTGGGCGCTGTCCAGGTTGCCGGTGGGTTCGTCGGCCAGCAGCAGGGCGGGCCGCGCCGCGATGGCGCGGGCGATGGCCACGCGTTGCTGCTGGCCGCCGCTCAGCTGGCTCGGCCGGTGGCCCGCGCGGTGCGTGAGCCCGAGGCGCGCCATGACCTCGTCGACCCGCTCGCGCCGCGCACGGGCCGGCAGCTCGCCGTACTCCAGGGCCAGCGCGATGTTCTCGGCCACGGTCAGGTCGTCGATGAGGTTGAAGCTCTGGAACACGAAGCCGATGCGCCCGCGGCGCAGCGTGTTGAGCTGGCGCTCGCCCCAGCCGGCCACGTCCTGGCCATCGAACCAGTACTCGCCCGCCGACGGCGCGTCCAACAGGCCGAGGATGCCCAGCAACGTGGACTTGCCGCAGCCCGACGGCCCCGTGATGGCGAGGTACTCGCCGGCTTCGATGTCCAGGTCGATGCGGTCCAGCGCCGTGGTCTGGACGTCGCCGGTGCGGAAGGTCTTGGTGAGGTGGCGGAGTTTGAACATGGCTCAGTGCAGTTGAAGGGTGGTGGCGCCGGCAAAGGCGCGGTAGGGCGACACGACGACCTGCTCGCCCGGCTGCAGGCCCGACAGCACCTCGATGACGCCGTCGGCGCGCCGGCCGAGCTGGAGGGCGCGGCGCTCGGCATGGCGGCCGTCGGCGTCGAGCACGAAGGCCCAGGCGCCGCCGGTGTCGGCATGGAAGCCGCCGTCAGGCAGCAGCAGTGCGGGGCTGGGGTTGCCCAGCGCGAGGCGCACGTCCAGGCCCTGCCCGACCTGCAGCGGCGGCGGCTCGCCCGCGAAGACGAGCTCGACGGCGAAGCGCCCGTCCTTGACCTGCGGGTCGATGCGGCTCACCTGCAGCGCGTGCTGCCGGCCCTCGTGGAGCAGCTCGCCGCCCAGGCCCTCGCGCACGCGCGGCAGGTGGAACTCGTCGAGCGTCAGCTGCAGCTTGAAGCGGCCCAGGCTGTCGATGCGCGCGAGCCGGCTGCCGGTGCGCACGCTTTCGCCCACCTGCAGCGTCAGCCCCGTGAGGCGCCCGGCCACGGGCGCGCGCACCGACAGGCCGTCGCTGGCCGCACGCATGGCGGCCAGGCGGCTGTCCAGGTCGGCCACGGCGCGCTGCATGGCATTCACCGACTGCTCACGCGTGCGCAGCTCCTCGCGGCCGTCGGCCTGCAGCTGTGCCAGCAACCGCTCGGCCAGGGCCAGCTTGTCGGCCGACTCCTCCAGCGCCGCGGGTGACAGGAACCCGGTGGCGGCGAGGGTGCGGTTGCGCTCGTGCGCGCGCCGGCTGCGCTCGACCTCGAAGCCCGCCTGCGTCACCTCGCGCCGCAGCGCCGCCTGCGCCTGCGCCAGGCCGGCGCGGAAGGTGGCCAGGTTGGCCAGCTGCTGGGCCGCCTCGCTGGAGCGTGCCATGAGCTCCTGCGCGCGCTGGCTGCTCGTGAGCACGACCAGCAGCTGCCCGGCCTCGACCCGCTCGCCGTCCTTCACGAGCACCTGCGCGACGCGCCCCTCCTCGCTCGCATCCAGCAGCACCGACTGCAACGGCTGCACGGCCGCGCGGCCGACGACCACGTCGCGGAACGTGCCCGGGCGCGCCGCGGCGACTTCGACATCGGCCCGCGCCACCGCCACGCCGCGCGGCCAGGCGCGCGCCAGCAGCGCGACGAGCGCCAGCAGCAGTGCCAGGCCCAGGCCCCAACGCCAGGGCCGGCGCACCGGGGGCACGCGCCGGTCCATGCCGGCGCCGGACAGCGCGGCCGCGTCAGTCATGCAGGGCCTGCAGCGGCCGCAGCGCGAGCGCCGCGTGCAGGTGGCGGGCCACGGCCAGCAGCGTCACGCCCGCCAGCAGCGCCACCGCGGCGAGCAGCACCCACAGCGAGAAGGGGCCCACCGGCGCGCGCTCGGCGAAGTCCGCCAGGTAGCGCTGGCTCAGCCAGGCCGCCAGCGGCAGCGCCAGCACGCAGGCCGCGGCCAGCACCCCGGCGAACTCGCGCACCAGCAGCGCCGCCACCGCGCCCGGCCCGGCGCCATGCAGCTTGCGCAGCACGATCTCGCGTTCGCGACGACGCAGGGTGTAGGCCGCCAGCGCGTAGATGCCCACGGCCGCCAGCCCCAGCGCCAGCAGGCCGGCAAAGCCGATGAGGCGGCCCAGGCGCGTGTCCTCGGCGACCTTCTGCAGCAGCATGTCGCGCATCGGCAGGGCTTCCAGGCCCGCGTCGGGGAAGCGCTCGTTGAGCAGGGCCGTGAGCTTGCGCCGCGTGGCCTGCGGGTCGCGGCTGTGCACGCCGATGGCGCCTGCACCGCGCTCGGCCACGGGCGAGATGGCGTGCGGCCGCTGCGGGCTGCGCGGCCCCTCCAGCCGGATGTCGTCGATGACGGCCACCACCGTCGCCGGCTTGCCGCCGCGGAAGTTGGGCGGCACGCCCAGCGTCTGCCCGACCGCCGCCTCGGGGCTGGCGAAGCCGAGCGCCCGCACGGCGCTGCGGTCCAGCACAAGGGCGTTCTGGGCCGCCTCGGCGACATGGTCCGGCGACAGCCGCCCGGCGACGATGCGCATGCCGTAGGCCTCGAGGTAGCCGGGCGTGAAGTCCACGCCCGTGCGCAGGCCCACGGGGGCGGCGCCGCTGCGGGAAAAGTCGGCGTACCAGGTCGAGAAGTCGCGCCCGGGCACGTCGTCAGCCGCCGCCACCTGCACCACCTCGGGCCAGCGGCGGATCTCGGCCAGCAGCGCCATGGTCGCGGGCGGCTGCACTTCCCAGGGCAGGTCGGCCGTGACCCGGCCGGCCAGCTCGAAGCCGCGCGGCATGTCGCCGGCATGCTCGGCCTGCCAGAGCACGGTGAGCGCCAGCGTCGCGAACACCGCAGCGGCGGCAAACTGCAGCGTCGTCATGAAGCGGCGCGCCCAGCGGCTGGCCGCCCCCTCGCTGTGGCTGCGGCCGGCGAGCGACTCGGCCGGGCGCACCCGCAGGGCGATGAGCGTGAGCGGCAGGGCGCTGAGCGCCGCGATGACGCCGCACAACAGCGCCGTCAGCGCCACCAGCGCCGGCGACAGCACGGGCGCCTCGAACGGGTGCTGCAACAGCACGCTGGCCGTGGGCATGGCCCACCAGGCCAGCAGCAGGCCCAGGGCCCCGGCCAGCGCCGCCACAACGGCCGCCTCGGTGAAGAACTGCCCCGCCAACTGCCCGGCGCCGGCGCCCAGCGACTTGCGCAAGCCGATCTCGCGCTGGCGCCGCAGCGTGCGCACGCTCCAGAGGTTGACGAAATTGATGATGGCCAGCCCCAGCACGCCCGCGGACGCCGCCGCCAGCCCGCCCAGCTGCAGCCGGCGCTGCGAGCTGCCGGCCCCGTGCAGGCCGACGTCGGACACCGGCATGGCGCGCAGGTAGGCGGGCTTGCCGCCGCCGGTCAGGAAGTCGGCCGGAAAGCCCGGCGGCAGGGGCTGCTGGTCGGCCAGCCGCTGGGCCAGGGCGGTGAGCTGCTCGGCAGACGCCCCCGGCGAGAGCCGGGCGAACAGCCGGCCACTGCCCTGGAACCAGTTGTCCGAGCGCGCCAGGTAGGCCTTGGCGGCCGGCGCATGAAAGCCTGCGAGGGCGTCGTAGATGAGCGGCCCGTTGAGGTTGGGCGTGGGCAGCACGGCGGTCACGGTCAGCGCGGCCTGCATGGCCGGCGCGCGGCCTTCGGGGTCGGGCGGCAAGGAGATCATGAACGACCGGCCCACGGCCTGTGTCGTGCCGAAGAGGCGCTCCGCGGCCGAGGCCGACAGCGCGATGCCTTCCGGCGTGGACAGGGCCGCATTCAGGTCGCCCGCCAGCGGCACCAGGCCCAGGAGCGGCTGCAGGTCGGGGTCGGCCAGCGCGATGACCAGGCGCATGCTGCGCGGCGTGCCACCGGGCTCGGCTGCCCGCGCCGGCAACTGGGTGTAGAGCACGCGGCTCATGGGGCCCAGCGGCGCGCCCGTCTGGCGCAGGCCGGCGGCCAGCGGTACGGCGGGCACGTCGCCGAACCAGTCGGTGCTGCTGCCGCCCGGGCCCCGCACGCGCCACTCGAAGGTGACCAGGCGTGCTGGCTCGGGCACGCGGGCGTCGGGCCAGAGCATGTCCTGCACGAAGCTGGCCGTCAGCAGCGTGAGCGCCAAGCCCAGGGCCAGGCCGGCGATGACGAGGGCCGCAGGGCCGGGTTCGGCGCGCAGCTGGCGCCAGGCACCGCGCCAGGTGGTGGGGGTCGGGAGCAGGGTCATGGGAGACCTTTGTGCAAGAGGCGGGCCAGGGGGTGCGCCCCAGGCAAACGGCCCGCGGCTTGCGCGCAGCCGTCCGCAAGCGGACACCGGGACTGTCCGCTTCCGGACACCGCCTTGCCGGGGGCGACACCCACCGCTTAGAGTCGCGGCCCGCCCATGACCCTCCTCATCCTCGACGACGACCCCGACGTGGCCCTGGCCGCGCGGCTGGCGCTGCGCAGGCTCGGGCCGGTGGCCGTGCGGCATGCGCCCGCCGAACTCGCGCCCGCGCTGGACGAACTGGCGCCGCAGGTGCTGCTGCTGGACATGAACTTCACGCCCGGGGCCAGCGACGGCGCGGCCGGCCTGGCGCTGCTGCGCGACGTGATGGCGCGGCCACGGCCCCCGGCAGTCATCGTGATGACGGCCTATGCCGAGGTGGAGCTGGCCGTGCAGGCGCTCAAGGCCGGCGCGGTGGACTTCATCACCAAGCCCTGGGCCAACGACCGCCTGGTGGCCAGCGTGCAGGCGGCGCTGGCGCGGCAGGCCCCGGCGTCAGCGGCGACGGGCGAGCTGCTGGGGGAGTCGGCCGCCATGCAGGCGCTGCGCGCGCAGATCGCACAGGTGGGCGCCAGCGCGGCCAGCGTGCTCATCCTCGGCGAGAACGGCGTGGGCAAGGAGCTGGTGGCGCGCGCCCTGCACCAGGCCTCGCCGCGCGCGGCCGGCCCGCTGCTGGCGGTGGACATGGGCGCCCTGCCCGAGGCGCTGGTGGAGAGCGAGCTGTTCGGCCACCGGCGCGGCAGCTTCACCGATGCGCGCGAGTCGCGCCCGGGGCGCTTCGTGGCGGCCGCGGGCGGCACGCTGTTCCTGGACGAGATCGGCAACCTGCCGCTGGCCAGCCAGGCCAAGTTGCTGGCGGCGCTCGAGCGGCGCGAGGTCACGCCGCTGGGCAGCGACCGCCCGGTGGCCGTGGACGTGCGCGTGCTGGCCGCCACCAACGTGCCCGAGGCCGAGCTGTTCGACGCGCGGCGGTTCCGGCCCGACCTGCTGTACCGACTGAACACCGTCGTGCTGCGCGTGCCGTCACTGCGCGAGCGTGGCGCGGGCGACATCGCGCTGCTGCTGCGCCATTACCTCGGGCAGTTCGCGAACCGGCCGGTCGAGCTGACCGCCGACGCCCTCGCGCGCCTGGCCGCCTACCGCTGGCCCGGCAACGTGCGCGAGCTGCGCCAGGCCTGCGAGCGCGCCACGCTGCTGGCGCGCGGGCCGGTGCTGTCGTGGGGCGACTTCGGCCTGCCCGACCTGCCCGCCGCCGCGCCCGCGCCGGCCGGGCTGGACCTGGCCCAGCGCGAACGCGAGACCGTCCAGGCCGCGCTGGCCCAGGCCCAGGGCAACATCAGCGCGGCGGCCAAGCTGCTCGGCGTGAGCCGCGCGGCGCTGTACCGCAAGCTGGACAAGCATGGCCTCTGACCCCCGCCGCGACCGCCTGCAGGCCGCGCTGGCGGCGCTCGTCCTGGCCGCCAGCGCGGCCGGCGCCGCGGCCTGGCTCGATGCCCCCCGGCTGCTGGTGGCCTGCGCCCTGGCCGGCGCGCTGGCCACGGCCGTGGGCTGGGCGGCGCTGACCCGCCTGGCGCACCGGCCCGCCCCGCTGCCGCCCGACCCGGCGCCGCCACCGCGGCCGGAGCTGGGTGCAGCGCTCGAGCATGCGCCGCTGGCCTTGTGGCGCCTCGTGGCGGGCCAGCCGCCGCTGGCGCTGAACGCCGCCGCGCGGCGCCTGGCCGCACCGGGCCGCGCCGAAGACCCCGCCGCCCTGCTCGCGCTGCTGGAGGCCGAACCGGGCCGGCGCGTGGTGACCCTGCCCACCGAGCATGGGCAGGAACGCGCCGTGCTGGCCGTGTCGGCCCTGACGGTGCACGGCGAGGCCTGGCGGCTGGCGGCGCTGGCGCCCATCGAGTCGGAACTCGCGACCGAAGCCCTCGCGGCCTGGCGCCAGCTGGTGCAGGTGCTGACCCACGAGATCATGAACTCGCTCACGCCCATCGCGTCGCTCGCGGCAAGTGCGCCAGCCCTGCTGGAGGCTGGTGAGCTGGCGGAGCTGCAGGCGGCCCTGGCGACGCTCGCGCGACGCGCGCAGCACCTGCAGGCCTTCGTGGAACGCTACCGCAGCGTCAGCCACCCGCCGGCGCCGACGCTGGCCGACACCCCCCTGCTGCCGCTGCTGCAGGCCGTGCACGGGCTGATCGCCCCAGCCTGGGCACAGGCGGGCGGTGAAGTGGCCGTGAGCGTGGAGCCCCCCTCGCTCGCGTTGCGCACGGACGCCGCCCAGCTGGAACAGGTGCTGATCAACCTCGCCCAGAACGCGCTGCAGGCCTGCCAGGGTCGCCCCGCCCCGCAGCTCACGCTGGAGGCCCGGCTGGCTCGCGGCGCCCGGCTGCGCCTGACGGTGGCGGACAACGGCCCGGGCGTGGCGCCGGGGCTGGAGTCGCGCATCTTCACGCCCTTCTTCAGCACCCGCGAGGGCGGCAGCGGCGTGGGGCTGGCCGTGGTGCGCCAGCTCGTGCACGGCTTGGGCGGCACGGTGCGCCATGCGCGGCGCCCGGGTGGCGGCGCGTGCTTCGTGTTGACGTTCTGACGCCACACGCCGCCAGCGAACCGCGTAAGCAGGTGCAACCAAGCCGCGCCCTGTGCGGATATGCCGGCTTTCCTCGGTAGTGCACCGCACCGGCGGGTGTTAGGCTGCCCGTTGTTACACGTTGGGGATGGAGATGTTTCACGAGTTGCAGGAGTTGCTGGGCGCCTATCTGATGCCGGTGCTGATCGCGATACCACTGGCCATCATCGTGCTCATCGCCGCCTTCAAGCGTGACGACTACCGTCCGACACGCGAATACACGCCCCCGCCGCGCCCGCCCGAGGGCATGCCGCGCGCGACGGCGCCGGTGGTGCTGCCGCCCCTGCCTGGCATGCCCGGCGCCGGGCCGTCCATGGCCAGCGCCTTCGTCACGGCCCCCACGCCCATGCAGCCCCCGGCCGCCGCGCCCGTGGTGCCCGAGGGCCCGCCCACCGTGCTGGTGGCCGACGACTCGGCCGTGGTGCGCACCAAGCTCAAGCGGCTGCTCGAAGGCGCCGGTTTCACGGTCGTGCAGGTCAATGACGGCAACGAGGCCCTGGCCCAGCTCGAGGAGAAGCCCGAGATCGCCGTGCTGATCACCGACCTGGAAATGCCCAACAAGGACGGTTTCGAGCTGATCGCCGACGTGCACGGCAGCCTCACGACCGAGGACCTGCCCGTCATCGCCATCACCGGCCACGACGAGCTGCACGGCCGCGTGGGCCAGATCGAAGGCGTCTACGGCATCTTCAAGAAGCCCTGGAACGACCGCGAACTCCTCAAGCGCGTGGAGTCGCTCGTGCACCTGCGCCGCGCCGCCACCCGCCGCGGCCGCCGCGCCAGCGACCTGCGGGCACCCCCGAGCGCCTGACGGGCCCGGGCCGGCGTTCACACCGGCTTGAAGCTCCAGCTCATCCGGATCTCCGCCTGACCCTGGCCGGCGGGCAGCCGCGCCTGGTCCTGCCCGCTGGCGTTGAGCTGCAGCAGGCGGCGCGCCACCCAGTCGTCGGCCTCCCACCAGCGCAGCCCGATGCGGCCCTCGCGGCGCTGGCTGCGGCGGTTGCTTTCCTCGCGGGTGCTGACGCCCATCACCTCCCGCGGCACGAGGTTGAGCGACGCCCAGACGCGGCCGTTGCGCGTGTCCAGCACCGCCATCAGCGAGGGGCACCAGACGTCGTCGCGGCGGGTTTCCTGGCCCTGGGCGGTTTCCGTGGTGTGGATCACGCCCTGCACGTCGTTGTAGCTGCCCTTGATGCGCTCGTCGATGCGGCCGGACAACTGCAGCCCGCAGGCCGGAATGCCGTTGAAGACAAGGTAGGGCGTGGCCGGGCCGCTGTCCTCGGGCGCCTCCACGCCCCCACCGGCCTGGCGGCGGGCTTCGGCGCGGCAGGCGTCGCGCGGCTTGCCGGCGGGCTGGCGCTCGCAGGCCGCCACGGCGTTGCCATACGCCTGCATGC
Source organism: Roseateles sp. (assembly GCA_016790285.1). Classification (GTDB taxonomy): domain Bacteria; phylum Pseudomonadota; class Gammaproteobacteria; order Burkholderiales; family Burkholderiaceae_C; genus Pelomonas. The sequence continues at coordinate 92,954 of JAEUPJ010000022.1, read as the reverse complement.
GGCCCTGCGTGGCGGCATCCATGCGCGGCTGGCCCACCGGGCCGGCCTGGCCCATGCTGGCCGACACCAGGGCCGAGGCCTCGCGCATGAGGCAGGCGTTGTCCTGCCCGCAGCGGGCCTGCAGTGCCTGGGCCTGCGCCTGCATGGCCTGCAGGGACTGCGCGTCCGGCGTGGCAGCGCGCGCGGCCGGGCGCATGGCCGCGGTGCGGCGCTGGGCGTCGGCGAGCTGGCGCTGCTGGTCGTCGGGGTCCAGCGGGTTGGCGGTCGAGGGCGAGCCGTCGGTGCCGAGCAGGGCGCTGAACTGCCAGCGCTGGGTCAGCGACTGTTCACCCCGCTCGATGCCGTGCTGCACCGGGCCCTGGCGTTTGAGCTCGATGTCCAGCACGAGGCGGCGCTGCTGGGGTGTCTGGGCCTGGGTGGTATCGGCCAGCAGCCAGAAGGCGGCCACGGCGAGCAGCAGGGTGAAGCCGTGGCGAACGGGTGGGTGTCGGGGCGAGGGCATGGCGGTCTCCGGTCAGCGGGGAATGGCCGCCATGGTCGGCCGATGGCCCGCGCCGCGCATCGCCCAGGGGAGCCAGTGCGCCGCGGCGGGCGCCATGGCTCCGCATGGCTCCCGGCTGATCAGCGCGTCAGCGCGCCGGGCTGTGCGCGCCCCAGGCCCGGGGGCTGAGGGCCGCGGCCGCCGCCGCCAGCGTGAACGACAGCAGCAGCACCGGCAGCACCTGGCGCGTGGCGGGGTCGAACAGCAGCCCGGCCAGGCCCAGGGCCGCGCTGCTGGTGAGGGCGTCCGACAGCTGCAGGGCCGAGGAGTTGGCGCCCTGTTCGTCCACTGGCGAGAGCTTGAGCAGCAGCACCGACAGCATCGGGAATGACAACCCGATGCCCAGCCCCACGCCGACCCAGCCCACCAGCGCCAGCCACGTGGGCAGGCCCGCGGCGAGCAGCGGCGTCATGACCCCACCCAGGCCGAGCGCCGCCAGCGCGAACCCGGCGGGCAGCAGCCGACGGCGCGTCGCCTCGGCCTGCACGCGGGCCTGCACGGCGCTGCCGATGCTCCAGGTGATGGCGCCGGCACTCAGCGCGACGCCCGCCTGGCCCAGGCTCCAGCCGAACTGGCCGGTGAGCAGCAGCGGCAGGAAGGCCTCGGCGCTGGCGAAGGCGGCGGCGATGAGGCCGCGCAGCAGGATGACGGAAGGCAGGCCGCGCGAGGCGCTGAGGGTGCCGGCCGGCAGCAGCTGCCGCGCGGCCACGCCCGCCGCAGCCAGGCCCGCCGCGAACAGCACCACTGCACGCACGCCGGGCTGCTGGCTGGCGGCATGCAGCATCAGCGCGCCGGCACTGGCCAGCAGCGCCCAGCGCATGGCGCCCCAACGCAGGGGCTCGCCGGTGCCCGCGCCCGCCCGGCGCAGCGCGGGGAGCATCAGCGCCGCGGCCACGGGCACGGCGGCGGCCACGACAAGGAACACCGCCCGCCAGCCCAGCCACGCCACCAGCCCCGACGCCACCGCCGGCCCCAGCAGCCCGGGCAGCACCCAGGCACCGGCGAAAAGGGCGAACAGCTGCGGGTGCAGGGCGGGCGGCACGACCTTGGCGACGCCCACGTACAGCGCCACGCTGAGCACACCCCCGCCCAGGCCCTGCAGGGCGCGCCCGAGCACCAGCAGCGGCATCGACGACGCCAGGCCCGCCAGCAGTAACCCGGCCAGGAAGGCCGCCAGCCCCGCCAGCGAGGCCTGATAGGGGCCGCGCTTGTCGCAGAGCTGCCCGGCGGCCGTCATGCCGAGCACGGCCGTGGCCAGCGTGGCGCCGAAGGCCAGCGCGTACAGCGGCAGCCCGTCCAGCGCCGCGGCGACGGCGGGCATGGCCGTGGCCACCGCAATGGCTTCGAAGGCCAGCATGGAGATCAGCGCGACGGCGCCGACACAGGCGGCACGGCGCCCCGGGGCGAACAGCCTCGGGGCCGGGGCGTCGCCCGGCGTGGAGGTCGAGTCAGCAAGGTTCATGGGACGGAGCCTAAAAGTTCAAGCCAGCTTCAAGTCAAGCCGGGGCGGGAACTGATGCGGCCCCGCCGGTCACTCAGCCAGACGATAAGCGCCACACCGGCGCCGGAAGGCCGTGGATGGACAAGAAGGACCTGGACGCGATCAAGTTGGGCGGGCCCGCCTTCACGAAGAAGTGGTGGGACGCGCACCGGGGCGTCACGATGAAGGACTCCGGCGTGGGCAAGGCGCTGGAGGATTGGGTGCGCTACTGCCCGCGGGACCCGGAAGCGATGGACGACGTGGTGGAGCTGCAGGTGGCCGGCGAGGCCTGCGAGCGGTTGAAGGTGGCGCTCACGCGGGCCTGGCAAAGCTGCGGCACGCTGGCCAAGGAGTCCAAGCTCGGTTGCGACAAGTACCTGGCGCTGGTGGAGGTCTACCGCAGGAAGCTCGTGGCCGCGGAAGCCGACCCGATCGCCGACGCCCAGACCTGGAAGCAGATCCAGGCGGCCCAGCCGCGGGTGATCGACCAGCTCAAGCGCATGGACGGCCGCATCGACGCGGCCATCAAGGAGATGGGTGAACTCTCCGACAGCGCGCGCTACCTGGGCGAGCGTGCCAAGGCCCGCAACGCGATGAGCAGCGCGCATGGCGGCCGTGACGACCTCGGCCGGGCGCTCGCGCAGTTGAAGGAGGGCTTCGAGGGGCTGGAGAAGTTCGTCAACCGCGAGGCCCCGCTCATCACCCGGCTGGCCGACCCCGTCATGGACCTCGAGGCCAAGCTCAAGACGCGCAAGTACGACAAGGAGATGCGCGCCATGCGCGAGGCCCTGGTGCGCGCCGGCCGCAGGGAAGGCGAGCTGCGCGACAGGTACACGGAGCTGTCGGTGGAGATCCAGCAGGCCGAGAAGCTCGTCACCCAGGCGGTCAAGACGCGCCAGCAGGTGATGGATGCGTTCGAGACCAAGGTGACGATGTTCTGGGACGGCCCGCAGGGTGCGAGCAACCTGGCCGCCAGCATCGCCGACGTGACCAAGCAGCTGGTGCTGATCATTGCGCAGGACACCGCGCGGCTCAGCGAGGAGGACAAGCGCAAGCTCAGCCAGCAGGTGCGCAAGCTCGACGACGAGCGGCTGATGATCGACGCGGGGCTCACCAACCTGGGCAATATCCTGCGCCAGGCCGCCCACGAGACGCGGGACTACGTCAAGGACAAGGCGGTGGCCGACCCGCTCAAGGAGATGCTGGCCGCGCACAAGCAGATCGAGGGCACGGTGCGGCAGATGGACGGCAAGGCCGAGCAGGTCAGCCGCCTGGTGGCAAAGATGTAGCGCAACACCCGCACAGGCGGGGCGCGACAATCGCGGCATGTCCCTGCACATCCTGCACTGCGCCTCGGCGGGCTTCGAATCGGCCTGCCGCATCCCTGCCCTGCCCGCCTCCCACCGCAGCCACGGCCTGCATGGCCACAGCTATTTCGCCACCGTGCGCTCGGCGCTGCCGGCCGGCTGGGCGGCTTTCGAGGGCGGTGAGGTGCAGGCGCTGCGCTCGCGCATGGCCGACACCGTCGCACCGCTGGACCACGCGCTGCTGAACGACCACCTCGGCGAGCCCACCGACGAGAACCTGGCGCGCTGGGTGCGCAGCCGGCTGGCCACCGACGTGCCGGGCATCGTGCAGGTGGGCGTGCAGAGCACCACGCACAGCGGCGTGGACCTGGACGGCGCCGGCCACGCCCACGTGTGGCGGCGCTACCGCTTCCAGGCCGCGCACCAGCTGCCCAACGTGCCCGCCGGCCACCAGTGCGGGCGCATGCATGGGCACGGCTTCGAAGTCATCCTGCACGCGAACGCCGACCTGGGCGAGCGCGATCTCGCCATCGACTACGACCACCTCGACGAGGTCTGGGCGCCGCTGCATTTCGAGCTGAACTACCGCTGCCTGAACGACATCCCGGGCCTGGCCAACCCCACCAGCGAGCACATCTCCGCCTGGCTGTGGCAGCGCCTGAAGCCGGCGCTGCCCGAGCTGAGCTGGGTGACCGTCTACGAGACCGGCTCCAGCGGCGCCAACTTCAACGGCCAGCACTACCGCATCTGGAAGGAGATGACGCTGGACAGCGCCGTTCGCCTGCGCCACGCGCCAGACGGCCACCCGCTGGCCGGCATCCATGGCCACACCTTCACGCTGCGCCTGCACCTGGCCGCGCCGCTGGACGCCGTCATGGGCTGGACGGTGGACTTCGGCGACGTCAAGCAGCTCTTCAACCCGATCTTCAAGCGGCTGGACCACCACCCGCTCTACGAGATCGCCGGCCTGCCCGACGGCGACGCAGCGAGCATCGCCGCGTGGGTGCTTGGCGAGGGCGGCACGGTGCTGCCGCAGATCGACCGCGTGGACCTGTACGAGACGCGCGGCTGCGGCGCCATCGTGAGCCGCGCCGATGCCGAGGAACTGATTCCCGTATGACACGCGATATGAGCGCCGGGCCGCCCCAAGTCACAGCGCGATCCCCTTGCGGGATCGGCCGGCGTACCCGACGGACGAGGGGCTGACATGTACAGCGTCAAGGAACTCTTCTACACCTTGCAGGGTGAAGGCGCGCAGGCGGGCCGTGCGGCGGTGTTCTGCCGTTTCGCCGGCTGCAACCTGTGGAGCGGCCGCGAACCGGACCGCGCCACCGCCGTGTGCACCTTCTGCGACACCGACTTCGTCGGCACCGACGGCCAGGGCGGCGGCAAGTTCGCCACGGCCGACGAGCTCGCCGACACCATCGCGCGGGCCTGGCCCGGCGGTGGCAGGCCCTACGTCGTCTGCACGGGCGGCGAGCCGCTGCTGCAGCTGGACACGCCCCTCATCGACGCCCTGCACGCACGCGGCTTCGAGGTGGCGGTGGAGACCAACGGCACGCAGCCCGCGCCGCCCGGGCTGGACTGGATCTGCGTGAGCCCCAAGGCTGACGCCCCACTCGTGCTGACCGCGGGCCACGAGCTCAAGCTCGTCTACCCGCAGCCGCTGGCCCGCCCGGAACGCTTCGCCGGCCTGGATTTCCAGCACTTCTTCCTGCAACCGATGGACTCGGTGCTGCGCCGCGAACACACCCAGGCCGCGGTGGACTACTGCATGCAGCATCCGCAGTGGCGGCTGTCGGTGCAGATGCACAAGGTCGTGGGCATCGACTGAGCGCCGGGCTGCGTGCCGGCCCGAAGCCGGCCGCGTCAGCAGCCGATTTCCACAGCCTGCAGCACGGCGCCCGTCGCGGCATCGGTGGCCACGGCCAGCCAGCGGCTGGCGTGGCCCGGTTCGGCAGGCTTCACGGGCACCGTCCATTCCCCGCGTTCGCGGCCGTCCCAAAGTGGCAGCTGCGCGTAGTCGCGCACGACGCTGTCGTGGCGGAGCGTCTCGCCGCGGTTTTCGCCCGCGCGCACGCGGCTGACGTGGCCGTCTTCGACACGGGCCCACCACAGCACGATGCGTGAAGGGGCGCCGGCCAGGGGCTGGGCCGCAAGCCGGAGTTCACCTGCTGCGCTGCGTTGCCAGGTCAGGCGCACGCGGGCGGGCTCGGCCGCAGGCGCGGGCAGCACGGCGGCGGGCCAGTCCCGGCCGTTGACGACGAGCTGCGGCGTGTACGCATAGCGCGCACCGTTGCGGCCGATGCCCTGCCGCTGCCGCTCGGTGAAGGCCGGGCTCGAGAAGCGGTCCGGCCACCCCAGGCCGTTCCAGTAGTCCACATGGAAGGCCGCGGCGATGACGCCCGGCTGGCCCTTCAGGCCGCCCAGCCAGCGGTCCGCCGGCGGGCAGGACGAGCAACCCTCGGAGGTGTAGAGCTCGACGACGCGTGGCACGGCGGCACCGCTCTGCACGGTCGCCGCAGCACATGGCTGGGCCCCCGCGAGCGGGGTGGCCAGGCCGAGGATCAGGGTCAGGGCAGGCAGCTTCATGGGCGGTGAGTCGCCCCGCAGCGGCGGAACCTGACAGTGGCGGGTCAGGCGGGACGGCCGGGACGGCCGGCTGTTTCCAGCCGTCAGCGCCTGCGCATCAGCCGCGGCGGCGGCGGCGGGCGACGAAGCCGAGGATGCCGACACCCGCGGCCATGAAGGCCAGCGTGCCGGGTTCGGGCACCGGGGCGGCCACGCCGCTGAAGCTCACCTCGCCGATGGCATTGCTGCCGTCACCCGCGATGGCCTGCACACGGATGTAGCTGTAGGCCAGGGCCGTGGGCGCAAAGCTCACCGGCATGGTGACCTGGCCGAAGGTCACGTTGGCATTGACCGGCTGATCGGCCAAGCCGGTGACGGTGAAGAGCTGCGTGAAGTTGACACCGTCGGTCGAGGCCGAGAAGCGGTAGACGTCGTTCCAGTCGGCCGTGATGACGGCCGAGGACAGGAAGTAGGCCTGGTCGAGCTGGAAGGTGATGGTCTCGGCGTTGCCGGTCCACCAGGCCGAGGTCGTCTGCCACGGCGTGCTGTTGGCCGGCACGAAGGCGTCGGCGGCGGCCAGCGCATTGGTCACGCCGGCGGTGTTGGCCACGACGGTCACGGTCGGCGTGGCCTGGGCGGCCACGGCCAGGCCCAGCAGGCCAGCAGCGAGAACGGACTTGGACAGGGCGGACATCGTGAACTTCCTCACAGCAACGGCAGAAGAGTGATCTTCAGGCCTGCCCCGGTGCGCTCCACCCCCGCGGATGAGGGGGTTTTGTGCCGCCGAGCCAAGAAAAAGGGGCCCGCAGGCCCCGGTCGATGGCGGCAAGCTCGCTCAGAAGCGGTAGCCGACGCCGAACTTGATGGACACCGGGTCCAGCGTGGTCTCGATGGTCTGGCCGGTGGACAGGCTGCCGGTCGTCTTGATGAAGGTCTTGGTGAACGACAGGCTCGCGGACCAGTCCTTGGTCACGTTGTAGGCCGCGCCCACTTCCAGCGTCGTGCCGAAACGGCTCTTCATCGACAGCGTCGTGGGGTTGCTGGGCGTGCCGCCGGTGATGCCGGACAACACGGCCGTGGCCTTGGGCTTGAAGAAGTAGCCGTAGGTCACGCCCGCGCCGACGAAGGGCCGGAAGGTGCTGTTGGCATCGCCGAAGCGGTACTGGGCCAGCAGCGTGACGGGCAGCGACTTGACCGTGCCCAGCTTGCCCACGCCGTCGATGGCGCCCGCGCCGATGACATCGTGCTTGAACGGTGCCGCGATCGGCAGGTCGATGCTGATGTTGTCGGTCCAGTAGTAGGTGATGCCGCCGACGAAGGAGGTCGCCTTCTTCACGTCGACCTTGGTGCCGGCCAGGCTCGGGGCGGTCAGGTCACCGCTCTCGACCTGCGGGTTGATCTGGGCCGCGCCGCCGTAGACGACGATGCTGCCGGCCGCTTGCGCGAAGGCGCTGCCGGTGGCCAGGAGGGCGGCTGCAGTGGCGACGGCACCGAGGAGGAACTTGGTTTTCATGGGTTGTCTCCGAGAGATGCGGGCCGCGGCTTACAGCCAACCCTTGTTGGCCAGGGACTTGGCGATCAGCTGCTGCGTCAGCTGGTGGCCGTAGGGCGTGGGGTGGAAGCTGTCGGAGAAGGCATAGCTCTTCCACCAGTCGGCACCACCGGTGGCGCCGGCGGGCGGCGCGGCCGACAGGGCCGTGGCCGTGCAAGTCGGGAAGTCGTAGGTCGGCAGGCCGTCGCTGCCCAGGCCCTTGACCGGGCAGGCCGGCGTCTTGACGTTGCTCAGGCCGAACTGGGCGGGCGTGGCGACCTGGTCCTGGAAGGCCTTGTAGAAGTCGATGACGATGACGTTGTCGTTGCCGGCGAACTTGGACGCGAGCTGGGTGTTGAAGGCCGTCATCCAGCCCTGGAACAGGGCCTGCGACTGAGCGCGGGCCGTGGCGCCGGCCGTACCGCCACCGCTGGCGGCCGCAATGCCGTCCAGCACCATCTGGAAGCGCGGCGTGTAGGTCACGTCGGGCATGTTCATGACGACGACGCGGGTGGCACCCTTGTCCAGCACGCTGGCCTTGATCTGGGCGGCGAACTTGTCGGCCAGGGCCGTCATGTAGGTGGCGCCGATCTGGCCGGTGGTGGCCGCGCCGCCTTGCAGTGCCGCGCCAATCTGGGCGGGCGTCAGCAACGTGCCGAGCAGGGCGGAATAGGCCTGGGCGCTGTCGCGCGGGATGGTCAGGTAGGCGCCGACCAGGTCAGCGGCGTCATTGCCACCGCCGTCGATGATGACCAGGTCGCTGGCGGTGTAGCCGCCAAGCTGCGCGTAGGTGCCCATCTGCACGCCGATGTTCAGCGGGTTGGCGGCACTGGCGCCAGCGCCGGTGTAGGTGATGCGGCCACCGCCGATGGAGAAGTTCGTGCAGCCCGTCTTGGCGGTGTTGGCCGCGAAGGTGGTGCCGGTGAACACGAAGAAATTGCACAGCGTCTGGCCGTAGTTGGCGGCAATGCGTTCGGCGTAGATGAGGTTGTCGCTGCTCTGGACGGTGAACTTGTAGCCGAAGGTGCCGCTGTCCTGGATGGAGTCGCCGAACACCTTGACGGACGAGATCTTGACGGCCGGCGTCGTGTCGGCCGTGGCGCCACCACCGCAACCGGCCACCAGCAGGCTGCCCAACAGCGCCACCGATGCGGCAGCGATCCGGGTGAGGAAGGGTTTCATCGTTGTCTCCTAGGCGACACCACTGCACGGTCGCTCGAATTTCAGGGAGGGCAACTCTAGCCCTTGGTTTTTCGAACGGTCGTTCGTTTTTCCCCTGATTCAACGTAAAGAAACAACGCTGAAAGCTAGAGGACGGCCTCTAGAACCCCTGCCGTGCACCGAGATGGCGCACCCGAGGGCAACCCTGTGGATGGCGCTGGGACAACTGCCGAGATATCCACAGCAAAACGCCTTCCGCCCAAGTTGTGCCCAAACGCGGACGCCCCCGTCCCGGGTCTGGCGCACAGCCTTGTGAGACCCGCAAGTGTTTGAGCGGGCTCGTCTTTTTGCGCTTGTCCACAGCGCAGGCGGCCCTCTACTACGACCACCACTTTGAAATCTTGAATACCGTTTGGAATACGTTGGACACTTTCCGCATGGATATCTCCGCGCTGCAGCGCCGCCTGCGCCAGTTCGCCGCCGACCGCGACTGGCAGCCCTACCAGACCCCCAAGAACCTCGCCATGGCCATGACGGTCGAGGCGGCCGAGTTGCTGGAAATCTTCCAGTGGCTCACGCCCGAGCAGTCACAGCAGCTCAGCGACGACCAGCGCCAGCATCTCGGCGAGGAGCTGTCGGACGTGCTGCTCTACCTGCTCCAGATCGCCGACCACAGCGGCGTGGACCTGGAAGCCGCCGTCGAGCGCAAGCTCGCGATGAACGCCGTCAAGCACCCACCGCTGAGGTCTTGACCATGGAAACCATCGCCGTCGTGGACTTCGAGACCACGGGCCTCGGGCCGACCAGCGGCGGGCGCGCCACCGAGATCGCCGCCGTACTGGTGCGTGGCGGTGAGGTGGTGGACGCCTTCAGCAGCCTCATGAACAGCGGCGCCTGGGTGCCGCCGCAGATCCAGGCGCTGACCGGCATCACCAACGCGATGCTGGCCGACGCGCCCGACTCGGCCCAGGTCATGCGTGAGCTCGCCCGCTTCACCGCCGGCTGCCCGCTGGTTGCCCATAACGCAGCGTTCGACCGGGGCTTCTGGCAGGCCGAAATGGCCCGCGCCGGGCTGGACCCCGACCCAGCGCATGCGTTTGCCTGCACGGTGCTGCTGTCGCGGCGGCTGTGGCCCGAGGCGAAGAGCCACGGCCTGGGCGCCATGACGCAGTTCCACGGCCTGCGCTTCTCGGGCCGCGCCCACCGGGCGATGGCCGATGCGCGCGTGACCGCCGAGCTGCTGCTGAAGGTGCAGCACGAAGTGGCACGACGCTTCGCGATGGACCTGGGCGAGACGGCCGTGGACCATGCGCTGCTGGCCGAGTTGCAGCGCACGCCGCTGCGCTGGCTGCGCCGCGGCCTGGTCGAGCACGTGAAGGCCCGAAGCGCGCTCACTTGCTGATCGCAGTTGGGGCAGAAAAATTTCTGTCAAGACCCGGCCGCGGCGCAATGGGCAAGGACAATCGCGCGCTTTCGTTGTTGCGCCATTGCTCAAGAGTTCCATGTCCGTGATCCAGGTTCGCCCCGCCACCCTGCGCGATGCCAAGGCCATCGCCGAGATCCACGTCGCTGCCAGCCAGGATGCCTACAAGGCCCTGCTGCCCGCCAGCGCGCTGGATGCGATGTCGGTGCAGAAGCGCCAGGCCTTCTGGCGCGAGGCCATCGACCTGTGCGAGCCGCAGGTCATCGTCGCCCACCTCGACAACAAGATCATGGGCTTCGCCGGCTTCGACCGCTCGCGCGACAAGGGCACGCCCGCCACGACCGGCGAGGTCTGGGCGCTGTTCGCCGACCCCGTGCACTGGGACAAGGGCGTGGGCCTGGCCCTGTGGGACGCCACGCGCGATGGCCTCCAGGAAGAAGGCTGCACCAAGGCCACGCTGTGGTGCTACCTGCGCAACGAGCGTGCCCTGCGTTTCTTCGAGCTGGCCGGCTTCAAGCGTGAACTCGGCAGCGCCCGCACGACCGAGGTCGGCGGCGCCCGCATCGAAGAGATCCGCCTGCACCGCTCGCTCGTCTGAGGCCGCACCGGCCCATGAAAAAAGCGCCCCGAGGGGCGCTTTCGCTTTTGCTCTTGCTTGCTTTTGCCGGATTCGAACCGGCGCGCCTCAGCCGCGGCGGCGGCGGGCCATGAAGCCCACGGCCATCAGGCCGCTGAGCATCAGCGCGTAGGTTTGCGGCTCGGGCACGGCCGTCACGGCAAACGCCGTGGTGTTGGGCGCGAGGTTGGTGCCGTCGGCGCTGGTGCCGAGGTCATTCCAGTTGGCCACGTTGCTGACGAGGGGCTTGTAGTCGGCAAAGCTGGCCTGGCCGGCGCGCACGCCGTTGTACTCGGCGTAGTCGGAGCCCGTGCTCAGCTTGATGGCGCCGTTGCCGGTGCTCAGGCCGGTGTTGGCCAGGGAGCCGGCGGTGGCCGTGCCGAAGGTGCCCGTGGTGACGGCGCTCAGGAAGAGCGTCGGGGCCGTGGCGCTGGTGCCGAGGTAGGCGTAGATCGTGTCTTCGGAGGTGCTGATGCCCCAGTTGGTGCTGCCCGAGACGGTCTCGCGGGCGAAGCTGCCGACCGACGCGGCCAGCAGCGTGGCGCTGTCGACCTTGCTGAAGCGGATCACGGTGCCGGCCGCGATGGTGCCGGCGCCCGACAGCCACGAGGAGTAGCTCTCGCCACCGTTGAAGGCGGTGCCGCTCCACTCGTTGTCGGTGAAGTAGACCTTGGTGTTGGGCGCGATGTCGGCCAGGGCCACCATGGCGAAGCCGTCTTCATCGGCGTTGAAGGACGTGAAGGTGAGGTCGCCCGCCGACGTGAGGGCGGCGTGGGCCGGCAGCGCAGCGGCCAGGGCGAGGGACAGCAGGGTCTTGGTCATGGTCTTTACCAGGGTTGACGGGATCGGCCGCGACTCTGGCGACGGGCTGTGACCACGCCATGACATCCCCCGCGAATGCGGGTCAGGCCGCGTAGCCGCCGGTGGCCAGCGCCCAGCCGTCCGTGCCGTCGTCGTGGCGTTGCACATGCACGGGGCTGAGCTTCTTGGCCGCGGCGCGCTCCACCAGGGCTTCGGCCTGCTCGGGCGCCAGCTGCAGCGCGAAACGCGCCCAGCGCTTTTGCACCAGCGGCAGGGCCCAGGCGTCTTCCAGCGCCCAGCGGATTTCATGCGGCTCCTGCAGTTCGGCGGCGGCCAGCACGCGCGGGGCGAGGGCCAGCAGGAAGCGGTTGAAGTCGGTCCGCAGGGCGTCGGTGGGCAGCAGGGCCTCCAGGCGGCTCAGCCGGGCGCTCCAGCCGGGCGTGGCGAGCTGGCGCGTCACGAAGGCCTGCAGGGCCTGGATGGGGTTGAACAGGCGCAGCCGGTTGGGCGGCAGCACGCGCAGCGGAATCTGCGCGGCCTGCTCGTGGCTCAGCGGCGTGACAAAGCTCGTGAGGACGGCTGCGCGTTGCCAGTCGGCTTCGGTCAGGCCTCCAATGCGCGTGATGGGGCCGGCGGCGCAGCTGGCGGCCATGTCCACCAGCGCCTGGTGGCCGCGGCTGCCCTTGGCCTGGTTGGCGCGGTGGCTCATGACGGCGAGGTTGCCCGCGGCATAGCCGGCGTCGTCGCGCACGCGGTCGATGCTGCGGTTGTCGTCACCCAGCAGTTCGCGGGTGATGGGGCAGTGGGTGGTGTCGAGTTGGGCGAGGTGGTGCGGCGTGAGCTGGATGTCCTCGAAGCTGCGGCCGCGGGCCCAGGCGTGGGTGCGCAGCGCCAGCCAGAGCTCGACCTGCGGGCTGGCCGGCGTGCGCACCGGGCGGCCGCGGGCCGCCAGCCAGCCGCGCTGCAGGGGCGACTGGGGGTAGAGGTGGGCGATGGGTGGCGTGATGCCGTGCAGCGCGTAGTCGCGGCCCAGGGCCAGGCCGGTTCGCTCGTGGGCGCTGATGGGCGCCGGGGCGGCGTCCATGTCCAGGTCGAACTGGACGAGGGCGGGGCGGGTGGCGGCTTGGGTGGCGTTGAAGACGGCTTGCATGTCGGGCTCCTGAGTGAGAGGCACGCCGAGAAAGTCGCGGGCCTTGCAAGCAGTCTGTGAGCCAGGTCGCTCATGAGATGATCCACCCCGAAAACACTGTGGATTTATTCAGCATGGACCGCACTGAGCGCTTCTACAAGATCGAGCACCTGATCCGCTCCCGGGGTTGCGTGTCGTTCGCGACGCTGCTGGAGGCGCTGGAGGTGTCGCCCGCCACGCTCAAGCGCGACCTGGCCTACCTGCGCGAGCGGCTGGACGCCCCCATCGAGTACGACGCCGGCGAGAACGGCTACCGCTTCGGCCAGCAGTGGCGCGGCGGCAAGCACGAGCTGCCGGGCGTGTGGTTCAACGAGGCCGAGCTGCACGCGCTGCTGACCATGCAGCAGATGCTCGCCGGGCTGGACGAGCAGGGCGTGGTGGGCCGCCACCTGCAGCCGATGTTCGACAAGATCACCGGCATGCTGGGCGTGGATGCCGCCGAGGCCGACGAACTACGCCGGCGCGTGAAGCTCATCGGCACGGCGCGCCGGCGCATGGCCAGCGACAGCTTCGAGACCGTGGGCAGTGCCGTGGTCAAGCGCAAGCGCCTGGCGATCCGCTACCGCAAGAAGCGCGACGGGGCCGGCAGCGAGCGCGAGGTGTCGCCCCAGCGCCTGGTGCACCACCGCCACGCCTGGTACCTGGATGCCTGGTGCCATGCGAGCGACGGCTACCGCCGCTTCGCGCTGGACGGCATCGAGGCGGCCACGCTGCTGGAGGCGGATGCCAAGGCCGTGCCGCTGGCCGAGCTGGAGGCCGAGCTGGACCAGGGCTACGGCATCTTCGCCGGTGGCACGCCGCGCGAGGCGGAGCTGGTGTTCAGCGCCGAAGCCGCGGCCTGGGTCTCGCGCGAGGAGTGGCACCCGGCGCAGCGCAGCGACTTCCTGCCCGATGGCCGCTGGCGGCTGCGCCTGCCCTATGTGGACGACACCGAACTGCTGATGGACCTGCTGCGCCACGCCGGGCAGGTGCAAGTGCTCGCACCCGAGGCCTTGCGGCAGGCCTACGCCCAACGGCTGCGCCAGGCGGTGGCGGCTTTGTAGCCATTTGTAGGACAACCCCGCGTCATTTGAGGCGGGTCATATCGTCGGCATTCAATCGGGTTAGGCTTGCCCTGTGTTTGACCCTGTACGAGGAGCCTGAGATGAGTGACACCGCCCAAGCCAAGGAAAAGCTGGCCTCCGACTTCCGCGCCGTGATGGACGACATCGACGCGCTGATGACGGCCACCACCAACAAGGCCGACACCGAGGTCAAGGCATTGCGCGCCCGCATCCAGGACCGTCTGTCGGGTGCCAAGGACAAGCTGCTGGACGCCCAGCATGAAGCCATCCAGCGCGCCAAGGACGCCGCCACCGCCACCGACGACTATGTGCACGCCAAGCCCTGGCAGGCCATCGGCGTCGCCGCCGCGGTCGGCCTGGCCCTCGGTGTGCTGATCGGCCGCCGCTGATCCCAGGCACCCCTTGAGCGACGACACCGAACCCGTCTCCGCGCCGCTGAGGCGCCTGGGTGCCTCGCTGATGACGCTCGGGCGCATCCGCCTGGAGCTGTTCGCCATCGAGGCGCAGGAGGAGAAGGAGCGCATCGCCAGCCTGCTGCTGTGGGCCGTGCTCGCAGCGCTGCTGGCGGGCTTTGGCCTGTTGATGCTGATCCTGCTGGTCACCGTCGCGCTGTGGGACAGCCACCGGCTGCTTGCCTTGGGCGGCGGCACGGTGGTGCTGGTGGCCGCGGCGGTTGTCGCGGTGATGAAGGTCAAGGGCCTGATCGACCAGCCCGCCAGCCTGTTCCAGGCCAGCATCGGTGAACTGAAGGCCGATGCCGACGCGCTGCGGCGCTCGCCCGGCCCATGATCCCGAAGATCCCCGCCGACCCGGTGGCGCGCGCCGAGCGCAAGGCCAACCTGCTGCTTGCCTCCGAGGTGCTGCGCGGGCAGGCCGCGCTGGCGGTGGACGACCTCGGCGGTCGTGCCGACCGCTGGGCCGTGCGGATCAATGCCTGGCGCAACCTGCTGTCCAACCCCCTGGTGCTGGCCACCGCGGGCGGCGGTGCTGCCTTCTTCGCGGCCAGCGGGCCGCAGCAGCGCAGCCGCTTCTGGCGCGGCTTGCGCTGGGCGTGGCTTGCGTGGCGGGTGCTGCGGCGCCCGCGCTAGGGTTCAGACGAGCGGGCTGTCGCGCCCCCGCGTGTAGGCGGGCACGGCGTCCAGGTCGTGCAGCCACGGCATGGCCGAGCTGCGCCACACCTGGCCCTTGGGCGGCAGCTGCGCGCGTTCGTTGACGCAGCCCAGGCGGATGTTCAGCACCCGCGGCGTGTCCGCCTCGGTCGCGTAGAGCTGTGTGCCGCAGTCGGCGCAGAAGGCCTGCGCGCGGCGGTTGCCGCTGGCGGCCACCTTCACGTAGTGCCGGGCCGTGCCCTGCAGCTGCACCTGCTCGACCGGCACCGGCACCACCGCGCGGAACGGCCCGCCGGAGATGACCTGGCAGTCGCTGCAATGGCAGGCGAAGACCTTGTCCGGGTCGATGAGGGCAGTGAAGCGGATGGCCCCGCAGTGGCATTGGCCGGTGATGTTCATGAGGGTGCTGGCTTTCAGTTCTCGGCGGCGTCCAGGCGCTTCATGCGCTCGCTCTGCCAGTAGACATCGTCACCACCCAGGCCGTCCAGGTTGGCGCGGTTGAGCACGCGGGCCAGCACGAAGAGCAGGTCGGACAGCCGGTTGAGGTACTGGCGCGGCGCGGCGTTGATCGGCTCGGCAGCCGCCACGCTCAGCACCGCCCGCTCGGCGCGGCGCGCCACGGTGCGGCAGACGTGGGCGATGGCCGCGCTGCGCGTGCCGGCCGGCAGGATGAACTCCTTCAGGCGCGGCAGCTGCTCGTTGTAGTGCGCCAGCGCCTCGTCCAGGCGCAGCACGGCGGCGTCCTTCAGCAACGTGCCACCGGGCCAGGAGAGCTCGCCGCCGAG
The DNA here is from genome assembly GCA_016790285.1 of Roseateles sp. GTDB lineage: Bacteria > Pseudomonadota > Gammaproteobacteria > Burkholderiales > Burkholderiaceae_C > Pelomonas. The sequence continues at coordinate 77,376 of JAEUPJ010000022.1, read as the reverse complement.
GTTGAAGAGTTCGTGCTGGATGGTCACGAGCAGGTCGCGCACGTCGTCAGGCAGCGGCTCGGCCAGCAGCACGCCGAGGTTGGAATTGAGCTCGTCGACATCGCCCATGGCCTGCACGCGCAGGTGGGTCTTGGGCACGCGGCTGCCGTCGGAGAGGCCGGTGGTGCCGTCGTCACCCGTGCGGGTGGCGATCTGGGAGAGGCGGTTGCCCATGTGGCGGTCTGCAAGGGGTTGCGAGACCGGCATTGTCGGCAACTGCGCTCAGTGGCGCCGGCCGCTGCGGTGAAAGCCTGGCTTGTGCACGGGCGCCGCGTGCGGATGCAGGCCCATGCTGGCATTGTGGGCGGCCCGGTGCAACACAATCGCCTGATCTGGATCAGGAGACCCTGGATGAATGCGCCCGCCTCCCTGGACGCCGTGGCCGCGCCGCTGCCGGATGCCTTGCTGGCCGCGCTGCAGGCCGAGTTCGGCACCCGCTGCGCGACCGCCCTGGCCGTGCGCGAGCAGCATGGCCGCGACGAATCGGTGTTCGACGTGCCGCCGCCCCAGGCCGTGGTGTTTGCGGACACCGAGGCCGAGGTGGCGCGCGTGGTGGCCCTGTGCGCGGCGCACCGGGTGCCGGTCATTCCCTACGGCGCGGGCTCGTCGCTGGAGGGCCATCTGCTGGCCGTGCGCGGCGGCATCAGCCTGGATGTGTCGCGCATGAACCGCGTGCTGCGCATCGATGCCGAGGACCTGACCGTGACGGTGCAACCCGGCGTCACGCGCAAGCAGCTCAACGAGGCACTCAAGCACGAGGGCCTGTTCTTTCCCATCGACCCCGGCGCCGATGCGAGCCTGGGCGGCATGGCGGCCACACGGGCCAGCGGCACGAACGCCGTGCGCTACGGCACCATGCGCGAGAACGTGCTGGGCCTGCGCTTCGTCAACGCGAACGGCGAGATCGTGCGCACCGGGTCACGCGCGAAGAAGAGCAGCGCGGGTTACGACCTGACGCGACTGCTGATCGGCAGCGAAGGCACGCTGGGCGTCATCACTGAGCTGACGGTGAAGGTGCACCCGCTGCCCGAAGCGGTGTCGGCAGCGGTGTGCTTCTTCCCGAGCATCGATGCCGCCGTGCGCACGGCCATGCAGGTCATCCAGCTCGGCGTGCCGATTGCGCGCTGCGAGCTGCTGGACGCGAATGCCATCAAGGCCGTCAATGCCCACGACAAGCTCGGCCTGAAGGAAGCGCCGATGCTGCTGATGGAGTTCCACGGCAGCGAGGCCGGCGTGGCCGAGCAGGCCACCGTCGTGCAGGACGTGGCGGCGGACTTTGGCGGCGAGGCTTTCGAGTGGGCCACGACGCCCGAGGCCCGCACGCGGCTGTGGACGGCCCGCCACCATGCCTACCTGTCCGGCCTGCAGATGCGCCCCGGCTGCCGCGCCGTGACGACCGACACCTGTGTGCCCATCTCGCGCCTGGCTGAGAACATCAACGCGTCCATCGCCGAGGTCGAGGCGGCCGGGCTGCCCTACTTCATCGTCGGGCATGTCGGCGATGGCAACTTCCACCTCGCCTACCTGCTGGACCCCAACCAACCCGAGGAGCTGGCGACTGCCGAGCGGCTGAGCGCGCAGATGGTGGCGCGGGCGATCGCGCTGGAGGGCACCTGCACGGGCGAGCACGGCATCGGGCTGCACAAGCAGGGCTTCCTGCTCGACGAGACTGGCGAAGAAGCCGTGGCGATGATGCGCGCGGTCAAGGCGGCCCTGGACCCGCTGGGCATCCTGAACCCGGGCAAGATCTTTCGCTGAGCTGGCGCGGCATGCCTGCCGACCGCACCGCGGCCCGCTCGCTTGTCCACAATGGCGCGTTCCCCACTTCCACAAAGAGACAGACGATGTTCAACCACATCATGGTCGGCAGCAACGACATCGAGCGCAGCAAGCGCTTCTACGACGCGGTGCTGGCCGTGCTCGGCGCACCCGCAGGCGTCAGCAACACGGCGCCGTCCGGCCACCAGCGCGTGTTCTACCGGCATGCCGGCAACACCTTCGGCATCAGCCAGCCCATCAACGGCGAGCCGGCCTGCCATGCCAATGGCGGCACCATCGGCTTCAAGTGCGAGTCGGCCGAACAGGTGAAGACCTTCCACGACGTGGCCGTGGCCCATGGCGGTGCGTCCATCGAAGAGCCGCCGGGCCTGCGTGAAGGCGCGCTCGGCGCCATGCACCTGAGCTATGTGCGCGACCCCGACGGCAACAAGCTCTGCGCCATCTGGCGCGTGCCCAAGGGCTGAGTGCCGTCGACGCGGGTCAAGGTCAGCGTCGACGCAGCGTCATGAGCGCGGCGATGGCCAGCACGAACAGGCTCAGCGTCGAGGGCTCGGGCACGCTGCTCACAGGCCCGGTGTTCAGCGGCGTGACTTCGAAGTCGGTCAGGCGCCAGCGGCCTGTGGGCAGGCCGCCCGTCAAGGCGTCGGTACTGGCCAGGGTGCCCCAGAAGTCGAGTACGCGGTTGCCGGCGTTGAAGTCCTGTGCCGTGCGGAAATGGTGCTCATACAGGCCCTGGCCCGACACCTGGGGCGTGGCGCCGGGGAAGCTGTAGGCAGCGGGCGTGCCGCTGCGCGTCCAGGGCTGGCCCAGGCGCAGCAGCATCCCGCTGCTGAGATCCGGCGCGACGTCCACCGACGTGGCGCCCACGCTGACGTAACCCAGGCTCGCGCCAGGAGCGGCAGCGGTTTCGAAGTGGGCGTTGCCCAGGTCGATGCGCAGGGCATGGACGGTGTCGAAGCTCCACAGCCAGACGTTTGACGCCTGTTGGGTGCGCGTCATCTGGTCGTCGATGTCCAGTGCCAGAGTGAGGGGCACGTCGCGCAGCTGGTTCCAGCTGGTGCCGCCGTTGACGACATTCGCCAGGGCGTTGGCAGCTGCCGAGTTCAGCGTGGCTTGGCTGTTCGTGGCGGTGTAGAGGCCCTGGATGCGAAGGGTCACGAGGGCGGCCTGTGCGGGTGCTACCGCAAAGGCAGCCACGGCAAGCGTAACCGGGGCGAGAAGTCGGCGGATGGTGTGGTGCATGGCAGTTCAGCGTGAGCGTGGATGACCCTTGGATACGCCGTAACCAGCCGCCAAGAGGGCCACGTGCCGCAGGCCAGCCCCCCCGAATGAGTGTCCGCGCCATGAAAAACGCCGCCCGAGGGCGGCGTTCGCTGTACGAGCGAAGGGGCTGCTTGTGTCCGACGCCAGTTCGCCAAGCCGGCACGCACTGGCGATGTCCTTGCCGGTCGAACCGGCAAGGATTGCCGCCCCCTCGGGGGACCGACCGGCCCGGCCCGGGTTCAGCGGGCGGGTTGGCCGAGGGGCTTCAGAACATCGCCTTGAACTGCACGCCGTAGCTGCGCGGCTCGTTGATGAAGCCGGTCAGGTTGTTGAAGTCGATGGCGCCGGTCACGCGGACCTGGTTGGTGATGTTGCGCACGAAGCCGGCGGCTTCGTACTTGCCATTGCCCCACAGGTAACCCACGCGCAGGCCGCCTTCGGTGAGGGCCTTGCCGGTGAACTCGGTGGCCTCGTACAGGAAGAAGTTGACCTTGGAGCGGTAGGCCCAGTCGGTGTAGACGTAGACCTCGTCGCCGCTGGCCAGCGGGATGCTGTAGCGGGCGGTCAGGTTGGCGGTCCACTTTGGCGCGTTGGGCAGGGCGTTGCCGTCCACCAGCGCGTTGCCGTTGACGATCGGGTCCTTGACCGTCGGGAAGGCGGTGCCGACACGCAGCGAGCCGCCCGGGGGCACGCCGAGCGCCGCGTCCTTGATCTTGGTGTTGTTCAGCGAGCCGCCGAAGGTCACCAGGAAGTCCGGCGTGATGAGGGCCTCGAGGTTGAGTTCGGCGCCGTTGCCCGTGGCCTTCTTGGCGTTGAGCAGGCGGGTGGCGTTGCTGCTGCCGCCCACGGCGGTGAGCTGCAGGTCCTTGACGGTGTAGGTGAAGACCGAGCCCGACAGGCGCAGCGTGCGCTTGAGCAGTTCGCTCTTGAAACCGATCTCGTAGGAGTTGACGCTCTCCGGGCCGGCCTGCGACTGGCCGGCGAAGGCCGAGGCGTTCTGCATCGACGAGGCGCGGAAGCCGTTGGCGTAGCGGGCGTAGAGGTTGGTGGTGTTGTCGAGCTTGTAGGTGGCCGACAGGTCGCCGCTCCACTTGCCGTCGTCCGTGCTGGCCGTGGTGCCGGCCGAGGTGTTGAAGAGACCCGTGCCCGCGTGGGTGGTGGAGAGGTCCTTCTTGTCCTTGGTGTAGCGCAGGCCGGCGCGCAGCTTGAGCTCGTTGCTGACGGCGTAGTTGACCGAACCGAACGCCGCCCAGGCCTTGTTGGTCTGCGCGGTGTAGATGTGGTCGATGTCGGCGTGGGTCGTCGTGTTGTAGGTGATGTTGTCGATCGTGTACTTCTCGTCGAAGAGGTACACGCCGGCCTGCCAGCTCAGCGGGCCGCTGGTGTTGGACTCCAGGCGCACTTCCTGCGTGAGCTGGCGGTGGCCGTTCATGGCGCTGCCGGTCTCGGACTGGAAGGGCACGCCGGCCTGGCCAGGCACGCCGCCGTCGATGTCGCCGCGGGACAGCGGCTTCACGTGCTCGTAGCCCGTGATCGAGTAGATGTTGAGCTCGGGCAGCGACCACTTCAGGCGCAGGCTGCCGCCGGTCTGCTTGAGGGTCTGCTCGTTGACGCCGTTGAAGGCGACGGCGTCGGTGCTGAAGCCGTCGGCCAGGTCGTTGGTGCCGCGCTTGATGGCGTTGGCGCGGAACAGGCGCGGGCTGCCGTCGAGGTCACGCACGTGCAGGTTGGCCAGGGCGCTGAACTGCTTGTGCGGCTCGTACAGCACTTGCGCGCGCACGGCGGTGTCGCGGTAGCCCTCGGTCTTGGGCGTGGCGGCCCCAGCGGCGGTGTTGTCCACCCAGTCGCTGCGGCGCTGGCTCTGCGCGGAGATGCGTGCGGCCCAGTCGCCCGACAGCGGCAGGTTGGCCGCGCCTTCGAGGTTCAAGGTGCCGTAGTTGCCGACCGTGACGCTGGCGTAGCCGTCCTGCTTCTGGCTGGGCTTGACGGAGTCGAACTTGACGACGCCGGCCGGCGTGTTGCGGCCGAACAGCGTGCCCTGCGGGCCGGCGACGACTTCCACCGCGGCGGTGTCGAAGATGGGGAAGCCCTTCAGGATGGGGTTCTCCTGGATCACGTCGTCGACGATGACGCTGACCGGCTGCGAGGCGTTCAGGCGGAAGTCGGTGTTGCCGTAGCCACGCAGGTAAAAGCGCGGGAAGGCGCGGCCGAAGCTCGACTCGATGTTCAGGCTCGGCACCCGGCCCGACAGGAAGCGCACGTCCTGGCCGCCGGAGGCGAGCACGTCGAGCTTGTCGCCGCTGATCTTGCTGACGGCATTGGGCACGTCCTGGATGTTCTCGGCACGGCGCTCGGCCGTGATGACGACGGTATCGAGCTGGCTGCGGTCCTTGGCGGCTTCCTGGGCGAGGGCCGGCAGGGCGGCGGCAAGCGCCAGGGTCAGCAGGGTCAAACGGGGGGCGTACATCGACAGCGACTCCAAAAAAATCGGCCCCAACTGCAGGGCCGGCGGCGATTGTGCGGACGCGGCTGCGCCGTGCCGGGCGTCAGGCGGCCAGGTGTTGCGCGAGTCTGACGGGTTGGTCAGTTTTTAGACGGCTCCGCCGAACCGATGCACCAGCACGGGGTGGCGGTGCACGACCGCGGGGCAGGCGTGGCTGCACCAGAATCCCGGCATGCATCGACGTGCCCTCCTCGCCCTGCCGGCAGCCTTGCCTGCCCTGTCCCTCGCTGCCCCCGACGCCACCCGGGCGGACCTGCTGGCGCTGGAGCGCCGCGTGGGCGGCCGGTTGGGCTTCTTCGCGCTGGACACCGGCACCGGCCGCACCTGGGCCCACCGGGCGGACGAGCGCTTCGCCACGGCCTCCACCTTCAAGGCGCTGCTCGCCGCGCGCGTGGCGCAGGGCGTGGACGCGCAGCGCTGGCGCTGGGATGACGAGGTCGTGCTGCAGCCGTCGGACCGTGTCAGCCATTCGCCGGCCTTCGACCGCCTGCTGCCGCAGGGCCGGGCCACGCTGGCCGACCTGGTGCGAGGCATCCTCGTCGAGAGCGACAACCCGTGCGCCAACCTGCTGCTGCGCCGCTGCTGCGACACCCCGGCGGGCTTCACCGCCTGGTTGCGCGCGCAGGGCGACGACGTCACGCGACTGGACCGTTGGGAGACCGAACTCAACGAGAACGCGCCGGGTGACCCGCGCGACACGAGCACGCCGCGCGCCTTCGCCCGCACGCTGCAGCACCTGCTGCTCGGCCCGGGCCTCACGCGCGCCAGCCAGGCGCGGCTGTGGGCCGACATGCAGGCCTCCACCACCGGCCTGAAGCGGCTCCACGCCGGCGTGCCTGCCGGCTGGCGCGTGCTGGACAAGACCGGCACCGGCGCGCGCGGCGCGGTCAACGACGTGGGGCTGGTGTTCCCGCCGGGCGGCCGCGCGCCCTGGGTGGTCGTGGCGCTGCAGTCGGACTCGCCGGCCGCCACGGACACGCTGTCGGCCGTGACGGCGCAAGCCCTGGGCCTGCTGGTGCGCGCCTGGTCATGAATACCCCCAACGCGAGCCGGCGCCAGTACGAGGCCCGCATGCACCGCGTGCAGGCCTACATCGACCGTCACCTGGACGCGCCGCTGGACCTGCAGGCGCTGGCCGGCGTCGCGCACTTCTCGCCGTTTCACTTCCACCGGCTGTTCCTGGCCTGGACGGGCCAGACGCTGGGCGGCTACCTCGCGCGCCGGCGGCTGGAGCGCGGTGCGCAGCGCCTGCGGGGCGAGCCGGCGTCCACCGTGCTGAGCATTGCGCTGGGCGTGGGCTATGGCTCGGCCGAGGCCTTCTCGCGGGCGTTCAAGGCGCACTTCGGTCTGTCGCCCAGCCAGTGGCGCAATCTGGATCATGCCGACAGCAATCTGCATCAGGTCCAGCAGGCGGCGGCTCGCGACGATGAGGCCTTCCGCAACCCCGACGAAGGCCATCCCGTGATCGTCCACCTCATCGACCGCCCGCCCGTGCGCATGGGCTATGTGCGCTACCAGGGCCCTTACGGCCCGGCCCTGGGCCGCTTCTGGGCCGAGACCTTCAACCCGTGGCTGGCCACGCAGAACCTGGGTGCCGTGGCGCGCTTCGGCATCAGCCACGACGACCCCAGCCTCGTGCCGCCCGAGCAATGCCGCTACGACTGCGGCGTGGCCGTGCCCGACGACTGGGTGCCCAACGGCGCGGCGCTGGTCACGGAGCTACCGGGCGGCCGCTACGCCGCGCTGAAGTTCGAGGGCACGGCCGCCGAGATCGGCGCCGCCTGGCGCCAGCTCATGGGCCGCTGGCTGCCCGGCAGCGGGCTGCAGCTGGATGCGCGACCCTGCTTCGAACACTACGGGCCTGGGTCGAAGTTCGACTTCAAGACGGGCCTGTTCGACTGCGAGCTGTGCATCCCGGTGGCGCCGCTGTGACGCACGCTTCGTTGCGCGCCTAAGCGTTGCCCCGGGGCGGCGGCGCACAGTGGGCACCGTCATTCCCACGGAGCCCTGCATGCCCGCCATCACCTGTTTCATCCGCTACGAGCTGGACCCGTTCCAGCGCGAAGCCTTCCGCACCTACGCCGAGCACTGGCACCGCATCATTCCCCGCCTGGGCGGGCGGTTGCTGGGCTACTGGCTGCCGTGGGAGGGCAGCAACGACGAAGCCTGGGGGCTGGTCGGCTTCGACTCGCTGGCCGACTACGAGGCCTACCGCGCGCGGCTCAGGACCGATCCCGAGGCGCAGGCGAACTTCGAGTTCGCGCGCACCCAGCGCTTCATCCGGCGCGAGCAGCGCACCTTCTGCGAGGATGTGCGGCCATGATCGCCGTCATCTTCGAGGTGCAGCCGACCGAGGCGGGCCGCGCCGCCTACGTCGACCATGCCGCGGCACTCCAGCCGATGCTGGAGCGCATGGAGGGCTTCATCTCGGTGGAGCGCTTCCAGAGCCTGGCGGACCCGGCGCGGCTGCTGTCGCTCTCTTTCTGGCGCGACGAGGCCGCCGTGCGTGGCTGGCGCGAGATGGGCCGCCACCGCGACGCCCAGGCGGCGGGCCGTGGCGGGCTCTTCCACGACTACCGCCTGCGGGTGGCCCATGTCGTGCGCGACTACGGCCTGCACGAGCGTGCGCAGGTGCCGCCATGACCACTGCCGAGCCGCGCCTGGCCCGCATCGCCGCAGCGATTGCCGACGCGACGCGCGCCCGCGTGCTGGCGCGGCTGCTGGACGGGCGGCTGTACACCGCTGGCGAGTTGGCAGCGCACGCCGGCGTGACGGCGCCGACCATGTCGGCCCACCTCAAGCTGCTGGTGGACGAAGGCCTGGCGCGTGTGCGGCCCCAGGGGCGGCACCGCTACTTCGGCCTGGCCGATGGCGACGTGGCCCACGCGCTGGAGGCGCTGCTGCGCGTGGCCGATGCGCGCGAGGCCGGCGGGCCGGCGGCCGACCTGCGCCGCTGGCAGCGCCCGGGCATGCGCGACCTGCGCCACGCCCGCAGCTGCTACGGCCACCTGGCCGGCGAGCTGGGCGTGCAGTGGCGCGACATGCTGCTGGCGCGGGGCTGGGTGCAGGCCACGGCGCAAGGCGCCTACGGCGTCACCGAGGCCGGGCGTGCGGCCCTTGTGGAGTTGATGCCTGACCACCCGTCTGAGCGCATGCGCTCCGGCGAGCGCCCGCTCTACGACTGCGTCGACTGGTCAGAGCGCCGCGACCACTTCGCCGGCCCGCTGGCCGTGGCCTGGCTGCAGGCCATGCTCGACCGTGGCTGGCTGCGGCGGGTGGACGGGTCGCGCGCACTCGCCCTGCTGCCGCCCGGGCGGGGTGCGCTGGTGGAGGGCCAGTTGCCCTGAGCTCGACCCGGTGTGCCGGGTCTTGCCGTGACGCGGCATCTGCGGTTCACTGGGTCCCCTGACAGGAACTCGCCCATGGCCACCCTCGACCACCTCATCCTCAAGGTCAACGACCTGGACGCCAGCGTGCGCTTCTACGTCGACCTGATGGGTTTCACGCGGGCCGGCCAGGACGGGCCGTTCACCGTCATCAAGGCCGGGCCGGGCTGCCAGTTGCAGCTCGCGCCGTGGGGAACGCCCGGCATGGAGCACTACGCGTTTGCGGTGACGCCGGCGGAGTTCGATGCCATCTTCGAGCGCGTCCGCGCCGCGGGCCTCGGCTTCGGGCCGACGTTTGACGCCGTAGGCCGCAACACCGGGCCGGGCAGTGAGGTCGGTGCGCGGGGCGCGGCGCCGACGCTGTACTTCAACGACCCCAACCAGCACCTGATCGAGATCCGGACCTACGCCTGAGGCCGCCGGCACAATCCCAGGCCTGTCGTCACGAGGTGCTGGAACCATGGCTTGGCTGTTGCTCGTTGTTGCGGGGCTGCTGGAAGTGGGCTGGGCGATCGGCCTGAAGTACACCGAAGGCTTCACGCGGCCTGTGCCGACCGTCGCCACCGTGGCGGCGATGGTGGCCAGCGTGGGGCTGCTGGGCGTGGCCATGAAGACGCTGCCCGTGGGCACGGCCTACGCGGTGTGGGTGGGCGTGGGCGCGGTGGGCACGGCCGCACTCGGCATGGTGCTGTTCGAAGAGCCTGCGACGGTGGGGCGCCTGGTGAGCCTCGGGCTGATCGTGGCGGGCATCGTCGGGTTGAAGCTGGCGAGCTGAGCCCGCCGCCTCAGAGCGCCTGCGCCGGCACGTTCCAGCGCCGCGTCACGTCGCCGCGGCTGTTGACGCTTTCCAGGTTCACGGCAAAGCCCCAGAGGCGGCCGACGTGGCGCAGCACTTCCTGCGCGCTGTCGTGCAGCGGGCGGTTGAGGTGCTGCACGTGGCGCAAGGTGAGGGAGCGGTCGCCGCGCAGGTTGACGTTCCAGACCTGGATGTTGGGCTCGCGCGCGGAGAGGTCGTACTGGCGGGACAGCGCCTGGCGCAGGTGGCGGTAGCCGCCTTCGTCGTGGATGGCGGAGATCTCGTACTCGCTCTTGGCCTCGTCGTCGAGGATGGCGAAGAGGCGGAAGTCGCGCATGATCTTCGGGCTCAGGTACTGGCCGATGAAGCTCTCGTCCTTGAAGTTGCGCATGGCATGGTCGAGCGTGGGCAGCCAGTCGCTGCCGGCGATGTCGGGGAACCAGGCGCGGTCCTCGTCGGTCGGCGCCTCGCAGATGCGCTTGATGTCGGTGTACATCGCAAAGCCCAGCGCATAGGGGTTGAGGTTGGCGCCGGGGTGCTGGTAGACGACGTTGGTGTGGGACTTGAGCCACTCGATCATCATGCCGTCGCTCAGGTAGCCGTCGTCGTACATCTGGTTGAGCAGCCGGTGGTGCCAGAACGTGGCCCAGCCTTCGTTCATGACCTGGGTCTGGCGCTGCGGGTAGAAGTACTGCGCGATCTTGCGCACGATGCGCACGACCTCGCGCTGCCAGGGCTCCAGCAGCGGCGCGTTCTTCTCGATGAAGTACAGCAGGTTCTCCTGCGGCTCCTCGGGGAAGCGCCGGCTCTCGGCGGCCTCGTCCGGCCGGTCGGGCCGCCGGGGCAGCGTGCGCCAGAGGTCGTTGACCTGCATCTGCGCGTGGTGCTCGCGGTCCTTCAGGCGCGCGCGCTCCTCGGCGAGCGACAGCTTGGCCGGCCGGCGGTAGCGGTCCACGCCGTGGTTCATCAGCGCGTGGCAACTGTCCAGCAGGGTCTCCACGGCGTCCAGCCCGTAGCGCTCCTCGCAGTCGGCCACGTAGTTCTTGGCGTAGACGAGGTAGTCGATGATGCTCGATGCATCCGTCCACATGCGGAACAGGTAGTTGCCCTTGAAGAAGGAGTTATGCCCGTAGCAGGCGTGCGCGATGACGAGGGCCTGCATCGCCAGCGTGTTCTCCTCCATGAGGTAGGCGATGCAGGGGTCGGAGTTGATGACGATTTCGTAGGCCAGGCCCATCTGGCCGCGCTTGTAGCTGCGCTCGGTGGCGATGAATTCCTTGCCATAGCTCCAGTGCCGGTAGTTCACCGGCATGCCGACCGACGCGTAGGCATCCATCATCTGCTCGGCGGTGATGACCTCCAGCTGGTTGGCGTAGGTGTCCAGGCCGAAGCGCTCGGCCGTCTGCTTGATGACGGTGTGGTACTCCTCGATGAGCTCGAAGGTCCAGTCGTTGGGCGAGGGCAGGGGCTGGCTCGGCCGGTGCAGCAGCGGCAGCATCTGGCGCAGCGGGTCGCGCTGGCGGCGCTCGGGCATGCCGGGCGGTGGCTTGGCCACGCGCTCGGGGTGGCGTCGATCTTCAAGGGAACTCATGCGGCAGCCCCCTCCTTCTTGAACAGGTCGCGGAAGACCGGGTAGATCTGCGAGGCCTCGACCGCCTTGCGCATCGCGAAGTGGGGCACGTCCTCGGACAGCTTCTCGTACTCCTCCCACAGGTTCTGCTCGGGCTCGGCGACCTGCACGTAGGCGAAGTAGCGGCACAGCGGCAGGATCTTGTCGGCCAGCAGCTCGCGGCAGCGGCCGCTGTCGTGGTGCCAGTTGTCGCCGTCGCTCGCCTGGGCGCCGTAGATGTTCCACTCGGTGGGCGAGTAGCGCGCCTTGATGATCTGCTCCATCAGCACCAGTGCGCTGGACACGACCGTGCCGCCGGTCTCCGTCGCGTGGAAGAAGTTCTGCTCATCCACCTCCTGCGCCTGCGTGTGGTGGCGGATGAAGACGACGTCGATCTTCTCGTAGTGCCGCGTCAGGAACAGGTACAGCAGGATGAAGAAGCGCTTGGCGAGTTCCTTGCGGCCTTCGTCCATGGAGCCCGACACGTCCATCAGGCAGAACATGACGGCGCGCGTGGTGGGCACCGGGATGCGCACGCGGGCACGAAAGCGCAGGTCGATGGGGTCGAGGAAGGGGATGGCCTCGAGGCGCGCCCGCAGGTGGTTGATGCGCTCGCGCGTTTCGGCGAGCAGGCGCGGGGTTTCGGGCCGGTCTTCCTTGAGCAGCTCCTGCTCGCGGGCTTCGAGCTCGTGCAGCTCGCGCCGCTTGTCCATGCCCAGCGCAATGCGCCGGCCCAAGGCCCCGCGCATGGAGCGCACGACGTGCAGGTTGGTGGGCGTGCCGTCGGAGACGAAGCCGGCGCGCTGGCTCTTCCATTCGGGCGTGTCGGCGAGCGTGGTGCGGGCGAGGTTGGGCAGGGCCAGGTCGTCGAAGAAGACCTGCATGAACTCTTCCTTGGTGAGGTGGAAGACGAAGTCGTCGTCCCCCTCGCCCTGGTCGCTCGCTTGCCCGCCGCCGCCTCCACCGCCCTGCCCGCCCTTGGGCTTGGCGATGCGGTCACCCTTCACGTACTCCTGGTTGCCGGGGCGCACCACTTCGCGCACGCCGCCGTCGCCGTGGCCGAAGACGGGCTCGGAGAGGTCCTTCTTCGGGATGTGCACGTCCTCGCCGCGCTCCATGTCGCGGATGCCGCGGCCATCCACCGCGCGCTTCACGGCCTCGCGGATCTGGTCCTTGTGCCGGCGCAGGAAGCGCTCGCGGTTGCCGATGGACTTGTTCTTGCCCGACAGCCGGCGGTCGATGATTTGCTGGAGCGACATGCAGACTCAATCCAAACAAGGCCACAGAGACACAGAGGCACAGAGACGGCGCACCGGTTCACAGAGTCCCATGTCTCTGTGCCTCTGTGTCTCTGTGGCTGTGTCCATCGGCGTGGCCATCAAGAGCTCTTGCGAACGCGCAAGTACCACTCGCACAACAGCCGCACCTGCTTGGCCGTGTAGCCCTTGTCCACCATGCGCTGCACGAAGTTCTCGTGCTTCTTGGCGTCCTCGGCGCTGGCCTTGGCGTTGAAGCTGATGACGGGCAACAGCTCCTCGGTGTTGGAGAACATCTTCTTCTCGATGACGGTGCGCAGCTTCTCGTAGCTCGTCCACAGCGGGTTCTTGCCCGCGTTGTTGGCGCGTGCGCGCAGCACGAAGTTGACGATCTCGTTGCGGAAGTCCTTGGGGTTGGAGATGCCCGCGGGCTTCTCGATCTTCTCGAGCTCGGCGTTCAGTGCCGCGCGGTCGAAGACCTCGCCGGTGTCGGTGTCGCGGTACTCCTGGTCCTGGATCCAGTAGTCGGCGTAAGTGACGTAGCGGTCGAAGATGTTCTGGCCGTACTCGCTATAACTTTCCAGGTAGGCGGTCTGGATCTCCTTGCCGATGAACTCGGCATAGCGCGGCGAGAGCTGCTCCTTGATGAAGCCGACGTACTTCTCCTCCAGCTCCTTGGGGAACTGCTCGCGCTCGATCTGCTGCTCCAGCACGTACATCAGGTGCACCGGGTTGGCGGCCACCTCGGCGGGGTCGAAGTTGAAGACCTTGGACAGGATCTTGTAGGCGAAGCGCGTGCTGATGCCGCTCATGCCTTCGTCCACGCCCGCGTAGTCGCGGTACTCCTGGTAGCTCTTGGCACGCGGGTCGGTGTCCTTGAGGTTCTCGCCGTCGTAGATCTGCATCTTGGAGTACAGCGACGAGTTCTCGGGCTCCTTCAATCGCGTGAGCACAGCGAACTGGCTCATCATCTTCAGCGTGCCCGGGGCGCACTTGGCCTCGGCGAGCGACGAGCCGCGGATGAGCTTCTCGTAGATCTTGACCTCCTCGCTCACGCGCAGGCAGTAGGGCACCTTCACGATGTAGACGCGGTCCAGGAAGGCCTCGTTGTTCTTGTTGTTGCGGAAGGTCTTCCACTCGCTCTCGTTGCTGTGCGCGAGCACGATGCCGTCGAAGGGAATCGCGCCGAAGCCCTCGGTGCCCTTGTAGTTACCCTCTTGGGTCGCGGTGAGCAGTGGGTGCAGCACTTTGATGGGCGCCTTGAACATCTCCACGAACTCCAGCAGGCCCTGGTTCGCGAGGCACAGGCCACCGGAGTAGCTGTAGGCGTCGGGGTCGTCCTGGGCGTAGGTCTCGAGCTTGCGGATGTCGACCTTGCCGACGAGGGAACTGATGTCCTGGTTGTTCTCGTCACCCGGCTCGGTCTTGGCCACGCCGAGCTGCTTGAGCACGCTCGGGTAGCGCTTGACGACCTTGAACTTGCGGATGTCGCCACCGAACTCGTCCAGGCGCTTGACGGCCCAGGGCGAGAGGATGCGGTTGAGGTAGCGGCGCGGGATGCCGTAGTCGCGCTCCAGCAGCGGTCCGTCCTCGGTGGGGTCGAACAGGCCCAGCGGCGACTCGTTCACCGGCGAGCCCGCCAGCGCGTAGAAGGGCACGTGCTCCATGAGCTGCTTCAGGCGCTCGGCGATGCTGCTCTTGCCGCCGCCCACGGGGCCGAGCAGGTAGAGGATCTGCTTCTTCTCCTCCAGCCCCTGCGCGGCGTGCCGGAAGTACGACACCACCTGCTCGATGGCTTCTTCCAGGCCATAGAACTCGGCGAAGGCCGGGTAGATCTTGATCGTCTTGTTGGCGAAGAGGCGAGACAGGCGCGGGTCGTTGCGCGTGTCCAGCATCTGCGGCTCGCCGATGGCCTGGAGCATGCGCTCGGCGGCGGTGGCGTAGGCCAGGGGGTTGCGTTTGCACTCGGCGAGGTACTCCTCCAGCGAGAGCTCCTCGACCTTGCTGCGCTCGTAGCGTGCTGCGAAATGGCTGATGACGTCCATGCCCGATCTCCTGCGGTGTGAACTCCACAGGGCCACAGGCACGATCCGTGCCCGTAGGGACTGGGGGGTTCTGATCGCGCCTCAACTGCAAGGCGTCATCAGAACTCTCCACTCGGCTGGCTCTCAGCTTGGCGCGCCGCGCGGCGCGCTGATCACAAGAATAAGCCGCGGCAAGCCCACCAACAAATCCGCTCGGCGTTTCGTTGACAGGTGCCGGGCCAGCATACGCCCGCCATGGAGGCAAGACCTGGCACATCGCGGGCAAACCACACGAACACGGGGGCCTTGTGGCGGGCCTCCGACAGCGTGCTGGTGAAGAACTGTTGCAGGCGCGACGCCAGTGTTGTGCCGGCGGCAGCACGCGCCTTGTCGGACGCCGCCGCATTGCGCGCGGCGGGCGCCGGCGTCAGCTGCCGCGCAGCTTGTCCAGGATGCCCGACAGCGCGTCCAGGGAATCGAAGTGGATGGCGAGCTCGCCGCTCTGGCCGCCCTTTTTCGTGCGCTTCTTGACGCGCACCTCGACGGTGGCGCCCAGCGCGTCGGCCAGCTCTTCCTCGAGCCGCAGCACGTCACGGCTCTTGTCGTTCTTCACGCGCAGCAGCGGCGTCTGGCGCGCGGCGCCCTGGGCCTTGGCGACGAGCTTCTCGGCCTCGCGCACGCTGAGCTTCTTCGCGGCGATCTCGCTGGCCGTGGTGATCTGCGCGGCGCCGTCCAGCGGCAGCAGCGCGCGGGCGTGGCCCATGTCCAGGTCGCCGGCCATCAGCATGTTCTGCACGGGGGCGGCCAGGTTCAGCAGGCGCAGCAGGTTGGACGCGGCGCTGCGCGAGCGGCCCACGGCCTGCGCGGCCTGTTCATGCGTGAGGCCGAACTCGTCGGTCAGGCGCTTGAGGCCCTGGGCCTCTTCGAGCGGGTTGAGGTCCTCGCGCTGGATGTTCTCGATGAGGGCCATCGCCGCGGCGGACTCGTCGGGCACCGCCTTGACGAGCACCGGCACCTCGCGCAGGCCCGCGAGCTTGGCCGCACGAAACCGCCGCTCGCCCGCAATGATCTCGTAGCCCACCGCGCCGTTGGGCGTGATCGGGCGCACGAGGATGGGCTGCATGATCCCCTGGCTCTTGATGGACTCGGCCAGCTCGTACAGCGACCCCTCGTCCATGCGCGTGCGCGGCTGGTATTTGCCGGCCTGCAGCTGTTCGAGCTTGAGGGTGCTGGGCGTGCCGTCGCGCTCAGGCGCGGGGGTGTCGCTGACTTTCGGGCCGAGCAGGGCTTCGAGGCCGAGGCCGAGGCCTTTGGGTTTCTTGGTCGCCATGGGCGCGGATTGTCGTTCAGGGCTTGACGAGGCTGGCCAGCAGCGCCCGCCCCTCGGGCCAGTCGCCCAGGCCCGAGTCGGCGTTCAGGTGGCCACGCGGGCCGGCGATGATGACGCTGCTGCCCCAGTCGGCCGCCATCTGGGTGCTGCGCTCGGCAGCGCCGAACGGGTCGTCGCTGCTGATGACGGTGATGCTCGGAAAGGGCAGGCGCGGGCGCCGGATGGGGCGCCAGTTGTGCAGCTGCGGCGGCATGTCCTCGCGCTCGGTGTCGGGCGGAGCGACAAGCAGCGCACCCTTCACCCGCGCCGTGTGCTGCGAATGCTCGGCCCAGCTCGCCACCAGCTGGCAGCCGAGGGAATGCGCCACCAGCACCGCCGGGGCGTCGTCCTGCAGCAGCACCTCGTCCAGGCGGGCCATCCAGTCGCCGCGCCGCGGCCAGTCCCAGTCGTGCTGCTCCACGCGCTGGTCGCCATGCAGCCGCTCCCAGCGGCTTTGCCAATGCTCGGGGCCGGAGTTTTGCCAGCCGGGGAGGAGCAGTACTCGCGATGGATTCATGGTTTGCCCTTATCCTGCACAGTTCGATTTTCAGCGCGTGGAGCAGCGGCGATGACGTTCAAGGTGTTTGTGGATGGACAAGAGGGCACGACGGGTCTGCGGATCCATGAATACCTCGCGGCCCGCAGCGACATCGAGGTCTTGAAGATCGATGCCGACAAGCGCAAGGACCCGGCCGAGCGCTCGCGCCTGCTCAATGCGGCGGACGTGGCCTTCCTGTGCCTGCCCGACGCCGCCTCGCGCGAGGCGGCCTTCATGGTCAACAACCCCAACACCTGCCTGATCGACGCGAGCACCGCGCACCGCACGGCGCCGGGCTGGGCCTTCGGCCTGCCGGAGCTGGCGCGCGGCCAGCGCGGCGCCATCCAGGCCAGCAAGCGCATCGCCAACCCGGGCTGCCACGCCAGCGCCTTCATCCTGGCGGTGCGCCCGCTGGTGGACGCCGGCCTGCTGCCGCGCGACGCGGTCGTCAGCGCCACCTCCATCACCGGCTACTCGGGCGGCGGCAAGAGCATGATTGCCGAGTACGAGCAGCAGCCGCTGCCGGCCCACCTGCAGGCGCCGCGGCCCTACGGCCTGGCCCTCAAGCACAAGCATCTGCCGGAGATGATGGCGCACACGGGCCTCACCTCGGCGCCGGTCTTCATGCCCATCGTCAGCAGCTTCTACAAGGGCCTGACGGTCAGCGTGCCGCTGCACCTGAGCCAGCTCACGCCCGGCACGACGCCCGAATCAGTGCATGCGGCGCTCGCCGCGCACTACGCCGGGGAGCGCTTCATCAACGTGATGCGCCTGCGCGATGCGGCCACGCTGGAGGGCGGCTTCTTCGACGTGCAGGCCTGCAACGACACCAACCGCGTGGACCTCTTCGTGTTCGCCTCGGACACCCAGGTCCTCGTCATGAGCCGCCTGGACAACCTCGGCAAGGGCGCCAGCGGCGCGGCCGTGCAGGCGATGAACGTGCACCTGGGCGTCGAGGAGACGCTGGGGCTGCTCTAAGCGAGGCCGGCTTCGCGCATCAGCGCAGCCCGCACGCGCGCCACCTGGGCCGGCGGCAGCCCCTCGGGCCGGCCGGTGGGGAAGGGCGGCTCGGGCGCGTATTCCAGGCGCAGCGTGACGTCCTCGGCCATCGCGGGGCCGTCCAGCTCGGCGAGCAGCCGCAGCGCCATGTCGAGGCAGGCGGTCACGCCGCCGCCCGTCACGAACTTGCCGTCGACGACGACGCGTGCCGGGTCAGGCGTGGCGCCGTAGTGGGGCAGCAGATCGCGGAAGGCCCAGTGGCTGGCCGCGCGCCGGCCTTGCAACAGCCCGGCGGCGGCCAGCAGCAGCGAGCCTGAGCAGGCGCTCGCCACCACCCGCGCCGCGCGGCCCCGGGCGGCGATCCAGCCGAGCACCTCGGCGTCCTGCATGCAGGCCACCTGGCCGGGCCCGCCGGCCACCACCAGCACGTCCAGCGGCGGGCAGCCCGCCAGCGTCGTCGTGGGCAGCAGCGGCAGGCCGCAGTCGCTGGGCACCGGCCCGAGGTCTTTCCAGGCGAAGTGCAGCCGCGTGTCCGGCCTGGCGGCCAGCACCTGGGCCGGGCCGATGAAGTCCAGCGCGGTGACGCCCGGGAACATCAGCAGGCCGATCTGCAGCGGGGCACTCATGCTGCGCCTCGCTGGGCCACGGGGGCCTGGGTGAAGCGCTCCATGAGCGCGGTCTTCTGCGACGGGCTCAGCAGGCCCTCGGTGGTGTGAAGGTGCAGGAATGGCATGGCGGTGGCCGGGGAGAGTGGATGACGGCGCCATGGTCCTTGGCACGGTCTTTGGCAGCAATGACAATGCTTCGATGATTTCTGCCAACGCCCCGTCGCCCGCCGCCGTCGGCCTGCTGGTGTTCGAGCACGCGCAGCTGCTGGACGCCGCCGGGCCTGCCGACGTGTTCGACGTGAGCAACCGCTTTGCGCCGGCGCCGCTGTACCGCGTGCAGCTCTTCTCGCCGTACGGCGGCCTGGTGCGCACGAGCAGCGGCATCGCCCTCATGACCGAGCCGCTGGCCGCCGCCGCCGGGCTCGACACCCTGCTGCTGACCGGCGCGGCCACGCCGGACGACGTGCGCGCGACAGCCGCCGACGCCGCCCTGGCCGCGACGGTCTGCGCGCTGGCGCCGGGGCTGCGCCGGCTGGGCTCGGTCTGCTCCGGCGCCTTCCTGCTGGCCGTCTGGGGCTTGCTGGACGGCCACCGCGCCACCACCCACTGGGCCGGCAGCCAGCGCCTGCGCCGTGGCTTCCCCGGGGTGGACGTGGCCGCGGACGCCCTCTACGTGCAGAGCGGCCGGCTGTGGACCAGCGGCGGCGTGACGGCTGGCATCGACATGGCGCTGGCCATGGTGGCCGAGGACGGCGGCCGGTGGCTGGCAGCGCGGGTGGCGCAGGAGCTCATCCTGCCGGCGCGGCGCGTGGGCAACCAGAGCCAGTACGCGCAGGTGCTGCAGGCGCAGGCCGGGCGCTACGCGGCGCTGGTGGACTGGGCCCGCGCGCGGCTGCAGGAGCCTCTGGGCGTGGAGCGCCTGGCCGAGCAGGCTGGCGAGAGCCCGCGCAGCTTCCACCGCCATTTCGTGGACGCGACCGGGCAGACGCCGGCCGCCTTCGTCGAGGCCTTGCGCCTGCAGGCGGCGCGCGACCAGCTCGGCGCCGGCGCGTCGGTGAAGGCCGCGGCCCGCGCGGCGGGCTTTGCCAGCGAGACGGTGATGGGCCGGGCCTTCCAGCGGCGCCTGGGGCTGTCGCCCGCCGAGTACCGCCGCACCCAGGCGGGCTGACATGGTGAATTGGGGCCTTGCGGCCCGCCCGCCGGTCGCGATACTCGCCCACCGTCAAGACCCACAGGCCGGACACGGCCGCGACCGGAGGCAGGGCCCCGCATGAGCAACGAATCACCGCAGGACGAGCTGCTGGAGGGCGTCCACCTCGCCAGCGAGGCCGACCTGCGCGGCCTGCCGCTGCGCGCGGTGACGGCCGATGCCGATGGCCGCGCCCGCCAGAGCCTGGCGCGCGAGGCCCTGCGCTGGACGTACGTGCTGCGCTCCCGCCAGCGCTGGGTGCATGACGCCCTGGTGCGCGAGCAGCACCAGGCGGACGCCCGAGAGAGCCTGGACCAGCTCGGGGTCGGCCCCGCCGCCTTGCGCGCGCTGGCCCGGGCCTCGACGCTGGTGGTGCGCGTGCCCTACCAGCACGAGGCGCTGGGCTGGGAGGGCCGCATCTTCCCGTGGGAGTACGTGCTGGCGGCCGCCACGCGCGAGCAGCGGCGCGGTGCGGGCGGGCGCCCGCATGCGCTCACCGTCATCCGCGAGCTGCAGGTGCAGCACGAGGTGGAGGGGCGCTGGGCGCCGCTGCCACGCGGCGCCGTCGACCTGCCGCCCTGGACCGCGCTGGAGGTGATGTTCGTCAACACCGTGCCCACCGAGCTGCGCGAGCGCTGGAGCGTGGACGAGGAACTCGCCAACTTCCGCCGCACGCTGCCGGCCGGCGTGGCCGAGCTGCGCGTGCTGGACCACCCCAGCCTGGACGAACTCGAAGCCGCCGTGCGGTGCCACCGCCCGCACCTGCTGCACATCGCCGGCATGGACAGCCACCAGGGCCTGCGCGAGCTGGCCACGCTCAAGGGCGAGGCAGCGCGGGTGGAGGTGGTGGAGTGGGACGGCGCCACCGGCGCGTTGCGCGGGCTGCAGAACTTCCAGCGCGTGAGCGACCTGCTGGCCGACACGCGCCGCATCGTCGACGGCCTGCTGCTGCGCGGCACCGACGGCCTGCCCCAGCTCGTGCCGGCGCAGACGCTGGCCGTCGTGCTCGCGCGGGCCGAGGCGCCCACGTATCTCGCCACGCTCAACGTCTGGAACAGCGCGGCGCGCCTGGCGCCCATGCTGGTGGCCGAGGGCGCGGCGCTGGCGGCCGTGGGCTTCCAGGACGCCTTCGACGACTCGCTGGCCGAGTTCATGCTCACGCAGCTGCGCCGCGAACTCTTCGCGAGCGGCTTCGACCTGCCCGCAGCCTTTCGCGCCGCCTGGGAGCAGGTGCGCGCCCTGCCCGAGTCGGTGGACGCGACCGGCGTGACGCTCTGGGTGGGCGCACCCGTGTTCGTGGACGCCGCCACCCGCGAGCGCCATGCCCGCGCGGCCGAGGCCAAGGCGCGGCGCGCCGGTGGCCAGCGCGGCGAGCGGGCGCTGGACCGCGCGCTGACGGCCCAGGTGCGCTGCGAGATCGAGCCCTACCCCGAGCTGAACTACGCCGTGCTGCACAACGCGCAGCCGCTGTTCCGCCGCTTCGTGCTGGCCTGCGACCTGCCCGAGCAGGCCGCGCCGCTGGATGTCGAGGTGGCCGTGCACCTGGGCGCGGAGGTGGCGCGCTTCCAGCGCCGCGTGCAGCTCAAGTACCCGCGCGAGCGGCTCACCGACAAGATCCACGTGCCGCTTACCGCCGAGGTCGCGCGAAGCGTGCACGAAGCGATCAACACGAGCCTGTCGGTGTGCGTGCGCCAGGGCAGCGAGGTGCTCTATCACGACAGCCACCGCCTGCGCCTGCTGCCGGTGGACCAGTGGCGCGACAACCGGCGCGACGGCCGCTGGCTGCCGTCGTTCGTGCTGCCGCGCGACCCCGCCGTGGTGCAGGCCGTGGCCCAGGCCCAGCGCTACAACCGCGTGCTGCGCGACGACCCCAGCGCCGGCTTCGAGGGCTACCAGTGCGTGCCGGAGGATGCCGTCGACGAAGAGGCCCTGCGCGGCGTGGACCGCCAGGTCGAGGCGCTGTGGGCCACGCTGCTGCACGACTGGCAGCTCGGCTACATCAACCCGCCGCCCAGCTACAGCGGCGACCTGGACTCGCAGCGCCTGCGCGTGCCCTCGCGCGTGAAGGCCGACGGCGCCGGCACCTGCATCGACCTGGCCCTGTTGTTCGCGGCCTGCCTGGAGCTGGTGGACATCCACCCGGTCGTCTTCCTGCTCAAGGGTCATGCGCTGCCCGGCTGGTGGCGCCACCCGAGCTACCAGCAGGAGTACCAGAAGATGAGCGCGGTCAACTACAGCGAGGTGGTGGACGCCGACGCCAGCGGCAACTCCGCGGCCAACGCGCAGGCCAAGAGCTGGCACACCGGCGAGGCCAGCTGGGCCGAGGTGGCGCGCTGGGTGCGCGAGCGCAAGCTGGTGCCCATCGAGACCGTGCGGCTCACCGAGCACTGCGGTTTCATCGAAGCCATCGAGGCCGGCGTGCAGGCCCTGGCCGAGCGCAGCGACTACGACTCCATGCTGGACATCGTCACCGCACGGCGCGCCCAGGTCACGCCGCTGCCGCTGCTGGGAGACGAAGCATGAGCGCCGCCGACGACCTCTGGGGCGGTGTGCAGGCCCGCCTCACCGAGCCCGCCCGCGCGGGCGGGGGCGCGCCCATCCAGCAGCGCCGGCGCCGCGGCTTCGAGCCGCAGGCGGGCGATGGCCGCGCGGCCGTGCGCCTGGTGCGCGACGCGGGCGAGGGCGGCCTGCTGCGCTGGGTCTACGAGCCGCCCGCACGCGCTCGCGGTGCCGACGCCGGCCGGCGCAGCTGGCGTGCCTTCGGCGTGGATCCGCGCGAGACCGTGCAGCGCATCGCCTTCCCCGAGCTGGGCGAGAACAGCGTCACCGCCGGTCTGCAAAAGCTCGACGCGCACCTCAACCCGGTGCTCGCCACGCTGGCCACGGCGCCCGAGGGCCTGCGCCGCTGGGCGGGCACGGGCTGGGCGGCGCTGCGCCCGGGCGAGCTCGCCGCGCTGCAGGGCCGCGTGCTCGTCCTGGTGCATGGCACCTTCAGCGAAAGCGCGATGTACACGAAGGAGTTCGCCGCCACGGCCGAGGGCGAGGCGCTCTTCGACCGGCTCACGCGCGCCGGTGGCGCCTATGCCGCGGTGCTCGCCTTCGACCATCCGACGCTCAGCGTCGCCCCGTGGCTCAATGCGCTGGCGCTGAACGATGCGCTGGCGGGCTGCACCGCGGAGCTCGACCTGGTCGGCCACAGCCGCGGCGGTCTCGTCATTTCGTGGCTGCTGCGCATGGCCCCGGCCCTGCCGGTACGCCAGGCCCTCTTCGTCGGCTCGCCGCTGGCCGGCACCTCACTGGCTGCACCCGACAAGCTCCGGCAGGCGCTGGACACGCTGGCCAGCCTGGCCGACGCCCTCGCCGAGGCCGCCGAGAAGACCGGCCAGGTGCTGCCCAGCCTGCAGCCGCTGGCCCTCGGCGTGGGCGGCCTGGCCATGGTGCTGGGAAAGGTGCTGCAGCTCGGCGCCCGCACGCCGCTGGCGGACGCCGCCGTGGGCCTGGTGCCGGGCCTGCTCGCGCAGGGGCGCGTGGCCAACAACCTGGAGCTGGCGCAGCTCTGGCCGCTGTCCACCCGGGCCGAGGTGCGCGCCATTGGCGGCAGCTTCCTGCCCACCGAGGTCAACGAGCCGCTGTGGAAGGTCTGGAAGCGCGTGACCCATCTGAAGGGCCAGGCGATGTACTACGGCGCCGACCTCATCTTCGACCAGCCCAACGACCTCGTCGTGGACAGCGTGTCGATGAACCAGCTCGGCCCCACCGTGCTGGGCGCGCCCCAGTGGGAAGACCTGGGGCCGAGTGCCACGACGCACCACTGCAGCTACTTCCAGGACCTGCGGGTGCTGGCTTGGCTGGACCGCCAGTTGCGCTGACCGCGAAAGCGGGCTGCGGGTTCAGCGCCCGGGCGTGCGCATCGCACTGCGCCAGCCGACGGCGGCCTTGACGCGCGCCACGTAGTCGCCCAGGACCGGCCGGGCCGCCAGCGCCGCGCGGGCTTGGGGCGCAAAGCCGAGGAACCTCAGCTGGCCGAACAGCGCCAGGTCGCAAAGCCAGGGCTGTTCACCGAGCAGGAAAGGGTGGTCTGCCAGCAGGGTCACAGCCACTTCGAGCTGGCGGTCAAGTTCTTGCCGATGTTGCGCCGGTGTCTTGCGGCCCAGGCCGTGGGCGCGCAGCTGCCGGGCGATGCGCCGGCGATAGAAGTGCCACATCAGCAGGCCTACGGGCCCCTGCGGAAAGCGGCGGCGAACGGCCGGGCCATGCGCAGGGTCGAGCCAGTTGTATTGCAGACCCAGGGGGTACAGGACGTCGTCGCACCAGGTCGTGAGCGCCAGGCAGAGCCCGTGCTCGCGTGGGCTGGCGGGTAGCAGTGGGTGGGCCGCGTCGCGCGCATGCAGCGCCAGTGCGATGGTCGTGGAGTCGGCCACCAGTCGCCCGTCCAGCCATAGCGCGGGCACCTTGCCGTCCGCCTCCCGGCGCAGGCGCAGCCAGGCGCGCGGTGAGGTGGCGTCGACGCTGTCGAAGGCCACGCCCTGCAGGTTGAGCGCCGCCCTCACCTTGGCGCAGAACGGGGAGGTCGGGAAGTCGTAGAGCAGGGGGCGCGACGTCATGGCCGGCATCTTCCCGCAGCCGGCTCGGCCTGGCACGGGGCTGGCGTCCCGCGGGGCACACGCCCCTGTCACCCGGGCAGGACAGGCGTCCCGCGACGCCCGTGCGGCCGATCCGCAGACTGCAAAGCCATGCCGCGGCGCCACGCCGCCGGCCCATCCACCCTCGAAAGGACATGCCCATGACTTCCCTCCGCGGCCTTGCCGTCGCCCTCTGCGCCCTGCTGGTGCAGGCCTCCAACGCCCAGCCCATCGAAGCCGGCGGCCAGCTGCGCAGCTCCGATGGCCGCAGCCTCTACACGTTTGCCAAGGACGCGGACGGCCAGAGCCAATGCCACGACGCCTGTGTCGCCGCCTGGCCACCGCTGATGGCCTCGGCCGGCGCCCAGGCCCAGGGCGGATGGACGCTGCATGCACGCCGCGAGGGCGGGCAGCAGTGGGGATGGAAGGGCCAGCCGCTGTACCGCTTCGCGGGCGACGCCAACCCCGGCGACGCGAATGGCGACGGCCAGGGCGGCGTCTGGCGCCTTGCGAAGCCTGCACGCCCGGCGGTCTCGGACACGTCCAAGCCGGCCTATTCCTCATCCTACTGATGCGCTGGCTGCCGCGCCGGTGGGCGCCGTGGCCTGGAGATCGACATGCACCACTGTCTCAAGCGTGCCGCGTGGGCGGCACTCGGGCTCTTCTGCGCCCTCGATGCCGCGGCCGAGCCCATGCTGCGGCTCAAGACGGGGCCGGCCTTGCTGGACTTCCGGACGCATTCCGCTGACCTGATGGGCCCGCCGGGCAGCACACCGCCCGGCGTGAAAGCTGATGTGCGTGATGCGCGCACCCTGGGCCTGGTAGCCGAGCGCGACCTGGACGCCTGCTGGTCGGCCGTCCTGCAGCTGGGTGTGCCACCCCGCGTGCGTTTTGACGGCGCCGGCGCGGGCGCGGCGCTCGGTGAAGTCGGACGCGCGCGGGCCTGGTTCCCGGCGGTGTTGCTGGGCTGGCGCCCGCCCGCGTGGGGCGCGGTGCAGCCCTATGCCGCCTTCGGCGCTCACCTCACCTGGTTCGACAACACCGAGGCGTCGCCGGCGTATAGCGCCGCGTTCGGCGGGGCGAGCAGCCGGGCCGCGCTCAAGCCCAGTGTCGGGCCGGTCTTCAAGCTGGGGGCCGAGCTGCCGCTGGGCGAGCCGTGGCTGATGGATGTGTCCTTGGCGCGTTACCGCATCGCGACGACCGCCACCCTGCGCACGCAGACGCCCGGTGTGGGCGAGGTGCTGCGCAGCCTCGACGTGCGAGTGGACGCCGACGTGCTGTCCCTCATGCTCGGCTACCGGTTCTGAGGCCGCCGCCATGGATATCCATTCCCCTGTGGCCACGCGTGCCATCGGCGCGCAAGGCATGCTGCGCCACCTGCAGGATCTGCCGTGCCCGGCCGGGCTGCCCTGGCTGGGCAATCTCCTGCAACTGCGGCCCAGCAGGCTGCACCTGCAGTTGGAGCGCTGGCACGAAGAGCTGGGCGGGTCATTCTGCTTTCGCATGGGCAGGCGTCCGGTGGTGGTCATGGCGGACGCGCAAGCCCTGCAGACCGCGCTGCGCAGTCGCCCGCAAGACTTCCGCCGCGGCCACGTCATCGAATCGGTGTTCGACGAGATTGGCGCCAACGGCCTGTTCTCCGTGGAGGGCGAGGCCTGGCGGCCGCAGCGCCAGCTCATCATGCAGGCGCTGTCGCCCGCGCAGATGCGCGGCTTTCACCCCCTGCTGGTCGACATCACCCGCGGGCTGCTACGGCGCTGGCAGCGCGCGGCCGCGCGCGGCGCGGTGCTGGAGATGACGCAAGAGCTGACGCGCTTCACGGTGGATGTCACCACCACGCTGGCCTTCGGCGAGAACCCCGACACGATCGCGTCGGAGGGGGACGTGATCCAACAGCAGCTCGCCCTGGTGTTCCCGATGATCCAGCGTCGCGTGAATGCGCCCTTTCCGTGGTGGCGGCTGTTCAAGTTGCCCGGCGACCGGCGCTTCGACGCGGCGCTGGCCCGCGTCCATGATCACATCGACGGCCTTATCGCCCGAGCTCGCGAACGCCTGCGCAACAGCAGGGGCCAGCCACGCAACCTGCTGGAGAACCTTCTGTTGCAGGCTGCAGCACCCGGCAGCAGCATCCGTGACGCCGATGTGCGTGCCAACGTGCTGACGGTGCTGCTGGCCGGTGAGGACACGACGGCCAACATGCTTGCGTGGACGCTTCACCAACTGGCGAGCCAACCGCGCTGGCAGGACCGACTGCACGCGCAGGCTGTTCGGGTGCTCGGCCCGTCGGACGTGTGCGAAGGCTTGGCCGACCTGGAGCGGTTGGACCTCTTCGAGGCGTGCGCCACCGAGGCCTCGCGGTTGCGCCCGACGGTGCCGATCTTCTACCTGGAGACCCTGCGGGAGGTGACGCTGGCGGGCGTGAGCCTGCCGGCGCGCACCCAGCTGCTCATGTTGACGCGTCCGGCCATGCTGGAGAAGCGCAACTTCGCGGACCCGTATCGCTTCCGTCCGCAGCGATGGCTGCGGCCGCCGGCCTGCCCGGTGGGCGGACACCGTGAGCTTGCGGCGTTGCTGCCGCACGAGCCACGGGCCCATGTGCAGTTCGGTGCCGGCCCGCGCGTGTGCCCGGGCCGCCACCTGGCCGGCCAGGAGATACGCCTCGTGCTGTCCATGCTGATGCGGCATTTCCGCATCGAGCATGCCGGGCCACCCGATGCTGTCGCCGAGCGCAATGTCTTCACCATGATGCCCAGCCGGCTGCCGATGCGTCTGGTGCCCCGCGGCCTGGAGGCATCATGAGCTGGCAGACCCCGACCCCCTTCGACGCTGACTACGTCATCGTGGGTGGCGGCTCAGCTGGGTGCGTGCTGGCGGCCCGGCTCAGCGAGGACCCCCAGTGCCGCGTGCTGCTGCTGGAAGCGGGCAGTACCGGCCGAAGCCCGCTCATCGACGTGCCGGCCGGCCTTGCACTGACGGTGCCAACGCGGCTGCACAACTGGGCGCTCAAGACCGTGCCCCAGCAGGAGCTGCACGGGCGGCGAGGCTACCAGCCGCGCGGCAGAGCGCTCGGGGGCAGTTCTGCGATCAATGCGATGGTGTACGTGCGGGGCCACCGCAGCGACTACGACAGCTGGGCCGCGCAGGGCAACCCGGGCTGGGCCTATGACGACGTCCTCCCCTACTTTCGACGCGCGGAACACAACGAACAGTTCGACGACGCCTTCCATGGCCAGGGCGGCCCGCTGAACGTTGCGGCGCTGCGCACGGACAACCCGTTCCATGAACGCTTCCTGAAAGCGGCGCAGCAGGCTGGCCATGTCTTGAATGTCGACTTCAATGGCGCGGAGCAGGCCGGCATGGGGCTGTACCAAGTCACGCAAAAGGGTGGCGAGCGTTGCAGCACCTACCGTGCCTACCTCGAGCCCGCGCTGCATCGGCCCAATTTGCGCGTGCTCAGCGGTGCGATGGCGCAGCGCGTGCTTTGGCAAGGGCGGCGCGCATGCGGTGTCCAATGGCGGCGTGGCGGTGAGACGCAGACAGGCTGGGCGAGTCGCGAGGTGTTGCTGTGCGCCGGCAGCTTCCAGTCCCCGCAGTTGTTGATGGTCTCGGGCATCGGGCGCCCCTCCGTGCTGATGCCTCAAGGCATCGAGGTGCGGCATGCGCTGCGGGGCGTGGGCCGCAACCTGCAGGATCACCTCGATTTCGTTTTCGGCTGGCAGGTGCCCGGCACCGACACGCCCGGCCTTTCGGTGGCCGGTGGTTGGCGGTTGTGGCGGGAGTGGCAGCGCTGGCGCAGCGAGCGGCGCGGCCAGCTGTCGACCAACTTTGCCGAGATGGGCGGCTTCATGCGGCTGAGGCCCGGCGCGCAGCCGCCTGAGTTGCAGATCATGGTCATCACGGCCTTGCTGGACGACCATGCGCGCCGCTTGCACCGTGGTCATGGCCTGTCCTGCCACCTGGTGCTGTTGCGGCCGCGCAGCCGTGGCACGGTGACCCTGCGCGGCCCGACCATGAACACGCCACCCTGCATCGATCCGCAGTACCTGAGCGAGCCGCAGGACCTGGACGACCTGGTACAGGGCTTCAGGCAGGCGCGCACGCTGATGTCGCAGCCCGCGCTTGCAGACCACCTCGGGCCTGAGCTTTTCACCGCGGATGTCCACAGCGAGTCCGAGATCCGCGAAGTGCTGCGCCGCCGGTGCGACACCGTGTACCACCCAGTGGGTACCTGCCATATGGGCCCGCGGGACCGCGACGCCGACGCCGTGGTGGACGCCGAGCTGCGCGTGCATGGCCTGGACGGCCTGCGCGTGGTGGATGCCTCGGTGATGCCCAGCCTGCCAGGCGGCAACACCAACGCGCCGACGGTGATGGTGGCCGAAAAGGCGGCCGACCTCATCCGCCGCGCCGCGTTCAGCCCACCCAGGTGAGGGGGCGGCCCCGGCAGTGCCGGGGCCGCTGTCCCAGCCGGACCGCGGGTAGGGCGCTGCAAGCGCCCGCGGCACCGGGCCGCCAGGGACATCCGTCCCTTCGATGACCCAGGCGCCGCGGCGAGCATCGCTCCAGCAACGCTTTCTTTCACTTCGGCGGCATCGCCACTCACACCATGCTTACCAATCTCCACGCCTTTCGTCCCCGCCTGATCGCCAGCTGCACGCTGGTGCTGGGCCTGCTCAGCACCTCTGCGCACGCGCTCATCGTGCCCAGCCAGCACCAGCTGTTCGCGCAAACCTCCGTGTCCTCGCCGGACATGCTGGTAGAGCCGGCCAACGCGGACCTGCTGTTCCAGGGCTCGGTGAGCTCGGTGGGCATTGGCGCCCAGGGCCTCGTGTCGTCAGCGAGCGCCTCGCAACACTTCACCCGGCACGACCGCCAGACGGGCTTTGCCGGCACCGCCGAGGTGGCGCTCGGCCTGTCCAGCGGCGTCCGTGGCCACGCCGACAGCAACTTCCGGCGCAACATGATCTTCACGACCGATGCCGAGTTCGACTTCAGCGGCGAGCTCCAGGCAAGTGGCAATGCGTCGGTCGAGGCCTTTCTGACGGTGGCGGAGATTCTGGGCGGCAGCCTGGTCGAGAGGTACCTGGTTGACCTGACGCAGAACTCGCTCCAGACCCTGAATGCGTCGCTCAAGGCCGGCCACTACGTGTTTGGGTTCCAACTGCACGCGCAGAACAACGACCCGGGCGAATCCGCCCTGGGCCGGCTGGCTTTCGACCTTCAGGTCAGGCCGGGCGAGGGGGGCGACGCGGCGGCCCTTCCCGAACCCCAGTCGCTCGCCCTGGTGCTGGCCGCGCTGGTGCCGGCCTTGTCGCTGCGCCGGCGCCTGCGCTGAGCATGCCATGTACCCGTTCACTACTTCAGCCGCTGACGCCACATTGCCATGACACCTTCCACCTCTTCCCTCTCACGCACCCTGCTGGCTGCAGGCACCCTGACCCTGGCCGCCTGGTCGCCAGCCGCGCATGCCAAGGCTGTGCTGCTCGGGCACCGCTTGATTGCCCATACGAGTGTTTCCGAGCTGGTCAGCATCAAGGAGGACGCCATCGACGGCACGTTGTTCGATCAGTCGGCGCAGTCCCTGGGCTTGGGCGGCCAAGGCCAGATCTCCAGCGCCACCGCGGCGCAGGCCATCCTGTTCGACGCGCATCACGGGGCGTCCGGCCAGGGGAGTGCCAGCATGGCGCTGGGCGCAGGTGACCTGGGGGTGGCGACGTCGACGCTGGCTGCCACCTTCGACCTCACGCAGGTCTCGGCCTTCACCGTGCATGCCTTGTTGGAGGCCAGCGGCACAGCCCACGCCTTCGGCCAGGTGCAGCTGTCCAAAGCCGGTCCAGACGACACGGAGCGATTCGTCTTCGACCTGAACCTGGGCACGCCGGCGCTTGATCTCAGCGGGGTCCTCGATCCGGGCCACTACCTGTTGCAGGTGGGCTCCGGCATCGACAGCCTTTTCGGCCCAGGCACGAGCGGTAGCAGCCGCTTCCAGTTCAATTTCCGCCTCGACGCGGTGGAGGGCGGCAACAGCGTGCCCGAGCCGTCGTCGATCGCCCTGGTGCTGGGCGCCGCCTTGGTCGGGCGGACGGTGCGCCGCCGCTCAGCCCACTGACCGGCCCAGCCCGCTCTCCCGCGCCATGACGATGGCCATGGCGCGCGAGGCCACGCCCAGGCGGTCGAACAGCAGCGAGACCGAGTTGCGTACCGTTTTCTCCGACAGGCCCAGCGACGCGGCGATCTGCAGGTTGTCGCGGCCTTGGGCCATCAGCTCGAGCAGCTCACGCTGACGCGGTGACAGCCGGGCCAGCGGGCCTTCCGTCTGCCGCGCGCCCGCCGCCGGTAGGAACTGGGCGATGGCGTCCTGGGCCACCGCCCAGCCGGGCTCGTGCTCCAGCAGCAGGTGGTTGCGGCTTTCGATGGGCACCAGGCAGGCGCCCGGGATGTGCGTAGCCAGCAGCCGCCCTTCCTCGAAGGGCACGCGCACGTCGTGACGGCTGTGCAGCACCAGCGTCGGGCAGCGCACGCGGGGCAGCAGGCCCATCACGTCGATGGTGTTGAACTCGTGCATGAAGGTGGCCGCGTTCTCGGGTGACGTGGACAGCCGCTCCAGCTCGTTGAACCAGGCGTGCTGCGCGGGCGTGCCGTCAGGCATGAACTGGGTGGTGAAGAACTGGCGGAACGACGGGTCGTCGCGTCCCCAGCCGAGGGCTGCGAGTCGGCACATCATCTCGGCCTCCTCGGCGTGCTGGCGCGTGGCCCCGCGCAGCAGCCGGCCGCGCGCGTAGCCTCCCTGCAGTACGAGATGAGTCACGCGCTCGGGGTGGCGCACGGCGTAGGCGATGGCGATGGGCGCGCCCTGGGAGATACCCAGCAGCGCGAAACGCTCGCCGCCTGCGGCATCGGCGATCGATTCGAGATCGCGCACCCAGCTCTCGAAGGTCAGCTGCGGCACCCGCCAATCCGACAGGCCGCAGCCCCGCTCGTCATAGCGCACGAGACGGTGGCGCGCGCCCAGGAAGTTCAGCAGATGACCCCAGACCGGGCTGCCGGCGTCATGCTCCAGGTGCGACAACCAAGTGGCGGCCTTTATAACGGTCGGCCCCTGGCCACCCTGGGTGTAGGCAAGGCGCACGCCGTCGTGGGTGCGCAGGAACTGGATCTTTTGCATGGACTGCCCCGCAGCGCGGTTGAACCGGGGAGCCGCATTGTTCCGGCCGCCGCCTCGGCGGGCGCGCCTGCATTTCTGTCTTGCACCCCGAATTCTTGGGGGCGGCGGCAGGCTCAGGCCGGCTCGCCCCAGCGGTGTGCGGGCCGGGACGCATAGGCCACGAGGGCGTCCATCACCAGCCGGGCGCGGGCCGAGAGCTGCGCCGCCGGGGGCGCCACGACAAAAAGCGGGAAGGTCGGGCTCTGCCACTGCGGCAGCACGACCTTCAGATGACCCGCGTCGAGTTCGCGCTGCACCGCGAAGGCCGGCATGACGGCCACGCCCACCCCCGCACAGGCCAGTTGGCGCAGGGTCTCGAAGCTGTTGGCGCGCGCGCGCCAGGCAGGTGTGTCACCGCCGTCCATGCGCCACAGCCCCTGGCCGCTCATCTCTGCATGCATCAGGCAGTCGTGCGTCTCGGCCAGTTCGTCGGTGTTGTGCGGCGTGCCTTTGCGGGCGAGGTAGTCGGGGCTGGCGACCAGCAGGCCGCTGAGCGTGGCCAGGGGGCGGGCGTAGTAGCGCGAATCGGGCACGGGGCCGACGCGTACGGCGACCTCGATGGCGTTGGAGACCAGGTCCACCTTGCGTTCGTCGAGCACGATGTCCACGCGCAGGCCTTCATGGCGCGCCAGCAGGTCTGCCACCACCGGCGCCACCAGGGCCTCGGCCAGCAGTGAATGCGGGGCTGTGATGCGCACCAGGCCAGCCAGGCGTTCGCTGTCGCCTGACACGTCTTCGCAGGCGGCGGCGAGGTCGGCCAGCAGGGTGCGGCAGCGTGCGTGGAAGCGCTCGCCGGCCTTGGTGAGCGCCAGGCCACGCGTGGTGCGCTGGATCAACTGCACGCGCAGTTCGTCCTCCAACGCGGCCACACGGCGACTCAGCACCGAGGCATGCAAGCCCAGCCGCTTGGCGCCGTCGGCAAAGCTTGCGCAGTCAGCGACGGCCGCGAAGGCCTGCAGCAGTCCAAGGTCGGTGATCATGGCGACGCAGTGTCGCGCCGGCTACGGGCTGCTGCAACGTAACGAGCCCTCCCTTGGTCTTGGGGGGGCGCAGTGGGACAGCCGTCCCGGCACGGGCGCCAACGGCGAGGGCCGGCCCCCGCGGCCGGGACGGCTGTCCCATGCGCCCTGGCCGGGCCGCCGGCAGCATGACCTCACCCTTGCAACCCCTGGAGTTCCTGATGTCCCGCCTGCTTGCCCTTCTCCTGTCCGCCGCCCTGTTGCCCGCCACGGCCTCGGCCGCCGACACCGTCTTCAGCGCCAACCCCTTCGCGGGCTCGCCGGCCGATCCCAACGATGGTGTGCGCACGGTTTTCGCCAACGGCCAGCGCAGCCTGCCCAGCTTCGACCAGGCCCAGGACCGCTTCGTCTTTGATCCCGCCTTCTTCGCTATCGGCGGCAGCCTGAGCTTCGCCAACGGCGTCTCGGGCAGCCTACCTTCCGGTGGAGCCAATCTGATCGTCATCCGCGACACCGGCCCCGGCTTCAACGCCGGCTCCGCCGCGAACGCGATCGCCGCGGCAGTGACCACCGACGGCGCCGGCTTCTTCGTTTATCACAACGTCGGGCTGGGCGTGAACCGCCTCGTCTACTCGACCAACCTCAACCTGGCCACGGCCGACCTCGCCATCCTGGCCCGCGTGGAGAGCCCGACCGGCGCCGACGCCTTGGCCGCGCTGCCGGGCTTCGCGGCACAGAACTTTGCGCTGACCACCGCGGTGCCCGAACCCACCAGCCTGGCCCTGATGCTGGGCGGCCTGGCGGGCATCGGCATGCGTGCGCGGCGCCGCGCGGCGCGTCTGGGCTGACACCAGCCGACGATGGCCGGCTGCAACTCGCGACAGGGGAGCGCCCCTTCGTCGCAAGCGGGTCGCTGGTCGAGCCGCGTCAACTGGCCCATGAGGGCAGCGCGGTGCGCATGCCGGGACGCTGGCTGCCGCTTGGCCTGGCGCTGGCCATCTTCGCGACCCGGTTCGTCGCGCTGATGAGTGCGGTGCCGGGCGTGCTCAACGGCTGCTTTGCGGCGCGGGCACGGCCGTGCACCGCTTCGTGCGGGCCGCGCCGGCCTTGGCCTGCGGCGCAGGCTCCTGTCCATCGGCTTGCCCTCGGCGAGTTCGTCGACAAGCTTGTCCAGGCAACGCAGCTTTTTGCATCCGAGGGTCCTCGATGGACTCGACCCGGATGCCGCAGACCACGCCGCGGATGAGCGCCGCATGCGGGTTCAGCGCCGGCGCCTACTGCGCCACCAGCTCCACCCGCCGGTTGCGCGCGCGGCCGGCCTCTTCGCCGTTGCCCGCGATGGGTGCCAGCGACGCCAGGCCCCGCGCCGTGAGGCGCTTGCCGTCGACCTTGTAGGGCGCGGCCGTGAGCGCGGCCACCACGGCCTGTGCGCGGGCGAGGCTGAGCTTCTCGTTGGCCTCGAAGCTGCCGACGTTGTCGGTGTGGCCGACGACCCAGGCCTTGAGCGCCGGCTGGCCCTTCAGCAGCTCCGCCATCGCGTCGAGCTGGGCCTTGGACTCGGGCTTGAGCTCGGTCTTGCCGGTGTCGAAGAAGAGGCCCGTCAGCGTGACGCGGCCCTCGGCGGCGAGGCCGGCCTGCAGGGCGGCGGGGTCCACCGTGACCTGGCCCGTTTCCATCGCCTTGGGCTCGACGACCTGCACGTAGGTGGCGACCTGGCCGGTGGTGGCGTTGGCCGCCAGCGAGTTGTAGATGAACACCGTGGCTTCCTGGCCTGGCTTGCCCAGCGTGCCGACCATCATGCGGCCGTCGTCAGCGCAGCTGGCCGACGTGAGGCTGTAGCGGCTGCCCGTGGGCGTGACGATGTAGCCCTTGGCCCAGACGAAGCCCTTGGTGGGCTCGCTCTGCTTGTTCCAGGCGAAGTACAGGTCCGCGCAGTTGCGCTCGCAGACGAAGCGCTTCTTGAAGCCCGCGGCGTTGAGCGCCTGCTCGTAGTTGCGCCATACCTCCAGCGCCGACTTGCCCTGGGGCGCGATGTAGACCGTCTGCGTGACCTTGCCTTCGAGCGTGATGGGTGCGGCGTACTGGCGCTTGTCGTCCTTGGCCGTCTCGGCGCTGCCGGGCAGCACGGCGGCATCCCACGCGGAGACGCGCTGGCCAGCCAGCCACGAGCCGTTGAAGCGCTTGATGAGCGGGTGGTCGGCGCTGCCGGGCACGTCGGTCACGGGGGCGTCGGCGGCCAGGGTGGCGGTGTGGGCGAGGGCGACGAGCAGCGTCGCGCCGAGGCGGTTCAGGAACAGGTTCATGACGCTCAGCTTTGAAGTTATTGCAGGACCATCTCGACGCGGCGGTTGCGGGCGCGGCCGTCTTCGCTGGCGTTGGATGCCACGGGCGCATAGCCCGCGTTGCCGT
Source organism: Roseateles sp. (assembly GCA_016790285.1). Lineage (GTDB taxonomy): Bacteria > Pseudomonadota > Gammaproteobacteria > Burkholderiales > Burkholderiaceae_C > Pelomonas. The sequence continues at coordinate 42,824 of JAEUPJ010000022.1, read as the reverse complement.
GTGCCACGAGGCGGCCAGCGGCGATGCCGCGCTGGGTGAGGGCCGCGACGACGGCCTGGGCGCGGCCCTGGCTCAGCTTGAGGTTGGCGTCCACGCTGCCGACGTTGTCGGTGTGGCCGACGATGAAGACCTTGAGCGCGGGCTGGGCCTTGAGCAGGGCCACCATCTGGTCGAGCTGCGCGGCGCTCTCGGCCTTGACCTCGGTCTTGCCGGTGTCGAAGAAGAGGCCGGCCAGGGCCACCTTGCCCTCGGCCTGCAGGCCCTGGCCGAGGGCCTTGGCGTCGACCGTGACCTGGCCCGTGGGCATGGCCTTGGGCTCGACGATCTCGAGGTAGGTGGCGGCGCGGCGCGTGTATTCGTTGGCGGCCATCGAGGTGTAGAGCAGCAGGTGCAGCGTGCGGCCGCCCTGGCTGAGCGTGCCCACCAGCATGCGGCCTTCGTCGTGGGTGATGCTCATGGCCAGCGGCCAGGCGCTGGTGCGGCTGTCGCCCGTGGCGCCGGGCACGTCGCCCTCAGCCCAGGACATGCCCTTGGCGCGGGTGCCGTCATCCAGGGCGAAGTAGGCCTTGGCGCAGCCTTGCGCCTCGTTCTCGCACTGCCACACGGTCTTGAAACCGGCTGCGGCGAGGGCCTGCTGGTGGTTGCGGAACACCTCCAGCGGGCTCTTGTTCAGCGGCGAGAGGTAGAAGAGCCGCGTGACCTTGCCTTCCAGCGTGACCGGGCGGGCGAACTTGTCGTTCTCGGTCTTGGAGACACCGCTGGCGTCGGGGAAGCGCGTCTGCGCCCAGTCCTGCTGCGCGTAGCCGGCCAGCACGCTGCCGGTGAAGCGCTGCAGCACCGGGTGGTCGGCGCTGCCGGCCACGTCGCGCTTGGGGGCGTCGGCCTGGGCGGTGGTGGCAAGGACCAGTGCGGCGGCGGCACAGAGCTGGGAGGCGCGGCGAAGGAGCGTCATGCGGCGGCTGTCGGGTGAGGAGCGGGAATGTTGACCCAGCAACGCGCCAGGCCCGCCGCGCGGCGACCTGCAAACGTGGGAGCTGGAAGCAGTGACAGACGGCCTCAGGCCGACGGCGGCGGCCGACGGGCCAACTCGTAGCGGATCTCGGTGCAGGGCTCGCCGCGGAACTCGGTCTCGATCGCGCCCAGGCGGCTGGCACCCAGGCGTTCGAGCAGGCGCAGGCAGGCCGCGTTGCGGGCGTCGGTCTGGGCCTGGATGCGCTGCACGGCCGTCTCTTGGAACACGAGGTGCATCGCGGCCCGCACGGCGGCGCTGGCCAGGCCGCGGCCCTGGGCGGTGCGTGCGAGGGTGAAGCCGAACTCGGCCTCAGCCCCATCGGCGCTGATGTGGATGCCGATGTCGCCGATCAGTTGGCCCGTCAGGTCGTCGGCGATGGCGAGCTGCGTCCAGGTGCCGGGCGCGAACAGCGGGCAGGCGGCCATCTCGGCCAGGAAGGCCAGCGCCTGCGCGTCGGTCTGCGGCTGCCAGCCTTGCCAGCGGCCGACTTCGGGGTCGTGCCGGTAGGCCTGGAAGGCGGCCAGGTCGCCGGGATGCAGGCGGCGCAGGGTCATGTCAGCACCGCCTCCGGGCTGCGGTAGTGGTAGCGGTAGGCGAAGGCGAAGCCCAGCCGGGCGTACAGGCGCTGCGCGACGTCGTTGTCGCTGCCCACCTGCAGGTAGGCCTGGCGCGCACCCTGGGCATGGGCGAGAGCCAGCAGCGCGCGGCACAGGCGCTCGCCGTGGCCCTGGCGGGGCACGGCCGAGGCGATGTCGTACAGGCCGACGAGGTCGCCCGCGACCACCATCTGCCCGCAGGCCAGCAGCTGGCCTTGGGCGTCGTTCAGCGAGAAGCCCTGGTAGGTGACCGGGGCGCCGGCAATGCGCTCGGCGTGGGCCGCGATGGCGGTGGCGGTGGAGCCGCGCAGGGCGCCGACGAGGGCGGCGTAGGCGGGCGCGTCCAGGGCCTGGAGGGCGGCGGGCGCGGGGTCGGGCGTGATCGCGTCCAGCAGCAGCACGTCCGCCGCGTCGAAGGCGCCCCAGCCCTTGGCGGCCAGGTGCGCGTCCAGGTCGGCAGGTTGGCTCCAGGGCGTCACACGCACGGCCAGCGGCAGGCCGGCGGCGTCGAAGGCGCGCTGGCAGCGGGCGAGCAGCTCGTCCAGCGGCAGCGAGCCCTGGCGCAGTGCATTGATGCAGCGCGAGCGTTTGGCCTTGCCGGGGGACAGGCGGATCAGCCAGCCGTCGATGTCGTTCTGCTGGGGCGGGGCGGAGGCGTCCAGGCCGGCGAGTTCGGCGCGCAGGGCGAGGGATGGTGCGGTGGCGTCAGGCATGGTCGAGGAGGCGGGCGGGATCGCGCCACACGCAGCGCCACACCGGGTGCTGCTGGCCGGCGAGCGGGTCGCTCAGGCGCGGGTCGGTCACCTCGGCGCCGAGGCGTTCGTAGAAGGCGCGGGCGGCGGTGTTGACGTCCAGCACCCACAGGTAGAGCGGGCGGGTCGAGCCGTCGCGCTGCAGTCGCTCGGCCACGGCCTGCATCAGCCGGCGGCCGATGCCGCCGCCTTTGAGGTCAGGTGCGACGTGAAGGTTGTCGATGTAGTCGCCCCAGAGCGGGTCGTGCGCGGGCATCACGTAGGCGAAGCCCAGCAGGCGGCCGGTGTCGTCCTCGGCCACCACGCCCCAGTCGTGCGTGGGCGTGTCGCCGGTCAGGCGGGCATGCCACGCGTCGCGGCGCTCGGCGTCGGCCTCGTGGTCGAGGTAGTGGTCAGTGAAGACGCCGCGGTAGGCGCTGCGCCAGCTGGCGGCGTGCAGGGCGGCGACGCGGTCGGCGTCGGCCGCGGTCATGGGGCGGAGCGCGGGCGCGCTCACTTCATCGTCTCGATGCGCTTGACCATCTCCTTGGCGAAATCGACAAACGCCTGCGCGCCCTTGGAGGACGGGTCGAACACCACGCCCGGCAGGCCATAGCTCGGCGCCTCGGCCAGGCGCACGTTGCGCGGGATGACGGTGTCGAAGACCTTGTTGCCGAAGTGCGCCTTGAGCTGGTCGCTGACCTGCTGCTGCAGCGTGATGCGCGGGTCGAACATCACGCGCAGCAGGCCGATGATCTGCAGGTCGGGGTTGAGGTTGGCGTGGATCTGCTTGATGGTGTTGACGAGGTCCGTCAGGCCTTCCAGCGCGAAGTACTCGCACTGCATCGGCACGATGACGCCGTGCGCGCTGCACAGGCCGTTGAGCGTCAGCATGGACAGCGACGGCGGGCAGTCGATGAGGATGAAGTCGTAGTCGGAGCCTACCTCGGCCAGCGCCGCCTTGAGCCGGGCCTCGCGGCGCTCCAGGGCCACCAGGTCGACCTCGGCGCCGGCGAGTTCGCGGTTGGCGCCCAGCACGTCATAGCCGGCCTTTTCGGCGCGGGCCTTGGCCTCGGCGATGGACGACGACTCCAGCAGCACGTCGTAGACGGTCGTCTCCAGCTTGCGCTTGTCGATGCCGGAGCCCATGGTGGCGTTGCCCTGGGGGTCCAGGTCGACCACGAGCACGCGCTGCCCGATCTGCGCCAGGCCGGCGGCGAGGTTGACGGTGGTGGTGGTCTTGCCGACGCCACCCTTCTGGTTGGCGATGCAGAAAATCTTGGCCATCTCTTGGTGTCGCGGGCGGCTGGGTCGAAGCGGGAGGATAAGGGCGAACACAGCCACAGAGGCACAGAGACACAGAGCCAGAGCCACGGAATTTCTCTGTGGCTCTGTGCCTCTGTGGCTTTGTTTCTACGTGGGCTTCATCCAGACGATGCAGCGCTGAGCGTCCAGCCCCGGCACGGCCAGTTGTTCCACGTGAAACACGTCCACGTCCGCCGGCAGCGCGGCGATCTCGTCAGCGGGGTGCTGGCCCTTCATCGCCAGCCAGACGGCGCCCGGCGCCAGGTGCTGGCGGGTGAGGGTGGTGAAGTCCAGCAGCGACGCGAAGGCGCGCGACGTGATGACGCCGAAGGGCGCGGTCGTCAGCTGCTCGACCCGGCTGTGCACGCCGTGCAGGTTGGGCAGCTTCAGCTCGGCCGCCACCTGCTGGATGAAGGTGGCCTTCTTGGCCACGGCGTCCACGCAGGTCACGTCGGTGCCCGGGCAGCAGATGGCGATGACCACGCCCGGCAGGCCGCCGCCGGCACCCACGTCCATCAGCCGGGCCGGCGCGCCATGGCGCAGCAGCGGCGGGATGGCCGAGAGGCTGTCCACCAGGTGGTGGCTCAGCATCTGCGCCGGGTCGCGCACGGCGGTCAGGTTGTAGACCTTGTTCCACTTCTGCAGCAGGGCGAGGTAGGCCAGCAGCTGGTCCAACTGGGTCTCCGTCATGTGGAGGCCAAGGTGTTGCGCTGCTTGCTCCAGGGTCGTTCTCATCGGCGGCCCCCGAACAAAGCCACAGAGGCACAGAGGCACAGAGAGATCGGTGGCATGCCCACTGGGCGCCTCGGTGTCTCAGTGCCTCTGTGGCTGTGTTTTTTCATCTCAACCCACGCGGTCATGCCGCCTCCGCCTCGGTGAAGCCCTTGAACTTGCCCTTCTTCAGGTGCACGAGCAGCAGCGAGATGGCAGCCGGTGTGATGCCCGAGATGCGCGAGGCCTGGCCCAGCGTCTCGGGCTTGTGGGTGTTGAGCTTCTGGCGCGCCTCGAAGGAGAGGGCGTGGACGAGGCTGTAGTCCAGGTCGTCCGGGAGCTTGAGGTGCTCGAAATGGGCGGCGCGGGCGACGTCGTCGACCTGCTTGTTGATGTAGCCGGCGTACTTGACGCTGATCTCCACCTGTTCGGCGACGAGGTCGGCCAGCTCGGCGCCCAGCTCGGCGGCGAGTGTTTCACGTGAAACACCGGCGCCTGGCTTGGCGATAGCGGCCACTTCAGCGACCGTGTCGAAGCCCACGCCCGGGCGGCGCAGCAGGTCGGCGAGGTTGTACTCGCGCTCCAGCGCCTTGCCCACCAGCCGCTCGGCGTCGGCCGCCGGCAGGACGCCCGGGTGCACCCAGGTGCTCTTGAGCTTCTCGGTTTCACGTGAAACAGCGTCGCGCTTGCGGTTGAAGGCGGCCCAGCGCTCGTCGTCCACCAGGCCGAGCTGGCGGCCGACCTCGGTCAGGCGCGCGTCGGCGTTGTCCTCGCGCAGCTGCAGCCGGAACTCGGCGCGGCTGGTGAACATGCGGTAGGGCTCGGTCACGCCCTTGGTGATGAGGTCGTCCACCAGCACGCCGAGGTAGGCCTGGTCGCGCGCCGGCGTCCAGGGGCCGTCGCCTCGCACCTGCAGCGCCGCGTTCAGGCCGGCGAACAGGCCCTGGGCGGCGGCTTCCTCGTAGCCGGTGGTGCCGTTGATCTGGCCGGCGAAGAACAGGCCCTGGATCACCTTGGTCTCGAAGCTGCTCTTCAGCCCGCGCGGGTCGAAGTAGTCGTACTCGATGGCGTAGCCGGGGCGAATGATGTCGGCGTTCTCCAGGCCCGGGATGCTGCGCACGGCGGCGAGCTGGATGTCGAAGGGCAGGGAGGTGGAGATGCCGTTGGGGTAGTACTCGTGCGTCGTCAGGCCCTCGGGCTCCAGGAAGATCTGGTGCGAGTCCTTGTCGGCGAAGCGGTTGACCTTGTCCTCGATGCTCGGGCAGTAGCGCGGGCCCACGCCCTCGATGACGCCGGTGAACATCGGGCTGCGGTCGAAGCCGCTGCGGATGATCTCGTGCGTGCGCGCGTTGGTGTGGGTGATCCAGCACGGCACCTGTTGCGGGTGCATGGCGGCATGGCCCATGAAGCTGAACACCGGCACGGGCGTCAGGTCGCCGGGCTGGGCCTCGCACTTGGAGAAGTCGATCGTGCGGCCGTCGATGCGCGGCGGCGTGCCGGTCTTCAGGCGCCCTTGCGGCAGCTTCAGCTCCTTCAGGCGTGCCGAGAGCGATACGGCGGGCGGGTCGCCCGCGCGGCCGGCGCTGTAGTTCTCCAGGCCCACGTGGATGCGGCCATCGAGGAAGGTACCCGCCGTCAGCACCACCACGCGGGCGCGAAAGCGGATGCCGGCCTGCGTGACGGCGCCCACCACGCGGTCGCCTTCCACCATCAGGTCGTCCACGGCCTGCTGGAAGAGCATGAGGTTGGGCTGGTTCTCCAGGCGGCGGCGGATGGCGGCCTTGTAGAGGATGCGGTCGGCCTGGGCGCGGGTGGCGCGCACGGCCGGGCCCTTGGAGCCGTTCAGGATGCGGAACTGGATGCCGCCTTCGTCGGTGGCCAGCGCCATCGCGCCGCCAAGGGCGTCGACCTCTTTGACGAGGTGGCCCTTGCCGATGCCGCCGATGCTGGGGTTGCAGCTCATCTGGCCCAGGGTCTCGATGTTGTGGGTCAGCAGCAGCGTCTGCGCGCCCATGCGCGCTGCGGCCAGCGCCGCCTCGGTGCCGGCATGGCCGCCGCCGACGACGATGACATCGAATTCCTTGGGGTAGAGCATCTCGGTCCTGAAAGAACAGCCGCCCGCAGCAGGGCGCCAGGGCAAACCCCGAATTTTACGAACCGGCTGTGGATAAGTCACCCAAAGGATTACTCGGCGGTGAGCCGCACGCGCAGCCCGCCGAGCGCGGGTGAGCGGTCCGCCTGCACCCGCCAGCCCTGCAGGGCAGCGATGCGGTGCACGATGGACCAGCCCAGGCCGCTGCCGGACGGCGTGACGCCCTCGCCGCGCTGGAAGCGCTGGCCGAGCCGCGCCAGCCCCGCGGCATCCAGCCCCGGGCCGCCGTCTTCCACCGTCAGCTGCCAGCCTTGGGGCCCGGCGGCGTCGACGGTGACCGTCACCGGGCTGCCCGCGGGGCTGTAGCGCACCGCGTTGTCCAGCAGGTTGCGCAGCAGCAGCTGCGTCAGCAGCGCGTCGCCCGCTGCAATGGCCGGGGAGGCCACTTCCAGCGCCAGCACATGCCCCGCGAGCAGCGGGTGCTCGGCGGCTTCGGCCACGGCCTGGCGGGCGAGGTCGGCCAGCGCCAGGGGCCGGCGCGGGGGCGCGTCGCCGGCCTCCAGCCGCGCGAGCATCAACAGCTGCTCGACGACGCGCGCCGCGCGGTCGCAGCCGGCGAGCGTCGCCTGCAGGGCCCGGCGCCGTTCGTCATCGGCCTGGGCGCCGAGGGCCACCTGGGCCTGGGCGCGGATGGCGGCGATCGGCGTGCGCAGTTCGTGTGCGGCGTCGGCAGTGAGCCGGCGCTCACCTTGCAGCAGCGCGTCCAGGCGCTGGAACAGCAGGTTGAGGGTGTCGACCAGCGGCGCCAGCTCGGCCGGCATCTCGCCGGCCGGCAGGGCGGCGAGCTGGCCCGGCTGGCGGCCGGCCAGCGTCTCGCGCAGGCGCCGCAAGGGCGACAGGCCCCATCGCAGCACCGCCACCGCGAGGCCGAGCATCAGCGCCGAGGCGGCCGCGCCCAGGCCGAGCAGGGGGCCCAGCATGGCCGCCAGGATCTCCAGCCGCGCCGACACCCGCTCGCCCACCAACACCGTCACATCGGCCGCCGCGCCGTCGGTGACGAAGACCCGCCACTGCGCGTTGCCGCGCTGCACCGTGTGGAAGCCCGGCTCCCCACCCGGCACCAGCGGCACCAGCGGGGTCGGCGGCGCCTGCGAGGACCGCAGCGCGAGCCGCCCCTCGTGGAAGACCTGGAACACCGCCCGCGGCGCATACCGGTGCAGGCTGGGCGCGTCGAGCACGGCGTCGTCGTCGTGCGGCAGCCGCGCGCTGTGCTGCACCACCAGCAGCGCGGCGGCCTGGGTGAGGTGGGCGTCCAGCAGCTCGTCGAGCTCGTGGCGCGCCTGGCGCACGGCCAGCACCGTCGTCAGCACGCCGACGACCAGGGTCACGGCCGCCATGCCCGCCAGCAACCGCGCCTGCAGCGACGCCGGCCGCTTCATTCGCGCGGCACCCGGTAGCCCACGCCGCGCACCGTCTCGATCATCCCGGCGCCCAGCTTGCGCCGCAGGTGGTGCACGTGCACCTCGATGGCATTGCTGTCCACCTCCTGGCCCCAGGCGTAGAGCTGGCCTTCGAGCTGCTCGCGGCTGAGCACGCGGCCGGTCTGGCGCATCAGCACGGCCAGCAGGTCGAACTCGCGGGCCGACAGCGCCACCGGCTCGCCCGCCTGCGTGGCCTCGCGGGCCGCCGGGTCGAGCGCCACATCGCGCCAGCGCAGCAGCTCCAGCGGCTGGCCGTAGGCCCGGCGCACGAGGGCGCGCAGCCGGGCGCCAAGCTCGAACAGGTCCACCGGCTTGACGACATAGTCGTCGGCGCCACCATCCAGGCCGCGGATGCGGTCGGGCACGGCGTCGCGCGCCGTCAGCACCAGCACGGGCACCGTGCAGCCGGCCGCGCGTGCGCGCGCCAGCACCTCGAAGCCGTCGAGCCGCGGCAAGCCCAGGTCCAGCACCGCGGCGGCGTAGGGCGACGCGCGCAACTCGCGCTCTGCGGCCTCGCCGTCACGCACCCAGTCGACCTGGAAGCCCTGCTGGCGCAGGCCGGCGCGCAGGCCGTCGCCCAGCAGCGGGTCATCCTCGGCGAGCAGCACGCGCATGGTCAGTCGCCGGGGTCAATCGCCAGGGTTAGTCGTCATCGCGGTCATGGCCCCGATGATGCCCCGAGCGGCCCTCGTGGGCGCCATCGCCACCGGAGGCCGCCGCGCCTTGCCACGGTGCCGTCGGCCCGAGGCTCCAGGCCCAGAAGCCCAGCGTCGCCACGAGCAGGCCCACGGCCAGGGCGCGGTGCATGGAGCGCGGTGCCGGCGTGCCGGCCGGCACCGCCTTGCGGCCCGTCACCATCGCCGGCACGAGGCGGTCACGCGCGAGCCGGCTCGTCACGATCACCGCGGCCACGTGCACGCCGGCCAGCACCAGCAGCCCGTTGGCCAGCGCCTCATGCACGTCTTCCCAGGCCTCGCCGCCCTGCCAGGTCAGCCAGCCGCTGCCGGCGGCCAGCAGCCCGCCCGCCAGCAGCGCCAGCACCGCCCAGCCGCCGGCCGGGTTGTGGCCGCCATGCGGGCCGGCGCGCCGGGCGAGCAGGTCGCGCAGGTGCGCCACGACGGCGCCCGGCCCGCGCACGAACTGGCTGAAGCGCGCCGCCGGCGTGCCGACGAAGCCCCACAGCAGCCGGGCCACCATGGCGCCGGCCAGCGTGAAGCCGAAGCTGATGTGCACCGCGCGCCAGCCATCGGCCTCGGCCGTGAGCCAGGCGCCGGCCAGGCTCAGCGCCATCAGCGCGTGCAGCAGGCGCACGGGGGCGTCCCACAGGGGTTGGACGGTGAGGGGGGAAGAAGGCGCGGTCATGCGGTGCTCCTGAAGCGTTGCCCGCATGCTGCGCGCGCCGGCTTAGGAGCGGCTGAAGGCTACCGGGACACCGGGCCCCCCGGCCGCAGCGCTCAGGCCGGCAGCTGGAAGCGGCCCGCCTCGGCCACCATGGCCGTGGCGACCGCGTTCATCTGGCAGGCGGCCGCCTGCGTCTGCTCGACAAGCGCGGCGTTCTGCTGCGTCATCTGGTCCAGGTGCGCCACGGCGCCGTTGACCAGCGAGATGCCCTCGGCCTGCTCCACGCTCTGGCCATCAGCTGGCGGATGTCCTTGGCGGCGGCGGCGGCGCTGCGTTGCGCCAGCGTGCGCACCTCGCCGGCGACCACGGCGAAACCACGGCCTTCGCTGCCGGCGCGGGCCGCCTCCACGGCCGCGTTCAGCGCGAGGATGTTGGTCTGGAAGGCAATGGAGTCGATCAGGCCGACGATGTCCTGGATGGTCAGCGCCGAGGCGCGGATGCTGTCCATCGTGCGCACCACCTCGCCGAGGGTGCGGCCGCCTTCGGCCGCCAGGGCGGCGTTGTTCGCGGCCAGGTCGGCCGCGTCGCGCGTGGCGCTGGCGGTGTTGGCGACCGTGGCCTGCATCTCCTAAATCGAGCTGGCCGTCTGCTGCAGCTGGCTGGCGGTGTGCTCAGTGCGGTGGGCGAGGTCCTGTCCCTAAACAGGGGAAGGAAGCGCCTGTTTCCATCCCCGAATGACGGGATGTCGCCCGACCGGCTCCCGCCGTGCTGCAATCGCGCCATGCCTTTCCCACCCGACCCCGTCCTGGCGCCGCTGGCCGAGCTCGCCGCCCGCGCGCGGCCGATGCGGGTGCCGGCCGGCACGCGGCTGTTCGATGCCGGCCACCCCTGCCCGGGCTTCCCGCTCGTGGACGAAGGCTGCGTGCGCGTGTCGCTGACCGCGCCCGACGGCCGGCAGCTGGAGCTGTACCGGGTGGAGCCGGGCGAGGTCTGCGTGGTGTCGGCCACCTGCCTGTTCGGCCACCGCGCAGCCACGGCCAGTGGCGAGGCCCGCACCGAGACGGCGCTGCGCCTCATCAGCCCGGCCGACTTCGAGGCCGTGTGCGAGCAGGACCCGGTGCTGCGCCGGTACGTGATGGGCCTGATGGCCGAGCGGCTGGCCGACCTGATGGCCCTCGTGGAAGCCGTGGCCTTCCAGCGCCTGGACCAGCGCCTGGCCGCGCTGCTGTGCGCGCGGGGGCCGCGGCTGTCGGCCACGCACCAGCAGCTGGCCGATGAACTCGGCACCGTGCGCGAGATCGTCAGCCGGCTGCTGCGCCGCTTCGAGCGCGACGGCTGGGTGGTGCTCGGCCGCGAGCGCATCGACGTGGCCGACGCCGCGGCCCTGCAGCAGGTTTGCGCTGGCGCAAACCCTGTGTGACCACGGTCACCGACAGTCGACACGACCGTGTCGAAGATGACGTCACCCACCTGTTCAAGGAGAGACTGATGTTCAAGACCAATGTCGGCGGCCTGGACCGCATCGCCCGCATCCTCGCCGGCCTCGTGCTGCTGGCGCTCACCCTCACCGGCACCATCGGCGTCTGGGGCTGGATCGGCGTCGTGCCGCTGGCCACGGGCCTGCTGAGTACCTGCCCGCTGTACTCGGTGCTGGGCTTCAACACCTGCCCGATGAAGACCTGAGCGGCCCGCGGTGCGCCGGGCGGCCGACAATCCGGTCATGGACTGCCGCCCCCGCTGCGCCGCCTGCTGCATCGCCCCCTCCATCAGCTCGCCCATCCCCGGCCACCCGGGCGGCAAGCCGGCGGGCGTGCGATGCGTGCAGCTCGATGACGAGGACCGCTGCAAGATCTTCGGCCGCCCGGAGCGCCCCGCCGTGTGCGGCTCGTTGCAACCCAGCGAGCTGATGTGCGGCGAGAGCCGCGAGCAGGCGATGCGCTGGTTAGGCTGGATGGAGCGCGAGACGGCGCCGGACTAGAGTCGGGGCACCCCCGCTCCCGCCGCCGCCCGCCATGACCGATCTGCTTCGACGCACCCTGATCCTGTCTTCTGCCGGCCTGGCCCTGCCGAGCCTGGCCGACACGGCCTGGCCCACGCGCACCATCCGGCTGCTCGTGCCGTTCGCCCCGGGCGGCAGCAGCGAGATCGTCGCGCGCACCGTGGCAGCCGAGCTCACCAAATCGCTCGGCCAGACGATGTACGTCGAGAACAAGCCCGGCGGCGCGGGCAACGTGGCCATGGCCGAGGTGGCCCGCGCCGACGACCAGCACACCCTCGTGCTGGGCCACATCGGCACCCTGGCCGTGAACCCCTACATCTTCGACAAGCTGCCCTACGACCCGGTGAAGGATTTCCGCCCGGTCACGCTGCTGGCCAAGGTGCCGAGCCTGTACGTGGTGCACCCCGACGTGCCGGCCAAGACGCTGCAGGAGTTCGTTGCCTACACCGCCAAACGCCCGGGCCAGCTGAACTACGGCTCGGCGGGCAATGGCAGTGCGGGCCACCTGGCCATGGAGTACCTGAAGATGGCCGCCAACCTCTTCATCCTGCACGTGCCCTACCGGGGCACCGGCCCGCAGCTGACCGACCTGCTGGCCGGGCGCCTGCAGGCGGCATCGGTCGGGGCGCCGGCGGTGATGCAGTTCATCAAGGCCGGCAAGCTGCGCTGCCTGGCCACGGGCTCCAAGGAGCGCCTGCCGCAGCTGCCGGACGTGCCCACGGTCGCCGAGCAGGGCTTCCCTGGCTTCGAGATGACGCAGTGGTACGGGCTGCTTGCGCCGGCCACCATGGCCGCGGCGTCGGTCGACAAGCTCGCCGCCGAGGCGGGCAAGGCCATCCGCTCCACCGGCTCCAAGGAACGCCTGGGCGCCGACTCCGCCGAAGCCGTGGGCAACACGCCCGCCCAGTTCGCCGCCTTCATCGCGCAGGAGCAGCAGCGCTGGAAGCCGGTCATCCAGCGCGCCAAGGTCAGGCCCGACTGAGCCGCGTTCAGCCCGCCTGGGCCTGGGCGCTCCGCGCCGGCGAGAAGCGGGCCCGCCAGGCTTCAAAGCGCGGGTCGTCCCAGTATTTGTCGAAGAAGTAGTGCAGCACGGTGTTGGCCACCGGCTCGATGAAGGTCACGGCACCGGCCACGGCCACGCTGCCGGTCAGCGCATAGGTCACGCTGAAGGACGTGCCGAGGTGCAGGACGCCGAAGCTGAGGGTCTTGGCCATGATGTCTATCGACCTGTGATTGCGAATAGCTAAATGCTAATGATTCGCATCTGGCCCGGCCAATCGATTCGCGCTATGCCGGCGATACCCGGTCAGAGCCCGACGTAGGCCGGGTCGCGCACGGTCGGGCTCTCGGGGGCGTCGGTGCGCCGGGCGGCCGCCAGGGCCTGCTCGCGCAGGGTCTGGGCGCCGGGTGCGTCGCCCGAAGCCGCCAGCACGGCCGCGCGCACGCGCCACAGGTAGGCCTGCATGCGCACGTCGCGAAAGCCTGTCACCCTCGCCCAGTCGTCCACGGCGGCGGCGCTCAGGCGCTGCGCCGTGGCGAGATCGCCCTGCAGCAGCGCCGCGCGAGCCAGGCCGGCGCGGGCGAGCACGACGTGGCTCCAGGTCTTGGTCGCGGCGTCGTCCACCACACGCTGCAGCTGCGCGCGCGCCTCTTCCGGGCGGTTCATGTCCAGCAGCAGCCGGCCCAGGCGCTCGCGGCAGGCGGCGGTCGGCTGACGGTCGAGCGGGTCGGCGGCTTCGAATTCGCGCAGCGTCGACTGCAACAGGGCCAGTGCCTCGTCGCGGCGGCCCAGGCGGGCCAGGGCGTCCCCGATGTGGCGGCGTATGCGGCGGCGGTCGTACTCGTACTGCGACTGCTTGTCGTAGATGGCCTTGGCCCGCAGCAGCAGCGGCAGGCTGGCCTCGGGGCGGCCCTCGGCGGCCAGGCGCTCGCCCATGTCCTCGATCGCCGTCGTGGCGTCCGCGGGGAGTCCGGTGGGCGACTGGGCGCGTGCATCGATGTCGGCGAGCAGCCGGGTGAAGAGGGCATCCGCGCGCTCGCGCTCGCCCGCCAGATGCAGCGTGCGGGCGTGGCGGCTGCGGGGCGGCAGCGCGGCATTGGCCGTGGGGCCGACCGTGCGTTCGGCAATCGCGGCCGCTTCGCCGAGCGATTCGGCGGCGGCGGTCAGCTCGCCGAGCTGCATCAAGGCCAGGCCGCGGTTGGCGTGCAGCGTCTGCAGTTCGGCCTCGTTGCGGCTGGGCAGCGCCTGGGCCATGGCGATCGCGCGACCGTTCGTGTCGACCGCTTCGCGCAACTGCATCTGACCGTTCTGGTCGGTGGCCAGCTCGGCCAGGGCCGTGACGTGGCCGCGCTGGCCGGGCTCGACGCGGGCGAAGAGGGCCACGCTGCGCTCCAGCGCCGCACGGCGCTCGGCCGGGTCGTTCTGGTCGCGCAGGCAGATGCCGCGGGTCGACCACCAGTGCGCGCGTGGCACGGACACGTCCTGCCCGGTGGCGCGCAGACCGGCGTCGGCTTCGTCGAGCCGCGCCCGGCAGGCGGCGAGGTCGCCGCGCTGGTAGGCCCGCATGGCGGCCTCGATCTGGCCGTCGATGACGTTCGGGTGCAGCGGCCCGAAGCGTTCGCGCACGAGCGCCAGCTGGCGCGACTGCAGCTGCTCGTAGGCCTCGTCCTCGCCCAGCTCGCGGTAGATGTCGGCGGCGGTGCGCAGCAGCTCGATGCGCAGCTCGGGGTCGCCCGCGAACTGCGCGTCGATGCGGGCGGCGGCGCGGTCCAGCAGCGCCTTGGCGGTGGTCTGGCCGTCGGGCTTGCCGCCGGCCAGGCGCGGGTCGGCGGCGCTGAACACGCCGAGCAGGAAGTCCTTCACGCCTTCAGCCCGCCGCGCCTGCGCGCGCGCCTCGTGCGCCTGCCAGGCCACGCCCGCGCTGCCCACGAGCAGCGCCAGCACGAGCGCCGTGCCCATGGCCACCGGCCCGCGGTGGCGGCGCACGTAGCGCCAGCCCAGCTGCCATGGGCCGAGATGCCGGGCCTGGATGGGGCGGTGCTCGGCGTGGCGCTGCAGGTCGTCGGCCAGGGCGGCGACGGACGCGTAGCGGTCCTGCGGGCGGGGCTGCAGCGCGCGGTCGACGATGGCGTCCAGGTCGCCGCGCAGGGCCTTGCGGCGGCTCGCATCCGCCGTGGCGCGCGAGGGCGGCGGCACGGGCCCGCCGGGTGAGGGCGGGGGCTGGTCGGTCAGCAGCTCGAAGAGCATCAGGCCGAGCGCGTAGACGTCGGTGGCCACGCTCACCGGGCCGCCGGCCAGCTGTTCGGGCGCGGCATAGCGTGGCGTGGCCAGCAGCCCCTGGGCACGCGTGAGGGCCGTGCTGTCGGTGGGCGAGCCGTCGCCGTCCTCGCCGGCCAGCAGCTTGGCGATGCCGAAGTCCAGCAGCTTCACCTGCCCGTCGGCCGTGACGAGCACGTTGGCCGGCTTGAGGTCGCGGTGGGCGATGAACTGGCCGTGGGCGTGGCTGACGGCGTCGGCCACCTGGGCGAAGAGCGCCAGCCGCCCGGCCAGGGGCAGCGCCTGCTCGCGGCACCAGTCGGTGATGGGGCGGCCGTCCACGGCCTCCAGCGCGAGGTAGGGCTGGCCGTCGGCGGCCAGGCCCGCGTCGAAGAAGCGGGCGATGTGCGGGTGGTCCAGCGCCGCGAGGATGTCGCGTTCGCGGTCGAAGCGCTCGCGCACCGCGCCGGCCAGCAGGTGGGCGTGCGGCAGCTTCAGCGCCACCTCGCGCGCGAAGGCGCCGTCGGCACGCTGCGCCAGCCACACCACCCCCATGCCGCCGCGGCCGAGTTCGCGCAGCAGACGGTAGGGGCCCACCACTGCACCCGGCGTGACGGTGCCCGGGCTCGGCGCATCGTCCAGGGGCGGCAGCTCGTCGAGGAAGCCGGCCCCGGCGGCGGGCAGCCCTTGCAGCACCGCCGCCAGCCCGTCGCGCAGGTCGGCATCTGCCGGTGGCAGGGCGGCCAGCCAGGCCGCGCGCTCGCCGTCGGGCAGGGCCAGCATCTCGTCCAGCCGCGCGGAAAAGCGCGGCCATTGCGCGGGGGGGCAGGGCAACCTCATCTGCAGCACCAACGCAAACGGCCGGTGCGGGCGGACATGCTGGCGGCCCGCACCACGCAGCTCAGACCATGGTGCGCAGCAGCGCCCGGGCCTTGTCCCAGTCGCGGCGCACGGTCCGGTCGGTGAGGCCCAGCGCGGTCGCGATCTCGCTGTCGGTCATGCCGGCGAAGTAGCGCATCTCCACCACCTGCGCCAGCCGGGGCTCGACCTGCGCCAGCGCCTGCAGCGCCTCGTCCACCTGCAGCGCCTCATCGCTGTCGCTGACGAGCTGCCCGGCCACGTGCGTGTCGAGCGTGACGGGTTCGGCCCCGCCGCCGCGGCGCCCGGCGCGGCGCTCGCGCAGCTCGTCCACGATGACCGAGCGCATCACCTGCGCCGCGTAGGCGTAGAAGTGGCCGGGGCTGGCGAAGTCGACACGGCCCAGGCGCTGGGCCAGCCGCAGGTAGCTCTCGTGGACCAGCGCCGTGGTGTTGAGCCCGGGCTGCGGCCCGGCGGCGTGCAGCCGCGCGCGGGCGATCTTCTTGAGCTCGGGGTAGACCTCCTGCCAGGCGGCAGGCCAGGCCGAGGGCCACGGGGCGGCGTCAGGGCTGGAGGCGGCGGGCATGGGCGCTGATGTTCTCACGCGAAAGGCCTGACCCCCCATACCTTGGGGAGGATTCCCCTGTCCGGCTTCGCGCCGGGGCTGCGTTGGTTGGGGCAGGTCGAACGGTTCGACTGCACCACCCGAGGATTCACCATGCAACGCTTTGCCTTCCCCACCGCGCTGGCCCTCGCCGCCGCGCTCCTGGCTGCGCCCGCGCTGGCGGCCAACCCCGGTCCGTTTGGCACGGGCCTGGACGCCAGCGGCGCCCCGCTCGCGCAGGACGCCGTCGACCCGCACTACACCATCGTCGGCTCGTCGGTCTTCGGCCCGGCGGCGTACGCCAAGCTCAGCGGCGCGCCCATCGACAACGGCGCCTGGGTCAACGACTCGACGGCGTCGACCTGGCTGGTGCCGTCCACCGACTTCTTCTTCCTCGACCAGGCCGGCATCACCGACACCATCACCTACCGCACCACCTTCGACCTGAGCGCCTACAGCGCGCCCGCCTGGCGCATCGATGGGCGCTGGGCTGCCGACGACAGCGGCCTGACGATTCGCCTGAACGGCGTCGTGGTGCCCGGCGTGGCCGTGGCGCAGGCCGACCAGTGGGCCACCTTCGCCATCACCAGCGGCATCCTGCCGGGCCTGAACACGCTGGAGTTCACCACCTTCTCCACCGTCAGCCCCACCGGGCTGCGCGTGGAGATGACGACGTCCGCCGTGCCCGAGCCCACCACCTGGCTGCTGATGGCGGCCGGCCTGGGCGCGGTCGCGCTGCGCCGCCGCGGGGGGGTGCAATGAAGGCCGCGCTGCTGCGCGGCGTCGCCGTCCTCGGGCTGGTCGCGCTGGCCCTGCCCGGCCTGGCCCATGCGGCGCCTTACGGGCTTTCGGCCAACGTCATCACCGAGGTCACCAACTTCCCCGCGGGTGATCGCAAGGTGGGCTTCCTCGACCTGCATGGCGACCCGCTGGCCTTCTCGCTGCAGGCCATCGACCGCACCGCCCAGCTCGGCCCGGGCGCCCAGGCCACGGGCCGCTTCCTGGGCTCGGTGGGGCTGCTCAAGGTCTATGCCGGGGCGTCGTATCCGCTGGGCGGCGACGGCCTGGCGAGCAGCACCGTCACCAGCAGCTTCTACGACACCATCGTCGTCGGCGGTGCCGGGCTGGCCGTGGGCACGCCGGTGAGCTACCGGCTCGACTTCAGCATCTCCGGCTCCGTGCTTGGCGCACTGCCCGACCCGACCTACGGCGCGTTTGCGACCGCTTCGGTGTCGCTGCAGGACGACTTCACGCGCCAGGCCGTGTTCATGAACTGGGACAACCGCAAGAACGCGACCGGCATCTACTCGCTGACCCTCAACACGACCGTGGGGCATTCGCTGCTGCTCGTGGCCGACCTGAAGGCCGGTGCCCGTGTGCAGGGCAACTCGCTCATTGCGCGCTCCGCCGAGGCCGACTTCTATCACTCGGCGCGTTATGCCCTGACGCCCTCGGTGGCCGGGCTGAACGTGGTCGGCCTGAGCGGGCACGACTACACCGTCAGTGCCGTGCCCGAGCCGTCGAGCTGGGCGCTGATGGCGCTGGGGCTGGCCGGCGTGGTGCTCCGGCGCCGGGCGGCTGCGCGGCGGGGGTAGGCTTGCGGGCATGCGCCCGACCGACAGCCCCGTGCCCCCTGACAGCCTGCTGGGCCGCCTTGCGCAGTCCCGCGGCGCCTTTGCCGACGCCTACGCGCTGCAGCTGCCGCGCCGCGTGCCGCTGGCGGAGTTCGTCGAGGCTTTCTACACGACGCGGCTGTTCAAGCTCGAGCGCGCCCTCATCCGCCTGCTGGGCAAGCCGTCCAGCGACACCATGGCCCGCGCCGTGGCGCGCGGCGAGGGCGAGCGCATCGCGGTGTGGACCGTCGAGGTCCGCACGCCCGACGAGCTGCTGATGCACGAGGACAGCGGCGCCACGCGCTCGTGGTTCAGGGCCGAGGCGCAGGCCGACGGCGGCACCCGGCTGTGGTTCGGCTCCGCCGTGGTGCCCCGGCGTCGCGGCCCGGGCGGCGAGCCGCGGTTCAGCGCGGTGTTCCACGCGCTGCTGGGCTTTCATCGCTGGTACTCGCGGGCGCTGCTCGCGGCCGCTGTGCGGCGTCTTTAGGCGCCGGTCCCCTTGCCGCTGACCTTGGCCGTCACGGCCTGGTGCGTGGCGAGGTCTTCGATCCACGCCTCGCACGCGTCCGCCGCGATGCGGCCGGCCACGCGGTAGGCCTTGCCGGCTTCGGGCGTGAAGTCCACGTCGCCCTGCACGCGGCAGGTGGGGCTCGTGAAGGCCTGCACCGGCGCCGCGTATTGCGTGGTGGCCTGCAGCCGCACGCGCGCGGGCTGCAGCGCCAACTCGTTGGTGAGGGCCACCACGGGTGAGGTGGCCAGCTCGCGGCCCTGGGTGAGGCCCACCGTGGCCATGCTGGTGCTGGACAAGCGCCGGCCGTCCACCGCGGTCATCTCGAAGATGTGCAGCAGCCGGCCGTTGATGGCCACGGCCTGGTCGGCCACGTTGGCGGTGGGGCCGGTGTAGTCCGCCGGCGCGGCGGGCTCGAGGCTGGCGCAGCCGGCCAGCCACAGGGCCGCCATGCCGGCGAGGAAGGCGAGAGGTTTCATCGGCCCGCAGCTTAGCGCGCCACCGCCGCCCGCATCGACCGCGCCACGTAGGCCAGCGCCACGGCCGCCATCGCGAAGCCGACGATGACGCCCGGCAGCACCTGGCTCCAGCGCAGCGCCTCGCCCTTGAGCACGGCCATCATCAGCGTGTTCTGCGCCAGCCCCGGCACCCAGAAGTACCAGGCCGCCTCGCCGCCCGGGTTGAGCAGGCTCACCATCGGCATCAGCGTGACGGCGGTGATGACGAGGGTGCTGCCGGCCTGCGCCTCCTTGAAGGTCTTGGAGCGGATGGCCATGGCCATCAGCAGGGCCGACAGGCCGGCGGCCAGCGGGATCTGCAGCAGCCAGAAGGCCAGCACCTCGGGCCCGCCGAAGCTGAACTGGGCCTGCAGCACGTCGCTCTTGAGCAGCCACTGCGCCGGCACGAAGCTCATGCTGGACAGCAGCGCCACCGCCATGCTGAGCAGCGCCACCGCGCCCCACTTGCCCGCCACCAGCGCGCCGTGCGGCGCCGGGTTCATCAGCAGCGGCTCCAGCGACCCGCGCTCGCGCTCGCCGGCCGTGCTGTCCAGCGCCGCGGTGAGGGCGCCGTAGAGCACCGCCATGATGATGAACATCGGGATGATGCCCGTGAGCCGCGCCGCGCGGGCCTGGGCGCTGGCGAGGTCGCGCTCCTGCAGGTCCACGGGCTCCAGCAGCTCGGTGGAGACGCCGCGCATGGCGAGGTTGAGCGAGGCACGCTCGCGGTTGAAGGCATACAGCAGGCCGCGGATGGCGCCCACGCCGGCGCTGGCGCGCTGGTTGGCGCTGTCGCTGACGACCTCCACCGTGGGCGCCTCGCCCGCCAGCAGCTTGGCCTCGAAGTCGGCCGGCACGACGAGCACCGGCTCCAGCAGGGTCGTCGCGCGCAGCCGGGCTTCGTAGTCCGCCGGGGCGGCCTTGAGGGTGAAGGTCTGGCGCTCGATGAAGTTCTTCAGCGTGGGCGCGGCGTCGATGCCCACGGCCAGCACCTCGCGCTTGTCCGCCCGCTCCTCCAGCGAGGCGATCAGGCCGGACAGCGCCATCAGCAGCAGCGGCCCCATCAGCAGCGCCGGGATCAAGAGGCGCAAGAGCGTGCGGCGGTCGCGCAAGGCGTCGGCGAGTTCTTTCGAGAAGACGATCAGTGCTTGTTTCATGCCGCCACCTCTTCCGGGAATGCGAGCTTCACGAAGGCGTCCTCGAAGCGGGATTCGCCGGCTTGTTCCAGCAGCGCAGGCACGCTGCCACGGGCCACGCTGCGGCCCTTGGAGACGACGACGACCTCGTCGCACAGCTGCTCCACCTCTTGCATGATGTGAGTGGAGAAGACGATGCACTTGGCCCCGCCCTCGGGGCTCTTGAGCCAGCGCAGGGCCTCGCGCAGCGCGCGCGTGGCCAGCACGTCCAGGCCGTTGGTGGGCTCGTCGAGCACGATGTTGGCGGGGTCGTGCACCAGCGCGCGCGCCAGGGCCGTCTTCATGCGCTCGCCCTGGCTGAAGCCGTCGGCGCGGCGGTCCAGGATGGCCTGCATCTCCAGCAGCTTGGCGAGTTCTTCGGCGCGGGCGTTGGCGGCGTCGGGCGTCATGCCCTGCAGCCGGCCGAAGTAGACGATGTTCTCGCGCGCCGACAGGCGCGGGTACAGGCCGTGCGCGTCGCCGAGGATGCCCATGCGGGCGATGGCCTTGAGCGGTGCGTCCTTCACGGCGATGCCGTCGACGGCGATGTGGCCCGCGTCCGGCGGGAAGAGCCCGGCCAGCATGCGCAGCGTCGTCGTCTTGCCCGCGCCGTTGGCGCCGAGCAGGCCGGTGATGCGGCCGTTGCCGGCCTGCACGGTCACGCCCTGCACCGCGTGGACGATGCGTTTGGTGCCCCTCTTGAAGAGGCTGCCGCCGGTCTGGGCGGTGAACTGCTTGTGGACGTCCTGGATGTCGATCATTTCGCGGCCCCTTGCGTGGCGGGCTGAACAGGCTGAGCGGGCTGGATAGGCCGGAAGGCCACGGGGCGCGGGATGCGCGTGGCGCAGCTGGCATCCTGCGGCAGCGCGGCGGCGTCGTCTCTCGCGTCGATGAAGCGGAAGACGAGGTCGCGCATGCAGCCCACCGGCATCACCCCGTGGCCGGCCTCGGGCACGACGACGTGCTGCACGCGGGCCTTGTCGGCCGCCCCCAGGGCCTGGGCCACGCGTTCGCCGTGGCGCGGCGGCGTGGCGGGGTCGGCGCCACCACTGAGCAGCAGCACGGGGCTCGGGGCCGGCGGGATCTTGTAGAAGTCGGGCGTGACCGCGCCACGGGGCCAGGTCTTGCACACCTGGGTGTACATCTCGGCGTTGGCGGTGCGGAAATCCGCCCCTGGCGGGTCGGTGGCGCCGGGCAGGCGCGGCAGGTCTTCGGCGCACACCACCGAGAAGTGCATGCCCATGGCCAGCCGCAGCGCCGGGCTGCTGCCGAAGGCCGACGTGAGCCCGAAGAGGCCGGCGAAGTTGCCCTCGCGCGCCGCCGCCTCGATGGCCGCCGGGAGCGCCGCCGCCAGCGCCGGCTGGTACAGCGGCATGCGCACGGCGCGCAGCAGCAGGTCGCGGTCCACGGTGAAGTGCTCGGGCACGCCGGTGAGCGGCTGCTGCACGGTGACGGCGCGCGGCAGGGATGCGAGCAGCTTCTGCCAGTCGGCCTTCAGCGTGGGGTGGGTGGTGGCATGGGCGTCGAGCAGCTTGTCCAGCGCCGCCTGCCCGTCGGTGGAGAAGCTGGCCGGCAGCGCCATGTCCGGCGGGGCCACGCCGTCGATGACGGTGCGCCGCACCTTGGCGGGGAAGAGGCGCAGGTACTCCAGCGCCGCCCGCGTCCCGTAGCTCGCGCCCACCAGGTTCCACTGCGGCACGCCGAGCTGCTCGCGCACGGCCTCCATGTCCTGCATGGCGATCGTCGTCGTGAAGAAGCGCAGGCCGCCGTCCTGGCCGTAGGGCAGCTTCTCCAGGCCCGCGCGGCAGGCCTCGATGCGGCGCAGCTGCGCGGCCGGGTCGAGCTGCTCGGTGATGGGCAGCTTGCTGTCGTCCGGGCAGTCCAGCGGGGCGGAGCGGCCCGTGCCGCGCTGGTCGATGAAGACGAGGTCGCGCCGGTTGTTCAGGCGTGACAGGCGCGGCAGCACGCGCGAGGCCACCTTGATCGCGCTCTGGCCGGGGCCGCCGGCCAGCATCAGCACGGCGTCGGGCTGCTTGTTGCGGGCCAGGGCAGGCACGACGAGGTAGTGCACCGCGATCTTCGGGCCGTCCGGCCGCGCCGGGTCGAGTGCCCGCTCGACGCTGCCGCACTTGAGTTCGGTGGCAATGCCGTCGATACGGCAGGGCTTGAGCGGCGAGGCGGCGTGGGCCAGTGGCGCGGTCAGCGCGGTCAGCGTGCTGAGCGCCACGGCGGCGGCGAGCGCCACGGCGCGCCGGACGGGGAAGGGCATGGCAGGGCTCCGGGAATCAGGTGGCCGCGAGTATCCGAGCGCCCGCCCTCGCCCGGGCCTTCTTCCGGATGGCCGGCATGCCCGCGCGGCGAATGGCGCCTGACAGCGCATGAACGGCAGCGTATGCTGGCCCTCACCACCGCCCGAGAAAGCCCCGAGCATGCAGACCCTGGACGAA
Source organism: Roseateles sp. (assembly GCA_016790285.1). Classification (GTDB taxonomy): domain Bacteria; phylum Pseudomonadota; class Gammaproteobacteria; order Burkholderiales; family Burkholderiaceae_C; genus Pelomonas. Next base: position 20,598 of record JAEUPJ010000022.1, on the reverse strand, counting down.
ATGCGCGACCGCTGCCTGCTCACGCCGCAGCAGCATGCCGACATTGGCGCCTGGGTCAGCCAGGCGCGCACACCCGAGGGCATCCTGGCCATGCCCGAAGACCTGTGGCGCAGCCTGGAGCTGGCCAGTGTGCTGATGGATGTGGATGCCGATTTGCGGCGGGAGCCGGTGGGGTTGGGCGAACCGGACTGAGCGGGCCGGGCAGTCAGCGCGGCCCCGGGGCCGGCACCGTCACCACCCAGACGTCGGGCGCGCTGGCGCGGCCGTGCTCGTCCACCACCACCAATTCGAAGCGATGCTGGCCCGGTGGCAGGAGGTTCTGCACCACCAGCCGGGGCTCGGTGCTGACAACCGGCCGGTTCTGCTGCAGGACCGGCATGCCCGTCAGCGAATGGCGGGGCCGAGGTAGGTGAAGCGCCAGGTCTTGATCGTGCCGCCGCCGGTGTCGAAGGACCGGGCGCCGTTCAGCGTGAACTCCTTGCCAACGGCGGCGATGGCGGGGCCTTGCAGCACGGCGGTGGGTCGATCGCGGTCAGCCACGATGACATCGACAGTGTCGGGTGTGCTTTCGTTGCCCGAGTCGTCGACCACCACCAGGCTGAACCGGTGGCGGCCCGCGGCCAGCGGCGCATCGGGGCTGGCGTCCACCACGACCGTGGGCGCGGCGGTTTCGACAGGGACGTTGACGGTGAACTTGGCCATGGGAAATCCTGGTGAGTGGATGGGGCGTTCGGGGCGCGTCGTGCGGCTGTCGAACCCCCTTCGCCGTGGCGGGCTCACCTCGGCGAGGCCCACCCTGCAAGCGCCATGATCTGCGCTTGCTCGCCGGGTGTGCTCAAGGTTTTCTGATGTTTGCCTGATCCCGTCCTCAGGCGGTGGGACGAAGCTGCACGGACATCGCCCTCAGGCGCTGGCCAACGCCCCCACCATCGCCAGCACCAGCACCCCCAGGCCGATGATGACCCAGTGCAGCGCCGCCAGCAGCGCGGCGCGCAGCAGCGTCGTCCACCAGCTCGCCGCATGCACGCGCTTGAGTGCAATGACCGGGTAGATGTTGGACCACGCCCAGGCCGCGAACGCGACGCCGCCCCAGGGCAGCAGCACGGCCAGCAGCAGCATGCCGTACCACGCGGCGTGCAGGTGCATGGCGAAGACGAAGTGCGCGCCGTAGGGCTGGCGCCAGAACAGCAGCTTGAGCAGGCCGGCGAAGAACGGCAGCGAGCACAGCACGGCGTAGGGCGCCAGGCCCAGCATGGTCGCGCCCATGGCCTTGACGGAGCCCTTGGGGTCGGCGCGCCAGTGGTCTTCGGCGCGCTTGACCTTGGCCTGCATGCCCTCGGGCAGGCGCTCGGCGAGCCTCTTGTCGATGATGTTCACGTTGCCCGAGCGCTCGGCAACGCGCCGCGCGGCCTTGTCGAGCTTCTCGGCCGCCTTGGATGTCGTGGCCGCGGAGGCCACGCCGGACGCGGCTTCCACCACGGCCACCTGGGCCACGTCGTCGTCGTCCTTGTCGAGCTCGGCCACGTGCACGCTGCCGGGCATGAGTTTCAGCGCCAGGAAGAACAGCAGGCCCAGCGTGAGCAGCAGGCGCAGCGGCAGCACGTAGCGCTGCTTGCGTCCGGCCAGGTACTCCATCGTCAGGAAGCCGGGCTTGGCCATCAGGCCCCACAGGCTCTTCCAGAGCGTGCCCTCCACGGCGATGTAGTGGCTGACGAACTCGTGCACGAACTCCATCAGCGATGGCGGGTGGTTGGCCGTGTCCTGCCCGCACTGGTTGCAAAAGCGCGCGTCGGGCGTGAGCGGTGTCTGGCAGTTCAGGCAGGCGCCGGTGTTGCCATGGCCGTGGGCCGCATGCGTGCCGCGCCCGCCGGCCAGCCCGGCCGCTTCGGCGGACGCGGCCACGGCCGCGGCGCCTCCGGAGAGGCCGCTGAGTTCGTCCATCATGGCCTCAGGCCTTCTTGGTCTTCATCAGCCCTTCGCAGGCCGAGCGGGCCTTGGCGTCGCTGGCGTCGAGCTTGCCGCACACGCCGTCCAGCTGCGACTTGAGCCGGCCCACCGCGGCCTGCTGTGCGGGCGACTGGCCCCAGGTGGCCAGCAGGGTCGCCACCTTCTTGAGCGACCGCTCGCTGCGCTCGTAGAAGGCGCCGGGGTCCTTCTCGGCCTCGGCGAAGAGCTGCGCAGCGGCCTTCTCGATGCGCGGCGTGTCCTCGGGCGACATCTCGATGAGCGCGCCAAAGTAGTTGGACCCCCACTGCAGCCGCGTCGCCGGGCCCTCGCTCTTGTTGAAGGCCTCCTCGTACCAGCGCAGCGCGTCCTGCTTCTTGCCCTGCTTCTTGGCGTTGCCGCCGAGCTGGCTCATCAGGTAGTAGGGGGAATGGCTGCGGGCCAGGGCCGACTTGAGCAGCTCGTCGCTCTCCTTCCAGAGCCCGGCGCGGCCCAGCAGGTGGGCGGCTTCGGTCACCACGGCCTGGCGCTCGTAGCCGTCGGTCACTTCGCGGTTGGCGCGGCTGGCCTGCTCGCGGGCCTCGGCCAGCAGCGCGGCGGGGATGCCCTTGGGGTTGGGCTCGTCCTTGGGCGACTCCAGGCGGGCCAGGTCGATGCGGGCCTGCAGCGCATTGAGCCGGTCGGCGCGCGACAGGCTGGCGTCGGCGTTGAGCCGCTTCAGCGCCGCATCGAACTCGGCGACGAGGGTGTTGCGGGCATCGCCGGCTTGCGGGGCGAAGGCCTTGACAAGGTCGGGCGCTTCGTTGGTGAGCACGTCCATCTGCGCGTGCGACTGGGCGGCGTCGCCCAGCACGGCACGCAGGCGCGGCAGGCCGGCGGGGTCGGCGGCCTTGCCTTCGGCGAGCGCCCCGACCGACTTCAGCCACAGCCGCGTGGCGGTCTCGGCGTCAGCGCCTTCGCTGGCCTTGGCCAGCTGCGCGAGCGTGGCGGCGCGTTCGGCCACGGGCAGGAGCTGCTGTTCGTCCGTCTCCCAGCCGTAGAAGCCGAGCAGGCGCCACTCGTTGGCATTGAGCTTCTTGCCGGCCTTGGCGTCGGCCAGCACGGCCTTGACCGGGCGGCCGCTGGACAGGCCCAGCTGCAGCACCTTCATCACCTGGCCGGCGTCGGCCTCGCCGGGCAGGCGCGTGATCTCGTTGCCGGCCGGGCTGAAGAGGATGAGCGTCGGGTAGCCGCGCACCTTGAAGCGCGTGCCGAGCTTTTGCGCGCCGGGGCCGTCGCCGTCGATGCCCACGGCCACGAAGGCCTTGCTCTGCTCGATGAAGTCCGCGCGGTTGAAGAGCGTGGCCTTGAGCTGGTTGCACGGCGGGCACCACTTGGCGCCCCAGTACAGCAGCACCGGCTTCTTCTCGGCCTTGGCCTGCACGAAGTAGCGGTCGATGTCGGCGTCCGCCGCGGCGGCCTGCCAGGACACACCCGGCCCGGTGCTGGCGTGCAGCGGGGTGGAGCCCAGGGCGAGCGCGAGCGCGAGCGACGAGAAGAGGGGTAGCAGCTTCATGGCAGGCAGCGTGGATGCGGTGGCGCGATTCTCCTAGCGTTTGGGCCGCCACCTGCGTGGCAGGCCGCATGAGCATCTGCGCGGATTGCATTCATAGGGAGGGTGTGGCGGGGCGGGTTTTCCTAGACTCCGCAGGTTCTCCCTTTGCGCCTCACCCATGAAAACCGTCCTTGCTGCCGCGCTGGCCCTGTCACTGGCTCCCGCTTTCGCCCAGGGTCCCAACCTCGTCGTCAACGGCAGCTTCGAGCTGGACGCCATCCAGCCCGGCACCTGGGTCATCCAGCCCAACATCACGGGCTGGGCCGGCGCGCCGGACATCGAGCTGCAGAACGCCCTCGAGGGCAACCTGGCGCAGGACGGCAGCCAGCTCGTCGAGCTGGACACCTTCGCCAACAGCGCCATGAGCCAGACGATCAACGCCACGGGCTGGGTGCAACTGAGCTTCTGGTACACGCCGCGCATCGGCTGGGGCGCGGGCACGCAGGGCGTGCAGGTCAGCCTGGGCAGCTTCTCCAGCACCGTCATGGACACGGCCGCTGGCGCTTCCGTGCCGCAATGGCAGCGCTTCAGCGCGCTGGTGGACCTGGGCAGCAGCGGCAGCGCCTTGCTGCGTTTTGCGGCCGTGGGCACGTCGGACATGGCGGGCGGCCTGATCGACAACGTCTCCGTCACGGCCGTGCCGGAGCCGGGCACCGCGGCGCTGGCGCTCGGCGGCGGCGCGCTCCTGGCCGCGTGGCTGCGCCGGCGTCACCCCGCGCGCTGAAGGCCTCGGGCCCGTGCGGGCGCTAGAGTGCCCGCCCATGGACCGCACCCGACTGGACGCCACCCTCGCGCGGCTGCGTGCCGCCGCTCGGCCCGATCAGCTCGACGCCATGGCCCGCTTCGGCCTCACGGGCGAGGCACGGCTGGGCCTGGCCGTGCCGACCTTGCGCGCGCTGGCGCGTGAGCTCAAGCGCGACCACACCCTGGCGCTTGCGCTGTGGGACACCGGCATCCCCGACGCGCAGATCCTGGCCAGCATGGTCGCCGAGCCCGCGCAGCTCACGCGGGCGCAGATGGATCACTGGGTTGCCGGCATGCAGGCCTGGGACGTCTGCGACCAGGCCTGCCTCAACGCCTTCGTGAAAAGCCCGCTCGCCTGGGACGCCATCCCGCGCTGGGCCGCACGCGAGCCGGAGTTCGAGAAGCGCGCCGCCTTCTCGCTGCTCGCGGTGGCCGCCGTGCACCACAAGACGCGGCCGGACGCCGACTTCCTCGCGCGCCTGCCCCTCATCGAGGCCGCAGCGGGCGACGACCGCAACTTCGTCAGGAAGGCCGTCAACTGGGCCCTGCGCCAGATCGGCAAACGCAGTGCCGACCTGCGTGAGCCTGCGCTCGCATTGGCACAGCGCTTGTGCGAGCGTGAAGACAAGTCGGCACGCTGGATCGGCAGCGACGCCCGCCGGGAGCTGGCGCGCAGGGGCTGAGCGGGCGGATCGGGGTCCGCAGAAAATGGACTCTGACCCCATTTTCTATCCCACTTTGGGGGTGGGGCGCGGGGGGCGCGCGGCGGGGTGTCCCTCTTCGCACGGTCGTTCGGGTGATGGCCGGGCGGGGGCTGGGGGGCGATGCTGACGGCATGGCGTCGGGAGCGGCGCCGCCACCTTCAAGACCGGAGCCCGCCATGTCCACCAGCCCGTCCTCGTCGTTCGATTGGTCGTCGTCCAAGCTGCCGCAAGCCGCCCAGGGCCGCCTGCCGGTGGTGGGTCGCAAGGTCGACTGCGGCTGGTACGACTCCAGCTTCGACCTCGCCCGGGGCCTGGAGATCGTCGAGCAGGACGACGACGCCCTCTACCAGCTCTGGGCCCTGGCCCGCCACTGAGCCCGGTGCGACCGGCCGCTCAGAGCCGGCAGGCCAGCGTCGTGCCCTGCAGGATGGCGCGCTTGGCGTCCAGCTCGCCCGCCTCCAGCGCCCCGCCCACCAGGTGCACGCTGACGCCCGCGGCCTTCAGCGGCGCCTCCAGCTCCCGCAGCGGCTCCTGGCCCGCGCACAGCACGATGGTGTCGGCCTCGATCAACTGCGCGTCCGCCCGCTTCTCGCCATAGCTCACCCACAGGCCCTCGGGCGTGATCTGCTCGTAGTTCACGCCGGCCAGCATGTCCACGTGCTTCATCTTCAGCGCCGCGCGGTGGATCCAGCCCGTCGTCTTGCCCAGGCCCGCGCCCGGCTTGCCGGTCTTGCGCTGCAGCAGCGTCACCTGCCGCGTCGGCGCGTCGGGCGCCGGCCGGGCCAGGCCCGCCCTCGCCTGCTCCGGGTCCGCCACGCCCCAGTGGCGTCGCCAGGCGGCCGGGTCCAGCGTCAGGGAGTGGCCCGCTTCCAGCAGGTATTCCGCGACATCGAAGCCGATGCCCCCGGCGCCGACGATGGCCACGCGCGGCCCCACCGGCCGGTCGTGGCGCAGCACGTCGATGTAGCTCAGCACCTGGCCGCGCGCCACGCCCTCGGCCTGGCCCTTGATCTTCGGGTCGCGCGCGTTCACGCCCGTGGCCAGCAGCACCTCGTCGAAGGTCTTCAGGTCGTCGGCCGCCACGCGGGTGTTCAGCCGCAGGTCCACGCCCGTGATTTCCAGGCGGCGGCGGAAGTAGCGCAGCGTCTCGCTGAACTCCTCCTTGCCCGGGATGCGCCGCGCCATGTTGAACTGCCCGCCGATCTCGCCGGCGGCGTCGAACAGCGTCACCGCATGGCCCCGCTCGGCCAGCGTGGTGGCCGCCGCCAGCCCCGCCGGGCCGGCGCCGACGACCGCGACGCGCTTCCTGGCCGTGCCGGTGGCCGCCAGCGGCCGCACGACGATCTCCTGCTCGTACGCGGCCCGCGGGTTCACGAGGCAGGTCGAGATCTTCTGCGCGAACGTGTGGTCCAGGCAGGCCTGGTTGCAGGCGATGCAGGTGTTGATCTCGTCGGCCCGCCCCTCGCGGGCCTTCTTCACGAAGGCCGGGTCGGCCAGGAAGGGCCGCGCCATGGACACCATGTCGGCGCTGCTGTCGGCGAGCACGCCCTCGGCCACCTCGGGCGTGTTGATGCGGTTGCTCGTGATGAGCGGCGTCGTGATGCCCTCGGCGCGCAGCTGCGCCCGCAGCTTGGCCGTCACCCAGGCAAAGCCCGCGCGCGGCACGCTGGTGGCAATCGTCGGGATGCGCGCCTCGTGCCAGCCGATGCCGGTGTTGATGAGGGTCGCGCCGCCGCGCGCCACGCGCCGGGCCAGCTCCACCACCTCTTCCCAGCTGCTGCCGTTGGGCACCAGGTCGAGCATGGACAGGCGGTAGATGATGATGAAGTCCGGCCCCACCGCTTCGCGCATGCGCGCCAGGATCTCCAGCGGCAGCCGCATGCGGTTCTCGTAGCTGCCGCCCCAGGCGTCGGTACGGTGGTTGGTGTGCTCGACGAGGAACTGGTTGATGAAGTAACCCTCGCTGCCCATCACCTCCACGCCGTCGTAGCCGGCTTCGCGTGCCAGCTTCGCGCAGCGGATGAAGGCCCGGATCTGCCGCTCGATGCCGCGCGCCGACAGCTCCCGCGGCGTGAACGGCGTGATGGGCGACTGGATGCGCGACGGCGCCACGCACAGCGGCGAGTAGCCGTAGCGCCCGGTGTGCAGGATCTGCAGCGCGATCTTGCCGCCCTGGGCGTGCACGGCGTCCGTGATGATCTTGTGGCGCCGGGCCGCGCCCGAGGTCGCGAGCGTGCCGGCGAAGGGCTTGGCCCAGCCCTCGATGTTGGGCGCGAAGCCGCCCGTCACGATCAGCCCCACCTCGCCCTGCGCACGCTCGGCGAAGAACACCGCCATGCGCTCGAAGTGCTTGCGGCCGTCTTCCAGGCCGGTGTGCATGCTGCCCATGAGCACGCGGTTCTTCAGCGTGGTGAAGCCGAGGTCCAGGGGCGCGAGGAGGTGGGGATAGTTCATCCGGCGATGCTAGCGAGCACCGCGCGCGGCGATTGGAGTGTTCTCCTCACCCGTGTGGTGAGGCCGCAGCAACAGTTCTTCACCCGACGCTAGGCGGCGGTAATCGTGACGTCCTCGGCTTGAGTTCTAATCGCGAGTCCGCGACCTTGGGATTCAGCCCGGCGGTTTGGTTTTTTCGGAGAGTTTTCGATGCGATTCACCCCCTGGGCCACCCGACTGGTCCTGACGCTGAGCCTGTCGGCCACTGCCTTCCTGACCGCCTGCGGCGGCGGCGGTGGCGGCGGCAGCACGGCGCAGGTCCGCCTGCTCAATGCCACGCAGTCCTATGCACAGCTCGACCTGACGGTCAACGACAAGACCGTCAACAGCAAGGTCGGCTACGCCACCGTCGGCGAGTACGGCGGTGTCGACACCAGCAACACCGCCACACGCGTGCTCGAAAGCAGCGTCGGCACCAGCATCTCCGCCACCACGCCCACGCTGGTCGGTGGCACCAACTACACCTTCATCTCCTACGGCTTCGCCGGTGCCGTGCGCACCTCGCTGCTGGAAGAGTCGCAGTCGGCCCCGGAAGCCAACAAGGCCAAGCTCGTCGTGCTGAACCTGGCCCCGGACGCCGGCGCCCTGGACGTCTACGTCACGCCCAGCACCGACTCCCTGGACACCGCCACCCCCCTGACCTCCAACCTGCAGGGCGGCTCGGGCAGCGGCTACATCCAGATCAACTCGGGCACCTTCCGCGTGCGCGTGACCGGCTACTCGAAGAAGGGCGAAGACCTGCGCCTGGACATCCCGGCCGTCACCTTCGACTCGACCAGCGTCAACTCGCTGATCCTGACGGCCACGAGCGGCGGCGTGCTGGTCAACGGCATGCACTTGGTGCAAAAGGGCGCGGTCAAGAGCTACCCCAACACGCTGACGCGCGTGCGCGCCGTCAACGCGCTGGCCGGCACGCCCATCGTGGCCGCCACGGTCAACGGCAACAACATCCTGCCGGCATCGCTGCCGCCCAACACCAGCAACTACTTCAGCTTCACGTCGGGCGCCAGCACCACGGCCATCACCGTGAACAGCCTGCCGCTGAACATCACCTCGCCGGTGTTCGCCGCCGGTGGTGACTACACGCTGCTGATCTGGGGCGACGCGGCCACACCGCAGCTGTCCGTCCTGAGCGACGACAACCGCCTGCCCACCGTCAGCGGCAACGTGAAGATGCGCCTGGTCAACGGCCTGTCCGTCGCCGGCACCGTCGCCTCGCTGAACATCGACTACCAGTCGCAGGCCAACAACGTCCAGCCGGGCACGAGCTCCGCGCCGGTCAACATCAGCTCCTCCACGGGCTCGGTGGTGACGGTGAACTCGCCGCTGAAGGTCGACGCGCTGTACAACCCGTCCGCCGGCACCACCTCCGGCCTGACCCCGCTGACGGCCAACGGCGTCTACACCATCTTCGTGATGGGCGACCCGAACAACCCCAAGGGCAAGTTCAGCAAGGACCGCTGATCCCGGCCCTGGCCTGAACCGAACAAGCCCCCGCGCCACCCGGCCGGGGGCTTTTTTCTTGCGCGCCCGGCGCGAAGATGTCGCCATGCCCGCCCCCACCCGGCTCCACGTGCAACGCCTGCGCCAGCTCTGGCGCAGCGCCGGCTGGCCCTGCCAGGACCTCGTCGAGGTCGAGCTGCTCGCTGCCGGCTGGGTGGAGCGGCTGCTGGAACCCGACGGCCGCGAGCGGCTGCGCGTGACCGACGCCGGCATCGCCCACATCGCCGCTTCCCTCACGCGCAACCGCGCCGCGCGCGACGCGCACGAGCTGCTGGTGGAGCGCGTAGCCACCGAGATGCAGCGCGCCGGCCGCATCGCGTGGCGCGGCCTCACGCTGCGCGCGGGCCTGCCGCCGCCCGACGGCGACGTCACGGGCCGGACCGTCTGGGTCAACGCCATGCCCGACGTGTATTCCATCCGCCACAGCACGGTGGAGGACTACCTCGAGCCGGCCATCCACGAGATCAAGGTCAGCCGCGCCGACCTGCTCGGCGAGCTGCGCCGCCCCGCCAAGTCGGCCGCCTACCGCGCGCTGTGCGGCCAGTGCTGGTTCGTCATCAAGGCAGGCATCGCCGACCCCGACGAGATCCCGCCCGAGTACGGCGTGCTCATCGGCCACGACAGCCACCTCGAACTCGCCCGCCCGGCCCCGAAGCGGGCCTGCAAGCCCGACTTCGCCACCTGGATGGCCCTGGCGCGCGCCACGCCCCTGGCCCCCCCGGAGGACCCCCAGGCCGACCTGGCCTGAGCCCTGCCCATAATCGCCGCCCAACAAGACAGGGAGGCGCCATGACGCGCGTGTGGAGGATGGGGCTGGCCTGCTGCGCCGGTCTCTTGGGCGCGCTGCTCGCGGGCGGCGCGGGGGCTGCGCCGGGTGCGGCGAGCGCACCTGCGGTGGCCACCGCAGCGGCGGGCAAGGTCAGCTTCGCACCGGCCCCGGCGTGGGTGGACGCGCAGGTCGCACCGCTGGACGCCGCCGTGCCCGCCAGCGGCCTGAGCGATGGCCGCTACCACCTGCTCGCCGACCAGCAGGTGCGCGTGGCCGGCGGCACGCAGGTCGACTACCGGCACACGGCCGCGCGCGCCGTCAACGAACGCGGCGTGGAGGACATCGCCAATGTCCAGATCCGCTTCGACCCGAGCTACCAGACCCTGACCGTGCACCGCATCGACGTGCGCCGCGCCGGGCGCATCGTCTCCAGCGTCGCCCCGGGCGCCCTCAAGCTGCTGCAGCGCGAGGCGAGCCTGGAGTCGCTCATCTACGACGGCCGGCTCACGGCCCACGTGGCACTCAAGGACGTGCGCGTCGGCGACGTCGTCGAGACCGTGTACAGCGTGCAGGGGAGCAACCCGGTCTTCGGCGACATGCGTTTCGGCAGCTTCGACTTCGACTGGGGCGTGCCGGTGGCGTACCGCCATGCGCGGCTGCTGTGGCCCGAGGGCCGGCCGCTGTACTGGCAGCTGCACAACGGCGCCCGGCCGGCCACGGTCACGCGCACCGGCGGCGAGCTCGACCACCGCTGGCGCCAGCGCGACGTGCCCGCGCGCGTCGTCGACGACAACAGCCCGGGCTGGTACGACCCCTACGTCTGGGCGGAGTGGGGCGAGTTCGCGGACTGGGCGGCCGTGGCGCGCTGGGCCCTGCCGCTGTACCGCCTGCCCGACGGGCCGCTGCCCGCCGTCGACCGCGAGGTGGCGCGCATCGCCGCCGCCACGAGCGACCCCGAGCAGCGCCTGCTGGCCGCGCTGCGTTTCGTGCAGCGCGAGGTGCGCTACCTCGGCATCGAGATGGGCGTGAACTCCCACGCGCCGCATGCGCCGTCGCTGGTGCTGGAGCGCCGCTTCGGCGACTGCAAGGACAAGACCCTGCTCAGCCTCGCGATGCTGCGCGGCCTGGGCATCCCGGCGCGCCCTGCCCTCGTGCACACGGGCCTGCGCCACGCCACGCAGGAGCGGCTGCCCACGCCCTGGGCCTTCAACCATGTCCTGGTGCAGGCCGACCTCGGCGGCCAGCGCGTCTGGCTGGACCCGACCCGCGCGCCGCAGGCGGGCAAGGGCGTGGCGCAGTGGGTGCAGTCCGACTTCGGCCGTGCGCTGCTCGTGAGCCCCGACACGCGCGAGCTCGTGCCCATGGCCGGGCCCGAGGCCCGCGCCCTCAAGCGCGAGCTGCACACGGTGCTGGACGCCAGCGCCGGCTTCGACCAGCCCGCCACGCTCACCGTCACGACGCGCGCCCAGGGCGAGGCGGCCGAGCTGCTGCGCCAGGCCCTGGCCACGCATTCGCGCCAGGACCTGCAGAAGCAGTACCTCGACTTCTACGCCGCCAGCTACCCCGGCCTGGCGGTCGACCAGCCCTACACCACGCGTGACGACACCGACGCCAACGTGGTCGAACTCGTCGAGCACTACCGCATGCCCAGCTACTGGGTGCGCAACGAGAAGCAGTCCCGCTGGACGGGCGACCTGGAGGTGCCCGACCTCCTCGAATGGCTGCGCCGCCCCAAAGGCCTGAACCGCCAGGGGCCGCTGGCGCTGCGCCACCCGGTGGACTTCACCCTCGTCAGCGAGTTCCGGCTGCCCAAGACCTGGAACATCAAGCCCGACAACCTCGTCGTCGAAGGCCCCGCCTTCTCGCTGCGGCGCGAGGAGGCCTGGCGCGGCGGCAACACCGTCGTGCTGACCGACCGCTACCGCACGCTCGCCGACCGCGTCGAGGCGTCGGCCATGCCGGCCTATGTGGCGCAGCTCGACAAGGCGCGCTCCGGCGTGCAGTACAACCTCTACCACCCGCTGGAGACGGCCAACGCACCTGCTGAAACGGCCGCGGCGGCCACGGCGCCCGCGGCCGCCGGTTCGCTGGGGGGCGACTCCCCGCACTGGCTGCCGCTCGTCGTGGGCCTGGCCGCCGTCGGAGGGCTGGGCCTGCTGGCACTGCGCCTGTACCGCTGGGACCCGACGCCCGCACCGCTGCCGATGTTCACGCACCCGGCCACGGGCCTGGGCGGCTGGCTGTGGCTGCCGATGCTGGGCCTGGTGGCCACACCCTTCACCGCGGGCCGGGCGCTGCTTCAGGCCCTGCCGGCCATGACGGTGGAGCGCTGGAGCTTGCTCACGCTGCCGTCCACCCCGGGCTACCACCCGCTGTTGCCGCCCATGGTGCTGGCCGAGCTGGTCGTCAACCTTGCCCTGATGGGCGGCGCCCTGCTGCTGCTGGTGCTGGCCATCAAGCGGCGCAGCAGCATGCCGCGCGTCTACATCGGCTGGATGCTGCTGGTCGTGGCCGGCAGCCTCATGGAAGCGTTGGGGGCGCTGGTCATCCCGGCCGTGGGCGCGGACTGGGGCGCCAAGGAGGGGGGCGCCATGGTCCGCACCTGGGTCAGCGCAGGCATCTGGATCGCGTACTTCCTGCGCTCCGAGCGCGTGCAGCGGACCTTCGTGCAGCGGCTGGTCACGCCCCCGGCGGGCGACGCACAATCGCCGCTTGCCCCGTCTGCCTGAGCCCGCCATGCCCGCTGCCGACAAGACCGCCGACGCCGAGGTGCAAGCCCTCTTCGCTGCCCAGCCCGAGGCGCGCGCCGACGATTGCCGCACCCTCGCTGCGCTGATGCAGCGCGTGAGCGGCCACCCGGCGCGGCTGTGGGGCCGCATGGTCGGCTTCGGGCACCACCACTACGTCTACGACAGCGGCCGCGAGGGCGACACCTTCGAGATCGGCTTTGCCAGCGGCGCGGGCGGCAAGGGCGAGCTTAGCCTGTACCTGGACATCGGCGCCAACGCCGCCGCCGCCGAGCCCCTGCTCGCGCGGCTGGGCAAGCACCGCCAGGGCAAGGGCTGCGTCTACGTCAAGCGCCTGTCCGACGTGGACCTCACCGTGCTCGAAGCCTTGTGCGCCGCCGCCGTGCGGCACAAGCGCACGTGAGCGGCCCGCTGGTCGACGCCGTCTGCCCGCGCTGCGGCGGCGGCTTCGATTGCGGCTTTCAGGCCGGGCACTGCGCCTGCTTCGGCATCCGCCTGACCGAACGCTTGCGCGTGCAGCTGGCCGAGCGCTGGCGCGGCTGCCTGTGCCTGGCCTGCCTGCACGAGCTCATCGAGGCCGATACGCGGCGCCTGCCCGCGGGCGATGCGCCGCCTCGCGGCTGACGAACGGCCCGCACGGCGGCGCTGCTGCATGATGGGTGCATGCCCCTGCTCGATCGCATCGCCCCGCCGCTGTTCATCTTCATCTGGGCGACCGGCTACATCGCCGCCAAGCTCGCCGCCCCCTACGCCGACCCGCTGACCTTCCTCGCCTGGCGCTACGCCGGCGTCGTCGTGCTGATGCTGGCGCTGGCGCTGGCGGCACGCGCGCCGTGGCCAGCGCCGCGCGCGATGCTGCACCTGGCGGTGGCGGGCCTGGGCATCCAGGCGCTGTACCTGGGCGGCGTGTGGGTGGCCATCCGCCAGGGGCTGCCCGCGGGCACGGCCGCCCTCATCGTCAACCTGCAGCCGGTGCTCGTGGCGGCGGCCGCACCGCTCATCGGCGAGCGCGTGTCGCCGCGGCAATGGGCCGGTGTCGCGCTGGGCCTGGCGGGCGTCGTGCTCGTCATCTGGCACAAGCTCAACCTGGGTGCCAGCTACGGCCCGCCGCTGCTGCTCAGCCTCATGGCGCTGCTGGCCATCACGGGCGGCACGCTGTACCAGAAGCGCTTCGTGCCGCACTTCGACCTGCGCACGGGGCAGGTGGTGCAGTTCGCCGCGTCGCTGGCCGTCACGCTGCCCATGGCCTGGTGGCTGGAGCCCATGCGCATCGTCTGGCACCGCGACGTCATCTTCGCGATGGGCTGGAGCGTGCTCGTGCTGACGGCCGGCGGCATCAGCCTGATGTTCTACATGCTGCGCCACGGCCGCGTCACGGCGGTCAGCAGCACGATGTACCTGGTGCCCTCTGTCACCTCGGTGATGGCGTGGTTGCTGTTCGGCGAGACACTCGGTGCACAAGCCATCGCCGGCATGGGTGTGACGCTGCTGGGCGTCTACCTGGTCGTGGCGAGAAAGTAGACCGGAGACCGCCTCGATGACGACGCCCCCTCGCGCCCACCACAAGTTCTGGCCCGCTCGCGTGCCGCACGCCATCGAGCCGCCGGCCGTCGGGCTGCACGACAACCTGCTCGTCAATGCGCGGCGCTTCCCCCACCGCGCGGCCCTCGTCTTCCTCGGCCACACCACCACCTATGCCGAGCTGGCCGCTCAGGTGCAGCGTTTGGCCGGCTGGTTCGCCGAGCGCGGCATCGCCAAGGGCGACCGGGTGCTCGTGGACCTGCAGAACTGCCCGCAGCTCGTCATCACGCACTACGCGCTGCTGAGCCTCGGGGTGGTCGTCGTGCCCGTGAACCCGATGTGCCGCGCCGCCGAGATCAAGCACCTGCTGGACGACAGCGGCGCCGTCTTCGCCGTGACGAGCGCCGACCTCACCGCCGAGTGGCTGGCCGCCGGCATGGCTGCCAGCCGGATGCTCGTCACCCGCCTGGCCGAGGTGCTGCCCGGCGGGCGCACCGACGGCGCGGGCCTGCCCGCGGGCTGGGCCGACTGGCTCAACACCGACATCGCCCTGCCCGCTGGCGCCACACCCTGGGCGGAGGCCATGGCCTGCACCACGCCGCCGCCCGCGGTGGAGGTGAGCGCCGACGACCTCGCGCTGCTGCCCTACACCAGCGGCACCACCGGCCACCCCAAAGGCTGCATGCACCGGCACCGCAGCCTGCAGCACAACGTGTTCGCCGGCGGCCTGTGGAGCAACGCGAGTCACGAGGACGTCGTGCTGGGTGTCGTGCCCATGTTCCACATCACCGGCATGGTGGTGGTGCTGCACGGCACGCTGGCCTGCGGCGCGGCCCTGGTGCTGATGCCGCGCTGGCAGCGCGAGTACGCCGCGCGGCTGATCTCCACGCACCGCGTCACGCGCTGGACCAACATCCCCACCATGGTCATCGACCTGCTGGCCAGCCCCGAGGTGGGCAGCTTCGACCTGAGCAGCATGGTCTCCATCGGCGGCGGCGGTGCGGCCATGCCGCAGGCGATTGCCGAGCGGCTGTGGAACGGCTTCGGCCTGCGCTACATGGAGGGCTACGGCCTCACCGAGACCGCCGCGCCCAGCCACAGCAACCCCTACGACGCACCCAAGCAGCAGTGCCTGGGCGTGCCCTACCTGAGCTGCGACGCCCGCGTGGTGGACCCCGACACCCTGCGCGAGCTGCCCGTGGGCGAGAGCGGCGAGATCATCATCCACGGCCCCATGGTGTTCGACGGTTACTGGGGGCGGCCGGA
This sequence comes from Roseateles sp., assembly GCA_016790285.1. Classification (GTDB taxonomy): domain Bacteria; phylum Pseudomonadota; class Gammaproteobacteria; order Burkholderiales; family Burkholderiaceae_C; genus Pelomonas. The sequence continues at coordinate 5,313 of JAEUPJ010000022.1, read as the reverse complement.
CGCGACCGCGGCGGCCTTCGTCGAGTTCGAGGGCAAGCGGTTCTTTCGCAGCGGCGACATCGGCTTCGTGGACGCGGACGGTTATTTCTTCATGACCGACCGCCTCAAGCGCATGATCAACGCCAGCGGCTTCAAGGTCTGGCCGAGCGAGGTGGAGAACCTCATGCACGCCCACCCCGGCATCGCCGAGGCCTGCATCATCTCCGCGCCCGACGCCTACCGCGGCGAGACGGTCAAGGCCGTCGTCGTGCGCCGCGCGGGGCACGAGTCGCTGACCGAGGCCGAGCTGCGCGACTGGTGCCGCGCCCACATGGCGGCCTACAAGGTGCCAGCGATCGTGGAGTTCGTGGACAGCCTGCCCAAGAGTGGTGCAGGCAAGGTCATGTGGCGGGCGCTGCAGGAGCGCGAGAAGGCGTCGCGTTGACGGGCGGGCGGCGGGCCTGACCCGCCAACTCAGCGCAACCCGGGCCGACACCTGCCCACCCCCCTGAATAGGGGGTGAGGCTTGCCCGTGCCGCGCATGCGCCCGCGGCCCGCCCGGCCTACATTTGGTTTCAGAAGTGCGGCGGACCTGTCGTCCCCGCGTTCCTGCCATTCACGAGCGGAGTCTGCATGAAGCTGTCCCTGATGTCGTCCTCGCTGGCTGCGTTCGCGCTGGCTGCGGCCAGCCTCCCTGCCCAGGCGGGCTTCTACACCTACCTCGGTGACACGACGGGTGCGCCCACGTTCAACCGCCCGGACATCCCCTACGACGACTACCCCTTCCCGGAAGCCCCGAGCGAGCTGAGCGCCCAGGCCACCAACGTGGCCTACCATGCGTTCAGCTTCACCGTTGGCACGGCGGGTGGGTACACCTTCCTCACGCAGGCCGAGACGCCCGACTACGACACCTTCGTCATCCTGTACGAGGGCAGCTTCAACCCGGCGAGCCCCATGGCCAATGCGGTGATGGCCAACGACGACGCGATCTACTACAACACCTCGGGCCTGATCTACGCCCTCGTCGTCGGGCAGAGCTACACCTACGTCGTGACCGGTTTCGACAACGCCCAGGCGGGTGCGTTCAGCACCACCATCAGCGGTCCGGGCGTCATCACCGCGGCGGCCGCGGTGCCCGAACCCGCCAGCTACGGCCTCATGGCCCTGGGCCTGGTCGGCATCGCCGCCTGCGCGCGCCGCCGGTCCTCGCCGCGCGCCTGAGCGCAGCGGCTGCCGGTCACCAGAACTCCCAGCGTCCTGTCGCGATGACCCACACGCCCAGCAAGGCGTTGGTCACCGTGTGGGCGATGACGGCCGTCCAGAGCTTGCCGGTGCGGCGGTACAGCAGCGCATAGGCCAGGCCCGCGACGACGGCGGCCAGCCACAGCGTGTGGGCCAGCGTGAAGACGAAGGTCGACATGACGACGGCCTTCAGGCCGACCGTCTGCGGGTCCACGCGCTCGAAGGCGGGGTGCTGCACCCAGCGCATCAGGAAGCTGCGCCAGAACAGCTCCTCCATGACCGGCACGACGAGCGCCGCACCCGCCAGGCGCAGCAGCACCAGCGGCCAGATGAGCTGCCCCTGGGCGTCCAGCGGCACGAAGCTGGCCGTGGCCGTGCCGAGCTGCATCCAGGGCGCGTCCAGCTGCACCCAGATGGCGAACACGGCGATGCCGATGACGACCGACCAGCCCGCCTCCCGCGCGTCGGGCAGGGTCTGGCGCACGAGCTCGCCGTAGCTGCGCCAGTACCAGGCGAGCAGGCCCGCGACGATGACGGTCTGCACGCCGTAGATCCAGCGCGCATCGATGCCGAGGTTCTCGGGCAAGTAGCCGCGCAGCGCCAGCAACGCCATGAAGACGAAGAACGGGATGCAACGCGCAAGCGCGGCGGGGCTGAGTGCGGGCGTGTTGGCGGGCATGACGGGCGGCAGCTTAGCCGCAGGGGCCGCGGCGTCGCCCCCTAAGCCTTCAGCAGCCCTTCGCGGAAGGCGACATACACGCCGTTGGTCCAGCCGAAGCCGTCCTGCGTCTCGTACTCGCCGCCGCCGCCCGGGCGGTCCTGGGCGACGTCGTACTTCTCCAGCAGCCGGCCGGTGGCGAGGTAGACGCGGTGCACGCTCGCGCACCAGCGCTCGGCGATCTCGCGTGCGAGCGCCGTGTGGCCATGCCGCGCCAGGCCCTCGGCGGCCATCCACTGCAGCGGTGCCCAGCCGTTGGGGGCGTCCCACTGCTGGCCCGTGTGCTGCGGCGTGGTCAGCAGGCCGTTGGCGCCCAGCAGGTGCTGCTGCACCTGCGCCGCGCTGGCCTGCGCCTGCGCGGGGGTGGCCAGGCCCAGGTACAGCGGCACGAGTGACGCCGCCGTCAGCGGACGCGATGCCTCGGGCTGGCGCCAGTGCAGGTCGGCGAAATGCCCGGCCGCCGCGCGCCAGAAGCGCGTGTGCAGCAGCTGGCGGCGCGCCGCGGCGCGGGCCTGGAACGCCTGTGACGTGGCGGCGTCGCCGTGCCGTGCGGCGCCCTGCGCGATCGCGTCTTCCAGGCCCGCGAGCAGCGCGTTGAGGTCCACCGGCGCGATGGCGGTGGTCTCGATGGTGGCCATGTCGGTGGGGTCGGCGCACCAGCGGCCGGAGAAGTCCCAGCCGCTCTCGGCGCCGGCGCGCAGGTCGCGCCAGACCTCGGTGGGCACGCGGCCGCGGGCGGCCTCCGACGTGAGCACGTCCTCGCGCCAGCTCTCCTCGCGCGGCGTGCAGCGGTCGTCCCAGTAGCGGTTGAGCAGCGCGCCGTCGGCCAGGCGCAGCACGCGGCGGTGGGCCTGGCCCGGCGCGAGGCCGGCCTCACCGTCCATCCAGAAGGCGTGTTCGGCGCGCAGCTCGGGCAGGTGCTGTGCAAAGCCGGCGGCGGGGTCGTCGCCGTGCAGCAGGGCCACCATCTTGTAGAACAGCGGCGGCTGCGAGCGACTGAGCATGTAGCTGCGCGTGGCGTTGGGGATGAAGCCGTAGGTCCTGAGCAGGTGCGAGAAGTTGGCCAGCAGCGGCTCGGCCAGGTCGCGCCGGCCGTCCACGAGCAGGCCGCGCATCGTGAAGTAGCTGTCCCAGTAGTACAGCTCGCGAAATCGGCCGCCGGGCACGAGGAAGGGCTCGGGCAGGGCCAGCAGCGTGTCGCCGTCGATGGCCTCGCGGTGCTCGCGCACGAGCAGCGGCCACAGCGCGCGGATGTGCTCGCGGATGCCCACGCGGGGCCCCGGCGGCGTGTCGGGGTGGCCAGGCAGCGCGAAGTGCGTCTGCACGAAGTCGGCCAGCGAGAAACCCGGCTGGCGCCGCTCGGCCTCGAAGCGGGCGCGGATGGCCGCCGGCGCGCTGCGCGGGCGGGCGTCGACGAAGGTCTTGCCGTCGTCGCACACGCGGCCCATCTGCACGGCGACGAAGAGGTCGCCGTAAAGCTCGTAGGGGGTCAGGTCAGGCATGGCTCAGCCGGGCGCGCAGGCGGGTCAGGGCCACGGCGAGCGCGGCGGTGGGAACGAGGAGGAGGCCGAAGGCGGTGGCGCCGTCGAAGGCGACGAAAAGACGCCCCGTGACGAAGCTGCCCAGCGTGCCGCCGAGCGCCGAGAAGACGACGATGAGGCCCGTCATGGCCGCGTGCTGGCGCTGCGGCAGCGCGCTCAGCATGGCGGAGTTGATGGCCGGGTAGATGGGGGCGAGCAGCAGCCCGGTGAGCGGCAGCAGGTAGGCCGCGGGCGGCGCGTTGAGCCAGCCGGCGTTTTCGGGCAGCGGGCTGACGCCGCGGGTGAGCGGCAGCGTGGCGAGGATGAGCACGGCGATGCCGGCCAGGCAGGCCATCACGACGGCGAACCAGCCCAGCCGCCCGATGACGGCCGCACTGCCCAGCCGCCCGAGCGCCGTGGTCGCCGGCATGATGACCGCCAGGCCCACGCTCATGGCCGTGGGCAGGTGCAGCACCGACTGGTTGAAGCTCGGCAGCCAGGTCGAGATGCCCTGCTCGATCAGCACGTACAGGAAGGCCGACAGCAGGAACACCACCACCAGCCCGAGCCGCAGCAGCGGCGCCATGGCCAGCAGGTCTTCGCGCAGCGTGGTGCCGGGCGACTGGATGGGGCCTTCGTCCAGCGGGCTCACCAGCAGCAGCAGGAACGCCGCCGCGGCCATGCCCGCGAGCCACGGGTACACGCCGAGCCAGCCGGTGCCGGCGGCATGCGAGGCCTGGCTGAACAGCAGGAAGCCGCCGAGCACGCCGACCATGAAGAGGCCTTCGAGCAGGTTGGTGAAGCGCGCATGGCTGGCGCGGTCGTGCGTGACGAGGCCGATCATGGAATAGGCCGACACCTTCACGAGCGCGAAGCCCGCGCCGAGGGTGGCGAACAGCAGCTTGATGGCCCAGAAGGCCTGCAGCACGGGCATGGCCAGGCAGGCGGCGCCGACGGCGGCGAGGGCCAGCAGCATCGATCGCTTCAGGCCCAGGCGGGGCAGCAGCGAGGCGACGAGGAAGGACGTGATGGCGATCGGGAGGTCCTTCCAGGCGTCGAGCAGGGCGGCTTGCTCGCGGGGGACGGCGAGGGTCTCGACGACGAGGAGGTTGACGGCGCCGACGCTGTTGAGCAGCGCGCCGAAGAGCATGTAGGTGAGGGTGATGGACAGGCGGATGGCGCCTGTCGAGCGTGGCTTGTTTGTCATGGCGAGCGTCGGGTTGCTTTTGCTGCGAGCCTTGCTGCTCGGTGCACCGTGCCGGGAGTTCGCCCCGGCGGGCGACCTACTTTTTGAGCGACCAAAAAGTAGGCAAAAAGTCGCCCCCCGATCCGCCCGGCCCTTCGGGCTTCCCTGCGCTGCTCAGGCCTTGAGGGCCCGCGCAAAACTCGCTTCGCTACGCTGCGCTCAAACAGTTGCGCGGAGTCAGTTCTTGAAGTGCGCTTCGCGCACGCCCTCAAGGCCTTCCGCTGCTCGGCGGGCTCAAGGGGGGACTGATGAAACAGCCGCGACCGCAGGGTTGCGGCGTTTGGCTGTTGGCTGTTCGGCTGTTCTGGGCCTCCCCTTCTAAACCGCCGAGAAGCGCAGAAGCCCGGGGCGCGTGCGCAGCACGCCTCAACATCTGACTTCGCGCCCCTTTGTCTGAACGGAGCGTAGCGAAGTGAGTTGGGCGCGGCCCCGGGCTTCGACCATCGCAGGGAACCCCGCCGGGGCGTTTTTGCAGGGGTCGTTTTTTGCCTACTTTTTGTCGACACAAAAAGTAGGTCGCCCGCCGGGGCGAACTCCCGGCTGGGCCTCGCCAGCAAGCCGCTCTTGCAACAGACAAGAGTCCCCCTCCCGATGACTCTCTGGCGCCA
>JAEUPJ010000083.1 GCA_016790285.1 Roseateles sp. | reverse complement strand
TTGCAGCGCCGCGACCAATGCCGCGTTGCCCGGCAGCGGCTGCATCGAGTGGGCGAGCAGCAGACGCTTGATCTCGACCGTGATGCCGGGGCAAGCTGCCGCCGCATCGGCGATCACCTGGCGGATCGTCGCTTCGACTTGCGCCGGGTTCTCCTCGGGGATCATGCGCCGGTCGAGCTTCAACACCACCTTGCCGGGGACGACGTTGGTGTTCGTTCCGCCCTCGATGCGGCCGACGTTCAAGTATGGATGCGTGATCCCCGGCACCTTGGAGCTGACCTGCTTGTAGACCAGGTTCTGCGCGTACAGCGCATTGAGGATCGCGACCGCACCCTGCAGAGCGTCGACACCGGTATCCGGAATCGCGGCATGCGCCATCTTGCCGTGCACCGTGACTTCCATCTGCAGGCAGCCGTTGTGCGCGGTCACCACCTGGTAGGAAAAGCCCGCGGCGAGCAGCAGGTCGGGTTTGGTCAGGCCGTGCTTCAACAGCCAGCCCGGGCCGAGCTCGCCGCCGAACTCCTCGTCGTAGGTGAAGTGCAGTTCGACGCCGCCCTCCAGCGGCGCGGCCAGCGCTTCGAGCGCGCGCACGGCGAAGCTGTAGGTCGCGAAGTCGCTCTTGCTGACGGCCGACGCGCGGCCATAGAGCTTGCCGTCCACGACCTCGCCGCTGTAGGGGCCGTGCGTCCAGCCCTCGCCGGGGGGGACGACATCGCCGGGGGCGTTGAGCGCGATCGTCGGGCCGGCACGGTAGCGCCGGCGAACGATCAGGTTCGTGATCGACGCCAGGCCGTAGTCGTGGACCTCCTGCGCCGGCACCGGATGCTTCTCGACCGCGAAGCCCATCGCGCCGAGCAGTTCGGCCGTGCGCTCGGCATGCGGCGCGTTGTTGCCCGGCGGCGTGTCCGTCGGCACCTGGACGAGGGCCTGAAGGAAGCGCACTTCCTCGTCGAAGTGGGCGTCGATCCAGGCGTCGATGCGTTCGTATTCGGTCATGACCACCCCTCGTCCGATGAGTACATCGGCCGATCCCCCGAGGGGATGCGGGCCGGCTTGGGAGCGGCCCGGCGCTCGGCCCGCGTGATGCTGATCTGGTGCCGCACGGTCAAATCCTCAGGCTCGCAGGAGTTCGTTGATGCTGGTCTTGGAGCGCGTCTGTGCGTCCACGCGCTTGACGATGATGGCCGCATACAGGCTATAGCGGCCGCCATCCTTGGGCAGGCTGCCCGAGATGACGACGGAGCCGGCCGGGATGCGGCCGTAGCTCACGGTGTCGGTCGCGCGGTCGTAGATGGGGGTGCTCTGGCCGATGTAGACGCCCATCGAGATGACCGAGTTCTCTTCGACGATGACGCCTTCGACGACCTCGGAGCGCGCGCCGATGAAGCAGTTGTCCTCGATGATGGTCGGGTTGGCTTGCAGCGGCTCCAGCACGCCGCCGATGCCCACGCCGCCGGAGAGGTGCACGTTCTTGCCGATCTGTGCGCAGGAGCCCACGGTGGCCCAGGTGTCCACCATGGCGCCTTCGTCCACGTAGGCGCCGATGTTCACGTAGCTGGGCATCAGCACGACGTTCCTGGCCTGGAAGCTGCCGCGGCGGGCCACGGCCGGCGGCACCACGCGCACGCCGGTGGCGCGCAGCTCGGCTTCGCTCATGCCGGCGAACTTGGTGGGCACCTTGTCGAAGAAGGTCAGGTCCTTGTCGCCCATCAGGCGGTTGTCGTTCAGGCGGAACGACAGCAGCACGGCCTTCTTGACCCACTGGTGCACCGTCCACTGGCCCACGCCCTCGCGGGTGGCCACGCGCAGGCGGCCGGCGTCCAGCTCGGCGATGACGTGCTCGACGGCCTGGCGCAGCTCGGGCGCGTTGGTGGGGTCGAGCGAGGCGCGGTTGTCCCAGGCGAGGTCGATCAGGCTTTGCAGTTCAGCGGTGTTCATGCGAGAGATTTCGTGAAGGAGACGATGCGGCGGGCGGCTTCCAGGCATTCGGCCCCTTCGGCCACGAGCGCGAGGCGGATGCGCCCGGCGCCGGGGTTGATGCCGTGGGCTTCGCGGGCCAGCAGGCTGCCCGGCAGGACCGCGAGATTGTATTGAGCGAGCAGCCCCTGGGCGAAGGCGACGTCGTTACCGCCTGGAACAGCCGCCCAGAGGTAGAAACCGGCGTCGGGCAGGGCCACGTCCAGCACCTCGGCCAGCAGCGGCGTCACCTCGGCGAACTTGGCCCGGTAGCGGGCGCGGTTGTCCACCACGTGGGCCTCGTCGCCCCAGGCCGCGATGCTCGCTGCCTGCACGATGGGGCTCATGGCGCTGCCGTGGTAGGTGCGGTAGAGCAGGAATTTCTTGAGCAGTGCGGCGTCGCCGGCCACGAAGCCCGAGCGCAGGCCCGGCACGTTGGAGCGCTTGGACAGCGAAGTGAACGAGATGAGGTTGCGGAAGTCGCTGCGCCCGAGCTTGTGCGCGGCCTCCAGCCCGCCCAGGGGCGCGTCGTCGCGGAAATAGATCTCGGAGTAGCACTCATCGGAGGCGATGACGAAGCCGTGCCGGTCGCTCAGCTCGAAGAGGCGCTGCCACTCGTCCAGCGGCATCACCGCCCCGCTTGGGTTGCCCGGCGAGCAGACGTACAGCAGCTGCGTGCGCGCCCAGGTGGCGTCGTCGATCTGGGACCAGTCCACTGCGAAGTTGCGGGCCGGGTCGGCGTTGGCATAGGCCACCTCGGCGCCGGCCAGCAGGGCTGCGCCCTCGTAGATTTGGTAGAACGGGTTGGGGCAGACCACCGTCGCGCCGGGGCGGGTCGCGTCGACCACCGTCTGGGCGATGGCGAACAGCGCCTCGCGGGAGCCGTTGACCGGCAGCACCTGGGTGGCGGCGTCCACCGCGAGGCCATAGCGCCGCGAGATCCAGCCGGCGATGGCCTCGCGCAGCGCGGGCGTGCCGGCGGTGGCGGGGTAGGCGGCCAGGCTCTTCATCGAGCCGTTGATGGCCTCGGCGATCAGGGCGGGCGCCGCGTGGCGGGGTTCGCCGATGCCCAGGGAGATGGGGGCCAGGGCCGGGTTGGGCGTGATGCCGGCGGTCAGCTGGCGCAGGCGTTCGAACGGGTAGGGGTGCAGCCGCTCGAGCCGCGGATTGGCGGGAAAACTCATCCGGGAATGATAGGCGGGGCCACTGCCTCGCCGCCCACGCCCCACGCGGCCAGGCATTCGCCAAATGCGGGCAGGCCGCGCAGGGAATCGAAGGCCGGGTCCACGCCCGCGCAGACGAGGTTGAAGTCGTGCAGCTCGGCGGCACGCGTCAGCCACCGCAGCGCGTCAGCGCTCTCACCCAGGCGAGCGTGCACCATGGCCAGTTGGTAGGGCGGGGCCGTGCCGGCGGCAAAGCGCCGCTGCAGCGCAGCCAGGGACTGGCGTGCGGCCGCGGCATCGCCCACCAGGGCCTGGGCCTGCGCGATGCCGCACAGGCCGATGCTCAGCGCCGGGAGCGTCTCGTCGAGCGCGCGGTAGGCCCGCAAGCCGGCGTCCACACGGCCCGCGTAAAGATGCAGCGCCGCGGCCAGCGACTGGGCAACCAGATGGCCGGGCGAGATGCTCAGCACGTCGTCGAACGCGGTGGCTGCGACGGCGTAGCGGCGTGCGTAGAGCTCGATCAGGCCTTCATGCACCCGGTAGTTCAGCGACAGCGGGTCCAGCGCGCGGGCCGCGGCGTAGGCCTGGCGGGCGGCGTCGAAGCGGCCGGCGAACATCAGCATCCACCCCTCGCGGGCGTGCAGCGCAGCGGAGGCCGCCAGAGACTGTGCCTGGCGCACCCGGGCCAGGGCTTCCGGCCAGTGGCGGTCGTGGCTGAACGCGATGGTGGCAAGCAGCCCGTGGGCCTCGGCCTGCTCGACCGGGGCCAGCGTCTCGTCGCCCAGGGCCCGCAAGGCGGCCTCGCGCGCCATGGGCATGGTGCCCGGGGCAGGCAAGGCGGTCAGGCCCACCGCGGCGACGAGGGCCGCAGCTTTCAGCAGCCAGGCAGCACCGAGGGCGGGGTGGCTGGCCAGCGTGTCCTCGGCCAGCTGAACTGCGCGCTGGCAGGCATCCAGCGTGCCCAGGCCCAGCGCGGCGCGGCCGAGGTGGATGGCCTCGGGCAGGGCGCGTGGCGCGCGCAGGCGCACCTGGAGCTGGTAGCTGCCCACGGGCAGCAGGAACTCCACCCGCGCACTGCGCCCTTCGCCCGCGTAGTACTCGGCGAGCTTGCCGCGCAGCCGCCGCGCCTCGACGCGGACGATGGAATCGGCGCGAGGGTCGAACTGGTCGGCGCGCCGGTGGAAGACGGCCACGCCCAGCGCCATCTCCCGCAGGCCCGCGGCGTCGCCCGCGCGGCCGAGCGCCAGCAGGTGGCGCAGGAAGCGCAGATGCCGGTGCGCCCGCCGGAAGGGTGCGCTCGCAGCCAGCCGGTCCAGTTCAGCGTCGACAAGGGCGGCGTCCATGCGCCGCAGCATGCCGAGTCGTCACCTGCTCGTCACCCCCCGCACGCGGTGCCGGGGCGCACAGTCCTCCCATCACTTCGGGAGAGCTTGATGAGACCTCTGCTTCACCTGTGCCGAGCCGCCTGCGCGCTGCTCCTGGCCGCCGCTGTGGCGCCTGCCGCCCAGGCCGCGCTGACCTTCGACTACCGCGTCTCGGTCTACTGGGTCAGCTTTGCGGACCTCAGCTTCACCGGCGCCAGCGCCCGCTACGACGTGCACGTGGACGTCAGCGGCCAGGACGGCGACCAGTTCCTGGGCTATTCCCCGTCGGTGCGGACCGGCCAGACCGGCTTCAGCTGGACGCCCGGCGCCTACAGCGGCAGCAGCGACGCCTTCCTGACCCTGTCCAACGTGGTGCCTCCGGGCGCCAGCGGCACGGCCGTGGCCGACCTCGCGCTGGCCGGCGGCACTCGCGGCGCCTACGACTTCGGCTACGACACCGCCGCCGCCGACCTGGGCAGCAGCTTCCTGCAGGTGGGCAGCTCGGGCGGCCGGGCCGCGCTGGACTTCCGCGGCGGCGGCAACGGCCTGGTCGACGCGGGCAGCCTCTTCGTGCTCGTCGTGTTCGCCCAGGCCGACTGGACCGGCGCCAACGCCGCGCAGCTGCAGCTGCTCGGCCTGAACCCGGCGTTCAACGTGACCGACAACTTCAGCACCTACAACGCCGGGCTCAACGCCACCGTGTTCGCCGCCAGCGGGTTCTCCGATGGCAGTGCCGGCTTCGGGCCCGACCTGCAGTTCCGCCTGCTGGGCGACCCGCTGCCGGTGCCGGAGCCGCAACCGGCGCTGATGCTGGCGGCTGGCCTGCTGCTGGTGGCGGTGCTCAGGCGCCGGCAGGCTCGCGCACGACCGTGACCGTGCAGTCCGACTCGGCGACCACCTGGCCCGAGACGCTGCCCAGGTAGCGCCGCAGCGCGGATGAGCCGCGCGCGCCCATCACGATGTGGTCCACCCCGTTGCGGTGGGCGAAATCGATGATGGCGCCGGCGGGGTCGGGCGCCTCCAGCACGTGAAAGGTCAGCCGACCGTCTTCCAGGTTCAGGGCCTTGCTGATGGGGCGGGCCCAGTGCTTGAGCGCGATGAGCTGCTTCACGTGCAGGCTCTGGCCGTGCTTGTCGGTGAGCTCGTCGATGCCGATGCGGTTGACCCGCATGATGCTCACGCAGGCGAGCCGGGCGCCGGCTTCGGTCTGCACGATGCGGCGCACCGTCTCGCAGAGCTGGGCCAGGAGCTCCGGCGTGGCGTTGTCCACGTCCACGGCCGCCATCACGATGGGGCTGCGCGCGAGCTGCTGCCCGGCGGGCGCGGGCGCCGCGGGCTCCGAGCCCAGCGCGAAGAACCAGCGCTTGAGCCGGCGCATGCCGCCGCTGGCCTGCAGCTTCTCGGCGCGGGCCGTGAGGGCGACGCCCGTCGGTTCCCGCAGGTCCAGCGCCAGCTGGGCGGCGCTTTGGTAGCGCCGCTCGGGCTTGACCTCCAGGCAGCGCAGGATGACCTCCTGCAGCCACGGCGGCAGCTCCGGCCGGATGGCCCGCGGCGGCACCGGCTCCACGAAGAGCCGCCGGCGCAGTCCGCGCACGGAGTTGGGTTGGCCAAAGGGGCGCTCGCCCGTGGAGAGGTGGTAGAGCATGACGCCCAGCGCGAACAGGTCGCTGCGCGGGTCGTTGCGCACGAACTGCACCTGCTCCGGGCTCATGTAGGGCCCCGTGCCCATGGGCAGGGTGAACTCTTCCTCGAGCAGGTCAGGCAGGTGCTCGTGGCGGCTCAGCCCGAAGTCCACCAGCACGGCCGTGCCGTCCGGGCGGAACATGATGTTGCTGGGCTTGATGTCCAGGTGCACCACGTGCTGGCGGTGCAGGGCCGCCAGCGCGGTGGCCACGCGCGCGCCGATGTCGGCGACTTCCTCGGGCGGCAGCGGCGCGTCGTCCAGCCGGGGGCGCAGGGTGTCGCCGGGGATGCGCTCCATCACGATGAAGGCCTGGCGCGTCCAGTCCCCGCGGGCGACGAAGCGCGGCACGTGCGGGCCGCTGAGCTGGGGCATCAGCATCTGCTCGACCTCGAAGCCGACGATGGTCGCCGGGTCCTCGCCGCCCTTGATGCGTGGCACCTTCATCAGCAGCTCGGTGCCCGGGTCGCTGCCATCCACGCGGCTCACGCGCCACAGGTTGGCCATGCCGCCCTGGTGCAGCCGCTCTTCCAGCTTGAAGCCGTCCAGCACCTGGCCGGGTTCGAGCGGCGCGGGGGGCGAGGCGGGGGCTGGTGGCGGTGCTGTGGTGCTCATCATTCCCCTTGGGTGAGGCGGCGGGCGAGGCGCTCCGCGATGGGCTGGGGCAGGTCCGTGGCGCGCAGCGCCGCGCAGGCGGCGTCCACGTCGTAGGCCACGCGCTGGAAGGTGATGCGTGCGTCGTCCAGCTCCGAGCGGGAGAGGTCCAGCAGCGCGTAACACGCGGCCGGGTTGGCGTCGCGCGGCTGGCCGCAGGAGCCGGGGATGACCAGCCACTGCCGGTGCGCCGGCAGCGGCATGGGCACGCCGGCCACGGGGCGGAAGTCGCCCGCCTTGCCGGTGCCCGACAGGTGAAACAGCATGGGGTCGTGCATGTGGCCGCAGACCTGGATGCGAGCGGGGCTCGCATGCAGGCTCTTCACTGCCTCGGCACGGCCCTGCACGTACTCCCAGCTCTTGGGGTCGTAGGCGTTGGCATGCACGAACAGGCAATGGCCCGGCTCACCGTGCGCCTGCAGGGGCAGGCGGCTCAGGAAGCGCAGCTGGTCTTCGTTGAGCTGGGCACGCGTCCAGTCGATGACGGCGCGGGCGTCGGGGTGCATGCCGGGCGTGCTGCCGTTGGCCACGGCTTCGTCGTGGTTGCCTTGCACGGCGATGGCGCCGTCGGCCACCAAGGCCATGACCTGGTCCAGCACCCAGGCCGGGTCGGCCCCGTAGCCGACGAAATCGCCCAGCAGGGCAAATCGTTTGGCCCCCTGGGCGCGGGCGTCCGCGAGGACGGCCTCGAAGGCCTGTCGATTGGCGTGAATGTCGGTGATGAAAGCCCAGCGCATGGGCGCAGCTTGCCACGAAGCGCTGACGCCGGCCCAACAGCTCAGCGGGCGACGCGGTCCAGGCGTGTGTCGTCCAGGGCGCCGAGCAGGGCCTGGGCGGCCGCTGGGTCGCGTGGGGCCAGGGCTTGCGCGAGGCGGCGCAGGGGTTCGGCCGCGGGCTGGAAGTCGGGGCTCTGGCGCAACACGTCCAGCAGTGGCGCGCCCACGCGGGCCAGCATCACGGCCGGGTCGGGGCTGGGCGTGGTGCGGGCGCCCAGCGCGAGGTAGGTGTGCCGCGCCCGGGCGTAGGCCGCCAGTCGGGGGGCGAGGGGGGCGCTCTCGGGCTGCAGCAGCGCGGCGGGGTGCAGTTCCAGCTGGTTCAGCAGCGCCAGCAGGCGCTCGCGCGGGGCCGAGTCGGGCGCGTAGGTGATGCGCGGCGCGCGGTAGGCCACCCAGGGGCGGTCGTCGGTGTTCAGCGGCGCGCCGGCAGCGAAGCGCTGCAACGAGGCGCTGTCGCCACCAGGCTGCCCAGCACGGCGAGTGGCTCGGCGAGGCCGAAATCCCTCGCCATTGCCGGCGGTGTGTGCTGGGCGAAGCGGGTGCCGCTGCGGCGGGCGACGAGGCCGAGGGTCGGCGTGTCCAGGCTGTGGCTGGCCAGCACGGCCGCGCCATCCGGGAACACGGCGAGGAAGCTCGCGGTGATGCTGCGCAGGGTGTCCAGGTCGAGCTGGTGCAGGGGCAGCCACTGGCAGAACAGGCCTTGTGCCGCCAGGCGCTCCCGCACGGCGCTGAAGTGCTCCCGCGTGTACAGCGCGCCTGAGCCGCTGCGGGCCGGGTGGAAGTTGTCGGAGACGATGACGTCGTACTGCGCCGTCGAGGTACGCACATGCCGGCGTGCGTCGGCCACGATGAAGTGCGGCCGCGGACCCTCGCCCAGGGCTGGGCGGAAGAGTTCGGTGGCGTCGATGACGTCGGGCAGCAACTCGACGGCGTCGACCTGCAGCCCCGGCAGATGGGCCGCCACGCCTGACGTGATACCGGCACCCACCCCGAGGAAGAGCGCGCGGGCTGGGTCCCCATGCAGCAGCAGGGGCAACAGGGCCTGGCGCCCGTCGACGAAGACTGTGGCGCTGCTGCCCTCCTGCTGGCGGTTGTTGATGCGCAGGCGGGCGACACCCGCGGCGTCCTCGACGACGCTGACGGCGGCCAGCGGGCCGTCGTTGTAGCTGAGAAGGCGGCCGCCCTCGGGCAGGTCCACGAAGGCCAGGGGCGGGGCCAGCGCAGCCACTGCGGCCGCCGCGCCGGCTGGCAGCCACCACGCCAGTCGGCGCCAGGCCGGCGCCAGCAGCAGGTAGCCCACCACGACGGCCACCAACGCGAGCTTAGGGCCCAGTGCCGAAGCCAAACCCACGCCGAACAGCGGCGCAGCGACCATCGCGCCCAGGGTGTTGACGCCGAGCGCGCGGCTCAACGGCAGGCCTGCCGCGTCGGCCTCGGCACAGAGCTGGCAGAAGAGGGCGCCCATCAACGCGGTCGGCAGCGCGAACACGCTGACCGCCAGCAGGGCTTCGGTCGCGAGGGCTGCGGCGAAGCCGGCGGGCTGAACGGTGTCGCGAAGTCCCTCCGCACCCCAGAGTGCGGCCATGCCAAGCAACACGCTGGCCGCCAGGCCCTGCAGCAGGCGCGGCGTGTCCCGCAGGGCGGCCCAGCGGGCATGGGCGGCGGCACCGAGCGCGCTGCCGGCGAGGTAGACCGCCAGCAGCAGCGCGAACGTGTAGACGGTGTCTTCGGTGACCTGGCTGAGCACGCGCACCGCGAGCACCTCGTAGGCAATGCCGAGCAACCCGCTCAGGGCCAGTTGCCGCAACGGCCGCAGGCTCGTCGGCGGGCGCGGTGGTGGGACAGGCCGCGCGCGCAGCGCCAGGCCCGCACCCGCGGCGCAGGCGAGGTTGAGCAGCACGCACAGCCCAGCGCTGCGTGTGAGACCGAGCTGCGGGATCAGCCAGAACGCCGTCACCAGCACGCCGGCGACGGCGCCCAGCGTGTTGGCGGCATACAGCGGCGCCACCCGCGCCGTGCCCAGCCGGGCCATGGCAGGCAGCGTGGCGCCCATGGCGGCAGTGGCGGGCAGCAGCAGCAAGAAGCTCGTCGCGAAGGCCACGCTCCAGTGCCAGGCTGGGGTGGCGGACGGGCCGATCAGCGCGAGCGCCGCGCTGCTGGCCGCCGGCATGGCCGCCATCAGCACGGCGCCCCAGAGCCCGATGACGGCTTCACAGGCGGCGTACCAGCGCGCCGGCTGGGCGCTGGCTTCGATGCGCCGGCCCAGCAGCAAAGCGCCGAGGGACAGCCCGCCGAAGAAGGCCGCGACGACGGCGAGCACGGCAACGGCCTCATGCCCGAGTGCAAGGCCCAGCTGCTGTGTCCAGATGACCTGGTAGCCCAGCCCGGCGAAGCCGGACGCGGCCATGAGCAACAGGGCCAGCGCGCTCACGCGCTGAAGCTCAGGGTGTAGCCCCAGCTCTCCAGCCGGGTCGGGATCGCATTGAAGGCCAGCGAGATGCGCCGCCCGCCGGCGTTGGGCGGTACGGCGTGCATCAAGTAGCTCGGGAACAGGATCAGGTCACCCGGGTTCGGCGCGGGGCTGATCCACTTTTCAGCGTTGTAGGGGCCGGTCGCGACGCCGGCATGGTCGTTCTTCAGCGCGAAGTCATGCCCGCCGGGCGACTTCATGAACACGGTCCGCGCCGACTCGTGCGTCTCGGTCAGGTAGACCACGCCCGACGCAAAGCTGTTGGCATGGTTGTGCATCGCCTGGCGGCCGCCGGTGTCCAGCACGTTGACCCACATCTCCTTGATGGCCCAGCCCAGCGCCTCGCCGAAGAGATGCCGCCCGAACTCCGCGATGCGTGGCGTGAGCAGGGCGGCTGCCTGCACGAGCAGCGGGCTGTCGCCGGGCTGGAGCATGCGGGTGTGGGACAGGGCGTCCGAGCTGTTGTTGGCCTGCAGCGCCTGGGTGCTGAAGTGGTCCACGAGGGCGTTGACGAGCGCTGGCGGGAGCGCTGCGGGCGAGCGCTGCAGCGGCACCGGGAACAAGCCAATGATTTCGTCCTTCATGCGAGCACCGCCGCGATGCGCAGCCAGGACCAGTACGCCGCCACGCTGCCGATGGCATACAGCAGCCCGGTGCGCAGCCGCTGCGCGGCGGGCCAGCGCGCCGCCAGCCGCCACAGGCACCAGCAGACGCCGACCGTCATCAACTGGCCCAGTTCCACGCCGATGTTGAAGGTGAGCAGTGCAATGAGCAGGTGGTTCTCGGGCAGGCCGATTTCCTGCAGCGCCCCGGCAAAGCCCAGCCCGTGCACCAGCCCGAAGAGGAAGGCGACGAGCGCCGGCCAGCGCCGCGCGGCGGTGTCGCGGCGATGCAGGGCCTCGCCCGCCACCAGCACGATGGACAGCGCGATCGTGGCCTCCACGGGCGCCGAGCGCAGGCTCAGCCAGCCGAGCGCACTGCTGGCCAGCGTGAGGCTGTGGGCGGCCGTGAAGGCGGTGATCGTCCACAGCAGCTGGCGCCGAAAGCCCACGAGAAAGAGCAGCCCGACGACGAAGAGCAGGTGGTCGATGCCGCCCAGGATGTGCTCCACGCCCAGCAGCGCGTAGGCGCTGGCGATCTCGCCCATGCCGCGGGTGTCGTCCGCCGTGCCGTACAGCTGCACGCTCGGCTGGGCCTGGGTGAGTGTGTAGACGCGGGTCTGGCCGTCCAGCCAGAACACGCGCACGACGGCCGCCGAGTAGCGTTCACCCACGCCCTTGACCGACAACGTGCCCGCGAGGCCCCGCTCGCCGCATCGAAGCACGGTGGCGTCCGCTGCGCAGCCCTGGGGCCAGACGGGCGTCAGGTCTTGCGATATGGGGCGCTTTTCGCCGGCACCCCATTGCCACAGGAACTCACCGCGCTGCGTCTCGCGCAGTTGCATTTCGGCCATGCTCATCTCGTGCGCATGAGCCACCCCAACGCCACTCAGGGCCATGGCCAGGGCGAACAGCCACTTCAGCAGGCGGCTCATTTCGCCTGCGCCTCGACCCGGATCGTGTACTTCTTCGACAGGGCTGCCACCGCGGCGCTGCGTTGCTCGGCGAGCGTGGCGTCCGTCCAGTCCTGCAGCACGACGCCGCGCAGGGCTTCGAAGTCCGCCGGCCGCGGGGGCGTGGCCGCATCCAGGCGCACCGCGTGCCAACCTTCGCGCGACTTCAGTGCCTGCCATTGACCCGGCGTTGCCGCTTCGAGCGTCTTGGCGAAATCCTCGCCGTAGCTCTGGAGCAGGTTCGCGTGGGGGCGGCCCTTGAAGACGCGCAGCCCGGCCTTGGCATCGCCGGGGGTCCCGTTGTTGAGTTGATCGACGAAGGCTCGGATGACGGGCTCGGTGGGGTTGCCCTCCAGCACGGCTTCCTGGAAGTCGAACCGCGCGGGCTCGTCGTACTTGGTGCGGCGCTTCTCGAACCAGTCGCGCAGCAGCGCGTCGGTCACGGCCGGCAGCTTGGTCCCGCCGTCGACGACGCTCAGAGCCTTGAAGATCACGCGCTCGCGGATGGCGGTGTCGCCCTTGTCCAGATGCAGGGCAATGCCCTCGCGGTACAGGACTTCGTTGTCGAGCCAGACCTTGCGCAGGGCGGCCATTTCCTCGGCGCTGGGGTCCTGTCCCCGCTTGGCCTTGAAGAGCTGCCGGGCTTCCTCGTCGACCTCGGCGCTGATGACGATCTCGTTGGCGTCACCCTTGCTGCGGTTCAGCAGGTGATCGATGCCGAACAGGACGGCGCCGAGCAGCAGGAAATGCAGCAGGGGCTCCCGGGCCCAGCCAGGCAGGCGCAGGCGGGGGCGGGTCGTCAGGGCGGTGGGTGGCAGGACGCTGGACATGGGGCGCCATGCTAGGAAAGCGACATGTCAGGACGACGACAGCGGCGAGGCCCGAGGGCGCTCGCCGCTGCGTCGGGCGGGGCCTGTCTTACTTCACGCCGGCCACAGCCACCGAGTTCGCCACCTCGACGTAGATCGGGTTGCTGTAGAACCACAGGTCAGACCAGGCCGCGACGTCGTACGACACGTACTTCTGGCCCGCCACCGTGGCCAGGTGCGCCGGGCAGCCGTTGATGGCATCACCGGTCAGCACGGTGCCGACGGTGTTGCAGGGGATGCGCAGCATCGTGGTGTCACCGGCGTTGGTGTAGATGTCCGACAGCGGGTTGCCGCCCGCGTCCGTCTCGAACGGCACGGCGGCCGGCAGGTTGCTGCCGCGCAGGCGCAGGTACTGCGACGCCTGGACTGCCGGGATGCGCAAGCTCATCTTCAGGAAGGTCGTGTTGTCCACACCAGACTGCACGGTCGTCCAGGCCGTGCTGCCGTTGCCGAAGGTCTTCACGATGGCCGCCGAGAGGTTCTTGGCGGCGGCGGGCACGGAGGACAGGCCGGTGGTCGTGCCGTCGGCCTTGAGCCAGGCCGTGTTGCGCGGCCACTCGCCGGCGTAGTCGGCCGCGCCCGGGGTCTTGTAGCCGGTGACGAGGCCGCGGATCACGTCCACGTGGTCCAGCACCGGCTTGTTCAGTGCCTGGTTGATGCCGACCTGGGCGAGCGACGGGTTCGGGAAGGTGTAGGGCGAGAAGTTCGCGCCGTCCGGGTCCCGAACGACGATGGCCACGACGATGTCGGCACCCGGGCGTGCGGCGAGCTTTTCGCCCATGGTGGCGCAGCCGGCCTTGTCGATGTCCGTGCCGTTCGTGGCCGCGGCCACGGCCAGGGCTTCGACGGAGGCGTTGGTGCGTGCACCGACGCCGGCGTAGGACGTGCAGGCGACGAAGGCCAAGCGGTCGATCAGCTGGCCGGACGCCGACCAGGCGTTGCCGGTGCGCAGGCCGTCGACGATGGTCTGCGGGCGCAGCTTGTCGGCCCCGTTGCGCACCATGACGTGGGTGCGCTGGTACTCGCCGGGGTAGAAGTCCTGCGTGGAGCGGCGGTCATCCGGGCCGAACTGGCCGCGGTTGTGCCAGTCGGAGCTGGCAAAGAACCACCAGTTGCGGCCTTCGCCGAGCAGGGCGTCCCACACGCCGCCGACCTGGGCCGCGTACACGCCGGTGCCGCCGAAGGTGGTGCCGCCCGCGGAGTCGGTCAGCACGCCGCCGATGTTGTTGCGCTTGACCTGGTACTCGCCGCGGTTGCTGGACGCGCCGTGGCCGGGCTGCGACTCGAAGCCGAAGGCGACGTTGGGCGCGACATTGTTGAAGTTGCGCAGGTGCTCGATGTTGAAGCCGTTGTTGCCGTCGGGGTTGAAGGGGCCGGCGCGCTCCAGGTGGGCCGGCACGTAGTAGCTGCCCTGGCCGTGGAAGTTGGCCATCCACTTCAAGGCTTCCAGCGTCTTGAGGTGGCCCTTGTTGCCGGTGCCCGAGCCGCCGGGCTGCACGAGCTTGCGGCCCGTGGCGCTCCAGCCGAGGGTGCTGGCCGTGGAGTCGGCACTGGCGGGGTTGCTGCAGTCCCAGTTGTTGCCCACGCTGGAGCCGGTCACGTTGCCGCGGCTGGTGTCGGTGTCGCCACGATCGAAGCAGTAGGACCACTGCGCCAGCGCTGCGGCGTTGCCCAGAGCGGTGTAGCCCGGGCCCGCGGGGAGCGACGCGTTGTCCAGGCTGGCCGGCACCTGGCCGGTGATGACGGACATGGAGCTGTGCTCATGGCCCGCCACGACGGATTCGAGGCCCAGGAACAGCGGCAGGTTCTTGTAGGCTGCAAGGTACTCGACGACCGGGTACTGGTATTCCTGCAGCGACTGCCAGCGCCACATGTTGCCGTTGCCACCCACGCCGCCGCCGTTGCCCTTGAGGTTGGCCGCGCCGATGCTGTTGGACCATGTCGTCGTCGGGCCCTGGCCGGCCACGTAGGGGTAGGCGGGCGTGGACAGGCTGGCGTCTTCGACGAGCGTGCAGTTGCGGTTGCCGTTGCCGCCGTGGCCGGCTTGCACGAACCAGTCCAGACCCCACGGCGAATCGGTCGTCTTGTCGGTCACCTTCTTCACCAGCTTCTGCATGGAGATGGCGCCGTCCGAGCACGTGGTGTGGTTGTGGAAGTCGCCGGCGACGTACTTGCCCGGCGTCTTGCCGGCAGCGGTCGCGAGGGTCGGTGCGACGGCGGCGGCGCCGATGGCGGCGAGCGCTGCCAGGGCAATCTGGCTCTTGGTGAGGGTGTGCGTCATGGCAGGGGCTCCGGCAAGGGGTGGTGGCTGTTGATCGCGGCGGATGCTATGGACGGGCCGTGACTTCGCCGTGACGTCTTCGCGACGGCGTTGCGGCCCCGATGCCACTTCAGCGCAGCCCGGCGTAGTCGACGTTCAGCGTGGCCTCGACCGGGGCTGCGAACTCGAAGATCAAGCGCAACGGGAAACTGCGGCCGAGCTGCAACGGCTGCTGAAGGTCCAGCAGTTCGATGTGCAGGCCGTCCTCCAGGAGGGTCAGCTCCTGCCCGGCGCGCAGCGGCAGGGACAGGCGTGACTCGTCCTTCGAGATGCCCGGCCCGGCCAGCCGCGCGCCAGCCGCGACGGGGGTCACGAGGCCAACGAGCCGGTCGTCTGCCTGGATCTCGTCGAAGCGCATGCACAGCCGGGCGGTGTCCGCATCGACGCGGGTGGCTCGCGTCCAGGGGTGCCAGATCCGCAGGCGGCTGCTGAAGAACTCGCAGGCCGGCGCGGGGCGCGCCAGGCCGGCGCCGGCCAGCGCGATGAGGAGGTGACGGCGGGGCAGGGCGGTTGGGCGCATGGGAAGGGTGCAGTGGCGGCAGCGACGCCCACCTTGGCAGCCGCCGGTGACGCGCGCATGACGCCTGCACGACGCGGGCCGCTGACGCGGCGCCGTCACGCGGCTGTCGTCTTTGCTCACCACACTGCGCCCCGACACCGACGCTGCGGCCTTCGCCGCGCCCACCCACAAAGCCTGGAGTTCCCGATGAAGCTCGTCTCCCTTGCCTTGGCATTCGGCCTGGCCTCGCCGGCGTTTGCCGACGCCCCGCTGTCCATCGATTTCGAGAAGACGTGGTCCTACGGCGAAGAGGTGGGCAGCACCTACGCGGCCGATGGCGTGACCTTCACCAACGTGCTGGGCCTGTCCAACGACGCCGATTTCACCTACTTCGGCAACGCCCCGTCGCCGCTGGGCGTGGCCTTCGTGCAGCTGGACGGCGTGGTCAACACGGCCGCGTACATGAACGTCGCGGCAGGTGTCACGGGTGGGCTGAGCTTCTTCTATTCGGCGCCCAGCGACGTGCCGGTGGCCATCAAGGCCTACGCCGGCCTCAATGGCACCGGCGCTCTGCTGGGCAGCATCGACCTGACGGCCAACTCCGCCGACTACACCACCTGGCGCCAGGCCGTGTTGAGCTTCAGCGGCACGGCGCTGTCGTTCGACCTCACGGGCGCTGCCAACGTGGTCGCGCTGGACAACATCAGCGCTGTCCCCGAGCCCAGCAGCGTCGCGCTGATGGTGGGTGGTGCCGCACTGCTGCTGGCGCGCCGCCGCCGCAGCTGAACGCGCACGCGCAATGAAAAAGCCGGCCTCAGGGCCGGCTTTCTTTCGTGCGGGCGGTTCAGCCGATGCGACCGAGCAGCAGGTACTCCATGAGTGCCTTTTGCACGTGCATGCGGTTCTCAGCCTCGTCCCACACCACGGACTGCGGTCCGTCGATGACGTCGGCCGTCACCTCCTCGCCGCGATGCGCGGGCAGGCAGTGCATGAAGAGCGCGTCGGGCTTGGCGCGGGCCATCATCGCGGCGTCCACGCACCAGTCGGCGAACGCGGTCTTGCGGGCCTCGTTCTCGGCCTCGTAGCCCATGCTGGTCCAGACGTCCGTCGTGACGAGGTCCGCCCCCACGCAGGCTTCGCGCGGGTCCTTGAACACGCGGTAGCAGCTGGCGTCCTTCACCCCGGCCACGGCCGGGTCGATCTCGTAGCCGCTCGGGGTGCTGAGGTGCACCTTGAAGCCGAGGATCTCGGCCGCCTGCAGCCAGGTGTTGGCCATGTTGTTGCCGTCACCCACCCAGGCCACGACACGGCCCTTGAGGCAGTCCATGTCGATGGCGCCGCGGCGGTCCATGCCGCGGGCTTCGATGAAGGTGAAGAGGTCGGCCAGGATCTGGCAGGGGTGGTATTCGTTGGTCAGCCCGTTGATGACCGGCACGCGCGAGTGGGCGGCAAAGCGCTCGATCTTGCTCTGCTCGAAGGTGCGGATCATGACGATGTCGACCATGCGGCTGATGACGCGCGCCGAGTCTTCCACCGGCTCGGCCCGGCCGAGCTGGCTGTCGCCGGTGGTCAGGTGCACGACCGAGCCGCCCATCTGGTACATGCCCGCCTCGAAGCTCACGCGGGTGCGCGTGCTGGCCTTCTCGAAGATCATGGCCAGCGTGCGGTCCTGCAGCGGCTGGTACTTCTCGTAGTTCTTGAAGCGGCGTTTGATGATGCCGGCGCGGTCGAACAGGTGGGCGTATTCCTCGGCCCGCAGGTCCTTGAACTGGAGGTAGTGGCGCATCAGCGTGTCCCCCGGCTTCATGGCTTGGGTTGGGCCAGCAAGGCCTTGATGAGCGGCACGAGGAGTGCGGCGATCTGGCGCGCTTCGTCGTGCGTGAGGATGAGCGGCGGCAGCAGGCGCACGACGCGGTCGGCGGTGACGCTGATGAGCAGGCCGGCGTCCAGCGCCTGGCCCAGCAGCGGGCCGGCAGGGCGGTCGAGCTCGATGCCGAGCATGAGGCCCTGGCCACGGATCTCGACGACACCGGCCTCGCCGGCCAGGCCTTCGGCCAGCGCGGCGCGCAGCGTGGCGCCCACGGCGGCGGCATTGGCGAGCAGGCCGTCTTCTTCCATGATCTTCAGCGTCTCGACGCCGGCGCGCATCGCCAGCGGGTTGCCGCCGAAGGTCGTGCCGTGGTTGCCGGCCGTCAGCACGCCTGCAGCGCGCGGGCCGCAGACAACGGCGCCGATGGGCACACCCGAGCCGAGGCCCTTGGCCAGCGGCATCACATCGGGCTGAATGCCTGCCCACTGGTGAGCGAACCATTGGCCGGTGCGCCCGATGCCGCATTGCACTTCGTCGAGCATCAGCAGCAGGTCGCGTTCGTCGCACAGGCGGCGCAGGGCCTGCAGGAACTCGATGCGCGCGGGGTTGATGCCGCCTTCGCCCTGGATGGTCTCCAGGAAGATGGCCGTGACGTTCGGGTGGCCTGCCAGCGCGGCTTCCACGGCCGGGATGTCGTTGAGCGGGCAGCGCACGAAACCCGGCACCAGCGGCGCGAAGCCGGCCTGGATCTTCGGGTTGGCCGTGGCCGACAGCGTCGCGATCGAGCGGCCGTGGAAGGCGCCCTCGAAGACGATCACCTCGGGCGAAGTGTTGCCCCGGTCATGGCCGAACTTGCGGGCAATCTTGAGCGCTGCCTCGTTGGCTTCCAGCCCGCTGTTGCAGAAGAACACGTTGGCCATGCCCGACAGCTCGCAGAGCTTGGCGGCGAGTTGCTCCTGCAGCGGGATGTGGTAGTAGTTGCTCGTGTGGATCAGCTTGGAAAGCTGCTCCTGCAGGGCCGGCACGAGGCGCGGGTGGTTGTGGCCCAGCGTGTTGACCGCGATACCCCCGAGGCCGTCGAGCAGTCGTCGGCCTTCCGTGTCCCACACCCAGCAGCCCTGGCCGTGCGAAAGCGCAACGGGCAGGCGGCCGTAGGTCGGCATGACATGGGGCTCGGACGCGGGAGGGACGTTCATCGGGTCTCCGGATGAAGAGTGAGGAAAAGTGGGCTTTTGATTCTAGGGTCGATACCCATGACAAATGCTGCGGCGCAGCAGATGACTCGCCGCCGAGGCACAATAGCGGCTTTTGGCAGCGGTGCCCCGCTGATCCGCGAAGTCCTCCCCCCGTCCATGACCGTTGCCCCTCCGCCGCGCGAAGTCTTCATCCAAGGTGTCACCCTGGATGGCAAAACCTTCCGGCCGAGTGACTGGGCCGAGCGGCTGGCAGGTGCCATGTCCTGCTTTCGACCGGGTGGCATGCGTCCCGGCATCGGGGCCCACATCGGCTACTCCCCGCTGTGTGTGCCCACGGTCATCAACGGCGTGAAGTGCGTCATCGTCAACGAAGAACTCCGGCGCCTGGAGCCGATGGCCTGGGACTTCGTCATGAACTTCGCTCGCGACAACAACCTGCAGGTCGCCGACGCCTGCCTTCTGCCCGACCAGCCGGCTGGCAAGAGCGGCGCTTGAGAGCGCCATTTGCCCGCTCCTAGCGAGATTCCCAAGGGGCGGCAGGCCGGGGCGCCGGTATCCTCGGCGCCAATGCTCGGAAACGTTCCTTCCCCCGTGAGCACCGCCGCCGTCGCGGTGGACGCACAAGCGGTCACCGCGCCCCTGGCGCCGGCCGAACGTGTTGCTGCGCCGGTGTGGGTGCTGCTGCGCGGCTTGTCGCGCGCGAGTGGCCATTGGGGCGTGTTTCCGGAGCATCTGCTTCGCGAATTGCGGGCCTTGCAGCCC
Organism: Roseateles sp.; assembly: GCA_016790285.1. GTDB lineage: Bacteria > Pseudomonadota > Gammaproteobacteria > Burkholderiales > Burkholderiaceae_C > Pelomonas. The sequence goes on along the minus strand of JAEUPJ010000083.1, from coordinate 77,078 downwards.
ACGGTGCGGCTCGTGGCGCTGGACCTGCCTGGCACGGGCGCGCTGCGCCGCCAGGCCAGCCCCACGCAGGTCTCGGCCATCGTCGACGCCTGCCGCGCCGAGTTGCAGCGCCAGGGTGTGGGCGGGCCGCTGTCGCTGGTGGGCATGTCGCTTGGCGCCGCGGTGCTGACGGACTGGGCGAACCGCTATCCGGCGGAAGTGGAGTCAGGTGTGCTCATCAACCCGAGCTTGCGCCCGTTCAGCGAGTTGTTTCGCAAGTCGCGGCCTCTGAATTACCTGGGCCTGCTGCTGCTGTCGCTGAGTCGTTTCAGCGCCCGGATGCGCGAGGAACGGGTGCTCAGCCTGACGACGCGGCTCACACCCACGCAGGCCGTCATCGACCGCTGGGTGGAACTCCAGCGGGAATATCCGCTGGGCGTGCGCAACACGGCGCGTCAACTGCTCGCCAGCATGCGTTATCGCGCGAGCCGCACGCGGCCTGCGGCACCCATGCTGCTGCTGTGCAGCAAGGCTGATGGCTTGATCGACTGGCGCTGCTCGCAAGCCATGAGCCGGGCGTGGGGTGCCCCGCTGAGACTGCACACCAAGGCGGGGCACGATCTGCCGCTGGACGACCCGCAATGGGTGGCGCGCGCGGTGGCTGAGTGGCTGAGGGATCGCAGCATCCAGGGCGTCGGCCCGGGAGAGTGGCACTGACCCGAGGCCGGCGCGCGCCCCTCAGAACGCAAAAAGGCCCGCTTTCGCGGGCCTCGTTGCTTGCACCAGAGCTGGATTGGTTATCAGGCGGCGAGCGCCTTGATCTTGGCGGACAGGCGGCTCTTGTGACGAGCAGCCTTGTTCTTGTGGAAGATGCCCTTGTCAGCGACAGAGTCGATGACGGTCTGGGCGGTCTTGAACAGTTCGGCGGCCTTGGACTTGTCGCCGGCCGTCACGGCCTTTTGCACGTTCTTGATGACCGTGCGGAATTTGGAACGCAGCGCGGTATTCGCGGCGTTGAGCTTGACGTCCTGGCGGGCGCGCTTGCGGCCCGACGCCAGGCGAACCGTCTTCTTCTTGGCTTTGGAGCTGGTTGCCATGCTGTATCTATACCCAGTTGGTGCAAAGACAGCGAGTATAGCATGGGAATGTCATTTCAGCCAAGCATTCGGGCCGAGTTTTCAAAGTCGCCCCAAGGTCGACGCAGATAATCCGCCGCCATGAATCTGTTGCGCGCTGCGTCGACCATCTCCCTGCTGACCCTGGCGTCGCGCATCACCGGCCTCGTACGCGAGCAGTTGACCGCGGGCCTGTTCGGCGCCACGGGCATGACGGACGCTTTCCTGGTGGCCTTTCGCATTCCCAACCTGTTGCGCCGGTTGTTTGCCGAAGGCGCATTCTCCCAAGCGTTCGTGCCCCTGCTGGCCGCCAGCCGTACGACCGACGGCGACCAGGCCACCCACGACCTGGTGGATGCCGTCGCGACGGTGCTGCTGTGGGCGCTGGTCGCGACTTCCGTGCTGGGCATCGTCGCTGCGCCCGTGCTCGTGTGGCTGCTGGGCTCGGGCCTGGCGCCGAAATCCTTCGACGCTTCCGTCGTGATGACGCGCTTCATGTTCCCGTACATCGGCTGCATGTCGCTTGTCGCGCTGTCGGCCGGCATCCTGAACACGTGGCGGCGATTCGTCGTGCCTGCAGCGTCGCCCGTGCTGCTGAACCTGAGCATGATCGCGTGCGCCTGGACGCTGGTCGGGCCCTTGGAGCGCGCCGGCCTGCCGGGCATTTACGGCATGGCTGCGGGCGTCATGCTGGGTGGCGTGTTGCAACTGGCCGTGCAATGGCCGGCGCTGGCTCGCATCGGGATGCGCCCGCGCATGCGCTTGACGTGGCGGGGGTTTCGCGAGTCCCAGGCCCACCCGGGCGTGAAGCGCATGCTGATCAACATGGGGCCTGCGCTGCTGGGCGTGGGCGTGTCGCAGTTGTCCCTGATGATCAACACGCAGATCTCCAGCAACCTCGGCGAAGGCGCCACCTCCTGGCTCAACTACGCCGACCGCCTGATGGAGTTCCCCATCGGCCTGCTGGGCGTGGCGCTGAGCGCCGTGCTGACGCCGCAGCTTTCCTCTGCGCAGGCGGCCAACGACACCGAGCGATACAGCCGCCTGCTCGACTGGGGCCTGCGCATGGTCATGCTCCTGGCTCTGCCCTGCGCCGTCGCGCTGCTGGTGTTTGCCGAACCCCTGACGGCCGTGCTGTATCACCGCGGGCAGTTCAAGGCACTGGACGTCGCTCATACCGCGCAGTCCGTCATGGGATGGGGCGTGGGCCTCCTCGGGCTCATCGCCGTGAAGGTGCTCGCCCCGGGGTTTTATGCGCGCCAGGACACGGGCACGCCGGCCAAGATCGCCGTCGCGGTGCTGATCCTCACGCAGCTGTTCAACCTCGTGTTTGTGCCCTGGATCGGTGTGGCGGGACTGGCGCTCTCCATCGGCCTGGGGGCCTTGGTCAATGCCACCTGGTTGCTGGTCGGGCTCAAGAAGCTCGGCAGCTACCGGCCCGAAGCGGGATGGTTGCCGTTTGCATTACGCGTGGCGGTGGGGTGTGCTGCGATGGGCCTGCTGCAGTGGCAGCTCGCCACGCGGCTCGACTGGATCGCCCTCGGCCAGCATGAGTTGCAGCGGGCACTCTGGATGGCGGGGAGCCTGGCAGCGAGCGCGGTGGTCTATTTCAGCGTGCTGCTGCTCGTTGGCATGCGCCCGCGGGCGCTGGGACGGCCCAGCGCATGAAGTTCTCCGCGCCGACCCCGCTGCAGTACTTCGCGACGCTGGTGGCGGAGGATGAAAGCCTGAACCTGCTGGAGGCTGCGGTGAGCCTCGCCCAGGACGAGGAGCCGCAGCTGGACGTGCAGTCGGTGCTGGCCCGCGTCGACGAGCTGGGGCGGCGCCTGCGCGCGCGCATCGCGGTCGACACCGTGCCTGCCGAGCGGCTAAGGCAGCTGACGCGGTTCTTCCACGGCGAGCTTGGCTTCGCCGGCAACCTCAACAACTACTACGCTGCTGAGAACAGCTACCTGCATCGCGTGCTCGAAACGCGCCGCGGCATCCCCATCAGCCTGGCCGTCCTGCTCCTGGAGCTCGCCGAGCATGCGGGGCTGCGTGCGGCTGGCGTGGCCTTTCCCGGCCACTTCCTGGTGAAGTGCCGCATGGGCCTGGGCGAGATCGTCATCGACCCCTTCACGGGTTCGCCCATGTCCAGCACGCGGCTGGACGAACTGCTGGCGGTCTACCGCCACGGCAGCGAGCTGCCGGCCGACCTGGAGCTGCCGCTGGAGTTTTTCTTGCGGGCTGCCAGCAAGCGGCAGATCCTGGCGCGCATGCTGCGCAACCTGAAGGAAGTTCACCGCGCGGCACGCGACCTGCCTCGGCAACTGGGCGTACACCATCGCCTCGTCGTGCTGTTGCCAGACGACGCCGCCGAGCGCCGCGACCGGGGCCTGGTGCTGGAAGCGCTCGGCGATGCTGTCGCCGCCGCTGAAGACCTGGGCTTCTACCTCGCCCGCCAGCCTGACGCGCCCGATGCGGCCACCCTGCGTGCGCGCCGCAACCGCCTGGTCGAAGGCCGCTCCCCGCCGCTTCAGTAACAATCCGCGCCCGCGCTACAAACCCGCCCCATGATGAACCTCAGCAAGCATCAACGCACCGCCCTGGCCTGGGGTGGGGTCGCGCTCGTCGGCTCCCTGCTGTTGTGGCTGCTGGCGCCGGTGCTGGCCCCCTTCATTGCGGCCCTGGTGCTGGCGTATGCCCTGGCGCCTGCAGTGCAGGCACTGGTCAAGCGCCGCGTCCCGCGCCCACTGGCCGTGTTCTTCGTGGAGCTCGTCTTCATCCTCGCGCTGCTGGCCCTGTTGCTGCTGGTGCTGCCCATCCTCAGCAAGGAGCTGCCGGCCTTGCGCGAGCAGATTCCAGCACTCGCCAACATCGCCAACGAGAAGTTGTCGCCGTGGCTCGCGCAGTACGGCATCCACATGCAGCTTGACCCGGCCAGCATCAAGGCCTTCGTGCTCAAGTATCTCGACGCCAACCTCGAAGACTGGCTGTCCACCGTGCTGAGCTCGGCCCGCATCGGGGGCAGCTTCCTGCTGGCTTTCATCGGCAACGCGGTGCTGCTGCCGGTGGTGCTATTCTATTTGTTGTCGGACTGGCCCCAACTGGTGGCGCGGGCGCGCGCCCTGGTGCCGCCGTCGGCGCGGGAGACCGTTGGCAGCTTCCTGGACGACTGCGACGCGACGCTCGGCCAATACCTGCGCGGGCAGCTGCTCGTGATGGGGGCGCTGGCCGTCTTCTACAGCGCTGGCCTGGCGCTGGCCGGCTTTGATCTCGCGCTGCCGATCGGCGTGTTCACGGGCCTGGCGGTCTTCATTCCCTACGTCGGCTTCGGGCTCGGCCTGTTGCTGGCGCTACTGGCTGGCCTGCTGCAGTTCGCCAGTCTTTACGGCGTGTTGGCCGTGGCGGTGGTGTTTGGCATCGGCCAGTTGCTGGAGAGTTTCGTGCTGACGCCGCGATTCGTGGGTGAGCGCATCGGCATGAGCCCGTTGATGGTCATCTTCGCGCTGCTGGCGTTCGGTCACCTGCTCGGCTTCGTCGGCGTCTTGATCGCGTTGCCGCTGTCGGCAGTGGCAGCGGTGGCAGCACGGCGTCTGCACCAGGCCTATCTCACGAGTTCGCTGTTCACTTGATGAGACAGATTCCCCTGGCTTTGCTGGCGCCGCCGGCGCACAGCTTCGACAACTTTCTGCCCGGCGCCAATGCCGAGGCGTTGGCCTACCTGATGGGGCTCATGCCCGGCGACCCGCCGGTGCTGCTGTGGGGCCCGACCGGGTCGGGCAAGACGCATCTGCTGCAGGGGCTGGCCGAGCGGTGGCAGGCCGGCGGACAGCGCGTGGCCTGGTACGACGCCGACACGCCGCTGCCCTGGGAGCTGCCCGCGCACGAAAGCCTGCTGCTGCTGGACGATTGCCAGCGCTTCGATGACGGCCAGCAGCATGCGGCGTTCGGGCTGTTCGTGGCGTCGGCGGGGCAGGGCTACAACGTGGTCGCCACAGCGGATGCCCCGGCGGTGGACCTGCCGCTTCGTGAAGACCTCCGCACCCGGTTGGGCTGGGGCCCCAGCTTCGCACTGGCGCCGCTCAGCGAGCCGGAGATGCGCGCGGCCCTGCGGCGTGAGGCGGACCGCCGCGGGCTGCTGCTGGGCGACGACATCCTGAGCTACCTGCTCACCCGTTTCGAGCGCAATCTCAAGGGCCTGATGGCGCTGCTGGAGCGGCTCGACGAGTTCGCGCTGGCCAGCAAGCGGGCGCTGACGCTGCCTCTGCTCAAGGCCATGCTGGCTGACCAGAGCAGCGACCCGCGGGAAAAGAAAATCGACTCTGACCCCATTTTATGAATCTGACCTTGTTTGACCTGGACGGGACGCTGATCCCCGTGGACTCGGACCATGCCTTCGGCGGCTTCATGGTGGACGTCGGGTGGGTGGACGGTGCCGTGTGGGGCGCGAAGAACGACGAGTTCTTTGCCCAGTACAACGCTGGCACGCTGGACCTGCCGGCCTACATCGATTTCGCCACTTCAGCCTGGCGCAGCCGCCCGCTGGACGAGGCACTGGCCATGCGTGAGCGATTCATGGCCGAGGTGATGGGGCCGGCGCTGCGGCCCGAGGCGCTGGCGCTCGTGGCACAGCACCGTGCGGCGGGTGATCTGCTGGCGGTGGTCACGGCCACCAACGTCTTCGTCACGACGCCGATTGCGCAGGCGTTCGGGGTGGAGCACTTGATCGCTGTGGACCTCAAGCGCGACGGCGCCGGGCGCTACACCGGCGAGATCGACGGCATCCCGAGCTTCCGGGAAGGCAAGATCGCCCGGGTCGAGGCCTGGTTGCAAGGGCTGGGGGCACAATGGCGCGATTTCGAGCGCGTGACTTTCTACAGCGACTCGACCAATGATCTCCCGCTGCTCGAACGTGTCAGCCACCCGGTGGCGACCAACCCCAGCCCGTCGCTCGCCGCCATCGCCAGCGCCCGCGGCTGGCCCCAGCTGCATCTTTTCGCATGATTAAAAAGTTCATCGACAAACTGCTCGGCAAGCCCGCTGCGGCCAGCGCCAAGAAGGCCAGCCCCCTGGGCAAGCGGGTCGAGATCTCCGCCGAGGTCCACGGCATCGACCCCGACCTGCTCGACGAGCGGGCCGTCAAGGTGGTCAAGACGTTGACCGATGCGGGCTACGAGGCCTACATCGTCGGCGGTGCCGTGCGCGACCTGTTGCTGGGCGTGCGACCCAAGGATTTCGACGTGGCCACCAATGCCACGCCCGAGCAGGTCAAGGGCCTGTTCCGCCGGGCCTTCATCATCGGCCGGCGGTTCCGCATCGTGCACGTGGTCTATGGCCGCGGTCGCGAGCATGAAGTGATCGAGGTGTCGACCTTCCGGGCCCTGCCCACGGAGTCCGAAGCCGTGAGCGGCAACGAGAAGACGTCCAAGGGGGAGCTCGACGGCAAGTCCCACGCCGTGGACGCCAGCGGCCGCGTGCTGCGCGACAACGTCTGGGGCCCGCAGATCGAAGACGCCGCGCGGCGCGACTACACCGTCAACGCGATGTACTACGACCCGCAGCGCCGCCTGGTGGTGGACTACCACGGGGGCCTGGCCGACGCCAAGGCGAAGGTGCTGCGCATGATCGGCGACCCCGAGACCCGCTACCGCGAAGACCCGGTGCGGATCGTGCGCGCCGTGCGCTTTGCCGCCAAGCTGGGCTTCCAGCTCGAGAAGAAGACCCTGGCGCCGGTGCAGGCCTGCATCCCGCTGCTGGCCAACGTGCCCGCGTCGCGCCTGTTCGACGAGATGATCAAGCTGCTGCAGACAGGCCATTCCCTGGCGAGCCTGGAGCAGCTCAAGAAGCTCGGCCTCGTGGGGCAGGGCGGCAAGGGCGCGTTCGCCGTGCTGGACGCCATGCTCACCGACACCGGTGACCTGCACCCCGGCGTGCGCGGCGATTTCGTGCGCAAGGCCTTCGAGGACACCGACCGCCGTGTGCAGGAAGGCCGCGGCGTCAGCCCGAGCTTCATGCTCGCCTGCATGCTCTGGCACGAGGTGCTCGACCGCTGGAACAAGACCCGCGCAAGTGGCGAGGCTCCGGTGCCGGCGCTGGCGCAGGCCATCGACGCGGTGTTCGATGCCCGCATCGGCGACATCTCCGGCCGCGGCAAGCTGGCTGGCGACATGCGCGAGATCTGGATGATGCAGACCCGCTTCGAGCGCCGCAGCGGCTCAGGCGTGTTCAGCCTCATCGAGCAGCCGCGCTACCGCGCCGGTTTCGACTTCCTGCGCCTGCGCGCCGACGTCGGCGAGATCGACCCGGCCCTGGCCGACTGGTGGGAGGACTTCGCCCTCGGCAGTGACGACGACCGCCAGGCCTTGCTGGCCGACGCCCGGGCCTCCCAGCAGAAGCAGCCTCGCGTGGTGCGCGCACCGCGGCCGGCATCCGCTGCCGCCGCCGAGGGGGAGCCCGCCGGCGATGACGACGACAGCGCCGCCGATGCGGCCGCCGCGCCCGCCCGCAAGCGCCGCCGCCGCCGCCGCAAGCCTTCCGGAGGCGGGGAGGGCGCTGCGGCGCCGTCCGCGCCCGCAGGCGAGTGACGTCCCGCGCCTACGTCGGCCTGGGCGCCAACCTGGGCGCCGACCTGGGTGCCACGCTCACGCAGGCCGCCTTGCACCTGGCCGCCTTGCCGGGGACGCAGGTCAGCGCCTTGTCCAGCCTCTGGCGCAGCGCGCCCGTGGACGCCGAGGGTCCTGACTTCGTCAATGCCGTGGTGGCGCTGGACACCGGCCTCGCGCCGCTGCCGCTGCTGGACGCCCTGCAGGCCATCGAGCTGGCGCATGGGCGCGAGCGCCCCTACCGCCACGCGCCGCGCACACTGGACCTGGACCTGCTGCTATACGACGACGCCGTGCTCGACACGCCACGCCTGACGCTGCCCCATCCGCGTCTGGGTGAGCGCGCTTTCGTGCTGCGCCCACTCCTCGAGATCGCGCCTGGCCTCATCGGCCTCGCGTCGGGGGCGGCCTGGCAGACCCAGCGCATCGAGCGCCTCGGTCCCCTGTCGCTTTGAGGCTGGCTTCGGCGTGGTGAAGCAGGCCCTGGTGCGGGTGCTGAGCGGGCTGCGAGGCGACCGCTTCTTCCAGATCCTGCTGGCGGGTCTGCTGGTCTTGGCCTTCGTGTCGCCTGCGCCGCTGACGTCCTATCCTTCTCTGGTGGACGGCGCCACCCTGGCCGCGCTCACGGGCTTGCTGCTGCTCACCAAGGGGCTGGAGCTCAGCGGCGTGCTCCATCACCTCGGGCACCGGCTTGTCGAAGCCATGCCCAGCGAGCGCGCCGTGGCGCTCAGCCTCGTGCTCGCGGCGGCCGGCTTGTCCACCGTGCTCACCAACGACGTAGCGCTCTTCGTCGTGGTGCCGCTCACGCTCGGTGTTTGCCGCATCGCCCCGTTGCCGGCGACCCGCCTCATCGTCTTCGAGGCGCTGGCCGTCAATGCCGGCTCGGCGCTCACGCCGATCGGCAACCCGCAGAATCTCTTCCTCTGGCAGTTGGCCAAGGTGTCATTCGGCGAATTCGTCTGGCATCAACTCCCACTGGTGGGCCTGCTCATGCTTGCGCTGGTGGGGCTGACCTGTGCTGCGTTCAGGGGGCGGGAGATCCGTGTCGCGCCGGGTGAACATGCGTCGCTGGACCGGCGGCTGCTCGCGTTGTCGCTGGCGCTGTACGTGCCGTTCCTGGTGGCTGCCGATCACGGCCACGCCGGTTGGGCCGTCGGCGTGTTGCTTGTGCTGTTCGTCGGCCTGCGGCCGCGCGCGGTGCTGGACCTGGACTGGGGGCTGTTGCTGATCTTCACGCTGATGTTCATCGACCTGCGCCTGCTCGCACAACTGCCCGCGGTGAAGGCGGCCATGGCGGGGTTGGACCTGCACGACCCGTTGAACCTCTACCTTGCCAGCATTGGCGCGAGCCAGCTCATCAGCAACGTGCCGGCGGCGATTGCGCTGGCTGAGTACGCCGACAACTGGCGGGTTCTGGCCTACGGCGTCAACGTGGGAGGTTTCGGCTTCATGGTCGGTTCACTCGCCAACCTGATCGCGCTGCGCATGTCGGGCGATGCTCGGGCGTGGCGGAGCTTTCATGCCTATGCCGTGCCGGCGTTGGTGGTCGCCGCCGTGCTGGGCGCGTGGCTGCTGGGGCTGGCCGGGCGTGGATGACGTCAGATGTGACGCTGTCGTGACGGCTGCGTGACCGGTTTGTGACAAGGGCCGGTAAACTGCGCGCCTTCCAAGAATGACAAGGACGGCCATGTTTTTTGGCAAGCTGCTGCCCCGTGAGGGCAATTTTTTTGAGCTGTTCAACGAGCACGGGGGGTTCATCCTGGAGGGCGCCCGCGCCTTCCAGAAGATGATCGAGAACTACGCCGACCCGGCAGTCCGGCAGCAGTACGCCGACCAGGTCGACAAGGCCGAGCACGCGGCCGACCGTGTGACGGCCGAGGTGAACCGGCTCCTGCACCGCACCTTCATCACGCCCATCGACCGCGAGCAGATCCACAGCCTGATCAACGCGATGGACGACATCCTGGACCTGCTGCAGGACTCGTCCGAGACGATGTCGCTCTATGACGTGCGCAGCGTGCCTGAGCAGGTGCTCCAGCTGGCAACGCTGTCGGTGCGTTGCTGCGAACGCGTCCAGCATGCGGTGACGCTGCTGCCCAACCTGAGCAAGCCGGCCACCACCGAGGCGGCGCTCAAGACCTGCGAAGAGATCGACCGCCTGGAGTCCGACGCCGACCGCGTGATGCGCGCAGCGATGTCGAGCCTGTTCCGCGAGCAGGAAGACGTGCGCGAGCTCATCAAGCTCAAGGCGATCTACGAGCAGCTCGAATCCATCTCCGACCGCTGCGAGGACGTGGCCAACCTGATCGAGGGCATCGTCCTCGAAAACTCCTGATCCGCGCCCATGGCATCCGCTGAGATCGCCTTCTGGGTGGTGGCCCTGCTCGTCGTGCTGGCGCTGCTGTTCGACTTCATGAACGGCTTCCACGACGCCGCCAACTCCATCGCCACCGTCGTCTCCACTGGGGTGCTCAAGCCCCAGCAGGCCGTGCTGTTCGCAGCCTTCTTCAACGTCCTGGCCATCGCCTTCTTCCAGCTGAAGGTGGCAGCCACCATCGGCAAGGGCATCGTCGAGCCGGGCGTCGTCGACCACCACGTGGTGTTCGGCGCCCTCATCGGGGCGATCGCATGGAACGCCATCACATGGTGGTGGGGCATCCCGTCCAGTTCATCCCACGCGCTGATCGGCGGCATCGCGGGCGCCGTGGTCGCCAAGGCAGGCCCCTCGGCGCTGGTGGCCGGCGGCATCTGGAAGACGGTGGCCTTCATCGTCATCTCGCCGCTGCTCGGCTTCCTGCTGGGCTCGCTGATGATGGTGCTCGTGTCCTGGGTGTGCCGGCACAAGTCGCCGCTGCGCATCGACCGGTGGTTCCGCCGATTGCAGCTCGTCTCCGCGGGCCTCTACAGCCTCGGCCACGGCGGCAACGATGCGCAAAAGACCATCGGCCTGATCTGGATGCTGCTCATCGCCGCCGGCATGGTCAGTGTGGGCGACAAGGCGCCGCCGAACTGGGTCATCGTGGCCTGCTATGTGGCCATCGGCCTTGGCACGATGTTCGGCGGCTGGCGCATCGTGCAGACCATGGGGCAGCGCATCACCAAGCTCAAGCCGGTGGGTGGCTTCTGCGCCGAGACGGGCGGGGCGATCACGCTGTTCCTGGCCACCGCCCTGGGCGTGCCCGTGTCGACCACGCACACCATCACGGGCGCAATCGTTGGCGTCGGTTCCGTGCAGCGCGCCTCTGCCGTTCGCTGGGGCGTGGCGGGCAGCATCGTGTGGGCGTGGATCTTCACGATCCCCGCTGCCGCGACGATGGCGGGCGTCTGCTACTGGGTCAGCTTTGCGCTCTACTGACCAACCTGCGACTCGAAGTAGCGCTGGGCGCTGAAGGCGATGGTCGCCATCAGCGTCGTGCCGCCAATGAAGAGACACAGCACGACGCCGATGACGGCCGGCCAGCCGCCGATGCTTGCGGTGCGGCCGCCGTTGAAGCGTTCGTTCCAGCGCTCGTCGGGCATCAGGCCGTAGACGATCCCGCCCAGCAGGGCTGCCACGAGGCTGATGCCCAGCAGCGGCAGCAGCACCCAGGCGACACGGTCATCCTGGCCCAGGTGCTCCATGCGCTGCACACCTACCAGCCCGAGCAGCGTGGGCAGCGGGAAGGCCCAGGCCCAGCGGTCCTTCAGGCCGTAGAGGTAGAAGCGGTGCACGCCGAAGACGCCCACCAGCAGCGCCAGCCATGTGGCGACGGCCTTGTGCTTGACGCCGTTCATTCGGCCGCCGCGCTGTCGCCCAGGCCCAGCGTGCGCTGCATCAGCACCACATCGAGCCAGCGGCCGAACTTCCAGCCTGCGCTCTTGAGCACGCCGGTGTGCTTGAACCCCAGGGCGGTATGCACGCCAACCGAGCCGGCATTATTCGCATCGCCGATGACGGCCAGCATCTGCCGGGAACCGGCAGCCTCGCACCGGGCGATCAGTTCCGCCAACAGCAGCCGGCCAACGCCCTGGCCCTGCGCGGCGGGGGCCAGGTAGATGGAGTCTTCCACGCAGAACCGGTACGCCAGGCGCGGTCGGAAATAGTTGGCGTAGGCGTAGCCGAGCACCTCGCCGCCGCGCTCGGCCACCAGCCAGGGCAATTGCCGGCCCAGGACTTCAGCGCGCCGTCGCCCCATGTCCTCAACGCTGGGAACCTCGGTCTCGAAGGTGCCGGTGCCGTGTTCCACGGCGTGGGCATAGATGGCCTGGATGGCGGGGAGGTCGGCGTCGGCGCTCGGGCGAATGACGAGGGGTTTGGCGCAAGGGGAGGGGTGTGACATCTGTCGTTTGGGTTCTTGCCTGAGAGGGGCTGAGTCGAGTTTATAATGCTGGGTTTGGCGCTGGCTGCAGATGGCTGCGGCGTATCTACGGTGCCTCCCCCGGCAGGGGTTTTCTGCCATTCGACCTTGATCGCTACTTGAGTGTCTCCTCGTGCGGTGGTCGCCCAATATTTAGGAAACATCATGGTTGTGATTCGACTGGCTCGCGGCGGTTCCAAGAAGCGCCCCTTCTACAACATCGTCGTGGCCAACAGCCGCCAACGCCGTGACGGCCGCTTCATCGAGCGCGTCGGCTTCTACAACCCCGTGGCCTCCGGCGCCGCTGAAAAGCTGCGTGTCGAGCAGGACCGCGTGAGCTACTGGGTCGGCGTTGGCGCCCAGCTGTCGCCCACCGTGGCCCGCCTGGTTGGCGAAGCCAAGACGGCTGCCGTGGCCCCCGCCGCTGCCGCTTAAGGCTCGTGGCAGGCAACAAGCCTCAGAAAGACGGCGCTTCGGCGCCGTCTTTTGCTTCTGACGTGCCATGGCCGGCAGATGCCGTGCAGGTGGGTCGCATTCTTGATGCCTGGGGCGTCAAGGGTTGGTTCAAGGTGCAGGCCTACTCGGGCCAGCCCGAGGCGATCTTCAACGCCAAGCACTGGTTCTTGAAGAGCGACGGCCCCAAGGCGGGTCGCCAGACGCTGAAGATGCTGTCCGTGCGCGAGCATGGCGAAGGCATCGTCGCCAGCGCCGAGGGCGTGACCGACCGCAACGGCGCCGAGGCGCTGCGGGGTTGGGAGCTGTGGGTGTCGCGTACCGACTTCCCGCGCACGGATGACGGCGAGTACTACTGGATCGACCTCATCGGCCTGGAGGTCGTCAACCGTGAGGGCCAGGCCCTCGGGCGCGTCATCGGCCTGATCGAAACCGGCCCGCATGCGGTGCTGCGCATCCTGCCGCCGGGCATCGAGGAGCCCGCCAAGCCCGACCAGGAGCGGCTCATCCCCTTCGTCGAGGCCTTCGTCGATGACGTGAGCCTGGAATCCCGACAGATCCGCGTCGACTGGGGCGTGGACTTCTGACGTGCGCTTCGACGTCCTGACGATCTTCCCGGAGCTGTTCGCGCCGCACCTGACGCACGGCGTCACGCGGCGTGCCTTCGAGAGCCGCCAGGTCGACGTGCGCCTGTGGCCACTGCGCGACTTCGCTGACGACAACTACCGCCGCGTGGACGACCGCACCTATGGCGGTGGACCCGGGATGGTGATGCTGGCCGAGCCGCTCGAGAGGGCGCTCACGGCCGTCACCGCTGATCGTGGCGGTGACGCGCCAGCGGTCATCCACTTCACGCCGACCGGGGCGCGCCTGGACCAATCCCGCGTGGCCGAACTCGCAGCGGGCCCGGGCGCCGTGCTGCTGTGCGGCCGGTACGAGGGCATTGACCAGCGAGTGCTGGACCGGCATGTGACGCTGGAACTGAGCCTGGGCGACTTCGTGCTGTCGGGCGGCGAGCTGCCCGCGCTGGCATTGCTTGACGCCGTGGCGCGCCTGCAGGATGGCGTGCTGGGTGACGCGCAGTCGCACCAGCAGGACAGCTTTTCCGACGGCCTGCTGGACTGCCCGCACTACAGCCGCCCGGAGGTGCTGCCCGATGGGCGCGCCGTGCCGCCCGTGCTGCTCTCTGGCCACCATGCGGACATCCGGCGCTGGCGGCGCGAGCAGTCGCTGGCGATCACGGCCGCACGGCGTCCCGACCTCATCGAGGCTGCACGCGCCGCGGGGCGGCTCAGCAAGGCCGACGAAGCCTACCTCGCCAAATCTAGGCATAAGCCCTGATACCGGGCTATACTTGCGGGCTGTCCGATCCTCTGGCGAGCCGAGTGGACCCGACGCCTTGCAAGGCTGATGGCTGCAAACCCAACCGATAAATAGCGGTTCGCCAAGATCCCTAGGAGTACAGATGGACCTGATCCAAACCCTTGAGCAAGAAGAAATTGCTCGCCTGAACAAGACGATCCCGACGTTTGCCCCCGGCGACACCGTGATCGTCAGCGTGAACGTCGTTGAAGGCAGCCGCAAGCGCGTGCAGGCCTACGAAGGCGTCGTGATCGCCAAGCGCAACCGCGGCCTGAACAGCAGCTTCATCGTCCGCAAGATCTCCAGCGGCGAAGGCGTGGAGCGTACGTTCCAGCTGTACAGCCCGCTGATCGCCTCGATCGAAGTCAAGCGCCGTGGTGACGTCCGCCGCGCCAAGCTGTACTACCTCCGCGAGCGTTCGGGCAAGTCGGCCCGCATCAAGGAAAAGCTGGCCTGATCCCCCGGTTCGCGCCACTGAAGCCGCCCAGAGCTACGCTCTTGGCGGCTTTTGTTTTGTCCGCCGCATGACCCGACCCGCAATCACCCAGCCCCACCTCGTGCCCGTCACGGGCATTGACGACGCCTTGCCGCCCGTGCCGGCGCAGGCGCTCACGATTCCCGCCATCCGCGCCCGGCTCGCCGCCGCGCAGGCGTGGACGCCCGAGTTCGCCGGCGACGGTGGGCGCTTCGTCGACCGAGAGCCGACTGGTGCGGCGGTGCTTGTACCGCTGGTGCAGCGGGATGCGGGCCTGCAACTGCTGCTGACGCGGCGCACCGACCACCTGCGCGATCACGCCGGGCAGATCAGCTTCCCCGGAGGTCGCGTCGAGCCCGAGGACGAGGGCCCCGTGGCGACGGCCCTGCGCGAAACCGAGGAAGAGATCGGCCTGTCGCGCCGCTTCATCGAGGTCATCGGCCAACTGCCTGTGTACTCGACGGTCACCGCCTACCAGGTGACCCCGGTCGTCGCGCTCGTCCAGCCGGGCTTCACGCTCACTCCGGACCCGGCCGAGGTGGCCGAGGCCTTCGAGGTGCCGCTGGCCTTCCTGATGAACCCGGCGCACCACCGGCATCATCAGTTCGACTTTGCCGGCACCCAACGGCGCTTCCTTTCCATGCCCTGGCAGGGCGCCGAGCGCGAGTACTTCATCTGGGGCGCGACGGCTGCCATGTTGCGCAACCTCTACCGTCTGCTCAGCGGCGCCTGAGGCGCCACTATCATCCCGGCCCATGAATTTCTTTGCGGTGCTGCTGGCCCTGTTGTGTGAGCAACTCAAGCCCCTGAGACACGGGAACCGGGTGCATCAGTCCGTGATCGCATGGGTCCGCTGGACGGGCCGCAACTTCGACGCCGGCGACGAGCACCATGCGGCGATCGTGTGGGCCATCACCGTGCTCGTGCCGGGCTTGCTGATTGCGGCGATCTACCTCGCCCTGCGCCACTTCAGCCTGTTGCTGGCGCTGGGGGTGGACGTGCTGGTGCTCTACCTCACGCTGGGCTTCCGCCAGTTCAGCCACTACTTCACCGACATCCGTGACGCCCTGGAGCGCGGGGACGACGCCACCGCCCGGCAGTTGCTCGCCGAGTGGCGTCACCTGGATGCGAGCGAGCTGCCGCGCACCGAGCTCATCCGCCACGTGATCGAGCATTCCCTGCTGGCCGCGCATCGCCACGTGTTCGGCGTGTTCTTCTGGTTCATCGTCTGCTCCACGCTCGGCCTGGGCCCGGCGGGCGCCGTGGTCTACCGCATGGCCGAGTTCGCCGGCCGCTACTGGGCGTTCAAGAGCCGCACGCTCGACGCGCCCACCAATGCGCGGCTGCTGGCCCTGTCCCGCCAGGCCTTCACCTGGATCGACCACCTGCCTGCACGCCTGACCGCCACGGGCTTTGCCATCGTCGGCAACTTCGAGGAGGCCGTGAATGGCTGGCGCCGTGATGCGGCACTCTGGCTGCATGCCAACGAGGGCATCATCCTTGCCTCGGCCGCCGGGGCCGTGGGCCTGCAGCTGGGGGGTGCGGCCGCCCCGGGCATCACGCCCGACCGCAGCAAGACCTTCGACGCCGGCTCCGAGCCTGGCGCCACCGGTGCAGCCGGTTCCACGGCCGGGGCACCGCCGCAACTGGGTCACCTGCAAAGCGTCGTCGGGCTGGTGTGGCGGTCGGTCGTGCTGTGGATGCTCTTGCTCGCGCTGCTGACCCTCGCCAACCTGGTCGGCTGACCCCGGCCCCTCTCCATGCAGTTTCCCGACCTGCCGGCCCTGGCCGCGCCTGAACTCGCTGCGCGCGTGCAGCACGCACTCGATCACAAGACGAAGCCGCTGGGCGCCCTGGGCCGCATCGAGGCCCTGGCGTTGCAGCTCGCGCTCATCCAGGGCGTGGCCCGGCCCGCGCTGCGCGAGCCGCAGCTGGTTGTCTATGCCGCAGACCACGGGCTGTCCCGCCGCGGCGTGTCGGCCTACCCGCGCGAGGTCACGCCGCAGATGGTGGCCAACATGCTGGCGGGCGGTGCGGCCGTCTCCGTGCTGGCGCGCCAGCAGGGGCTGGCGCTGACGATTGCTGACTGCGGCGTGGATGCGCCGTTGGCCGAAGGCGCCGCCGACCTGCGCCTGGCGCCCGGCACGGCCGATGCGAGTGCGGGGCCAGCCATGCCTATCGCCCAGGCCCTGCAGGGGCTGAACAACGGCATGGCGCTGATCGAGCGGCTGCCCGGCAATGCCCTGCTGCTGGGCGAAATGGGCATCGGCAACACCTCGTCGGCGAGCCTGTTGATGCAGCGCCTCACCGGGCTGTCCCTGCAAGAGTGCGTCGGCCGCGGCACGGGGCTGGACGACGCAGGCCTGGCACGCAAGCTCGGCGTGCTGGAACAGGCGCTGCAGGCCAACGCCAGCGCCTTGAGCCCGCTCGAGATCGCCGCGGCGCTCGGGGGCTTCGAGATCGTGACGATGGCCGGCAGCGTGATCGCCGCGGCTGCGGCGCGGCGCGTCGTCGTGGTCGATGGCTTCATCACCACGGCAGCCGTGGCGCTCGCGGAGGCGCTCAGGCCGGGCGTGCTCGCGGCCTGCGTGTTTGCACACCGCTCGGCCGAGGGCCCGCATGCCCGCTGGCTGGAGCACCTGGGCGTGCGCCCGCTGCTGGACCTGGATCTGCGCCTGGGCGAGGGCAGCGGTGCGGCGCTGGCCTGGCCCCTGCTGCCGGCGGCCTGCGCGCTGCTGGCGGACATGGCCAGCTTCGAGAGCGCCGGCGTCAGCCATCGCGATTGAGGCGGGGCGGCATTGCGTCTCTTCCTCGTCGCTTTGCAGTTCCTGACCCGGCTGCCGGTGCGCCTCCACCGGTTCGAGCCGGCCTGGCTGAACGACTGCGTGCGCCACTTCCCGCTCGTGGGGGCGCTCGTCGGCAGCGTGGGCGCCGGCGTGCTCGTGGCCGGTGCCCAGTGGTGGCCGGCGTGGGTGGCTGCGCTGCTGGCCCTGGCTGCCACGGTGGCGCTGACGGGCGGCTTCCATGAGGACGGCCTCGCGGACACCTTCGACGCGCTCGGCGGCGTCGTGCCGCGCGAGAAGGCGCTGGCCATCATGAAGGACTCGCGCATCGGCAGCTACGGCGCGCTGGCGCTGGGGCTGTCGCTGCTGCTGCGCGCCGCCTTGCTGGCCGTGCTGGCGACGCGCCCCCTCGCGGGCGCCGTCGCGGCCCTGCTGGCCAGCCACGCCTGGGCGCGCGCCGCGGCAGTGGGCGTGATGGTGAGCCTGCCCTATGGCGGCGATGCCGAGCATGCCAAGGCCAAGCCGCTGGCGTTGGCCGTGGCGCCGCGCAACCTGGCCATCGCCTTGAGCTGGTGCCTGGCGCTGGCGGGTGCTCTCGCGGCCTGGGGTGTGGCCTGGCAGCGCCTGGCCGTGGCGGCGCTGGCCGCGCTGCTGGTGGCCGTGGTGATGCGGCAGTGGTTGCGGCGCCGCCTGGGCGGCTACACGGGCGACGGCCTCGGCGCCACCGAGCAGCTCGCCGAGATCGCCGTGTTGCTGGCCTTCACGGCGTCGCTGTGAGCGCGGCCTGCACGGTCTGGCGCCACCCGCGGCCACGCGGCGCGCAGGGGCGCTGCATCGGCGGACGCACGGACCTGCCCGTGGACCCGCGCAAGGCCAAACGGCTGGCCCACCGCATCCGCGCCCACGCGCGCAGGCACGGCCTGCCACGCGAAGTCGTCACCTCGCCCCTGGCGCGGGCCGCGGCGGTGGGGCGGTGGCTCGCGCGGTGGGGCTTTCGTTGGCGTACCGACGCCGCGCTCAAGGAGATGGACTTCGGCGCCTGGGACGGCCGCGCCTGGGCCGACATCCCGCCCGCGGAGTTCGACCGGTGGATGGCCGACTTCACCGGCTTCGGCTTTGACGGCGGAGAGACGCTTGGGCAGCTGCTGGCCCGCGCCGCCGCCTGGGAGCCACCCTGCGCGCTGGCCGTGGGGCATGCCGGCTGGATCAGCGCCCGCTGCTGGCGGGGCGGCCCGCCCACGCCGGGCACGTGGCCCCCGCCGCTGGGCTATGCGGCGAGCTGCCCGCTCGAGCGCTGAAGCCGCCGCCGCAGTGCCGCCGTCACCCGCGGCACGGCCCGCATCGCCGGGGCCTCGATGGCGCGGTAGCTGAGCTGGCTCACGAGCACGACGACCGGCGTCAACACCAGCACCCAGGCCCAGTGCGTGGCCGCAGCGAGCGCACCGCCTGCAGCGTCGGCGCGCAGGCCGAAATGCATCAGCCCGAACAGCAGCAGGCCGTGCAGCAGGTAGATGCTGTAGGCCGACTCTCCCAGCAGGCGCGAGACGGGGTGGTGCAGCAGGCCGAACAGCGGGTTCCCGCAGGCCACCAGCACGAAGGCCAGTGCGTAGAGCACCAGGGCGCCGGCATCCGTTGCCAGCGGAAAGAGGGCCACGGCGGCCGCGACGCAGGCGACGACCAGGCCGCTCGCGAGCGGCGTGCGTGCCAACCTGTGCGCCCCAGTCCAGCGGCTGATGACGGCCGCTGCCATGCCCCCGGCAAAGGCCCACAGATGTGGGGCGAGCGCGTGCCAGTCCAGCAGCGCGGCGGTCGACGCCAGGCCCAGCAGCAGCCACGGCCATCGGGGGCGCAGGCCCAGCACCAGGGCGAACAGGGGCAGGGCGCCGTAGAAGAACCATTCGTAAGGCAGCGACCACGTCACGCCGGCCACGATGATCTTGGTAGCCTCGACCCCGTTGATGGGCGGGTTGCCGTACATCGTGAAGCCCAGCCAACGCAGCAGCTGCTTGGCCACCGTGCGCGGCGGCTCGTGCAGCTCGCCGCCCGACAGCACCGCTACCGTCGCGAACAGCAGCAGCATCACCACCAGGTACAGCGGCACGATGCGCAGCACGCGTGATGTGTACAGGTGCAACCAGTCCATGGGCCGCCGGCGCGCGTCGAGCAGCTTGGCGAAGAACAGGAAGCCCGTGATCATGAAGAACAGGGCGACGCTGCCGTGGCCGAGGTGGGTGTAGAGCTGCGAGGGCGGCAGCTGCCAGCGCCCGGTGTGGCTGTAGAAGTACCAGATGCTGGCGTGGTGCAGGAAGACGCCCAGCGCGAGGTAGCCGCGCAGGCCGTCGATGCTGGCATGGCGCCCCGCCACCGCAGGCGCACCGGCCACGCGCGCCCACAGCGCTGCCGTGGCGAAGGCCAGCCCGGCCGCGGCGACCGCGGGCAGGGGGCTGACGGGGTCCAGCGGCGCCAAGCCGGGCCTACTTCAGCACGGTCTGCTGCATGAACAGGACGGTGGCGTAGAACTGGTAGTCCTGGTTGTCCTTCTTCTGGAAGCCGTGGCCTTCGTTCTCGGCGCGCAGGTACCACACGGGCGTGCCGCCCGCGCGCACCGTGGCCACGACCTGCTCGGCCTCGGTGAAGGGCACGCGCGGATCGTTCTTGCCCTGGATGACGAAGAGCGGCTTCTTGATCCTGGCGGCGTTGGTCAGCGGCGAGATCTTCTCGAGGTGGGCCTTCATCGCGGGGTCACGTTCGTCGCCGTACTCCACGCGGCGCAGGTCGCGGCGGTAGCTCTCGGTGTTGTTCAGGAAGGTGACGAAGTGCGAGATGCCAACCACGTCGATGGCACCGGCGATGCGGTCGGCGTAGTGCGTGGACACCGCCAGCGTCATGTAGCCGCCGTAGCTGCCGCCCGTGACCAGCACGCGCGAGGCATCCAGGTCCGGCTGCGTGGCGATCCAGTCCAGCAGCGCGCCGATGTCCTTGACGGAGTCTTCGCGCTTGAAGCCGTTGTCCAGCGCGAGGAAGGTCTTGCCGTAGCCGCTGGAGCCGCGCACGTTGGGCTGGATCACGGCCATGCCGAGCTCCTGCACGAAGTAGGCGTTGCGGCCGAGGAAGCCGACGGTGGCCTGGCCTTCAGGCCCGCCGTGGATGCTGATCAGCACCGGGCGCTTGCCGGTGAACTTCTTGGGCGGGGAGGTGAGCAGGCCGGAGATGGTCAGGCCGTCGAAGCTCTTCCAGCGCACGATCTTCTGCTCGGTGAAGCCGGTCGTGTCCATGCCGGCGGCAGCGGCGGCGCGCGTCCATTGCTGGACTTTGCCGTCGGTGCCCAGCGAGTAGATCTGGCTGGGACCTTGTGCATTGCTCACCGAGAACGCCAGTTCAGCTCGACCGCGGTGGTAGTACGCTGTGCCGACGTTGCCGTTGGGCAGGGCGGCCGGGGCGGGGATTTCCTTGCCGGTGACACCATCGAAGAAGCGCAGCTCGTCGCGGCCGTCCACGTTGAACTGGGCTGCCATCCGGCTGCCGTCCTCGGTGAGGGTGAGGCCGTTGATGTTCCACGGGATGTGCGCGCTGACGCGGTCGATGCGGCCGCTGGCGACGTCGAGCTTCATCAGCTCGCGGAACTCACCCGCGCGGTCGCTGGCGATCCACATCGAGCGGCCATCACCCGACCACCCGGCCGGTGTGTAGGAGGCCTTCGCCTCCTGGCTGCCTGCCGCCGGCAGCACCTGGCGCGTGGCGCCGCTGGCGAGATCCAGCGTCCAGATCTGCGATTCGTTGGCCGACAGATAGCGCGTCAGCGTCACGATGCGCTCGTCGGGTGAAGGCCGGCCGGCCGACCAGCCACCACCGTCGAGTTCGGTGAGCTTGCGACGCCCCTCGGGGGCCAGCGGGTCCATGAGCCAGAAGCTCGTCGTGACCTTGCTGCGCGTGCCGCCCTGGGCGGTGCGGTCGATGGGCACGCTGGAGTAGATCAGCTGGCCGCTCTTGCGCAGCCAGGTGTTGAAGGCATTGCGCTCGTCGGGGTTGGTCAGCAGCGCGGGTTGCGCACCGGGCTGGCCCAGCGGCAGCCGGTAGAGCTGGCCCACCTCGTTGCCGCCCGTGGCGCGCTCGAAGACGATGTACTGGCCGGTGCGCGGCTCATAGGTGGCGCGGGTGACGGGGTCAGCGCCGTCGGTGAGCTGCTCGCCTTCGGTCAGTGGCGTCGTGACGCGGAAGATCTGCGACGTGTTGGCGCCGGCCTTGCGATGGCTCACGAGCATCTCGCGCTGCGTGGGGTGCCAGTCGGTGAAGGTGTGACCGCGGAAGTCGTTGTAGCGGCTGATGGCGTCCGCCAGCGACTGCGGGACCGGCGGGATGCCCTGCACGACGAGGTTGGGGTTGGGCGCGACGACCGCGGCCGGCGCGGTGGTCGTGGGGCCGGATGCGCAGGCGGCCAGCAGGGCCGTGCCGAGGGCGCAGAGCGAAAGCTTGAGTCGGATCATGGGGTGGGGCCTCAAAGAGAAATGGGCGCTCGAAGCGCCCATTCTCGGCCCGCCCGGACTCGGGTCTAACCCGCTGTTACGCAGGTCATGCCCGAGGCCAGCATCAGGCGGTCTGCTGGATGCCGGCGATCAGCCAACCCTCGCCCGATTGCGTCAGGTGCCAGACTTCGTCGAAGTCGGTTGCCGCCTGCTCGCTTTGCTCGCGCACCAGGCCCCAGAAGCGCACGGAGACGACTTGCTGGCCGTTCTCGGTGGCGACGTCGACGACGCGCGCGTCGAGCTGCAACACCTCGGTGCGCTGCGTCTGGCCGCCGCGTTCGAGCAGCTCCTGCTGGATGCTGGCGTACATCTGCGGCGTCGTGAAGCGGCGCAGGTCGCCCTGGTCGCCCGCATCGTTGGCGGCTTGCAGGCGGATGAACACCTGCTTGGCGATCTTCTCGAAGCCGGCGGCGTCGAAGTCCGCCGGCACGGCGCCTTGCGTCACCAGGGGCTCAGCCGTGGCACCAGCGGCGGCGCCACCGGCCGCCGCGGCCCCAGGGGCCGGGTTCCACGCCGGCTCGGCGTCGCGGAAGTTCGCGCCGTTGGCACCGGCGAGCTGCGGCTTGGGCGAAGCGAAGCGGCGCATCAGGAAGCGGATGGCGATGAAGGCGACGATGCCCAGCAGCAGCAAAGTCATGAAGTTGGCCAGTTCGCCCCCGAAGCCCAGGTGGCTGGCGAGTGCCGCCAGGCCCAGGCCGGCGGCCAGGCCGGCAATGGGGCCGAGCCACGAGCGCTTGGGCGCCGCCGCAGCCGGTGCGGTGGGGGCGGCAGCCTGCTTGCCCGGCGCGGCCTGTTGCGGCGCGGCGGGTTGGGTGGGCGGCGTCTGCGGCGCAGGCTGCGTGGGCACGCTGCGCTTCATGCCGCCGCTGGACAGGCGCTTGGCCTCGGCGTCCTGCACGGGCAGGGCAACGGCCAGCAAGGTGGCGAGGGTCACAGCAATGATGCGGTTCACGTGAGTCTCCGGGTGAGGAATCGAACAGGTCTGCAGATGCGGACTTGGTTCAGTATTTTCAAGCGTCTCTGATGTCAGAAACAACGGTTTTTCCGAAGTCTGGCTGCAAGAGGTGACGAACTATCGCGGCCGCGGTCGCCTCGGCGGTCTGCAGCTGGCCGGCGTCCTTCAGGCCCTGGAAGCGCGCCTGCTCGGTGAACCGGGCGGGGTCGGCGCCGCGCAGTTGCCCCTGCATGTCGGTGTCGATGACGCCCGGCGCCAGGGACTCGATGGCCACACCGGGCTCCTCCAGAGCCAGCGCGCGGCTCATGTGGTCCAGGCCGGCCTTGATGGCGCAGTAGGCAACGCTGCCGGCCATCGGCCGCCGCCCCAGGCCCGATGAGATGTTCAGGATGCGGCGGGTGGGCACGCCCGCGGTGGCGGCCAGGAAGGCGCGGCTCAACATGACCGGTGCCTCCAGGCCGACGCGCAGGGCTGCCGACAGTTCCTCGAGCTCGGTGGCTGCCAGGGGCCCCGGCTGGCTCAGCAGCGCGGCGTTGTTGATGAGCGTGGCGCTCTCGCACCCGGCGTGCGCTTGCAGCCAGCCCTGCAGGCGCTGTGCGGCGGGCAGCGGGTCGGCCAGGTCCAGCGCCCATTGGTCGGCCTGCAGAGCCGGCTGCGCGCGCCGCGCGATGCCCAGGACCGTGTGCCCGGCCTGCGCGAGCTGCTGCGTGAGCGCGGCGCCGAGGCCCCGCGAGCTGCCGGTGACGATGAAGAGATGCATTCAGAACTCCGGGAACGACACGAAATGGTGGCCGGCCACCTGCAGCGCGCTGGCGTGCAGCAGCAGCCGGGGGCTGGCCGTGGCGAGGGCGGGGGGTGCATAGAGCGCGTCACCCACGATGGGATGGCCCAAGGCCGCGAGATGCACGCGCAGCTGGTGGCTGCGACCGGTGATGGGGGTGAGTTCCACCCGAGTGTGCGCGCCTTCCCGGCCGAGCGCTCGCCAGCGGGTTTGCGAAGGCTTGCCCCGGGCGAGGTCGACCTGCTGGCGCGGGCGGTTGGGCCAGTCGGCGGCGAGCGGCAGGTCGATGAGGCCTTCGCCATCAAGTTGGCCGCCGACGATGGCGACGTAGCGCTTCTCGATGCGGCGCTCGGCGAAGTCGGCGCTGAGCTCGCGCTGGGCCTGCGCGCCGCGCGCGAACAGCAGCAGCCCGGAGGTGGCCTGGTCCAGGCGATGCACGATGAGCGCGTCCGGGAACTCGGCCTGCACGCGGGCGCTGGCGCAGTCGGGCTCGGTGCGGCCCGGGACGCTGAGCAGCCCGGCCGGCTTGTCGATGACGACCAGACGTGCGTCGGCATGGACGATCCGGAGGGCTCGTGGGGTCAGCGTCATCACCAGCGGCGCGGGTTGCGAAGGGCTGGCACGATAGCCCACCTAGCAACAGGAGACGTCGCATGAGCGAGAAGGCCGTGGTGATCGAGGCGCCGGGTGGTGCCGAGCAGTTGAAGCTGGTGGACGTGAACGTCGGCGAGCCTGGCCCGGGCGAGATCCGCATCCGCCATGCGGCCTGCGGCTTGAACTACATCGACGTCTACCACCGCAACGGCAGCTACGCGCTGCCCTTGCCGGCGCGGCTGGGCATGGAAGGGGCCGGCGTCGTCGAGGCGGTGGGCGAGGGCGTCACGCACCTGAAGCCGGGCGACCGTGCGGCCTACGCCAGCCAGCCGCCGGGGGCCTACGCCACCGTGCGCGTGATGCCGGCCAAGTGCGTGCTCAAGCTGCCCGACGTCATCAGCTTCGAGACGGGCGCGGCCATGATGCTCAAGGGCTTGACCGTGCAGTACCTGCTGCGCAAGACCTTGCCCCTGGGCGGCCTGCAGGCGGGCGACCACCTGCTGTTTCACGCCGCCGCCGGTGGTGTCGGGCTGATCGCCTGCCAGTGGGCCCGCGCCCTGGGCCTTCAGCTCATCGCCACGGCCGGGAGCGACGAGAAGTGCCAGCTCGCGATCGACCACGGCGCGGCGCATGCCATCAACTACCGCACCGAAGATTTCGCCGCGCGGGTGAAGGAGATCACCGGGGGGCGCGGTGTGAAAGTGGTCTATGACTCCGTGGGCGCCGACACCTGGGAGGGCTCGCTCAACAGCCTGGCGCCTTTCGGCTTGCTGGCCAGCTTCGGGGCGGCCTCCGGCGCCGTGCCGCCCATCGCCATCGGCACGCTGGCGGCCAAGGGGTCCATCTACATCACACGGCCGACGCTGTTCACGCACATCGCCACGCACGAGTCCACGCAGGCGATGGGCGACGATCTCTTCGCGATGGTCGCGAGCGGCCAGGTCAAGATCCACATCGACCGCCGCTATGCGCTCGCCGACGTGGCCGAATCGCATCGCGACCTGGAGGCCCGCCGGCTGACCGGCAGTGCCATCCTGCTGCCCTGACGCGCGTGGGCGTCAGAGGATGCGCTTCAGTGCGATCTCGAAGCTGAAGCACGAGCCCACGCCGGGCTCGCTTTCCACGCCGACGGTGCCGGCCATCAGCGCCACCAGGCGCTGCACGATGGTCAGGCCCAGGCCCGTGCCGCCGTAGCGGCGCGTGATGCTGCCGTCGGCCTGGATGAAGGGGTCGAAGATCTGGCCGATCTGGTCGCGCGTCATGCCGATGCCGGTGTCGGTCACGGCGCCGCGCAGGCGCAGCCGCGCGGGCGGGTCGCCGTCCTGCGGCTCGGCCAGCGCGATCTCCACGCGCACCTCGCCGTGTTCGGTGAACTTCAGCGCATTGCCCACCAGGTTGATGAGCACCTGGCGCAGCCGCAGCGCGTCACCCACCAGCCACGACGGGACCCCAGGTTGCACCCGCGTGTGGAGCTGGATGCCCTTGTCGTGGGCCTGCAGCAGCAAGGGCTGCAGGGCCTCGCCCAGGCAGTCATGCAGGCTGAACGGGGCCTCCTCGATGACGATGCGGCCCGCCTCGATCTTGGCCACGTCCAGCAGGTCGTTGATGATGGTCATCAGGCCCTTGGCTGACTGGTGCGCCAGGCTGATGAAGCGACGCTGTCGGTCGTCCAGGTCGGTCTGCAGCACCAGCTCGGTCAGGCCCAGCACACCGTTCATGGGCGTGCGGATCTCGTGGCTCATGTTCGCAAGGAACGCGCTCTTGGCCTGGCTGGCGGCTTCAGCCGCTTCGCGCGCGGCGACGAGCGCGGCCTGGCTGGCCTTGAGGTCGGCGATGTCGCGGGCGTTGAAGAGCATCACCGTGTGGCCCGTGACGGGGTCACGCATCGGGCGCGCATCCAGCGCGTGCCATCGCACGCCGGCCAACGTCTGCAACTCCACGTCCTGGCGGCAGGCCTCGCCGCGCAGCACGCGGCCGAGGATGTTCTCGGCGTCGTGGAGGTGGGCGAAGAGGCGCGTGAATTCCGTGCCGCCGGCCGGCGGTGGTGTGTCGCCGAAGGTGAGGGCAGCAGCCGGGTTGCGCATCAGCAGCTCGCCCTGTTCGAGCCCGAAGACGGCGATGCGCACGGAGGTGTGCTGCAGCGCCTCCACCCCGCGCAGCATGGCCAGGTCAGCGCCACCGCCCAGGGAGTCGGCGGCGAACAGCATGACCTGGCGGCGGTCGGGCGTTCGCATGCCGCGGGAGACCAGCATGACGGTGGTGGGCTCGCCCTTGGGGTAGAGCGTCCACTGCTCGCGCACGATCTTGCCCTGGGCATGGTCGGCGGCGGTCACGGCCAGGCGCTCGCGCACGGCGTCGCCATGCTCGGAGAAGTCGCGCGAGAGGAATTCCTCGGCGCTGTCTGCATGCCAGAAGCGCAGGGCGGCAGCATTGGCCCAGAGGTTGCGCTGCTGTTCAGGGTCGAAGACCCAGAGGGGCACGTCGAGCCAGTCGTAGTGGCCCAGGCTGGCGAAGTCGAGAAGCATGGCGGGTGTGTAGCGGCGCGCGATTGTCACCGTTTGTCACACCTGCCTCGCGTGAACTAGTGCGCTAAGTCGACTGACCTTGACCCAGGGCATGCCGGTACAGGTGCCAGCTCGCGTGCCCCAGCCACGGGCCGATGACGATCAGGCCGGCGAAGTAGGGCAGCATGGCCAGCACGACCAGCGTCGTGACGATGACGCCCCAGCACAGCATGACGAGCGGCTGGGTGAGGCAGAGCTTGAGGCTGGCCAGCCCCGCGGTCACGGCGTCGGTTTCGCGGTCCAGCAGCAGCGGCATGGCCACCACGCTGATGGCGAAGATCAGCCCCGCGAAAAGGGCGCCCACGGCGAGGTAGGCGGTGACGAAGCCGAGGGTGTCCGCGCTGAGCAGCTTCTGCACGGACCCGGCGAAATCGGGCATGCCGTCAAAGCTCACCGCGAAGATCACCAGGGCCGCGCGCCCCCAGAGCATCTCCAGGATCAGCAGCACGAAGCCGAAGATGGCGATCTGCTTGACGTTGGCCAGCCAGGCGCCGAGCGCGTCGTCCAGCGTGGGCTTCTCGCCGCGCTCCAGCCGCAGGCTGACCTGGTACACGCCCAGGCAGAGCAGGGGCCCCAGCAGCACGAAGCCGGCGCACAGGGCCAACGTGTAGATGGGCGCATGGCGGAACACCATGAGCACTGCCAGCCCCATCAGCGCGAAGCACAGGCCGAAGAAGAGCCCAACGCCGGGCGCGCGGCGGAAGTCGGCCCAGCCGAGGCGGAGCCACTGCAGCGGTGCCGAAAGCGGCAGGCGCTGCAGCCTGGGCCCGAGCTCCACGGTGGGCTCGGGCACGTAGGGGACATAGCCGGGAGGGTACTGCTCAGGTGCGTCGGACACGTCGGAGCTCATCCAGGATCAGCAGGATGGCTCCGATGGTGATCGCACTGTCGGCGACGTTGAAGGCGGGGAAATACCAGCCGCCGGCGTGGACCTGGATGAAGTCGACCACGTAGCCGTGGATGGCGCGGTCGATGACATTGCCCAGCGCCCCGCCCAGGATGAGCGTCAGCGCCCAGCCGAAGAGCCGCTGGTGGCCGTGCCGGCGCAGCATCCAGACGATGAAGCCGGCCGCCGCCAGCCCCAGGCCCAGGAAGAACCAGCGCTGCCAGCCCGACGCCCCGTGCAGGAAGCTGAAGGCCGCCCCGTAGTTGTGGGCGCGCACCAGGTCGAAGAAGCCGGTGACCGGGTGCACGTCGCCCAGGCGGAAGGCGCCGATGACGAGGATCTTGGTGAATTGGTCGGCCAGGATGATGACGGCTGCGATCAGCAGCCATTGCGTCAACCCGGCGCCGTTGCCTTGCTTGCCCGCCATGGTCAGGCGACCGTGCGGGTTTCGCCCGCACCGTGGAGGTTGCTGTCACAGCGGCCGCACAGCGTCGGGTGCGCGGCGATGCTGCCGACGTCGGCGCGGTAGTGCCAGCAGCGCTCGCACTTGGCATGCGCGCTCGGCGTGACCACCACGCTGAACTCTGCAGCCGGCACCAGCGTGACGGCGGACGTGATGAATACGAAGCGCAGGTCCTCACCCAGCGTCTTGAGCAGGGCTTCGTCCTCGGCGTTGACGTGCAGCGTCAGCTCGGCCTGCAGCGACGCGCCCACCGCGCCGGTCGTGCGCACGGCCTCGATGGCCTTGTTCACGTCGTCGCGGATCTCATGGATGCGCTGCCACTTGGCCAGCAGGCTGGCGTCGGTCGCACCGAAGGCCCAGTAGGTCTCGGTGAAGATGGACTCCCCCTTGCCGAACAGGGCCCAGGCTTCCTCGGCCGTGAAGCTCAGGAAGGGCGCCATCCAGCGCAGCATGGCGTGCGTGATCTGCCACAGCGCCGTCTGGGCCGAGCGGCGGGCCAGGCTCTTGGGCGCGGTGGTGTAGAGGCGGTCCTTGAGCACGTCCAGGTAGAACGCGCCGAGGTCTTCGGAGCAGTAGACCTGCAGCTTGGCCACGACCGGGTGGAACTCATAACGCTCGAAGTGAGCGAGGATCTCCGCCTGCAGCTCGGCCGCGCGGGCCAGGGCGTAGCGGTCGACCTCCAGCAGCTGCTCGGCCGGGACGGCGTCGGTGGCGGGGTCGAAGTCGCTCACGTTGGCCAGCAGGAAGCGCAGCGTGTTGCGCACGCGGCGGTAGCTGTCGACCACGCGGGCGAGGATCTTGTCGTCCAGGCCCAGGTCGCCGGAGTAGTCGGTCGCGGCGGTCCACAGGCGCAGGATCTCGGCGCCGTACTTGTCCGACACCGCCTGCGGCGCGACCACGTTGCCTTGGGACTTGCTCATCTTGCGACCCTGGCCGTCCACGACGAAACCGTGGGTCAGCAGGCCCTTGTACGGCGCGCGGCCGTAGAGGGCGCAGGCGATCAGCAGCGAGGAGTGGAACCAGCCGCGGTGCTGGTCGTGGCCTTCCAGGTAGAGGTCGGCCTCGGGGCCGCTCTCGTGCGCGGCGCCCTTGTGGCTGCCCTTGAGCACGTGCTCGAAGGTGGAGCCGGAGTCGAACCACACGTCCAGGATGTCGTTGCCCTTGGTGTACTGGGCAGCTTCGGCGCCGAGCCACTCGGCCGGGTCGAGCTTGGACCAGGCCTCGATGCCGTTGGCCTCCACCAGCTGCGCGGCGCGCTCGATGAATTCGAGCGTGCTCGGGTGGGCCTCGCCCGTGTCCTTGTGCAGGAAGATGGGCAGGGGCACGCCCCAGCTGCGCTGGCGCGAGATGCACCAGTCGGGCCGGCCGGCGATCATGTCGTGCAGCCGGGCGCGGCCGTTCTCGGGGTAGAAGCTGGTCGCGTCGATGGCGGCCAGGGCCGTCTGGCGCAGGCTCAGCGGGGCCTTGTCCGTGGTGAACAGGCCCTCGCCCTCGTCCATGCGCACGAACCACTGGGCCGCCGCGCGGTAGATGACCGGCGTCTTGTGGCGCCAGCAGTGCGGGTAGCTGTGGGTGATCTTGCTTTGCGCCATCAGGCGGCCGGCGTCCAGCAGCGCCTGGGCGATGACGGCGTTGGCCTTCCAGATGTGCTGGCCGCCGAACAGCGGCAGTTCGGCCGCATAGGCACCGTTGCCCTGCACGGGGTTCAGGATGTCGTCGAACTTCAGGCCGTGGGCCACGCAGCTCTGGAAGTCGTCCAGGCCGTAGGCGGGGGCGGAGTGGACGACACCGGTGCCGTCGTCGGCGGTGGCGTAGTCGGCGAGGTAGACCGGGCTTTCGCGGTCATAGCCGGCGTCGACATGCGCCATCGGGTGCTTGAACTTCAGCAGTTCGAGCTTGCGGCCGGGCACGGTGGCCACGGCCTGGCCTTCGAGCTGCCAGCGCGCCAGGCACTTCTCCACCAGCGCCTCGGCGACGACGAAGTAGCCCTTGGGCGTGTCCACGAGCGCGTAGGGCAGCTCGGGGTTGAGGTTGAGCGCCTGGTTGGCCGGGATGGTCCAGGGGGTGGTCGTCCAGATGACGGTGAAGGCGTCCTTGGTGAGGGGCGCCACGCCGAACGCCGCGGCCAGCTTGTCGGGCTCGGCGCTCAGGAAGGCCACGTCCACGGCGGGCGACTGCTTGTCGGCGTACTCGATCTCGAACTCGGCGAGCGACGAGCCGCAGTCGAAGCACCAGTAGACGGGCTTCAAGCCGCGGTAGACGAAGCCGCGCTCGAACAGGCGCTTCAAGACGCGGATCTCGCCGGCCTCGTTGGCGAAGTTCATCGTCTTGTACGGGTTGTCCCATTCGCCGAGCACGCCCAGGCGCTTGAAGTCGGTGCGCTGGCCGTCGATCTGCTCGGTGGCGTAGGCGCGGCTCTTGGCCTGCACCTCGTCGCGCGGCAGGCCGCGGCCGAAGGTCTTCTCGATCTGGTTCTCGATGGGCAGGCCGTGGCAGTCCCAGCCGGGGATGTAGGCGGCATCAAAACCCGCCAGCTGGCGGGCCTTGACGATCATGTCCTTGAGGATCTTGTTGGCGGCGTGGCCGATGTGGATCTGGCCGTTGGCGTAGGGCGGGCCGTCGTGCAGGACGAACTTCGGGGCGCCACAGCGCGCATCGCGCAGGCGCTTGTACAGGCCTTGCTCGTCCCAGGCCTTGACCCAGCCCGGCTCGCGCTTGGGCAGGTCGCCGCGCATGGGGAAGGGCGTGTCGGGCAGGTTGAGCGTGGAGCGGTAGTCCGGGGTGGTCATGGCGTGCGGCCAGGCGGCGAGCCTGGCGGTCGGAAGGCGGGAGGACGGGAATGAGAGCGGCGGGGCGCCGCTTCAAATTCGGTCGCGCGTGGTCTGGCGACGCTGGGCGGCGTGGGTGGCCAGGAAGGCGCGTGCTGCCGCCGTGTCGGCCGCGATGGCAGCCGTCAGTGCGTCCAGCCCGTCGTAGCGGGCTTCGTCGCGAAGTTTGTGCAGCAGTTCCACGCGGGCGAGTTTACCGTAGCCCCCTTCGGCACCGAGGGGCCACTCGAGGCAGTGCACCTCCAGCAGCACGCGGCCGGCGTCCTCCACGGTGGGCCGGTTGCCCAGGCTCGCCACGCCGGGCAAAGGCTGCGGCGTGAGGCCATGCACGAGCACGGCGAAGATGCCGTGCGCCGCCGGCTTGTCGTGCGGGAAGCGCAGGTTCAGCGTGCGAAAGCCGTCGGCGGCACCCGGGGTGCTCTCGCCGAGCTGGCGGCCGAGCTTGCGGCCATGGGTGACGTGGCCACTGATGGCGTAAGGCCGGCCCAGCAGCGCGGCCGCGGCCGTCATGTCGCCTGCCGACAGCGCTTCACGCACGGCCGAGCTGCTGACGCGCAGGCCGTGCACCTCGTAGCTCATCATGCGGGCGACGTCGAAGCCCTGGGCGCGGCCGGCGGCGTCCAGCGTGGCGTAGTCGCCCTGGCGCTTGGCGCCGAAGCGGAAGTCGTCGCCGACGAGCACGTAGCGGGCGCCGAGCCCCTCCTGCAGCACCTGGCGGATGAAGCCTTGCGCCGGCAGGGAGGCCAGCGCCTCGTCGAAGCGCAGGATCACGACCTGGTCGATGCCGCAGCGTTCCAGCTCGCCGAGCTTGTCGCGCAGCGGCGCGATGCGTGCGGGCGCCAGCTCGGGCTTGGCCATCTTCGCGGCGAAGAAGTCGCGCGGATGGGGCTCGAAGGTCATCACGCAGGTCGGCAGGCCGCGGTGGCGGGCCTCGGACTGCAGCAGGGCGAGCATGGCCTGGTGGCCGCGGTGCACGCCGTCGAAGTTGCCGATGGTCAGCGCGCAGGCGGGTGCGACGCCGGGATGGTGGAAACCTCTGAAAACTCGCATGCCCGTCATTGTCCCCAGACCTCGGCGGGGCTGCCGACCCAGCGCCATTGGCCGGGGGCGAGGTCGCCCGGCAGCGTCAGGGCACCGAAGCTCGGGCGGTGCAAGGTCTCCACCCGGTTGCCCACGGCCGCGACCATGCGCTTGACCTGGTGGTACTTGCCTTCGATGAGGGTGAGGCGCAGCAGCGTCTCGTCGACGATCTCCGCCCCTTCGGCCTTGCTGACCTCGGGCGGGCGCTGGAACTTGCCTTCCGGCTCCTTGAGCTCGACGCCTGCCAGCAGCTGCTCGACCATGGCCGCGGTGAGCGGATGCTTGCAGCGGGCCTCGTAGACCTTGGGCACGTGGTGCTTGGGTGAGGTGAGCTTGTGGATGAGGGTGCCGTCGTCGGTGAGCAGCAGCAGGCCGGTGGTGTCTTCATCGAGCCGGCCGATCGGCTGCACGCCGCGCTCGCGCAGCGGTGGTGGCAGCAGGCTCATCACGCTCGGGTGGTGCTTGGGCTTTTGCGAACACTCGTAGCCGGCGGGCTTGTTCAGCAGCACGAGTGCCTTGTCGAAGCAGGGCCAGGTGACGCCGTCGATGACGAAGCTGAACCCTTGTGTCTCGTACTCGGCATCGGGGTCGTCGACCACCTCGCCGTGGACCGAGACTTCACCATTCCACACCAGCCCGGCGCACAGGCGCCGTGTTCCGAACCCCTGGCTGAACAGGATCTGCGAAAGCCGCTGCTTCAAGGTTTGGCCTGGGACTTCATCGGTTGCACATCGCCGCAGTCGGCGCCCAGCCAGCGGCCTTCGCCCGTCACCTTCACGGTCTCGGTCTTGCCCTGGCGCTGGGTGCGCACGGTCACCTCGTTGGTGAAGCCTTCACTGCCTCGCAGGGTCACCGTCGCATCGCCCTCGGAGGCGGGGTCGGTGCAGACGAAATGCGTCTGGATCACGCTGCCGCTGCGCTTGGTGTCCTGGGTGCAGTTGCCATGCTGCGCCACGGGCGCCTGATTGCGCTCGGCCTGCTCCTTGGAGATGCAGGTCTTCACCGTGATCGCGCCGCCCGCCATGGACACGCTCACGCCGCGCTGCGCCATCATCTGCTCGATCATGGCGCGGCGTTCGGCGGGCATGCTCTCCATGGCCTTTTGTGCCTGGGCCATCTGGGCCTGGCGCGCCGGGTCGAGTTGGGGCGTCTGTTTGAACTCCCAGAGGCCCGGCTTCATGGTCTGGGCGTGGGCGTGGGAGCCGGCAAGGGCGGCCATGCTGGCCAGCAGCATGGCAAGGGGGGCTTTCATCGGGTGACCTCCGCGGTCAGGCAAACACCCCCGCAGTGTCCTGCATCCGGGCGCTGACTTCACCGAGGTGATGCAGGGTGTCGCCCCACTGCATCTCCATGACGGTCAGCCGCTTGAAGTAGTGGCTGCCGACGTATTCGTCCGTCACGCCGATGCCGCCGTGCATCTGTGTGCATTGCTGGCCGACGAAGCGCATGGCCTGCCCGAGCTGCACCTTGGCCTGGGACAGCGCGCGGCGCCGCACGGCCGGGGCGTCACCCAGGCGCAGCGTGGCGTAGTAGCTCATGGAGCGGGCCAGCTCCAGCTGCATCTTGACGTCGGCCGCCCGGTGGCGCAGCGCCTGGAAGCTGCTGATGACGACGCCGAACTGCTTGCGCGTGTTCAGGTAGTCGACGGTCAGGGCCAGGTACTTCTCCATCACGCCGACTGCCTCGGCCGCCTGCGCGGCGATGCCGATGTCGGCCGCCAGCTCCAGCAGCGCCAGGCCCTGCTCGGGGCCGGCGATGAGCTGGCCCGGGGCGTTGTCCAGGTTGACTTCGGCCGCGCGCGAGCCGTCGTGCAGCGAGTAGGCGCGGGTGTGCACGCCGGGGGCCGTGCGCTCGACCAGGTAGAGCGCAATGCCCTCGGCTGCGCGGTCATCGCCCGACACGCGGGCCGGCACGATGAAGGCATCGGCCACGTCGCCCGCGGGCACGAGGCTCTTCACACCGCTGAGCTTGCCGTCCACGGCCCGCGTGGCCACCTGGTTGAGGCGGTAGCGCGACCTGGCTTCCTGGTGGGCCAGCACGACGAGGGCTTCGCCGCCGGCCATGCGGGGCAGCCAGCTGGCCTGCAGGGCCTCGGGCGCGTGGCCGAGCAGGGCCGGCGCGATCAGGGCGCCCTGGGCGATGGGCTCCATGACGAGGCCGCGGCCGAGTTCCTCCATGGCCACCATCGCCTCGACGGCGCCAAAGCCCAGGCCACCGTGGGCTTCAGGTATGGCCAGCGCCGTCAGGCCCAGGCCCGCCAGGCCTTCCCAGGTGGCGCGGTCGAAGCCGCCGGCGCGCACGATCTGCGTGCGGCGATCGAAGGCGTAGTCCTTGTCGACGAAGCGGCGCACGGCGTCGCGCAGGGCTTCCTGGTCTTCCGTGAAATCGAAATCCATGTTGTCTGTCTCCCCGGGTCAGCCGAGCACCGTCTGCGCGACGATGTTGCGTTGCACTTCGTTCGAGCCACCGTAGATGGTGGTCTTGCGCACGTTGAGGTAGTTGCCGGTGAGCGGGATGGCGTGCGAAGCGCCCCCCATCCAGGCGCCACCCAGCCACTGGTCGCCCTGCCAGCCGGCCTCCATGGCCTCCAGGATGTGCGGCAGGGCCAGCGGGCCGCCGGCCAGCATCATCAGCTCGGTGTAGCGCTGCTGCAGCTCGCTGCCGCGGATCTTGAGCAGGCCGGCCACGTCCAGCGGCTGCTTGCCGGTGCGCTCGCCCGAGAGCACGCGCAGCACCATCATCTCCAGCGCGACGACGTCGACCTCGCACAGGGCGACCTGGTCGCGAAAGCGCTGGTCGTCCATCAGGCCCTCGGCGGTGGCGATGCGCTTGAGCCGCTCCAGCTCGCGCTTGGCGCGGTTCACGTCGGCGATGTTGGTGCGCTCGTGGGAGAGCAGGTGCTTGGCGTAGGTCCAGCCCTTGTTCTCCTCGCCGATGAGGTTCTCGGCCGGCACCTCGACGTTGTCGAACCAGACCTCGTTCACCTCGTGTTCGCCGTCCAGCATGATGATGGGCTTGACGGTGACGCCAGGCGACTTCATGTCGATCAGCAGGAAGCTGATGCCCGTCTGGGGCTTGCCTTCGGTGGACGTGCGCACCAGGCAGAAGATCCAGTCGCCGTACTGGCCGAGGGTGGTCCAGGTCTTCTGGCCGTTGACGATGTAGTTGTTGCCCTGGCGCTCGGCGCGGCACTTCAGCGACGCGAGGTCGGAGCCGGAGCCCGGCTCGCTGTAGCCCTGGCTCCACCACACCTCGCCGCTCATGATGCCGGGCAGGAAGCGCTGCTGCTGCTCGGGCGTGCCGAAGGCCATGATGACGGGCGCCACCATGACGGGGCCGAACGGCACGATGCGGGGCGCACAGGCGAGGGCGCATTCCTCTTCGAACAGGTGGCGCTGTACGGCGTTCCAGCCCGGGCCGCCGAACTGCTGGGGCCACGCCCAGCCGTGCCAGCCCTTCGCGCCGAGGATCTTGGCCCAGCGCTGCATGTCGTCCTTGTGCAGGCGCTGCGCGTGGCGCACCTTGTGGGCGATATCCGCCGGCAGGTTGGCGCGCACCCAGTCGCGCACCTCAGCGCGGAAGGCGAGCTCCGCATCGGTGAAGTTCAGGTCCATGTCTCGCTTCGTTGTCGTGAGGGAATGCGACGCGTTTTAGCACGGTCGTTCGCATCCTGGCTGTCCGGCCAGAGACAACCGCACGACACAGCGCCCAAAAGCAAAAAGGCACTCCGAAGAGTGCCTTTTCGAGGGGGGCTGGTCCGAAGAATCAGGCCTGGGTCTTGCCGGCTTGGCGGCGACGCAGGCCAGCCACGCCCAGCAGCGCGACGCTGGTCAGGGCCAGCGTGGCCGGCTCAGGCAGCTTGCCGCCGCTGCTGCCGCACTGGCCGTTGACGATCTGCGTCGCGCAGGCGGTGCCGGCGACGGCGAAGATCTTGAAGAAGTCGTTGTTGTTCGACACCTCGTTGCCGGACTTCTTGGTCGTGCCAGCCAGGCCGGAGTTGTAGGCCGTGATGAGCCACCAGGTCGAGGTCAGGCCAGAGGCGTTGATGTTCTGGTTCGGGGCGGCGGGGTTGGTGTCGTAAGCCACGTCACCGTAGTTGCCCACCAGTTCCCAGCCGGCGTTCGTCAGGCCGCCTGCGGAGGCCGACACGTTGGCCAGGTTGGTCGTCGCGGTCACCCCGTTGGCGCCGACGCCGGTGTAGCGGAAGACCGAGATGTCGGAGTCGGTGCTCGTGAAGCCGAGGTAGATCTGCTGCAGCGCGACCTTGCTCGTGAAGTTCAGCAGGATGCCTTCAGTCGTGCCGTAGTTGTCGATGGCGTGGTTGGGCGGGTTGGAGGCCGGGCAGCTGGTGGAGCTGGCCGGGTCCGAGCACATGCCCAGGCCGTTGCCGCCGAAGTACAGCGGGTTGGCGTTGGGAGCCGTCGTGCTGAACTTCTTGGTCGAGTCGGCCACGCCATTCACGTTGGCGACGTAGGCACCGCTGATGTTCAGCGTCGCGTCGGCGCCCGTGTAGCTCGTCTTGGCGTTTTCTTCGCCCTGGGTGTTGTACGTGCCGTTGCCGGAGAACTGCCACGTGGTGGCTGCTTGAGCCATCGCACCCACACCGAGGCCACAGACCAGGACCAGTGCCTGGATCATTTGCGACTTGATTGCGTTCACGGGAACTCCTCTTTAGTTTTTGGCCAGGGCCGAAATTGTTGCCAGGGGTAAAGCACGTGGCATGCCAGGTTGAAAAATCCTTTTGGGATCAATTGCTTGGCAGCGCGGCATTTCGCCTGTTGGAAAAATTGTAAGGAGAACTGACACCTAGGGGGGGCGTTTGGACCCCTCAGTTGAGTGTGGCCAGCAGGGCTTTTGCCGCACTTTGTGATTCGAAGTTCGGGTAATCACGCAGGGCCGTCGTCAGCTCGTCCCGGGCTTCGGTCCGCTTGCCCTGCTTGGCGAGCACGGCGGCCAGGTGGTAGCGGATGTCCGGGTTCGTGGGGGCGCGCAGGCGCGCGTCGCGCAACTTGGCCAGGGCGGCATCGGTCTGGCCGGCCTCGAACAGGGCCCAGCCCAGGGTGTCGATGACCAGCGGGTTGGTCGGCGCCTTGGCCACGGCCTGCTCTGCGGTGGCGATGGCGCTGCGGGTGTCCTTCAGGCGCAGGTGGACGTTGGCGAGGTTGTTGAGCGTCTCCACATCGTCGGGCACCAGCTTGAGGACCGCCTCGTAAGCCGTGCGGGCGCGGGCGAAGTCGCCGGAGCGCGCCAGCAGGTTGGCCAGCGACTTCTGGATCTGGACATCGGCGGGGTTGGTCTTGAGCCAGGCATCCGCCACGTTGCGGGCGTCCTGCAGCTGGCCCTGGGCGCCCAGCGAGTTGATCAGCGCCAGGGCCGTGCCCACGCTGGGCTCCACCTTGTGCGCTTGCCGGTAGGCCTCGATCGCGGCGGCTGGCTGGCGGCGCGCGCTGGCCAGGTCGCCCTGCAGGCCGTAGCCGACGCCCAGCTTGGGGTACTGGCTGACGATGCGGCGGATGCGCGGCTCAGCGCGGGCGAAGTCGCCCTTGCGCGTCTCGATGTTGGCCAGCAGCGCCTGCGCAGCCAGGAATTCCGGCTCGGCGCTCAGCACCTTGTCCAGCGTGTAGGCCGCGCCGTCCAGGTCATTGGCGGCCATCTGCAGCCGTGCCAGGCTGGTCAGGGCAAACGCGCTGTAACCCGCCCGGCGGGTCGCGTTGGTGAGCGTGAGGCGGGCACCGTTGCTGTCGCCGCTGGCAAGCTGTGCCTTGGCATAGATCGTCAGGTACTGGACGTCTTCGGGCGACTGGGCCAGCAGCACCTTGGCGGCGTCCAGGGCCTGCACGGCCCGGCCGTGCTTGAGGTAGAAGTCGATCAGGGCCTCCAGCGCTCGGCTGTCGCTCTTGGGGGACACGTCGGCCGCCTTGCGCAGCAGGGCCAGGCCTTCATCGACCTGCCCTTTACGCACCGTGAGCACGGCCAGGTCGTACAGCACTTCCGGGTTGCGTTCGTCGGCCTTCTGCAAGGCCTTCAGGCGCACTTCCGCGGCGTGCAGAGCGCCCGTGGCGATGTCCACCCGCGCCAGGCCAAGCTGCGCGGCGATCATCGTCTTGTCCAGAGCCAGGGCATGCTCGAAGGCGCGTCGCGCGCCGCCGAAGTCGCCTGCCTCGGCCTTGGCCACGCCGGCCAGGTTGAGCAGCGCAGGGTTGTTGGGCTGGCTGCGCAGCAGCTGGTTGGCGACGTTGGCCGCCTTCGCGGGGTCGCGTTCGCGCAGGTAGATCGCAATCAGGCCCATGCCGGCCTGCAATTGCTTCGGGTCTTTCTTGAACGAGGCTTCAAGCTCGGCGCGCGCCGAATTGCTGTCGCCACTTTGCAGCAGACTCACGCCGAGCACCGTGCGCAGCTCGGGCACGTCGCGGGCGCGCAGTGCTTTCTGCATCAGCTGCGTGGCGCGTGCCGGCCGGCCCTTGGCGATCTGCGCGGCGGCGAGCTGCGTGAGCGCCTTGCCGTCTCCCGGGACACCGCGCAGATACGCCTCCAGCACCGCGATGGCGCGGTCCGGGTCGTTGGCCTTGAGGTAGAGCTGCGCCAGGATCTTGCTGACGGGCGTCACCGGCTGCGTGCGCGCGAAGGCTTCGAGCAGCGGGCGGGCCTTCTCGCCCTCGTCCAGCGCGAAGTGACTCAGGCCGTTGAGCAGCAGCATCTGCGGCCGGTACTTGATGAAGTCCAGCGGCACGGGGTCGAGCAGGGCGGTGACCTGCGACAGCGCGGCACGGGCCGCGGGCCGGTCGCCGGCGCGGTCAGCCAGCACGGCCTGCAGGTAGGCGGCCCGGGGCTCGCGGGGCTGGGACTTGCGCGCCTCGGTGATGTCGGCGAGCGCCTCCGCATTGCGGCCGGCATCCAGGTGCAGGCCGGCGCGCGCCAGGCGGGCCTCGTAGTGCGTCGGGGTCAGCGAGATGGCCTGGTCGTAGGCCTTCATCGCCTCGGCCACCTGGCCGCGCGCGTGGCTGACGCTGCCGCGCTGGTAATAGGCTTCAGCCGACTGCGGCGCCAGCTTGATGGCGGTGTCAGCCGCCGTCGTGGCCTCGGCGAACTGGCGAGCGCGCAGGCGGATGGACACCTCGGCCAGCCAGGTTTCGACCGCATTGGGGTCGATGGCCCGCGCCTCGGTGACGGACTTGAGCGCGGTGGTGGGGTCGCCGAGGTCGGCCTGCGCCGAGGCGCGCAGCAGCAGCACCTGCAGCCTCACGCTGTTGGGCAGGCCCGCAGGCGCCATGCGGGCCTGCTCCAGCAGTTGCTCATGCTTGCCCTGGGCCAGCAGCGCGTTGCCCAGCGTCTGCACGACCTCGGCCCGGTCCACGCCCAGCCGCAGCGCCTCGGTGATGGCGACTTCGGCTGCCGCCACCTGGCCGTCGGCCATCAGCGCGCGGGCCAGCAGCAGCTGCACGGGCAGCATCGTCTTGTCGGCCTGCAGCGCGTTCTTGAGCTGGATGATGCTGCCGGGGATGTCGTTGCGCTCGTAGCGGCTCAACGCATCCTCGTAGTACTTGGCCGCCTTGGCCTTGTTGTCTTCGGCGACGACCGGGGTCGCGGCGCAGGCGAGCATCGCGGCGCAGGCGACGCTGGCGAGCAAGCGTGTGCCGAGGCGGCCGTGGGCGGCAGGAGCGGAATGGGGCATGGCTGGGCGTCGAACTTTCTGTGGCCGGCGATGATAGGCGCCGGCCTGCGCGAAGTTCAGTAGCGCAGCTCCAAGGTCATGACGTCGTTCTCACGACGCATCTGGAAGCGGTTCAGGAAGCTGTTGCCCAGCAACACGTGGCTGATGGTGCCGGGGATGACGATGGCCTCGACATCACGCACCTCCACGTCGCCGATCCGGATCGTGCCGAGCTGGATCTGGTAGGCCGGCACCACGCCGTTGGCTGTCATCGTCACGATGCGCTTGCCGTACATGTAGCGCAGGCCGAGCTTTTCGGCCTCGATCTGGCTGATGGCCACGCTGGTGGCGCCGGTGTCCACCAGGAAGCTCGTGACCTGCCCATTGATCATGCCGATGGTGGTGTAGTGCCCACCCTGGCCCATGGGCAGGACGATCTGGCGCGGCGCGGCAGTTTGCGGCACGACGCGGCCGGGAGCGGCGCCCAAGGTCAGGGTCTGGCGACGGCCGCCGAACTCGACCACCGCGCGGCCGTCCTCGATCGCCACGAGCTTGACGCCCTTGGCCGACGCGCCGACCTCGACCGTGCGTGCCTCGCCGTCGATGATCAGCAGGGCCGAGCGTGCGCCCAGCATGCCGTTGAGCTGCACCTGGCCGGGTGGCAGCCCCTGGCCGAGGGCCAGGCCGCAGGCCAGCAGCAGCGGCACGGGCAGGAAGCGGTGCATGGGGTCAGTCGCGGAAGTTGTTGTAGGTGAGCGGCGTGTCGCTGAAGCTCTTCTTCAGGTGCGCGATCGCCGTCTGGAGGTCGTCTCGGTTCTTGCCCGTCACGCGCACGGCGTCGCCCTGGATGCTCGCCTGCACCTTGAGCTTGCTCTCCTTGAGCGAGCTGACGATCTTCTTGGCGAGGTCGGCCGCGATGCCTTCCTTGATCTTGTAGACCTGGCGCACCTTGTCGCCGCCGAGCTTCTCGATCTTGTCCTGCTTGTCCAGGAAGCTGATGACGACGTCCTGCTTGGTCAGCTTGCCGTACAGCACGGCCTCGATCTGCTCGAGCTGGAACTCGCTGTCGCCCGTGGCGTGGATTTCCTTGTCCTTGAGCTCGACCTTGGCCCCGGTTCCCTTGAAGTCGAAGCGGGTGCCGATTTCCTTGATGGTGTTGTCCACGCCATTGCGGATCTTGACGTGGTCGGGTTCGAGAACGGTGTCGAAGCTGGGCATGTGTGATGTCGTTAGGTGGGCGTCTGCGAAAATTGGCCGTTCAAGCACGGCGCTAGACGTCCAACAAATTTTCCCATGTCCATTCCTCCCGTCACGACACCAACCCCCTCGAATGAAGCCCCCGGGCTGCAGGTCGAGACGGACGTGAACCTGAAGTCCTACAACACCTTCGGCCTGCCGGCCGTGGCCCGGCGCCTGGTGCGCATCCGCGAGGCGGCCGATGTGCGCCGGGTGGTGGACCACCCGGATCTCGGCCGCGCGCCCAAGTTCGTGCTGGGCGGCGGCAGCAACCTCGTGCTGACCCGCGACGTCGACGCCGTGGTGCTCAAGGTGGAAATTACCGGGATCCGGCTGTTGGAAGCGCGCGACGACGCCTGGATCGTGGAGGCGGGCGCCGGGGTGCCGTGGCATGAGCTGGTCAGTTGGACGCTGGACCACGGTTTCCCGGGCCTCGAGAACATGGCCCTCATTCCGGGCACGGTGGGCGCGGCACCGGTGCAGAACATCGGCGCCTACGGCATCGAGGTGAAGGACAGGCTGGAGGCCATGGAGGTGATGGACCTCATCACCGGCCGGCCGGCGCTGCTGCCGGCCGAAGTCTGCCGCTTCGGTTACCGGGACAGCGTCTTCAAGCACTCCGATTTCGGCGGCCTGGCGGGCAAGAGCGTCATCACGAGGGTGCGCTTTCGGCTGCCGCGGCCCTGGCAGCCGGTGCTGGGTTACCTCGAGATCGAGCGCAAGATGGCCGAGACGGGCATCCGCAGCCCCGATGCCCGACAGATCTTCGACTGGATCGTGGCCGTTCGGCGCGCCAAGCTCCCTGATCCAGCCGTCATCGGCAACGCGGGCAGCTTCTTCAAGAACCCGGTGGTGACCGCCGAGCAGTGCCGCGACATCATCGACCGCGACCCGGGGATCGTTCACTACCCGATGGGGGATGGCAGCGTCAAATTGGCTGCCGGCTGGATGATCGACGCATGCGGCTGGAAAGGGAAAACGGTGGGCGGGGCGGCGGTCTACGAGAAGCAGGCCCTGGTGCTCGTCAACAAGGGCGATGCCCGGGGGGCGGAGGTGGTGACCCTGGCGCGGGCGATCCAGGAAAGCGTCTATGGGCGCTTTGGCATCCGTCTGGAGCCGGAGCCCGTGGTGCTGTAGGCGTCACGCGCCGCCTGCTGCTCGGCCTGGGCGGCCTGTTGGGCCTGGGCGGCGGGCCCGCGCGGGCGTTGGAGCCCTTGCTGGCCCGCAGTGCGCCAGCGGGCATCGACCCGCGCGGCTACCTTGTGAGCGAGAAGCTCGACGGCGTGCGCGCCCTGTGGGACGGGCAGGTGCTCAGGTTTCGCAGCGGCCGTGTGGTGGCCGCACCCGCGTGGTTCCTGGCCGGGTTGCCGCGGCAAGCCCTGGATGGCGAGCTGTGGATGGGGCGCCGCACCTTCGACGAGCTCTCGGCCATCGTGCGGCGCAGCGAGCCGCAGGACGCCGAGTGGCGTCGCGTGCGGTATCACGTGTTCGAGCTGCCGGAGGCCGGCGGCTCGTTCGAGGCACGGGCGCAGCGCATCCAGGCGCTCGCCGGGGGGCTGGTCGTGGCGGTGGCGCAGGATCGCATCGATTCCCCCGCAGCGTTGCAGGCCCGGCTGCGGGCTGTCGTCCAGGCTGGGGGTGAGGGTCTGATGCTGCACCGGGCGGACGCGCCGCCCGCCACCGGCCGCAGCGACCGGCTGCTCAAGCTCAAGCCCCAGCTGGACGCCGAGGCGACGGTCGTGGCCCATGAACCTGGCAGGGGGCGGTTTGCCGGCCTGATGGGCGCGCTGGAGTTGGAGACGCCGGAGGGCATTCGCTTCAAGCTCGGCACGGGCTTCACGGACGACCAGCGCCGCCATCCTCCGCCGGTGGGGTCACGCGTGACGTACCGCTACCGTGACCTGACACCTGCGGGCAAACCGCGCTTTGCCAGCTTCCTGCGTATCGCCGACGACGCCTGACCGCGAGACACCTGCCTCACGGGTCAGAGCCAGCGGATCAACAGTTGCAGCCAGCGCGGCAGCGGGCGGCTCGGGACGTAGTTCTGGCGGTATTGGTGATGCATGGTCAGGCTCCACTGAAAGTGCTGTAAGTTTATACAGCACTACTGGATGCCTGACCAGTGGTTTACTCCAATCGCGGCAGGCCGCCGCCCGACAGCAGGCCCGCGCCGGTGTAGACGCCCAGTTTGCTGCGCGTGTCGCTGATGTCCAGGTTGCGCATGGTCAGCTGGCCGATGCGGTCGGCCGGGCTGAAGGGCGCGTCCTCGACCTTTTCCATGCTCAGGCGCTCGGGCGCGTAGGTCAGGTTGGGGCTGCGGGTGTCCAGCAGCGAGTAGTCGTTGCCGCGGCGCAGCTCCAGCGCCACTTCGCCGGTGACGGCACGGGCCACCCAGCGCTGGGCGGTCTCGCGCAGCATGATGGCCTGGGGGTCGAACCAGCGGCCCTGGTAGAGCAGGCGGCCGAGCTTGCGGCCGTTGTCTCGGTAGAGCTCGATGGTGTCTTCGTTGTGGATGCCGGTCACCAGGCGCTCGTAGGCGATGTGCAGCAGCGCCAGGCCCGGGGCTTCGTAGATGCCGCGGCTCTTGGCTTCGATGATGCGGTTCTCGATCTGGTCGCTCATGCCCAGGCCGTGGCGGCCGCCGATCTTGTTGGCCTCGGCCAGCAGCGCGACGGGGTCGCGGTACTCGACGCCGTTGAGCGCCACGGGCATGCCTTCCTCGAAGCGCACGGTCACCTCTTCGGCCTTGATGGCCACGTCCTCGCGCCAGAAGGCCACGCCCATGATCGGGTTGACGATGCGGATGCCGCTGCTCAGGTGCTCCAGGTCCTTGGCCTCGTGGGTGGCGCCGAGCATGTTGGAGTCGGTCGAGTAGGCCTTCTCGGCGCTCATCTTGTAGGCGAAGCCCTTGGCCGTCATGAAGGCCGACATCTCGGCGCGGCCGCCGAGCTCGTCGATGAAGGTCTGGTCGAGCCAGGGCTTGTAGATCTTCAGCGAGGGGTTGGTCAGCAGGCCGTAGCGGTAGAAGCGCTCGATGTCGTTGCCCTTGAACGTCGAGCCGTCACCCCAGATGTTGACGCCGTCGGCCTGCATGGCAGCCACCAGCATGGTGCCCGTGACGGCGCGACCGATGGGCGTGGTGTTGAAGTAGGTGACGCCGGCGGTGCTGATGTGAAAGGCGCCGGCCTGCAGCGCAGCGATGCCCTCGGCCACCAGCTGCGCGCGGCAATCCACCAGCACGGCTTTCTCGGCGCCGTAGAGCATGGCCTTGCGCGGGATCTCGTCGTAGTCGGGCTCGTCGGGCTGGCCGAGGTTGGCGGTGTAGGCGTAGGGCAGGGCGCCCTTGAGCTTCATCCAGTGCAGGGCCGCGGAGGTGTCGAGGCCGCCGGAGAAGGCGATGCCGACCTTCTGGCCGACGGGGACGGATTGCAGGATCGTGGACATGGTGAAGGCTGGTGGGTTCAGGCGAT
This sequence comes from Roseateles sp., assembly GCA_016790285.1. Taxonomy (GTDB): domain Bacteria; phylum Pseudomonadota; class Gammaproteobacteria; order Burkholderiales; family Burkholderiaceae_C; genus Pelomonas. Next base: position 32,959 of record JAEUPJ010000083.1, on the reverse strand, counting down.
GGGGTTCGGGCCGGGTGTCAGGCGCTGGCGGACTTCAGCGCGACGGGGTGGATTTCGACGGACGCGGTGGCCGTCGAGAAGTAGATGCTGCCGTCCTGGATGCTGATCTGCAGCTGCAGGCTGCGCTCGGCGAGCTTGGCCAGGGCTTGCGACTGCTCGGCCGGGATCTGCCAGACCGCGAGCTTCGGCGCGCGGGTGAGCTTGCCCTCGAGGTTGCGCCACCAGACCTCGGTGCTGCTGGCAAAGCTGTACACGCTGACGCGGTCGGCGCGGCCATGGGCCTTCATCAGGCGGCGGTCGTCGGGCTGGCCGAGGTCGATCCAGTGGATGATGTCGCCGGTCAGGTCGAGCTGCCACAGGTCGGGCTCGTCGACGTCGGACAGGCCCTTGGTGAACTCCAGGCGCCCACGCAGGTCATCGGCCGGCACGTTCAGCGCGAAGGCCAGCACGCGGATCATCAACCGCTCCTCCGTCTCGCTGGGGTGGCAGGCGAGGGTGAGGTTGTGGTCGCCATAGACGTTGCGGTCCATGTCGGCGATCTGGAGCTGGGCTTTGTAGATGGTGGCTTTGAGCGCCATGAAACGATGGTTACTAAGGGCAGCCCGCCATTATCGGGGGAAGCCTCGTGGCATGATTCCGCCTTCCGTTCCTGAACCTTCGCAACCCAGCGTTGCGCGCTCGACATGAAACGCATCCTCCTCCCGCTGGCCCTGGTGGTCGCCGTCTCCGCCCAGGCACAGATCACCAACAACACCAAGGCCAAGGTCGACCCCAAGAACAACAAGGTCAGCAACCCGGTGGTGGAAAAGCCCAAGGTCAAGCTGATGTCGCGCGACGAACTGCGCGCCTGCATCGACCAGCAGGAAGCCAACAGCAAGGAAGCCGAAGCCATCAAGGTTGAGCAGAGTTCCTACAAGGCCAATGCCGACAAGCTCAAGGGCGAGAAGGCCACCATCGAAGCCGGCGAGGCCGCACTGGCCAAGCAGGTCGCCGAGGTGAAGGCCGAGAAGGAAGCCATCCTGAAGGCCCACGAAGCGCTGACCGCCGAGGCCCCCAAGCTCGAAAAGAACGAGCTCAAGGCCCGCAACGAGGCCTACACCGCCCGCACCACCGCCTTCGGCACGATGATCGACGTCGTCAAGGCCGCCGACGCCGAGCAGGCCGTCAAGCGCAAGGCCTTCTCCGACAAGGTCGACGCCCTGGACGCCCAGTTCAAGGGCATCGAGGAGCGCACCGAGAAGCACTTCGACGCCAACGACAAGTGGAAGGCCGAGTGCCAGAACAAGCCCTACGACGAGAACGACGAGAAGGCCATCCGCAAGGAAAAGGCCGCCGCCGCGGGCAAGTGATCCCGGCCGGCCACTGACACCGCCAAACGGGCCGCCCCCTGCCGGGAGCGGCCCTTTTTCCTTTTCGCGAGCCACCCGCATGAGCAACCCCCTGATGCAGCCCTGGACGGGCGTCCACGGCCTGCCGCCCTTCGCCGACATCCAGCCGGGCCACTTCCAGCCCGCCTTCGACGCCGCGCTGGCCGCGCACCGCGCCGAGATCGATGCGATCGCCGCACTCAGCGAGCCGCCGAGCTTCGCCAACACGCTGGCGGCGTTTGACGCCAGCGGCCGGCAGCTGACCCGCCTCGAACACCTGTTCTACACGCTGGCGGCATCGGCCACGTCGCCCGAACTGCAGGCCGTGCAGCGGGCGCTGGCCGCGCCGCTGGCCGAGCATGGCAGCGCCGTCTACATGCACCAGGGTCTCTTCGCCCGCATCGACGCGCTGCACACCCAGCGCGAGCGGCTGGACCTGACGCCCGAGCAGCGCCGCCTGCTGGAGCGGGTGCACCTGGACTTCCTGCGCGCCGGCGCACGCCTGGCGCCCGAGGCGCGCGCCCGCTATGCCGCTGTCATGACGCGCTTGGCGGAGCTCAACACGCGTTTTGCGCAGAACGTGCTGGCCGCCGAGAACGGCTTCCAGCTGCAACTCTCCACTGAGGCCGAACTGGCAGGCCTGCCGGCCTTCGTGCGTGCGGCAGCGCGCCAGGCGGCCCTGGACCGCGGCCTGGGTGACGGCGTCCACGTGATCACGCTGTCGCGCTCGCTGATCGTGCCCTTCCTGACCTTCAGTGCCCGGCGTGACCTGCGCGAGCAGGCCTGGCGCGCCTGGGTGGGCCGCGGCGACGACACGGGCGACACCGACAACCGCGAGATCTGCCGCGAGATCCTTGCGCTGCGCGCCGAGCAGGCGCGCCTGCATGGTCACGCCTGCTACGCCGACTACGCCCTCGAGGACACCATGGCGCGCAGCCAGGGCGCCGTCATGGGCCTGCTGGAGCGCGTGTGGCACCCGGCCCTGGCCGCGCAGGCCCGTGAGCGCGAGGCGGTGCAGGGCGCCATGGCCGCGGCCGGTGCGACGCACACGCTGCAGGCCTGGGACTGGCGCTTCTACGCCGAGCAGGCGCGCCGCGCGCGCTTCGAGCTCGACGAGGCCGAGGTCAAGCCTTACTTCTCGCTCGACCGCATGGTGGCGGCCATGTTCGACTGCGCCAGTCGCCTGTTCGGCCTGCAGTTCAAGGCAAGGCCCGACGTGGCCGGCTACCACCCGGACGTGCGGGCGTACGAGGTGTTCAACGCCGACGGCTCCCTGCGCGGCCTCTTCCTGCAGGACAACTTCGCGCGGCCGACCAAGCGCAGCGGCGCCTGGATGAACGCGCTGCGCAACCAGAGCCGCGCGCTCGCGGCCACGCCCGTCATCCTCAACAACAACAACTTCGCGCGCGGTGCGGCCGGTGAGCCCACGCTGCTGAGCTTTGACGACGTGCGCACGCTCTTCCACGAGTTCGGCCACGGCCTGCATGGGTTGCTCAGCGAGGTGGAGCACGAACGCCTGTCGGGCACGCAGGTGCTGCGCGACTTCGTCGAGCTGCCCTCGCAGTTGTATGAACACTGGATGGCCGAGCCGGCCGTGCTCAAGAAGTTCGCCCGCCACTGGCAGACGGACGAGCCGCTGCCCGATGCCCTGCTGGCCAAGCTGCAGGCGGCGCGCCAGTTCGGCCAGGGCTACGAGACGCTGCGCTACACGGCCAGCGCCCTCGTCGACATGGCCGCCCACGCGCTGCCCGAGGCGCCGCAGGACGTCGTCGCCTTCGAGCGCGATACGCTCGCGGCGTGGCAGCTGCCGGCCGAGGTCGGGCTCAACCACCGGCTGACGCATTTCCAGCACCTCTTCAGCAGCGCGGGCTATGCCGCGGGCTACTACGTCTACCTGTGGGCCGAGGTGCTCGACTGCGACGCCTTCGATGCCTTCGTGGAAGCCGGCGACGTGTTCGACCCGGGCGTGGCTGCGCGGCTGAAGGACTGCATCCTGTCCGCTGGCAACAGCCGCGAGCCAGGCGAAGCCTTTCGCGCTTTCCGCGGGCGCGACCCCGTCGTCGAGCCGATGCTCAAGGACCGCGGGTTGCTGCCGGCCTAGGCTTCAGGCCGCCGCCACAGCCACAGCGCCACGGCGGCCATCACGAGCGGGGCGCCCGCTTTCACGGCGAGGGGCGCGCCCGACAGCGCGAGCAGGCAGGTGCTCAAGGCCATCATGCCGCTGGCCGCCCATTTGGCCCGCCGCGGCACGGCGCCGCGCTCGCGCCAGCGCCGGATGGCCGGCCCGTGGCGCGGGTGGTTCAGCAGCCAGGCCTCCAGCGCCGGCCAGCCCTTGCCACCCGCCCAGGCGGCCAGCAGCAGGAAGGGCACCGTCGGCAGCCCAGGCAGGACGATGCCGACGAGCCCGAGCAGCACGCTGACCAGCGCCAGCGTGCGCCACAGCAGCGTGCGCAGCCGTTTTATTTCAGCCCGCCCGAGAGGAACTGCTGCAGCCGCTCGCACTGCGGGCGCAGCAGCATCTCCTTGGGGTTGCCTTCCTCCTCGACTTTGCCCTGGTGCAGGAAGAGGCAATGGTTGGAGACCTCGCGGGCGAAGCCCATCTCGTGCGTGACCACGATCATCGTGCGGCCCTCGGCAGCCAGGTCGCGCATCACCTTGAGCACCTCGCCGACGAGCTCCGGATCCAGCGCCGAGGTGGGTTCGTCGAACAGCATCACTTCGGGGTCGACCGCAAGCGCGCGCGCGATGGCCACGCGCTGCTGCTCGCCGCCCGAGAGCTGCGCGGGGTAGACGTGCGCGCGGTGCGACACCCCCACGCGCGCCAGCAGCGCCTGCGCGCGCTCGACGGCTTCGGCCTTGGGTTTGCCGAGCACGTGGATGGGCGCCTCGATGACGTTGTCCAGCACCGTCATGTGCGCCCACAGGTTGAAGTTCTGGAACACCATCGCCAGCCGCGCGCGCCAGCGCTGCAGCTGTGGCGCGTCGGCGGCCTTGAGGCTGCCGTCGCGGTCGCGCACGAGCTTGAGCGCCTCGCCACCCAGGCTCAGTTCACCCTCGTTGGGCTGCTCCAGCAGGTTCAGGCAGCGCAGGAAGGTGCTCTTGCCCGAGCCGGACGAGCCGATCAGCGTGACGACGTCGCCGCGGCTTGCGGACAGCGAGATGCCCTTGAGCACCTCGCGCTCGCCGAAGCGCTTGTGGATGTTGGTGGCCTGCAGTTGCACCGTCATGTCAGGCCCCCAGGAGCTTGCCGGTGCGCAACGCTTCGCGGCCGGCCACCTTGGCAACACGCATGCCGGCGCTCGCGAAGCGAACGAAGTCGCGGGCGAAGAACAGGCCGTCGACCGGGCTCTTCAGCTCGGTCACCTGGGCCGTGATGGGGTCGATGACGTGGGCCAGCACGTCACCGGCCTGCACCTCGGCGCCCACCTCCTTCAGGAAGGTCAGCACGCCGGCCGTCGTGGACTTGATCGGCATGCTGCCGGCCAGCGGGCGGGCGTCGCCCACCGCGTCGGGCAGGGCGGGCTTGTCGCCGCTGATCAGGCCGCGCCAGTGCAGGAAGTCGACGATGTGCTGGGCATCGGCCGCGGCCAGCTCGTGCGTCACGTCGGCGGCGCCGCGCAGCTCCACGGTGACCGACAGGCAGGCCTGCGGGATGGGGAAGCGGTCGCCGAAGCGAGCCGCCCATTTCCACCAGACCTGAGAGCAGGCCTCGTCGAAGGGGTTGTCGCCGGAGTCCTGGGCCAGCAGCGTCACGCGCGAGCGCAGGAAGCGCGCAAGCGGCTCGCAGTCGGGCCAGCAGGGCGTCTCGGTATAGAGGTGCATCAGCGCCTGGGCGTCGCAATGCAGGTCGAGCACGACGTCGGCGTCGCAGGACAGGCCCATCAGCGTGCGGCGCTGCGACTGCAGCTCGGTGTCGACGGGCGAGGCGAGCACGGCCGCCTTGAGCGCCCGGCGCAGCAAGGCGACGTTGGTGGTGGGGTCCTGCGTGAGCTGCGGGCCCACGGCTTCGGCCACGGCGTCGATCTGGTCGGGATAGTGGCGGTTGAAGTTCTCACCCGTGGTCAGCTCGAAGCGGCCCTGGTGGCCGTGCATGACGAACTGCGACAGCCCGATGGGGTTGGCCATCGGCACGAGGATGATCTCGCCGGTGATCTGCCCCGCGGCGTCCAGCGCATCCAGCAGGCCGCGCAGGTGGTGGGCCACGAGCATGCCGGGCAGCTCGTCGGCGTGCAGCGAGGCCTGGATGTAGGCCTTGGGGCCGCCGGGGCGGCCGTAGTGCAGCGAGACGAGCTCGCGCTGCGTGCCGGGGGCGGGAGACAGGAGGGGGTGGCGGACGACTTGCATGGGCGATACGGGCTAGCGGCTCATCATGGGCTTGACCCAGCGTTGCTCGGCCCAGCGGAACAGGCCGACCAAGCCCAGCGTGAGCACGAAGTAGAAGGCACCGGCGGTGATGAAGGCCTCGAAGGGCAGGTAGTACTTGGCGTTGACCTCGCGCGCCGCGCCGGTCACGTCCAGCAGCGTCACGACGCTGGCGAGCGACGTGCCGTGCAGCATGAAGATGGCCTCATTGCCGTAGGCGGGCAGCGCGCGGCGCAGGGCGGCGGGCACCACGATGCGGCGCAGCATCAGGCCGCGGCTCATGCCCAGCGCCTTGGCGGCCTCGATCTCGCCGGCGGGCAGCGCGCGGATGCTGCCGGCGATGATCTCGGTCGTGTAGGCGGCGGTGTTGAGCGTGAACGTCAGCCAGGCGCAGAACGTGGCCGACGAGAGCCAGGGCCATGCAAAGCTCTCGCGCACGGCGTCGAACTGGGCCAAGCCGTAGTAGCACAGGAAGAGCTGCACCAGCATGGGCGTGCCGCGAAAGGCGTAGGTGTAGACCCAGACCGCCCGCGACGCCCAGCCCTTGGAGACGGTGCGCACCAGCGCCAGTGGCAGGGCGACGACCAGGCCGCAGCCCAGCGACAGCACCAGCAGCTTGAGCGTGACGAGCAGCCCGGACAGGTACAGCGGCAGGTTCTCGCCGATGGCCTCGAAGTTCACAGGCGGCCCTCCTTCACGCCGATGGCCAGGCGCCGGTGCGCCCAGCTGAAGCCCAGCTCCGACACCGTCGTGAACACGAGGTAGATGAGGGCCACGGCAAGGTAGAAGCTGAACGGCTCCCGGGTGTTGCCGGCGGCCTGCTGGCCGCGCGTCATCAGGTCCGACAGGCCGATGACCGACACGATGGCCGTGCTCTTGATCAGCACCAGCCAGTTGTTGGAGATGCCCGGCAGCGCGTGGCGCAGCATCTGCGGCAGCGTGATGCGCCACAGCACCTGGCGCGGGCTCATGCCGAAGGCCAGGCCCGCCTCGCGCTGGCCGGCGGGCACTGCCAGGAAGGCGCCGCGGAAGGCTTCGGTCAGGTAGGCGCCGAAGATGAAGCCGATGGTCAGGACGCCGGCAACGAAGGGGTCGATGTCGATGTAGTCCTCGTGGCCGAGCATGGGCGCGACGGTGTTGACCGCCAGTTGCCCGCCGTAGAACACGAGCAGCATCAGCACCAGGTCGGGCACGCCGCGGATGAGGGTGGTGTAGACGCCGGCCACGCCCCGGGCTATGCGCGAACGCGACAGCTTGGCCAGCGCGCCGGTGAGGCCGAGCACCGCGGCGATGAGCAGCGAGGACAGCGCCACGCCCAGCGTGACGGCAGCGCCCTCGAGCAGGCTGGGAAGGAATCCGTGCAACAGCATGTCTAGCGTGTGCCGACGAGGTCGAAGTTGAAGTAGCGGTCGTTGAGCTGCTTGAGCGCGCCGCTGCGGCGAAGCGCGGCGAGCGCCTCGTCGACGCGACGGCCCAGCGTGGCGGCGTCCGCCTTGCGCAGGCCCACGCCGATGCCCTTGCCGTAGTACGCCTCGTTGCGGCCGAAGTCCGGCCCGACGAAGCCGAAGCCGCGGCCGTCCGCGTGGTTCAGGAAACCGAACTGGGCAATGACGGCGTCCACGAGCGTGGCGTCCAGGCGGCCGGACTTGAGGTCCAGGAAGACCTGGTCCTGCGTGGCATAGCGCATCACCTGGCTGCCCTTGAACTCGTCGGCCAGGAAGCGCTCATGCACCGTGCCGCGCTCCACGCCGATCTTGCGGCCCTGCAGCCCCGCAGGCGAAGCGTCGAGCGAGGTGCCGCTGCGCATGACCAGGCGCACCGGCGAGAAGTAGTAGGGCTGCGAGAACGCGATGACCTGCTGCCGCTCCGGCGTGATGGACATCGAGGCCATGATGGCGTCGATCTTGCGCGACTGCAGTGCCGGGATGAGCCCGTCGAACTCCAGGATGACGGGTGTGCAGCCCGTGCCGATCTTCTCGCACAGGGCGCGGCCCAGGTCGATCTCGAAGCCCTTGAGCTGGCCGTCGGTGCCCACCTCGCTGAAGGGGGCGTAGCCCACGGCAAAGCCGATGCGCAGCCGCTGCGGCGCCTGGCCCCAGGCCAGGTCGGCCAGGGGCAGGGCGGTCGCGGCGAGGGCTGCGCGGCGTCGCATCACTGTTTGGTGCGGGGCGCGATGTCGTAGTCGAAGTACTTGTCGGCGAGCTTCTTGAAGGTGCCGTTGGCCTGCACGGCGTCGATGGCGGCGTTGAACTTCTTGCCGAGCGTGGCCTCGTCGGCCTTGCGCATGCCCACGCCGGTGCCCACGCCGAAGAACTTGTCGTCCAGGATGGCCGCGCCCGAGAAGGCGAAGCCCTTGCCCTCGGGCTTCTTCAGGAAACCGAAGTCACCGGCGGGCGAGTCCATCAGCGTGGCGTCGATGCGGCCGCTCTTCAGGTCCAGGAAGACCTGGTCCTGGCTGGCGTAGCGCACGATCTCGCTTTGCGTGAAGGTCTTGCTGGCGTAGGCCTCGTGGGTGGTACCGCGCTGCACGCCGATCTTCTTGCCCTTCAGGCCCGCGGCCGTGGGCTCGAGCTTGGCGCCGGCCTTGGCGATGAGGCGCGCCGGGGTGTTGTAGTAGGGCTTGGAGAAGGCGATGACCTTCTGGCGCTCCTCGGTGATGGAGACGCTGGCGAAGATGGCGTCGACCTTGCGCGACTGCAGCGCGGGGATCAGGCCGTCGAAGTCCTGCTGCACCAGCGTGCACTGGGCTTTCATTTCGGCGCAGTAGGCCTGCACCAGCTCGATCTCGAAGCCCTTGAGCTTGCCGTCGGGGCCGATCTCGGAGAACGGCGGGTAGGCGCCTTCGACGCCGATGCGCAGCTTCTTCCACTCGGGGGCCTGGGCCTGGGCGAGCGATGCGGTGGCCAGCAGGGCCAGGGCAAGGAGGCGGGTCTTCATGTGGGGTCCTTCGTGGGGATCAGGGAGTGACTTGAGGTAGCCAGTCGCGCAAGGCCGCAAGCGTAGCAGCCGGGTCTTCCTCCTGCGGCACATGGCCGAGCTTCGGGAAAACCACCAATCTGCTGCCCGGGATGCCTTTCTCGAAGGCCTGGCCCCAGCGCAGCGGGATGAGCCGGTCGCGCTCGCCCCAGAGGATGAGCGTGGGCACCTTGATCTCGCCCAGGCGCTCCACGGGGCCGGGCGCGAGCTGGTCCATGCGGCGCATCAGCGCCACGCGGTTGCCTTCGCGCAACGCCAGTTCGTAGTAGCGGTCCACCAGGGCGGCGGTCACGCGGCTCGGGTCGCCGTAGACGTCCAGCACGCTGTCCTCGATGGCGCGGCGCGGCAGCACCCAGCGCATGGGCTCGCGCAGCACCGGGATGCGGGCGATGCGAAACCCGAGCGGCAGCGACTCGGGCACGAACTCGAAGCCGGCGGCGTCCACCAGCACCAGGCCCGCCACGCGCGACGGGTCCGCCAGCGCGACCTGCCAGGCGATCTCGCCGCCGAGGGAATTGCCCACCAGGATGGCCCGGCCCACGCCCAGCCGGGCCAGGAACTGGCGCACGAAGGCGACGTAGCGGGCGTCGCTGTAGTCGTTGTCGGCGTTGGGGCCGGTCAGGCCGAAGCCGGGGAGGTCGAAGCTGATGACGCGCCGCGTGGCGCTCAGGCCGGCGACCCAGCCTTCCCAGGTGTGCAGGCTGGCGCTGGTGCCGTGGATGAGCACGAGCGGCAGCGGGTCGCTGCTCGGGCCCTGGTCGCGGTAGTGCACCAGCAGGCCGTCCAGCTCGATGAAGTCGGACGGCGGCGGCGCCCAGCGGGGCACGAGGCTCTCCAGCGAACGGTCCGGCGCCTTGGCGACGGCGAACGCCAGCGCCGCCAGCATCAGCAGGATGCCGACCGCCTTGAGCAGCCACTCGGACCAGCGGCCGCTCACGACACCGGGCTCAGGTCAGGGGCCAGGGACTCGCGCTCGTCGAAGACGAAGCAGCCACCGTGGTAGTGCTTGCCGCCGGTGTCCTCGAAGTACTTGAGGATGCCGCCATCGAGCTGCCAGGCGTGCAGCCCCTCGGCCTCCAGCACCATGGCGGCCTTCTCGCAGCGGATGCCGCCGGTGCAGTAGCTCACCACCGTCTTGCCGACGAGCTCGTCGCGGTGGGCGACCAGGGCCTCGGGGAAGTCGCTGAACTTGTGCAGCCGCCAGTCGATGGCACCGTCGAAGGCGCCGTGGTCGACCTCGAAGCCGTTGCGGGTGTCCAGCATGACGACCTCGCGGCCGTCGTCGTCATGGCCCTGGTCCAGCCAGCGCGCCAGCGTCGCCGGCGGCAGCGCGGGCGCGCGCGGGGCCTGGTCGGGTCGCACCGTCGGGCGGTTCATGCGGATGATCTCGCCCTTGACCTTCACCTTCAGGCGCTGGAAGGGCTGGGTGTCGCTCCAGCTCTGCTTGGGCGTGAGGCTGGCGAAGCGCGGGTCGGCGCGCAGCTCGCTCACCCAGGCGTTGACGGCATCCGCCGGGCCGGCGAGGAAGAGATTGATGCCTTCTTCAGCGAGCAGCACGGTGCCCTTGAGCGCCAAGGCCTGCGCCCGTGCGTGCAGCCGCTCGCACAAGGCGGCGGTGTCGTTCAGCGAGACGAAGAGGTAGCAGGAAATGTTGAGGATCGGGCCGGACTGCATAGGTGGGCGGATTATCGGCGGAGCTCAGTCGGCCCAGCGGGCGGCGATGGCGCGCACCTCGTCCAGGCAGGCGTTGAGCGCCTCCACCACGCGCGGGTCGAAGTGGCTGCCGGCGCCCTGGCGGATGAAGGCCAGCGCCTCGTCGTGCGTCATGGCCTGCTTGTAGGGTCGCACGCTGATCAGCGCGTCGTACACGTCGGCCACGGCCATCAGCCGTGCGGCCAGCGGGATGGCTTCGCCAGCCAGGCCGTCCGGGTAGCCGCTGCCGTCCCATTTCTCGTGGTGGTGGCGGGCGATCTGGCGGCCGTAGGTCAGCATGAGTCCGGCGTCGTCGCCGAGGCGGTCCACGGCGCGCTGCAGCAGGTCGGCACCGTGCTCGGCGTGCGTCTTCATGACCTGCCATTCATCCGGCGACAGCTTGCCGGGCTTGAGCAGGATGCCGTCGGGGATGGCGACCTTGCCGATGTCGTGCAGGGGCGCGGCCTTGGCCAGCTCGTCGATGGCGGCCTCGGTCAGGTCGGCCGGCCCGTCGGGCTGCGCGGCGATCCAGCGGGCCAGCGTGCGCACGTACTCCTGGGTGCGCTGGATGTGGTTGCCGGTGTCGGCGTCGCGGAACTCGGCCAGGCCCACCATGACGAACAGCGTGGTGTCGCGCAGCCGCTCCACCTCGCGGCGGCGGGCGTCGAGCTCGCTGCTGAGCTGGGCGTTGTGCCGCAGGAGGTGGTCTTCGGCCAGCTTGAGCTGCAGGTGGGTGCGCACCCGGGCCAGCACGGTGGCGGGGTTGAAGGGCTTGTGGATGAAGTCGGCGCCGCCGGCCTCGAAGCCGGCGCTCTCGTCCTCGGGCCGGGTCAGGGCGGTCAGGAAGATCACGGGCACGCGCCGCGTGGCCGGGTCGGCCTTGAGGCGGCGGCAAACCTCGTAGCCGTCCATCTCCGGCATCATGACGTCCAGCACGATGAGGTCGGGCGGCTGGCGGCGGCACAGCTCCAGCGCCTTGGCGCCGCTGACCGCCAGTTGCACGCGGAAGTCGGGCTTGAGCACCTGGGCCAGCAAGGTGAGGTTGGCGGGCGTGTCGTCCACGACCAGCACGGTGGCCTGCGCGCCGTGCATGGCCACCGAGAGCTCGGGCGGCGTCGTCGTCATGGCGGGATCTCCCCTCGCAGTGCGGCCTGGGCCTCATCGAAATCGAACCGCTGCATCGCCCCGGCCAGCGCCTTGGCCTGGCGCGCGGGCAGGGCGCCGATGAACGTGGCTTCGTGCTGGGCCCACAGCGTGAGCGCGTGGCTGTCGGCCTGGCCCAGCAGGGCGTCGAGTTCGCGGATGAGGGCGGCGGGGTCGGCCGGCGGAGCGCTGGCGGGGCCATCGTCGGCGGGCGGTGCCTCCACGGGCAGGGGGCGATCCAGGTCCAGCAGCCGGCGCAGCATGTGCGGCAGCAGCGGCTTGGCGCACACCGCCTGCGCACCCTGGCGCTGGGCGCGCTCGCGCAGCACCGGGGTGTCGAAGGCGCTCAGCAGCACCGTGCGGCGGGCCTTGGGCGGGCCGCTGCGGGGCAGCTGCATCAGCAACTCGCCGCCCTCCATGTCGGGCAGCACCCAGTCGATGATGAGCAGGTCGTAGGCCTGCGCCTGCGGCAGCGCGAGCAGCCGGCTGATGGCCTGGCGCCCCTGCGAGACCAGCTCGATGCGGTTGCCCGGCACCAGCGCCTTGAGCAGGGCCATGAGGCTGTCATGACCCCCGGCGTGCGGAGCCTGCACCAGCATCACACGGCGTGCCGGTGGCGGCGAGGGCAGCTTGTAGTCGGGGCAGGGCGACGGCGGCAGCGTCAGCTCGAACTCGCTGCCCTGGCCGAGGCTGCTGCGGGCGGTGAGAGACCCACCCATGCGCTCGGCCAGGGCGCGGCAGATGGCCAGGCCCAGGCCCGTGCCGCCGAAGCGGCGCGTGGCGCCGGCCTCGGCCTGGCCGAAGGGCGTGAAGAGCCGGGCGAGCTGCTCGGGCGTGAGGCCCACGCCGCTGTCGCGCACGCGCAGCACCCAGCCGCCCGTGGTGTCGACCATGGCGCTCAGGCTGACCTGGCCGCTCGGGGTGAACTTCACCGCGTTCACCAGCAGCTCCGTGATGAGCTGCGTCAGGCGCACCGCGTCGCCGCGGCGCGCACCGGCCTGCCCCAGCAGCTCGGGCGAGACGATGTCGCAGACCAGCTCCAGGTGCTTGGACTGGGCACTGGGCCGCACCACGTCGAAGGCATGGGCGAGCAGGGACTCCAGGTGCACGGGGTCGGCGCTGAGCTGCATGCGGCCTGCGTCGAGGTCGGCAAAGTCGAGCAGGCCGTCGATGAGCTTGACGAGCGATTCGCCCGCCCGTGCCACCTCCTGCAGCTTGCTGCGCTGCTCCGTCTGCAGCCGCCCCTGCAGCAGCAGCCGCGTGAGGCCCAGCACGGTGTTCATCGGTGTGCGGATCTCGTGGCCGATGTTGGCGAGGAAGTCGGACTTGGCCCGCGAGGCCGCCTCCGCCGCCGCGCGCGAGCGCTCCACCTCGGCCAGCCGCGCGGCGACGAGGTCGTCCGCCGTGACCAGGCCGCGCGGTGTGGGGGCCAGCTGCGTGAGCCGCGCGAGCTGGCGCGACAGGCCCCACAGCGCAAAGCAGAACATCGTCTGGCACAGCACGAGGTTGGCGATCAGCGGCCAGCCCTCGATGAGCCACTGCGGCGGCGTGCCCAGGAAGCGCAGCACCGTCGGCGGCGCCACCATCGCGAAGATCATCCCGAGCGAGATGACCAGGGCTTCGCGCGCACGCCACGTCGTGAACAGCAGCAGGCAGCCGCCCATCGCCCAGGCGCCGAAGCTGCCGAGCGTGTACAGCCCCGGCCCGGGGTCGGGGCGCAGCGTGAACTGCAGCATGCTGAGGCTGAAATACAGCGCCACGATGGTCGCGCCCGTGCGCTGCCAGCGCCGCAGATGCTGCGGCCGGCGCCACACGAGCAGCGCGAGTGCGGAAAAGCTGGTGGCGATGAGCGGGTAGGCGATGCGGTCGCTGGGCTCGATGACGCCGAGTGCCGTCTCGCTGGCCCAGGCGAGCAGCGCCGAGGCGACGATGACCTTGAACAGCCAGCGCGTGCCGAACGGGCCGAGCACGACGAGGGCCGGCCCCTTCACGCGCCGCCCTCCGCAGGCGGGCCGAGCGCGGCGGCAGCGGCGTCGAAGTCCAGGGCGGCGAGGGCGGCATCGATGGCATGTCGTCGCTCGCCGTCCATGCCACTGTGGGCGCCGTGGGCCTGCCACCAGTCCAGCGCGCGGCTGTCGTTCTGGGCCAGGAGCTCGCGCAGTTCAGCCAGCTGCCCCGGGCCTGCGTCGGCCGCGGGCGTGGATTCGGCGGGGCGCGCCAGAGCCTGGGCGATGTCGTCGAGCACGCGCTGCAAGGCCGACTGTGTGCGCCCCAGGTGGGCGGCGGCGCCGTGCGCATCGGCCAGCATGGCGCTGCGCTCCAGCGCGAGGGCGGCGGCATGCAGGGGCTGGGCGCCCAGCGTGGCGGCCAGGCCTTGCAGGGTATGCGCCGCACGGCGCAGGTCCAGCCAGGCGCCTTCTGCCAGCCATGCGGGCCACTGCGCCAGGCCGTCGGCGTACTGGTCGGCAAAGCCCTGCAGCGTGCGACGGTACAGCGCCGTCTGCCCGTCGAACTGGCGCAAGCCCAGCTGCAGGTCCAGCGGGGCCCGCTCCGCCTCCGGCGGCGGGGCGGGCAGATAGCGCTTGACCTCGCGGACGAGCCGGCCCACGTTGAGCGGCTTGGCGATGTGGCCCTGCATGCCGGCCGCCAGGCACTGGGCCTTCTCCTCGGGCAGGGCATGCGCCGTCATGGCCAGCACGGGCAAGGCGTCGAAGGCAGGCAGCTCGCGCAGCCGTCGCGTCGCGCTCAGGCCGTCCAGCACGGGCATCTGCAGGTCCATCAGCACCAGGTCGTAGGCTGCGGGGCCTTCGGCCTGGAGGCGGTCCAGGCCTTCCTGGCCGTTGCCCGCGACCGTCACCGTCGCGCCGCGGCTGCTGAGCATGCGCACGGCGATCTCCTGGTTGATCGGGTGGTCCTCCACGAGCAGCACGCGCAGGCCCGCCAGCAGCTGGGCGTCGGCGCCGGCGGGGCGGTCGCCCGGGACATCGGCGGGCGAGTCCGCAAGCAGCCGGCGCAGATCGGCGGGCAGCAGCGGCTCGGGGCACAGCGCCCGCGCACCAAAGGCACGGGCCTGCGCGGGCTCGGCGTCCGGCCCCGGTGGGGTGAGCACCGCAATGCGCAGGCCGGGGTGTTCACGGCGCAACTGAGCGAGCAGGTCGGCGCCCGTCGGCCCAGGCCCAGGCAGCAACCAGTCCAGGAGCAGCCAGTCGAATGGCCGGCCGGCCTCGCGCGCCTCGGCGACGGCTGCCAGCGTGGAGGCCGCCGTCGCGCTGGCGGCCCGCCCGGCGCCCAGGCCCAGGTGGTCGAGCAGGGCGAGGGCGGCTTCCCGGCTGTCCGTCGCCGCCTTGGCCAGCAGCAGCCGCAGCGGTGGCAGGGGCGTGGCGGGCAAGCCCTGCGGGTTGGGCAGCAGCGCCAGGCGCACCTCGAAACTGCTGCCGCGCCCGGGTTGGCTCTGGGCGTCCAGCCGGCCGCTCATCAGCTCGGCCAGGCGGCGGGCGGTGGTGAGGCCAAGCCCTGCGCCCGCAAAGCGCAGCGAGCCGGGCGTCTCGGCCGGCGGCGTGTCGCTGATGAGGCTGTCCAGCTGCTCCGGGGTCATGCCCGGGCCGCTGTCCTGCACGGTGATGCAAAGCGGCACGCGCCCGGTCGCGTCGCTCGGGTGGGCGGCCACGCGAAGCAGCACCTGGCCGCTGGAGGTAAACCGGATGGCGTGCGCCAGCAGGTTGACGAGCACCTGCTGCAGGCGCTGCGCGTCGCCAAGCAGTTCGCCGCGCAGGCCGAGCAGGCTGGCGTCGGCCCAGTCGCAGACGAGGGCCACTCCCGGGTTGGTGTGCAGCGGTCGCACCTGCTCAATGGCCTGCGCGACGACATCCTCCAGGCGCAGCGGCTGCTCGGCCAGCCGGGTCTGGCCGTCTTCCAGCCGGGCGACGTCCAGGGCATCGACGATGAGCCCGAGCAGTGCGCGGGAGGCGGCGTCGGCCTTGTTCAGCAGCTCGCGCTGCTCGGCGCTCAGGGGTGTCTGCAGCGCCAGCTGCGTCATGCCCATGACGGCGTTCATGGGTGTGCGGATCTCGTGGCTGAGCTGCGTCAGGAAGCGTGTGCGGGCCTGGGCGTCGCCGGTCGCGAGGGGCGGCGCACCGGAGGCGTCAGTGCGGCGGCCAAGCTGCCAGAGCTGGGTGGCTGTCAAGCCGATCAAGAGGCAAATAATCACCAGGGCTGCGTACAGCGTGGGGCCGAGACCCTGGCGTGCCGACAACAGGAGCAGCAGCAGTGCCAGCTGTGCGGCCAGGGCGACCCAGAGAAGACCTGGCTTGAGCGGGCGCTGTGGCATCGGGGGGTGTGGTGACTTCCCCAGATTATGGGATGGTCGAGCCTGTGAAAAGTGCAGGTGTCTCCCTGGGGAAAGCCCAGGGCGCGCCAGGGCCAAGTACTGGGGGGGCTCCGGTTATCCTGAGCAGCCATGCCACTCATCCTTGTCGTCGACGATCAGCCCAGCAACATCCACGCGCTCTACCAACTGCTGGTGGACGAGTGCGAGGTCTCCATGGCCACCAGCGGTGCTGAGGCGCTGGCCTACTGCGCACAGCAGCTGCCAGACCTGATCCTGCTGGATGTGTTGATGCCGGAGATGAGCGGCTACGAGGTCTGCGACCGCCTGAAGGCCGACCCGCGCACCCGGGGCATCCCGGTCATCTTCGTGACGGTGCAGGGCGGCGCGGCTGACGAGGCCGAGGGCTTCGCCCACGGTGCGGTCGACTACATCCCCAAGCCCTTCGTCGACGTCGTCGTCAAGGCGCGGGTGCGCACCCAGCTGGCCTTGAAGCTCGCCTCCGAGAGCTTCGCGCGCTCGCAGATCGAGCTGTTCCAGCGCGACAAGCTCGCCTCGGTCGGGCGCACCATCTCGGGCATCGCCCAGGAGCTGAGCTCGCCCTTGGGCAACGCCCTCATCTCGGCCTGCACGCTGCAGGACGACCTGGCGCAGCTGCGCGTCGTCTCGCAAGGCGGCAACATCAAGCGCAGCGACCTGGACAAGCACCTGCGCGTCAGCGAGGAGAGTGTCGCGCTCGTGCTGTCCAACCTGCAGCGCACGCTGTCCATCGTCGACTCCTTCCTGCAGTCCACCGCCGACAACTTTGGTGACCAGCGGCGCAGCTTTTCGCTGCTGGAGGTGATCGACGAAACCGTGGCTTCGCTCGCCCCCGCACTCGAGACGCACCAGGTGCGCTGCGAGGTCGACGCCACCGACGACCAGCACCTGCTGAGCTTCCGAGGTGCGCTGGCCAAGGTGCTCACGACGCTGATCCAGAACGCGATCAAGCATGCCTACCGGGAAGCCGGCGGCGAGGTGCACCTGCGGGTGCGGCCGCTGGGCACCGACCAGCTCGTCATCACCGTGCAGGACCACGGCGTGGGCATCCCGCCGGGCATGTTGGGACGGGTGTTCGACCCCTTCTTCTCCACGCGCTTTGGCCAGAATCGCAGCGAGCCGGGGCTGTACATCGTGCGCAACCTCGTCACGTTTGCGCTCGGCGGGCAGATCCAGGTCGAGTCCACACCCGGCGTGGGCACGACGGTGCGCCTCACACTGCCCCTGATCTCGCCCGAGGCGCGGCGCACGGCGGGGTAGCGCATGCAGGCTGCGCGGGCCCGACTCGCACGGCGCGGCGGCCTGCTGCTCCTGTTGCTCGGTCTTGCGCTGGCTGCGTGGATGACCCTGAAGCCGGCGGTGCCCGCCGAGCGCGGCCCCATCGTCATCGGCCTGCTGTACGCCCTCAGCGGCCCGACGGCCCAGGGCGAGGTGCCCCAGGTGGCCGCAGCGCGTCTGGCGGTGGATGAGATCAACGCGGGCGGCGGCCTGCTGGGCCGGCGGGTGGAACTGCGCTTGGAGGACACCCGCGCCGATGCCCGCGTGGCGGCGGCAGCGGCAGAGCGGCTGATCACGACCGAACGCGTCGCCGCGCTCTTCGGGTGCGGCTCGGCCAGTTGCCGCCAGGCCGTCAAGCCGGTGGTGGAGGCGCACCGGCACCTGCTGTTCTACCCGGCCGCCTACGAAGGCATGGAGACGTCGGCCCACATCGTCTACACCGGCCCCACGCCCAACCAGCAGGCCCTGCCGGCCGCGGACTGGGCCATGCACGGGTTCGGCAGACGTGTCTACCTGGTCGGCTCCGAAGGCAGCTACCCGCGGCGGCTCGGCGCGGTGCTGCGCGACTTCATTGCGCTGAGCGGCGGGCAGGTGCTGGGCGAGCGTTACCTGCCGATGGGCGGCCGTGACATGGGCGGCGTCATGGCCGACCTGATGAAGCTCACGCCCGACGTCGTGCTCAGCACCATCAGCGGTGACAGCAACCAGGCCTTTTTCGATGCCCTCGCCACCGCCGGCCTGACGGACCTGCCGCTGCTGTCCCTGAGCGCCGCGGAGCCCGAGATGAAGGCCTTCGACGGCGGCCGGCTGGACCGTCACTTCACGGCCTGGGGCTATCTGCAGTCGCTCCCCGGCCCCGGCAACCAGGACTTCCTCGCGCGGCTGCGGCGCAGCCAGGGTGAGGGCGCCACCGCCAGCGACCCGGCAGTCTCGACCTATGTCGCCCTCAAGCTCTGGGCGGCGTCGGTGGTGGAGATCGGCAGCGCGCGCACCGATGCCGTCAATGCCAACGTCGTGCACCAGAGCGTGGCCGCGCCCGAGGGTTTCGCAGCGATCGATGGCCATTCCCGCCACCAGTGGCGCCAGTTGCGCATCGCGCAGGTGCGTCCGGGCGGCGAGCTGGCCGAGGTCTATCTGTTGCCGCGCTACATCCGGCCCGAGCCCTGGCCCGGCTTCCGCTCGACCGAGCATTGGGTCGCGGTCATTTCTCGCAGTGGAGGGCGGCCGTGACGGACGCGCCCATGCCGCTGGAGTCCGCGCGCCCGGCGTGGCGTGTCGGGCCCGCCCTGCTGCTGGGGCTGATGGTGCTGTCGATGCTCCCGCTGGGGCTGGTGGGGCTGTGGCAGCTGTCGAGCTTCGAGCAGCGCCTGCACGAGACGGTGCAGGAGGGGGTGATCCTGCTGTCGCGCAAGAAGGTGCAGGAGATCGGCGAGTACCTCAACGAGGTCGAGGTGGACGGCCGCATGGTGGCGCAGGCCGGCAACACCGGCGAGGTGCTCGCGCAGCGTGGCGATGCCCGCAGCACGCGGGTGCCCGCTGCGAGCCGTGCCTTCTTCGAGCGCCTGTACGACACGGGCAAGTACCTCAACCTCATGCTCGTGCAGCCTGACGGGCGCATCAGCTTCGCGATGAAGCCACTGCCGGGCTCGTCGCCCGAACTGGCGCGGCTGGATGGCGGCGCGCTCGCAGGCAGCGAACTGCTGGCCGCGCACCGGCGCGCCGTCGGCCACCTGGATGCGCAGCTCACCTCGGTGGAGCGGTTGCAGGGCGATGGCGGCATGACGCTCTTTCTCGTGCACCCGGTGGTGGCCAGCGACCAGGTGCTCGGCACCGTCGTGCTGCAGCTCGACCTGGACCGGCTCCTGCGCGTGGCCACCGAGCGATCGGGCCTGGCGGTGGCGGGCGAGACCGTGCTCGTGCGCCGGGAGGGCGGCAAGGCGGTGTTCCTCAACGAACTGCGGCGTGCGCCAAGCCAGAGCCTGACCGGCCTCATGGATCTGGCCGCACTGGATGCGCCACCAGCGCTGCGCGGCTTGCGCGGCGAAAGCGGCAGCGGCCTGACGCGGGACTACGCGGGTGTCGAGGTGGTGTCGTCCTGGCGCCACCTGCCGGCGCTGGACTGGGGCATGGCCGTCAACCTGGACGCGACGGAAGCGTTCGCACCCGCCCGGGCCCTGCGCGACCGGCTGCTGCTGGCGCTGGGCCTGGCGCTGCTGCTGGCACTGGGGCTGGGCTTGCTGCTCGGGCGGCGCATCGTCGAGCCGGTGCAGATGCTCAGCGCCGCCGTCGCGCGGATTGCCGGCGGCAAGCTCGACGAGCGCGCGCCGGTGTGCGGCTTCGTCGAGTTCCGTGAGCTGGCTCGGGGCTTCAACCGCATGACCGAACAGCTCGTCGTCGAACGCCAGTTGCTGGAGGCTCGCGTGGAGCAGCGCACGCGCGCCCTCAACGACAGCGAGCAGCGCTTTCGCGGCGTCTTCGAACGCGCGCAGGTGGGCATTGCCTTGTGCGACGCGCAGGGCGTGATCCTCGACGTGAACCAGGCCTTGACGGCCATGCTCTGCCGCGAGGCGGGCGAACTGCGCGGCGCCAAGCTCGCCGACCTGCCCGACTTCCGCCCGGGACGGGTGCTCGGCGGGGAGCTGGCCCGGCTGTCCAATGCCCGTGTGGAGCACGTGCGCTTCGAGCGCGGCTTTGCGCTGCCGGGCGGCGGCGAGCTGTTCGCCGACGGCAGCGCCAGCGCCATCCGCGACCGCCGTGGCCGCCTCGTGAACGTCGTGCAGATGCTCATCGACGTCACCGAGCGGCACCGCGCCGAAGTCGAGCTCGTGCGCGCCCGGCTGGCCGCCGAGGCCGCGAGCCAGGCCAAGAGCGACTTCCTCGCCAACATGAGCCACGAGATCCGCACGCCCATGAACGGCGCGCTCGGCATGCTCAACCTGCTGCTGCGCACCGAGCTCACGCCGCGCCAGCTCGACTACGCCAGCAAGGCCCGCACTGCCGCTCAGGCGCTGCTGGGCGTCATCAACGACGTGCTGGACTTCTCCAAGGTCGAAGCCGGCAAGATGGAGCTGGACCTGCACCGCTTCGAGCTGAGCGACTTCATGCGGGAGCTGGCCGTCATCCTGTCGGCCAACGTGGGCAGCAAGGACATCGAGGTGCTGTTCCGCCTGGACCCGCGCCTGCCGCCGGCGCTGGTGGGCGACGCGACCCGGCTGCGCCAGGTGCTGCTCAACCTGGCGGGCAACGCGCTGAAGTTCACCGAGCGCGGTGAAGTGGTGCTGGGCCTCACGCTGCTGGGCGAGGAGGGCAGCGGGCCGCAGAAGAAGGCGCGGTTGCGCTTCGAGGTCAGCGACACCGGCATCGGCATCCCGGCCGACAAGCTCGAGCACATCTTTGCCGGCTTCAGCCAGGCCGAGCAGAGCACGTCCCGGCGCTACGGCGGCACGGGCCTGGGCCTGGCCATCAGCCGCCGGCTCGTGGCGCTGATGGGCGGCGAGCTGGGCGTGGACAGCCGCATCGGCGAGGGCAGCCGCTTCCACTTCGACCTGGTCATGGACAGCGCGCCGGCCGCCAGCGACGCCGACGACCCCGCCCAGCGGGGCCTGAAGGTGCTCATCGTCGACGACAACCCCATGGCGCGTGAGGTGCTGCAGGGCATCGGCCAGAGCCTGGGTTGGGACTGCGACATGGCCGCCAGCGGCGAGCAGGCCCTGGCCCTCGTGCACGAGGCAGCGGCCCAGGGTGAGCCGCACTACGACCTCATCCTGATGGACTGGCGCATGCCGGGGCTCGATGGTTGGGAGACCTCGCGGCGCATCCGCGAGAGCCACGAGTCCGACGCGCCGGTCATCATCATGGTCACGGCCCACGGGCGCGAGCTGCTGGCAGAGCGCAGCGAGCAGGACATCCAGAGCCTGGGCGGCTACCTCGTCAAGCCCGTCACGGCCTCGATGCTGCACGACGCCGTGGCCGAAGCCACGCGCGGCCTGCCGTCGCCGTGGCAGCGGCCGGCGTCCACGGAGCAGCGGCTGCTGGGCATGCGGCTGCTGGTGGTGGAGGACAACGGCTTCAACCAGCAGGTCGCCCAGGAACTGCTGGAAGCTGAAGGCGCCCTCGTGACGATGGCCGGCGGCGGGGTGGAGGGCGCGCACCTGGCCCTGGTCGCCGAGCCGCCCTACGACGCCATCCTGATGGACCTGCAGATGCCCGACATCGATGGCTTCGAGGCCACGCAGCGCATCCTGGCGCGCCGCCCCGGCAGCCTCATCATCGCGATGACCGCCAACGCCATGGAGTCCGACCGGCAGGCCTGCATCGCGGCGGGCATGCGGGCCCACGTTGCCAAGCCCATCGACCTGGAGCAGTTGGTCAACTGCCTGCGCCGTTATGTCGACCCGGTCGACACGCGCCCGGGCGAGACGCGGCCCGGCGCCACCGACGCCGAGTTGCCCCTGCTGGATGCCGCGTCGGCCATCCAGCGCCTGGGTGGCCGCCAGGCCTTGTACGAGCGCCTTGTGAAGTCCTTCATCGCCGACGCGCCCGTCGAACTCGAGGCCCTCACGCGCCACCTTGAGAACGGCAGCCTGCCGGACGCCACCCGCGTGCTGCACACGCTGCGCGGCCTGGCCGGCGCCGTGGGCGGCAGTGCGCTGGCGCAGGCGGCCGGTGAGCGGGAGCAGGCCTTGCGCGGCGGCGCCGACACGCTGGAGCTGGCGGGCCTGCAGGCGATGCTGCAGCGCACGCTGGAGGCGCTGGCGCCGCACGCCGGTGCCGCATCGGTGCCTCCCGTGTCCGAGGCGCCCCCTGCGGACGCAGGCGACCCACTGGCCCTGCTGCGCCAGCTCCGGCAGTTGCTGGTGGAGCGCAACATGCGCTCGGTGACGGCCAGCGAACAGTTGGCGGCGGCGCACGGTGCCGCGTTGGGCCCCGACATGGCGGTGCTGGCAGCCACCGTTTCGCGTCTGGATTTCGCCCGAGCGCTCAAGCAGTGCGACCTGTTGCTGGACCGGCTCAACCCCCGGTGACCCCCGGCGCAGGAAAGTTGCGGGCAAAGCCCGTACCCGGCGCCGACGCCGGGCAAGCTTGCGTACAATGAGAATCATTCTCATCAAACGACCGTCGTCGCCACGCCATGTCCGAGTCGCTGCCCACCAGTCTTGCCGCCGCCCCTGCCGGGCAGGCACTGACCGTCGAGCAGGTCAGCGCGCCCCAGCACTCGCCGGAGTGGGCGGGTTGGCTGGCAGACCTGGGTTTCCTGCCGGGTGAAGCCGTGCGCGTGCTGCGCCGCGGTGCCCAGCGCACGGGCAACCTGGTGGTGCGGGTGGGGCAATCGACGTTCGCGCTGCGCCACGCCGAGGCGGAATGCATCGCCGTGACGCCGCGCCATGTCTGAGGCCCGCAACGACCACCCGGCCGTCATCCACGTCCACCGCGGGGGCAAGCTGGTCGCCCTCGTGGGCAACCCGAACTGCGGCAAGACGGCGCTCTTCAACGGCCTGACCGGCAGCCACCAGAAGGTGGCCAACTATGCTGGCGTCACGGTCGAGCGCAAGGAAGGGCGGCTGCTCACGCCAGCCGGCAAGGCCTTGCGCCTGCTCGACCTGCCCGGCACCTACAGCCTGCACCCGCGCTCCCCCGATGAACGCGTGACCTGCGACGTGCTCGCCGGCCGCGCCAAGGGCGAGAAGCGTCCCGACCTCGTCGTGTGCGTGCTGGACGCGACCAACCTGCGCCGCAACCTGCGCCTGCTGCTGGCCGTGCGCCGCATGGGCCTGCCCATCGTCGTGGCCCTGAACATGGCTGACCTGGCCGCGCGCCGCGGGCTCAAGGTGGATGCCGCAGCCCTCAGCGCCCAGCTCGGCCTGCCCGTGGTGCGCACGGTGGCCATCCACAAGGAAGGCCTGGACGAGCTGCGCGGCCTGCTGGACCAGCCCGAGGTGTGGCAAGGTGCGCCCCTGCCACAGGGGGGCGAGCTGCAGGTCGACGACCACGTCACCGTCAAGACCATGCTCAAGGCGCTGCAGCTCGACCAGGACCTGCCGACGCTGCCGAGTGACCGCGTGGACCGCGTGCTGCTGCACCCGGTGGCGGGCTCGGTCATCCTGGCCGTGCTGCTGTTCTTCCTGTTCCAGGCCGTCTTCTCGTGGGCCGAGCCGCCCAAGGACGTGATCGAGGCCGGCATGGCCTGGCTCGGCGCCCAGGTCGGGCACTGGCTGCCCGAGGGCTGGCTGCACAGCCTCATCGTGGACGGCGTCATCGCCGGCGCGGGCGGCGTGCTGGCCTTCCTGCCGCAGATCCTCATCCTGTTCTTCTTCATCCTGGTGCTGGAGGAGTCGGGCTACCTGCCGCGCGCCGCGCTGCTGCTGGACCGCCTGATGGGCAGCGTGGGGCTGTCCGGGCGCAGCTTCATCCCGCTTCTGTCGAGCTTTGCCTGCGCCATCCCCGGCATCATGGCCACGCGGTCGATCTCGAACCCGCGCGACCGGCTCGTCACCATCCTCATCGCGCCGCTCATGACCTGCTCGGCGCGTTTGCCGGTGTATGCGTTGCTGATCGGCGCCTTCATCCCGCAGCGGCAGGTGGCGGGGCTGGAATTGCAAGGGCTGGTGCTGTTCGGGCTGTACTTCGCCGGCATCCTGGGCGCGCTGGCCGTGGCCTGGGTGCTCAAGCGCTTCACCAGCAGCGGCCGCCTGGTGCGCCCGTTGATGATGGAGCTGCCCAGCTACCACTGGCCGCACCCACGCTCCATCGCCATCGGGCTGTGGCAGCGGGCGGTCATCTTCGTCAAGCGCGTGGGCGGCATCATCATGGTGCTCACCGTCGCGTTGTGGCTGCTGGCCAGCTTCCCGGCGCCGCCGGAAGGCGCCACGGGCGCACCCATCCAGTACAGCGTGGCGGGCTGGCTCGGGGCGGGTCTCGCCAAGATCTTCGAGCCCATCGGCTTCAACTGGCAGATCAGCCTGGCGCTGGTGCCGGGCCTGGCGGCGCGCGAGGTCGCCATCAGCGCGTTGGGCACGGTCTACGCGCTGTCCGCCACCGGCGACGACGCCGCGCAGGCCCTGGCACCGCTGATCGCCCAGAGCTGGAGCCTGGCCACGGCCCTGTCGCTGCTGGCCTGGTACGTCTTCGCGCCGCAGTGCATCGCGACGCTGGCCGCCGTCAAGCGCGAGACCGGGGGCTACAAGCTGCCCCTGATCATGACCGGCTATCTGTTCGGCCTGGCCTACCTGGCCTCGTTCATCACCTACCGCGTCGCGCTGCTGCTTGGCTGGGGGTGACGCTGGCTCAGGGCGCCGGCCGCGTCGGCACGCTCGCGCTGCAGATGTCGATGTGGCCGGGGCTGTGGACGAACCAGCCACCGCGGTAGCGGCGGGCGTCGAGCAGTTGGGTCCAGGTGGGTGATTCCGTCTTCAGCACCTGCAGGGCCGGGCGCTCGGCCGGCGGCACGTCGGCCAGCAGCCGGATGCGCTGGATGCCCGTGCGCTGCTCGGGCTTGTCGTAAAAGCCCATGGCCGCCGCGCCACGGGGCAGGGCGGAGAGCAGCTCCATGCCCTTGATGACGCGCCCGACGACGGTGATGTTGAGGTCCAGCCCGCGCGGCGCCTGGCCGATGACGGCGTAGAGCTCCGTGCCGTTGCTGGAGTCGACCGCATCGCTGCGCCCCGCGCCGACGACGCCGTAGCAGTGCGCCAGCCAGGCCTTGCCCAGCTTCGGGTCAGCGGCCACGGGAAAGCCCTCGGCAAAGCCCGTGCGTGGCGCCCAGCCATCGACGTCCGGCAGCTTGGTGAAGCGGGCGCTCTTGCCGATGGCGTCGATGGGCACCGAGAACTCGGCCGGCAGTTTGGCGTTTGCCCCGGCGGGCAGCGCACGCGCCTTGGCGGCGTCTTCGCCGTCCGGGTCGCCCCACTGGGTGACGAAGTTGTCCTGCACCCGCAGGATGGCCAGGCCATCCCAGTAGCCGCCGCGGGCCAGCGCGCGGATGTTGGCCACGTGGGCGGGCGCGAAGCGCGGCGCCAGCTCGATGATGACCTGGCCCGAGGCCAGCTCCATCAGCAGGGTGTTGTCGGGGTTCAGCGCCCGCCAGTCGCTCGCGGGCGAGGCGGCCAGGATCTCCTGGGCGCTCTTCCTGGGAATGGGCGCCTTGGGCTGTGCCTTGGGGGCGGCGATGGCGGCGCCGAGCAGACCGGTGAGTGTGAGGGCGAGCGTCAGGGCGCGTGCGGTGTGTTTCATGGCCGCGCAGCTTAAGCCCTTGTCAGGGCTCAGAGCTGCGACAGCCCCTTCCAGAGCATGTAGGCGGCCAGCAGGAAGAGCAGGCTGGCAAAGGCCTTCTTGAGCTGCGCCACGTTCATGGCGTGGGCCGTGCGTGCGCCGAGTGGCGCCATCGTCACACTGGCCGCGGCGATGACGGCCAGCGCCGGCAGGTAGAGGTAGCCGAAGGTGCCGGGCAAGGCCGGCGCCAGGCCCCAGCCGCCGATGACATAACCCACCGTGTTGGCGAGGGCGATCGGGAAGCCCAGCGCCGCGCTCGTGGCCACCGCCAGGTGCACGGGCACGTTGCACCACACCATGAAGGGCACGCTGACGAAGCCGCCGCCCGCACCCACGAGGCCCGACAGCAACCCTATGCCCGCGCCGGCGCCGAGCTGCCCCGCCGCACCTGGCATCTGCCGGCTGGGCGCCGGCCGCTTGTTGCGCAGCATCTGCCAGCCCGAGAAGCTCACGAAGGCGGCGAACACGAGCGCCAGCCAGGCGCCCTTGAGCAGGGCAAAAAGGCCCGCCCCGGCGAGCAAGCCGCCCAGCACGATGCCCGGCGCCAGCCCGCGCACGAGGTCCCAGCGCACCGCGCCACGCTGGTGGTGGGCGCGCACGCTGGACAGCGAGGTGAACATGATGGTGGCCATCGAGGTGGCGATCGCCATCTTCACCGCCGGGCCATCGGGCACGCCGCGCTGGCTCAGGATGAAGGTGAGGAAGGGCACGAGCAGCATGCCCCCGCCGATGCCCAGCAGCCCGGCCAGGAAGCCCGCAGCCAGGCCAAGCGCCAGCAGTTCGACGATGAGCGATGCGGTCATGCCGCGTGCAGCCGCTTGAGCACGGCCTTCCACTCGGCCGCCGTGACGGGCGTGATCGACAGCCGGCTGCCCTTTTGCAGCACCCCCATGGTGGCCAGCTCCGGGGCCTCGCGCATGGCCTTCAGGCTCAACAGCGGCGTCGTCTCGCGCCAGCGCACGTCCACGTGCACCCAGCGCGGGGCGTCAGGCTTGGACTTGGGGTCGAAGTAGGGGCTCTTGGCGTCGAACTGCGTCGCGTCCGGGTAGGCGGCGCTGCAGACTTCGGCGAGGCCCGCGATGCCTGGCTCGGGGCAGGACGAGTGGTAGAACAGCACGCCGTCGCCGACGCGCATGGCGTCGCGCATGAAGTTGCGTGCCTGGTAGTTGCGCACGCCCGTCCAGGGCAGGGTGCCGGCGCGCTGGAGGTCGTGGATGGAAGCCTCGTCGGGCTCGGACTTCATCAGCCAGTAGTTCATCGGCCGATGCTAAGGGAGGAAGAAGGTGTCCACCGCGAGTCCTGGGGGCCGAGATCCTGAACACCCTGGGGTATACAGGTGGGCGAGGTCAGCCGGACTTCGGGTTCATCTGACGCGAGACGATCACGCCCGTCCGGAATGTTCCAAGCCCTTGCTCATAGAGCATCGGATGAAGGAAATAAAAGCCCCGGGGACTGCGATGGACGGGATGGATTCTAAGGCGCTAGAGGAGCTGTCCGTCGTGTTCGAGTGCTTCATCCAGGCGCTTGACGAGGGCATCGAGCTCGGACGTTGACAGCGTGTCCGCCGCGGGAGCCTGCGGCGCGGGGGCGGGAGCCGCCGCACGGGGGGTGTCAGCGAGCTGATAGGCCAGGTTGAGCGCTGCCAGCACCGCGATGCGCTCACGGGCCTTGACCTTGCCGGCGTCGCGGATGGCACTCATCTCGCGGTCCACCTGGGCCACGGCCGCGCCCAGTGCCGCCTCGCCGCCTTCCGGGCAACCGAGCAGGTAGCTCTGGCCCATGATGGTCACTTCCATCTGCTTCATGGCTGTTCTTCCTTGGGCGCCTCGGCGGGCAGGCGCTCCAGCAGCGCGTCCACGCGGGCGCGGGCGGCGTTGAGCCGCGAGCGCAGGCTGTCGCGCTCCTGCGTGATCGAGGTGAGCTGCACCTGCAGGAGCAGGTTGGTGCGCAGGATTTCGTCGTGGCGAAGGAGCAGGCGCTCCACGCGTTCTGTCAGGTCGGTCAGGCTGGCCATGGATGGGCTCGGGTCAGGCGGCAGCCGATTTTAGGTGCCGGCCGAAGTCGCACTCGTTCACGACGGCGCAAACCTGGCACAACGGCTTGCGCGCCTGGCAGACGTAGCGGCCGTGCAGGATGAGCCAGTGGTGGGCATCGACGAGGTAGGCGGGCGGTACCCGCTTGAGCAGGCCGAGCTCCACCGCCAGTGGCGTCTTGCCGGGCGCCAGGCCCGTGCGGTTGCTGACGCGGAAGATGTGCGTGTCCACCGCCATCGTCGGCTCACCGAAAGCCACGTTGAGCACGACGTTGGCCGTCTTGCGGCCCACGCCGGGCAGGGCTTCGAGCGCTTCGCGCGAGCGCGGCACCTCGCCGCCGTGCTGCTCGATGAGGATCTGGCAGGTCTGCAGCAGGTGTTTGGCCTTGCTGCGGTACAGGCCGATCGTCTTGATGTGACTCTCCAGGCCTTCCACACCCAGTGCGAGGATCTGGGCCGGCGTGTTGGCCACGGCGAAGAGCCGCCGCGTGGCCTTGTTGACGCCGACATCGGTCGCCTGGGCGGACAGCAGCACCGCGGTCAGCAGCTCGAAGACGCTGGCATAGGACAGCTCGGTCTGCGGCGACGGGTTGGCCGCCTGCAGCGTGGCGAAGAAGCGTTCGATCTGGCTCGCGTTCATGCGGCCATTCTCAGCCACCGCGCTTGGCGCGGGCGCGGGCCAGGGCGGCTTCGATGATGGCGCGCTTGCGGTCCAGCGTGGCCGGGTCGGTGATGACGGAGGCCGCGGCGACGTCGGCCAGCTTGGCCTCGGCCTTGGCCATCAGGCGGGCGTCGTTCTCCTCGGCCTCGCGGTGGCGGCGGAACTGCCTGAAGGAGTAGCGCTCACGCGCCTCGTCGGCCTGCGCAGGGCTCCAGGCCGCCCAGCCGGTGGTGGTCGTCACCTCGGGCATGGAGATGCAGTCCACGGGGCAGGCCGGCACGCACAGCTCGCAGCCAGTGCACTGGGCGGCGACCACCACGTGCATGGCCTTCGGAGCACCGACGATGCAGTCCGCCGGGCAGGCCTTGATGCACAGCGTGCAGCCGATGCACCAGGCCTCGTCGATGACCGCCACGCCGCGCGTGGCCTCGATGCCGTTGGCCGGGTTCAGCGGCAGCACGGGCCGGCCGGTGAGGGCGGCCAGACGGGCCACGCCCTCGGCGCCTCCGGGCGGGCACTGGTTGATCTCGGCCTCACCCGCGGCGACAGCCTCGGCGTAGCGGCGGCAGTCCGGGTAGCCGCAGCGCGTGCACTGGGTCTGCGGCAGCGCGGCGTCGATCTGGGCCGCGAGGTTCACGCCTTGCGCTTGCGGGCGGGCGCCGGCTTGGCCGGGGCCTTGGCGGCGGCCTTCACCGGGGTGGCCTTGGTCGTCTTCTTCAGCGGGGCGGCCTCGTACTTGGCGATGAACTCGCGCACCTCGGGGTAGACCTTCTCGCGCCAGCGGCGGCCCGAGAAGATGCCGTAGTGGCCGGCGCCGATAGCGTCGTAGTGGTACTGGTGCTGCTTGGGCACGCCGGCGCACAGGTCGTGAGCGGCGCGGGTCTGGCCGGCGCCGGAGATGTCGTCGAGCTCGCCTTCCACCGTCAGCAGCGCGGTGGTCGTGATGTCCTGCGGGCGCACGAAGGCGCCGTCGACCTGCCAGGTGCCGTTGACGAGGGCGAAGTCCTGGAAGACGGTCTTGATGGTGTCCAGGTAGTACTCGGCCGGCATGTCCAGCACGGCGTTGTATTCGTCGTAGAAGCGGCGGTGCGCCTCGGCGCTGTCGTCGTCGCCGCGCACCAGGTCCAGGAAGTAGTCGTAGTGCGAGGACAGGTGGCGGTCCGGGTTCATGGCCACGAAGCCCGTGTGCTGCAGGAAGCCCGGGTAGACCGCGCGGCCGGCGCCGGGGAAGTTGGTCGGCACGCGGTAGATGACGTTGTTCTCGAACCAGCTGTAGCTGCGGTTCATGGCCAGGTTGTTGACGGCTGTCGGGCTCTTGCGGGCGTCGATGGGGCCGCCCATCATGGTCATGCTGCGCGGCGTGGCCTCACCGGCGCTGGCCATCAGCGAGATGGCCGCCAGCACCGGCACGGTGGGCTGGCAGACCGACATCACGTGGCAGTCGGCGCCGCCCACGTGGCGGATGAACTCCTGCACGTAGTGGATGTAGTCGTCCAGGTGGAAGGGGCCCACCTCCAGCGGCACCATGCGGGCGTCCGTCCAGTCGGTGATGTAGACCTTGTGATCTTTCAGCAGCTGCTTGACCGTCTCGCGCAGCAGCGTGCTGTGGTGGCCCGACAGCGGCGCCACGACGAGCACCGTGGGCTGGTCCTTCATCTTGGCCAGCACCGCCGGGTCGTCGGTGTAGCGCTTGAAGCGCAGCAGGCGGCAGAAGGGCTTCTCCTGCGCCACCAGCTCCTGCACGGCCACCTGGACGCCGTCCACCTCGACGGTCTTGATGTCGAACTCGGGCTTCTCGTAGTCCTTGGCCAGCCGGTGCATCAGGTCCAGGCCGGCCGAGAGCCGCTGCGCCATGGGCGTGTGCGCGAACGGGGAGAGCGGGTGGCTGTAGAGCTTGGCCGACGCAGCCGCGAACTCCGAGAAGGGGCTCATCAGGGCGCGTTGGGTTTCGAAGAACTGATACAGCATGGCAAACCTTGCATGAGGGGCCTGGGAACCCCGGAATGGTGCCAGAAAACGTTTTCGGCGTTGTGCGCTGCAGCAATGGATTGGCGGTCAAACCGCCAATCCTGCGCACTTCAACGGTGCACGCGGGGCGCGTCAGCCCTTGATGACAGCCGCCATGGCGGCAGCCACCGTCGGCAGGTTGCCATCGTTGAGCGCGGCCACGCAGATGCGGCCGGAGTCGACGCCGTACACGCCGAACTCGCTGCGCAGGCGCTGCATCTGGGCCGCGGTCAGGCCGGAATAGCTGAACATGCCAAGCTGTTCGGTGACGAAGGACAGGTCCTGCGTGACGCCCGCGGCCTTGAGCGCGGCCACCAGCGCCGAGCGCATGGCCTTGATGCGAACGCGCATGCCGGCGAGTTCTTCTTCCCACATGGCGCGCAGCTTGTCGTCAGCCAGCACCTGGGCCACGACCTGCGCACCGTGGGTGGGCGGGTTGGAGTAGTTGGTGCGGATCATGATCTTGAGCTGCGAGAGCACGCGCACGGCCTCGTCGTCGCTGCTGCAGAACACGCTCAGGGCGCCCACGCGCTCGCCGTACAGCGAGAAGCTCTTGGAGAAGCTGGTCGACACGAAGAAGCCCACGCCGGACGCCTGGAACTGGCGAACCGCCTCGCCGTCTTCCTTCAGGCCGAAGCCGAAGCCCTGGTAGGCCATGTCCAGGAAGGGCGTCAGGCCCTTGGCCTTGACGGCGGCGACCACCTCGGCCCATTGGGCGGCGGTGATGTCGTAGCCGGTCGGGTTGTGGCAGCAGGCGTGCAGCACGACGATGGTGCCGGCGGGGGCGGCGTTCAGCGCGGCGAGCATGCCGGCGAAGTTGATGCCCTTCTTGTCAGCGTCGTAGTAGGGGTAGGTCTCGACGGTGAAACCGGCCTGGGTAAACAGGGCGCGGTGGTTTTCCCAGCTGGGGTCGGAGATCAGCACCTTGGCGCCCGGGTTGAGCTGCTGGAGGAAGTCCGCGCCGATCTTGAGCGCGCCGGTGCCGCCCAGGGCCTGCACCGTGGCCACGTTTTTCAGTTCGCTGCCGAAGACGAGCTTCTGCACGGCCTTGTCATAGGCGGCGATGCCGTCGATGGGCAGGTAGCCGCGCGGCTTGGGGGCGGCCGCCATGGCCGCCTCGGCCTCGCGCACGCATTGCAGCAGCGGGAGCTTGCCGGCGGCGTCGTAGTAGACGCCGACGCCGAGGTTGACCTTGCCCGGGCGGGTGTCGGCGTTGAACTGCTCATTCAGGCCGAGGATGGGATCACGGGGGGCAAGGGCGACATCGGCGAACAAAGAAGACATGACGAGGTTCCTGAAAGGGCGTTGGCAGCAGGGGAGGGTTGAAAGATCAGGGTCTGCGCTAACCTGACCGTATTCACAGTGCAGTCGATGCAGTGCAGCAATTTTGCCGCCGAACCCAGGTAATCCCCCATGCGAGAAGCCTTGAACGCCATGTCCACCCCCGAAAGTGACTCGGAGGAACGCAAGGGCGAATTCGTCAGCTTCGAAGGCTCACCGTTCCAGCTGTTCCAGCCTTTCCCTCCCGCGGGGGATCAACCGACCGCCATCGCCCAGCTCGTGGAAGGGGTGAACGACGGCCTCAGCTACCAGACGCTGCTGGGCGTGACCGGCTCCGGCAAGACCTTCACGATGGCCAACGTCATCGCCCGGCTGGGGCGGCCGGCCATCGTCTTTGCGCCCAACAAGACGCTGGCGGCGCAGCTGTACAGCGAGTTCAAGGACTTCTTCCCGAAGAACGCCGTCGAGTACTTCGTCAGCTACTACGACTACTACCAGCCCGAGGCCTACGTGCCTCAGCGCGACCTGTTCATCGAGAAGGACTCGTCGATCAACGAGCACATCGAGCAGATGCGCTTGTCCGCCACCAAGAGCGTGCTCGAGCGGCGCGACACCGTGATCGTCGCCACCGTGAGCGCGATCTACGGCATCGGCAAGCCCGAGGACTACACGCAGATGCGGCTGATCACCCGCGTGGGCGACAAGGTCGGCCAGCGCGACCTGATCGCGCAGCTGATCCGCATGCAGTACACGCGCAACGAGACCGAGTTCGGCCGCGGAAGCTTCCGCGTGCGCGGCGACACGATCGACATTTTTCCCGCCGAGCACTCGGAGCTCGCGGTGCGCATCGAGCTCTTCGACGACGAGGTCGAGACGCTGCAGCTGTTCGATCCGCTCACCGGCCACATCCGGCAGAAGGTGCCGCGTTTCACCGTCTACCCGTCGAGCCACTACGTGACGCCGCGCGAGCGCGTGCTGTCGGCGATCGAGACGATCAAGCAGGAGTTGCGAGAGCGGCTCGACTTCTTCGTCAAGGACGGCAAGCTGGTCGAGGCGCAGCGCCTCGAGCAACGCACCCGCTTCGACCTCGAGATGCTCCAGGAGGTCGGCCACTGCAAGGGCATCGAGAACTACACGCGCCACCTTTCGGGCTCCGCGCCGGGCGACCCGCCACCGACGCTGGTCGACTACCTGCCCGCGAACGCGCTGATGTTCCTCGACGAGAGCCACGTGCTGGTCGGCCAGCTGGGCGGGATGTACAACGGCGACCGCGCGCGCAAGACGACGCTGGTCGAGTATGGCTTTCGCCTGCCGAGTGCGCTCGACAACCGCCCGCTGAAGTTCGCGGAGTTCGAGCACAAGGTGCGCCAGGCGGTCTTCGTCACCGCGACGCCGGCGGACTACGAGCGCGACCACGCGGGCCAGGTCGTCGAGCAACTGGTGCGGCCGACCGGCCTGGTCGACCCGGAGGTCGAGGTGCGGCCGGCATCGACGCAGGTCGACGACGTGCTGCAGGAGATCCGCGACAC